>JAKJBW010000018.1 GCA_022706785.1 Bacillota bacterium
CACTACCGATACATTCTGTGCCCTGAGCGTGTAGTTCGCAAAGTTGACCATACAGGTCAGGCTGCTGCCCGCATCCGCCAGATCATAGATCCGGTTGCCGGATCCGTCCTTATATACTATACTTCCCGCACATGGCACATCGGCGGTATTGAGCAAAACATTGCCGTCTGTCGTTGGGACATGCGCTGTTTGCCAATGGTAGAGTCCGTACCTGTAACCTTCGCCGATCAGGTTATATGAATACGATGTATTGGTTATATCATAAGGTTTTTCATCGCAATAGAAGGTATACCCTCCGCCGTTAACCCAGTTGTACATGACATACAGGTTGCTGACCGGACCTATGCTGGCGTTGCCCATGATGACTGAGGTGCCGTTATACTGGGGCGGCAGCTGCAGCGACTCTATACGGTTGCCGAGAATGCGGATGTTGGTCGCCGCAAACGTGGGGCTTACGCCTGACGGCTGAATACCGTCCGAATGCTTTTCAGGATTTATGCCATTCGAGTGCATATAGCACGATTCTACCAGCCAGTTATAGGCCGGCTTCAAGTAATCTCCCTCCGCCTCATGAAAATGCAAACGTCTCATTGTCATGAGCCCCGGTCCGCCGCCCTGAATATTAGCGGATGCTGATCCTACCAGCTCGCCGTCTTGAATAACAAGGTCTCTTCCGCCAAAGTTCTTGATGTGGTAGTCGGCATTTCCGGCTGTGTAGAAGTCCCTGATTATTACGTTGTCTGCGTACACATCTATGCAGCCGGTTTGCATGACGAAGCCTTCGAATACCCTGCCGTACTTGTCGGCTATCTCCTGGGTAATTTCTTTACGCCAATTGGCCAGTTCAGGATACTTTGTGCCAATGTCCACAAGGTCTTCATAGTCGCTTGTATGCCCTGTGTTGTACTTGTCGGGCATGACATACCCTCCCGGAGGCTGGGCAGGTACCGGCATGGGCGTAGGCAGTGTGCCGGAAGCGCCCGCTGTGCTGAAGTACCCTGTATTGGTCGCCGCGCTCAAGACCCTTCCCGTTACATCTCCAAGACTTGTGCTCAGAACCACTTTGTAGTTTGTGTAGTAGCTTAACGGATTGGAGGCAAAGCTGATTACAAGTACATTCGGGATGGACTTATCTATAATTGCCGATGTAAAGTTTACAGTTGTGTTGTCCAGCTTCTTAACACTTACCATGCCTGAATTAAACGCTGAAACGTCAATATCGTGGTTAAACTTAAGCGTCACATTGCCGTCCAATTTAACATTCCGGTATATGTCGTCAGAGTAGGTGTCCGGGGCCATATTCGAGATGATAAGCGAATCCGGCAGGTATATGCGCAAATCGTCAAGATAGAAGCCGCACTTGCTCCCCATGGGTGCGCTCATGACTGCGGAAAAACGCGGATAAGCAGATGAACCCCAGTCCGCCGTATAGGCAATGCTTACGCTGCGCGTTACCGCTATTTTACTCTGCGCTTCGCTGTTCATATTTTTAAGGTTTCCGCTCAGCACCGCTGTCATGGCAGTATTTGCCCACCGGATTTCATTGGTATCGCCGCTCCCGGGGACAAAAATTCCGTCAAGCTTAATCCACTCATTGGCGCCTGCTCTGCCCGAAGCTGCCGCATCATCACCCGCCGTCCAGGTATAGTCCCCTGCGCCGCTGTCATATGTAAACGTAACAATCTTATTTCCCGCAAAGTTGATGGTCAGTGGCTGGCGGCTGCCTATCTCGGCCTCCGGCAGATAAATTCTGGTGCTGACCACCGTTTCGCCCTGCGCATTCAAAAATCCTTTAGCTGCCGTCAGCGTCTTTGTTTTAGATGCTGAAGCCGCATTCGCAAGAAAATATCCTGTGATATTGCTGGTGTCCCCTGTGGGGTCATATTTTCTTGAAGCTGTGCCCTCAAAGATCATATTCCACCGGGACGGATCGGTACTGTCGGCGCCGATGCCGGCTATTGCTCCGGTAAAATCCATGCTCCACAGCTGCGTGTCACCGGGCAAAGAGGCAGTGGCAGACGGGGTAGTATCGTCTGCGAACACAGAGAAAAGCCGCAACGGCCCTGCGCACGTCAAAAGCATGGCAAACACCATAAGCAGTGATATAGCTTTAAGCATTTTAACCTTTGATTTCATAAATTTTTTCCTCCGTCAGCATCATACTATCAGAAAGCATATTTTTGATACTATTATTGTAGCAAATGTACAGATAAAGTCAATAAAGAACTGAAGGAAATTCAACATAAAAAAGTTAAAAGTTAATTAAAATTTGACTGCTCCTGCGGGCGCAGGTTTTGTAGGTAGACTTTTTAAAATTCAGGAAACTGGGCCGAAACGGTATAATCTCCATTGTTGTAAAAAAAACGACTTCCTAATGGTTTTGCCATCATAGGAAGCCGGTCTTTTTTTAACTATATTGGCGCCTGACTGTGCGAGTCTGCGTACAGCTAGCTGCATGCCTTACACAGGCGATATCCGCTATACGCCAAACCCGTCCCTGAGCACGGTGGCCGCCTTGTCGGCATCCTTCGCATCCACCAGAAAGGCTATCTCTGTTTCACTTGTGGTGATCAGCTTGGCTTCTATCATGCTTTGCGCCAGATGTCCGAAAACCGCCGCCGCAACCCCCGGCGCATCACGCATGGCTTCACCGTGCAAGGTAAGCTTGACATTGCCGGCGTTCACCTGCGTAGCATGATCGCCCAGCACCTTCTGAAACCTTCCCAGGATTTCAAGCGTTTTTGCAAAATCCCTGTCTGAAACGGTAAAGGAAACCACCGTCGTATCCTTCTGGTCAGGCAAATAGCTGATCATGTCTATGTTTATCCCAGCGCTGCCCAACGCGTCAAACACTCTGGCAACGCTGGTGATGCCATTGGGCATATTACCCACTGTAATCATGGAAATATCGTCTGCGATCCATAAATCCGTGATACTCCTAATCATGGAAACCTGCCTCCTTTCAGCTTCTATACTAACGCTGTGTCATGCTATATCTGACTGACAAGATCCTTCATGCTATACAGACCTGCCGCCTTGCCCGCCAGAAACTTTGCCGCACGTATTGCGCCTACGGCAAACACTTCTTTGGACGTTGCCTGGTGCTTGATCTGGATAACCTCATCGGTTCCCGCAAAAAGCACCTCATGCTCCCCCACAATGGTGCCGCCGCGGACAGCATGCAGACCGATTTCACCAGCGGAGCGTTTTTTTCGAGACGAGTGGCGGTCATACACATAGGCGGGACGGCTGGCAAGCGCGTCTGAAATCGCATCAGCGATGGCAAGCGCTGTTCCGCTGGGCGCGTCAATCTTTTGGTTGTGGTGCTTTTCTATGATTTCAATGTCAAAATTGCCCTCTAAAAGCTTGGCAGCCCGCGTCGCCAAATCAATGATAAGATTTACCCCCAGACTCATATTGGCTGAGAAGAAAATCGGAATCTTGCCGGAGGCATGGTGCAGCCGCTCAATCTGCCCGCCCGACAAACCTGTTGTGCAGACCACAGTTGGGATCTTACGACTCATCGCAAAGCTGAGCAGCTCGCCCAGCCCGTCCGGATGCGAAAAATCGATAATGACATCCGCACTTCCCCCGAAAGCGTCTGCATCGGTGTAGACCGGGTATGGGTTTTTTCTTGAATCATTGATATCAAACCCGGCAACGATACCGATACCTTCCTCTTGCTCAACAAGACGCGATATCACCTGGCCCATCTTGCCGTTGCAGCCGCTTAGCAGTATTTTTAACATGCTTTCACATCCCTTATCCTTGGTAAGTCGAAGCTTTTCTTATAACGGCAGGAAATACGCCATTTTAGCATATTTCCTGAGTTTTAAAAAAGTTTACCTTACAAAGTGAGCGTCGCGAACATTTGCTGCCGAAGGCAACTTTTTTATTTTAATGCCAAACCGTAGTCTGTCAACGCCTTTTTCAAGATCTCAAGGTTGCCGGACTCCATTTCGCACAACGGCATTCGAAGATCACCCACGCCAAAGCCCAGCAAATTCATGGCAGTTTTGATCGGAACAGGGTTGACTTCAATAAACAGCTTGCGGATGAGGTCAAGTGTCTTAAGCTGCAGCGCAGCTGCCGCTTTTGTATCGCCGTCTAAATAAAGCCGGCACATATCGTGTATCTGAACCGGGATGATATTGGCCGCAACGGAGATGACGCCCAGCGCGCCCACCGACATGGCGGGAATAATGATATCGTCATTGCCCGAATAAATATCTAAGTCCGGTATTTCGGCCGCGATTCGCGACAAATAAACCAGGTCGCCGCTTGCCTCTTTGATGGCGGTAATATTTTCTATGCTGGCAAGCTCACCAAGCGTCTCTATAGAAACGCAAAGGCCCGTTCTGGATGGGACATTATAAATCACCACAGGAATATGTACGCTCCCGGCAATCTCCCTGTAGTGGTAATAAAGTCCTTTCTGAGTTGTCTTGTTATAATACGGCGTAACCACCAAAATTCCGTCCGCACCGCAGTCTTGCGCATACACGCTCAGTTCAATCGCATGGCGTGTGTCGTTGGAGCCGGTGCCCGCAATCACAGGGATTCTGCCCGCCGTCTTCTCCACCGCATACGCAATCGCCGCTTTGTGCTCCGGGTCGGGCATGGTGGACGCCTCGCCTGTTGTGCCGCATATGATAATGGCATCTGTCTTGCTGGCGATATGCCATTCGATCAGCTCGCCGAGCTTTTCAAAGTCTATGCCATCCTTGGTAAACGGGGTCACGATCGCGACGCCCGAACCGGTAAACAATGTCTTTTTCATGCTGCCATCCCCTTCTTTACTGATTTGCCCTCCCGCCCCGGCAGGCGCAAAAAAGTCTCTGCTATATTATATGTCTGTTTTATTCAAGTTGTAATCACTGCCTGCAAACAATAAACCATTGCCCGGTTTATGCATCAGTCAAAATAGCCTTTCGCTGCCAAAAGCTCCGCCATCAGCACCGCTCCGCCTGCCGCGCCGCGAAGCGTATTGTGCGATAAGCACACAAATTTCAGATCGAACAGGCTATCGCCCCTTGCCCTGCCGATAGACACAGCCATACCTTTTTCCAACTCACGCTCGGTTTTAGCCTGCGGACGGGCCGGATCTTCGAAGTAGTGCAAAACCTGCTTAGGCGCCGACGGAAGGTTAAGCTCCTGCGGCTCGCCTTTGTAGCTGCGCCATTTTTCTATTACCTGCTCCACCGTGGGCGGGTTTGCAAACGACACAAACACCGCGGCCGTATGGCCGTCTGTGACAGGCACGCGAATACACTGGGTTGTGATTGCAGGCTCTGTGGCGGGCACAATCACATCACCTGCGATGCTGCCCCATATCTTCATAGGCTCTGTTTCGCTCTTTTCCTCTTCACCGCCGATGTAGGGAATGATATTATCCGCCATCTCGGGCCATGTCTCAAAGGTTTTGCCCGCGCCCGAAATCGCCTGATAGGTACATGCCGCCACTGCCTTGATACCGAATTCCTTCAGCGGATGCAGCGCCGGCACATAACTCTGCAGGGAGCAGTTTGATTTTACCGCAATAAACCCGCGTTTTGTGCCGAGCCGTTTGCGCTGCGCGTCAATGATGCAGGCGTGGCCGGGATTGATTTCGGGGATAATCATGGGGACATCCCCGACCTGTCTGTTCGCCGAATTGTTGGAGATGACGGGGCACTCGAGCCTGGCATAGCTTTCCTCAAGCGCTTTGATCTCATCCTTTTTCATATCTACCGCGCAGAATATGAAGTCAACCGCACCGGCAATGATTTCCTTGTCCGCCTCCGCGTCCAACACAACCATATCCTTAAGCTCAGCAGGGACAGGCGTACTCATAGCCCACCTTTCGCCCACAGCCTGGCCGTATGTTTTGCCGGCAGAACGCGGCGACGCCGCCAAAGCAACCACGTTAAACCAGGGATGCCCGCTCAAAAGCGTCGCAAACCGCTGCCCTACCATTCCCGTTGCACCCACAATGCCTACTTTATAGCTTTTCATAATAATCTTCTCCAATCATATCATAATAAATTTTGCGGCAACACCTTTTTCACGTCTCCCCCGCCCTGCAAAGCGCTTTGGGGAAACAAATATAAAAAAGTTGCCTTCGGCAACAAACGTTCGCTGCGCTCACCTTTTTAAGGTAAACTTTTTTGATTTTCCGTCATTACTACCTTTGGGTAGTAATTTCCTTCAAATTAACAAAAAGCACCGACTACGAGCCGCTGCCATAAGTTTAGGCGAAAAAACGCCTGTCTCTATAAGCAAATAGCTCTCCACCGCAAGGCTGCGGTGACAGTTGCACGGCTGTTAACCATACCCCCAGGCATCAAAGCGGACGGACGCTTCAACCCTTCGGCGTTTGCCCCTTTCGTGCCAGACTCCAATCGACCGCCGCCGGTCTTGTCTGACCCTACTGATGAAAAACGCGCCTCTATCATTATTTTATATATTAACACCGCACTAAGGATATGTCAAGTATTTTTTTGTGCTTTCCCGTAAGCCGCATAAACAGGCCTACGCTTACGGCGCCCCAAGGAGCCGTATAAATGCCTGACGGAACGCTTCATCCCGATCTTTTCCGCGTTTTTTCGGACCTTTGGTCCGGCCGCCCGCACGCCGCACCTTGCCGCCCAAAAACCGCTCAAAAAGCAAACGGTCTAAATTTTGCGAATCAAATACCGTACCATCCTGGCTCACTGCCCGCGCACCCTTGGAAAGCGCCATGGCCGCCACACCGAAATCCTGCGTTACCACAACATCGCCGGCCTCCGTCATGTTCACCAGTGCAAAATCCGCACTGTCGGCACCCTTATCAACCGTGACGACACTGCTGTAACCATCACTGATAATATGACTGTTGTCGCACACCATAACAACCGCCATACCGCGTTTCTTGGCTTCTTCCACAATAATCGCCCGCACAGGGCAAGCATCGGAATCCACAAGGATTTTCATATTCGCACCCTGCCCTTTCATGTGCGCGGCATGATATCGCGGGTGTCAAGCACCAGCGTAACCGGCCCGTCGCAAAGCTGACGGATCTGCATATCCGCACCGAACACGCCTGTAGCGACAGTCAGCCCTGCAGCCGCGCATTTTTCTATAAAGTGCGCATAGAGCGCATTTGCCTGCTCCGGGCGGGCTGCCGCATCAAAGCTCGGACGTTTTCCCTTGCGGCAATCTCCGCATAGGGTAAAGTTCGATACAATCAAAAGCCCGCCGCCCACGTCTGTGCATGAAAGGTTCATTTTCCCGCCGTTATCCTCAAAAATCCGCAGACCGCAGCATTTTTCGGCCAGATATTCTGCTTCCCGCAGTGTATCACGCCTGTCAATGCCGAGCAAAATAAGCATACCGCGTCCGATTTTGCCTGACGGCAAGCCGTCCGCCGTCACATCTGCCTCCAATACCCTGGATACCACCGCCCGCATCAGTTTCCCCTCCCACAATCATCTCGCAGCTGCGTTATATCATAAGTGCAAGCCGCAGTCAGCTTGCTACACACCGATCCAATAAACGCATATTGGATAAACCCAAGAGGGTTTATTCCCTTGATTGCATTTATTATATCAAAAATGCAATCCGCAAATCGGCCCCGCTCCTACCGATCCAATAAACGCGAAAGAAATAAAACCGACAAGGTTTTATAACGTTGGCGCGTTTATTATACCATTTAATTCCCTATTGTCAATTTGGCCGCCAAACACAAGCGGCAAACAAAATCAGATTTTCATTTGGCTGTATATATACCGCCCGAACTGGAAAATATAAATCTGGCATTTTACATGACGCCCAACAGATCGTGCCTGCACGAACTAAGCTCCGGGACCGGCAATGACTTGTGACAAACACACCGGGGCGGGCGCGGGAAAAGAGGTAGAATTCTTCATGGCAAAAAAAAAGCTGGGTAAACAAACAGTAGCTCTGGAAACTCCGCCCACCATTCTGGCGGAGGCAGGTATTGTAGGCACAAAGGAAGGCCAGGGCCCGCTTGCGCGCTGGTTTGACGAAATACTGACCGACGATATGTATGGCGAAACGTCGTGGGAAAAGGCGGAAAGCAAGCTTCAGAAGTCCGCCATCCAAAAGGCGCTGGATAAGGCGAAGCTGACCACTGGCGACATCGATTATATCTTTGCCGGGGATCTTTTGAACCAATGTGCCGGGTCGCACTACGCCCTGAAGGACATAAACATTCCGTTCTGGGGCCTTTACGGCGCATGCTCCACCATGGCCGAGAGCATAGCTATTTCCGCGCTCACATTGGATGGCGGCTACGCAGACTATACCGTGGCGGTAACGTCGTCGCACTTTTGCTCTGCCGAAAAGCAGTACCGCTATCCGCTTGAGTACGGCGGACAGCGTCCGCCAACCGCACAATGGACGGTTACGGGCTCGGGAAGCTGCGTGCTTGCCTCCTGCGGCGGCGGCCCGTATGTGACGCACGTTACAACAGGGAAAATCGTGGATATGGGTATCAAGGACGCAAACAATATGGGTGCGGCAATGGCGCCCGCTGCGGTGGACACCATTGCCGCACACTTTGCCGACACCGGCAGAAAGCCGTCCGACTACGACTTGATCGTTTCGGGTGATCTGGCTTCCATCGGCACACAGATCACAAAAGAGCTGCTGGCCGCACAAGGATATGACCTTTCTGCCAATTACAACGATTGCGGCAATATGATATTTTACACAGAGGCGCAGGATGTTCACGCCGGCGGCAGCGGCTGCGGGTGCAGCGGCGTGGTATTTTGCAGCTATATCTTAGAAAGGCTGCGGCGAGGCGAGCTTAACCGCGTGCTGTTTGTTGGCACAGGCGCGCTGATGAATCCCCTGTCCTTGTTGCAAAACGAGAGCATACCCTGTATCGCTCACGCCATTACCGTACAAAGGAGTCTTGCGTAAATGTGGACAATGTATTTAAAAGCGTTTTTAGTCGGCGGCGCTATTTGCGCCATCGGTCAGATCCTAATTGACAAAACCAAGCTCACTCCTGCCAGGATCCTCGTTTCATTTGTGGTAGCCGGCGTGATTCTAACGGTGCTCGGGCTGTATGAAAAGCTTGTGGAATTTGCCGGTGCCGGCGCGACGGTGCCGATAGTGGGCTTTGGCTACTCGCTCGGCAAGGGCGCAATCAAAGGAATTACAGAAAACGGCCTGATAGGCGTTTTCACAGGCGGCATTGCCGCCACTGCAGGCGGTATCGCCGCTTCTATCGTATTCGGCTATTTTATTGCACTGATCTTCAGTCCCAAAGCAAAATAATTTGCCATATGCCGGATAGTGCCCGCACCATCTATGATCTCGTTGCCAATCCATACCATTTCAAAAGACCATTTCTGACTAAGGTAGTCACAAGCCTGTCAGGCGTGGTCTTTTGTGTTTTGCCGGCCCTTGCCGGCTAAACAGTTTTATACATAGCCCATCGTGCGCTTTATCGTTGCAGCCGCAACTATTTTCTTAACCATAGAAGGATATTTGAGGCGCAAAATAGAACTATATATAAATCGCGAACTTTGTAGAAAAAGAGGGATATATATTGAAATTTGACAAAAAATCGAAGATGATTGCCATGATTTGTTTTGCAGCTGTTCTTGCCATTGCAGGCACGCTTATGTTAAACTATGGCTATGAGAAAGATTCCGGTGAAACCATGAGTATCGGTGCGATGCCGGTTGAATATTTCAGTCCGTCCCCTTCCCCGCTCCCGACCGCCCAGCCGACCCCTTCTCCCGCTGTTAAAATCACGGTTCATATCAAGGGCGAGGTGGCAAATCCCGGCCTTTACGAACTGGACGACGGCGCACGCGTAAGCGATGCGATAGCGGCAGCAGGCGGACTTACCCCAAACGCCGGCGAGGAATACATCAATCTTGCCTTAAAGCTCTGCGACCAGGACGAAATCAATATCCCTTCAAAATCGTCGGGCGCGTCGGAGGCCAAAAGCGCATCCTCCGGCAGCGTAGTGAAAAACGCGCAAGGCAGCGCGGGCGGCACTGTGAAAAGAGTTGCCCCGCAAACGCCCGCCAAACCTACCCCGTCGGTGGACAACAAGGTAAACATAAATACGGCAGGCGCAGAAGAACTCGACATGCTTCCCGGCATCGGCCCTGCATATGCCAAAAATATTATAGATTACCGCAGCAAAAACGGTGCGTTTGAAACCATTCAGGACATCATGAAGGTCACCGGAATAGGCGAAAAGCGCTTTGAAGCCATCAAGGACCTTATCTGTATTAAATAGCATGTCAAAGGAAGGAGCCTGCAAATATGAAGATACTTATTGTGGACGACGAAAAGCTTTTGGTCAAGGGGATCAAGTTCAACTTTGAACAGGACGGGTTTGTCTGTGAAACCGCCTATGACGGTGAAGAAGCCGTGAAAATGGCAAGGGACAAATCCATAGACTTAATTATTCTTGACCTTATGCTGCCAAAAATTGATGGGCTTACTGCATGCCAGAAAATACGTGAGTTTTCAAACGTGCCCATTCTCATGCTCACTGCCAAGAGCGAGGATATGGACAAGATCATGGGCCTCGAATACGGTGCGGACGACTATATGACAAAGCCCTTTAACATATTAGAGCTGAAGGCAAGGGTCAAAGCCATCACCAGGCGTCTGTCACACAAAGAATCGGCATCGGCCGCGAAAGTGCGCTCTGTCGGGCGCGTTGAGCTTGACTATAATTTCAGGCGCGCAAAAATCGGTGACAAGCGCACAGACCTGACCGCTAAGGAATTTGACCTTTTGGATCTGTTCATCTCCAACCCGGGCCGTGTGTACAGCAGGGAAAACCTGCTCGATATCATCTGGGGGTATGAATATCCCGGCGATATACGCACCGTGGACGTGCATGTCCGCCGCCTGCGCGAAAAGATTGAGCCCGATCCCGCGCAGCCCGCCTTCATCCACACCAAATGGGGGGTAGGTTACTATTATAAAGAGGATTGACTTTAAAATACATCCTTCCTCACTGCGTTGGAAAATGGTGTTTACCTATGTTTTAATCATTCTTCTGACGCTTTTTTTGCTGAGCGTATATATTCTTTCTTCCCTCAAGGAATATTTTTATGAGCGTGAAAAGGTTACTATGTTCACCAAAGCAAATGTTGTGGCGGAGGTGATAACGAGCAAGGGTGATATCGCTTCGGCCGATATCACGGATATGATAGACGTCACAAGCGCTACCAAGGATCTGTTCATTGACAAGCCCATGCGTCTGCTGGTGCTTGACACACAGTCCATGGTGCTTTATGACAACGACACCACAAACAGCCTGAAGGATAAAATATTTATTAAAGATACCGTGAAGTCTGCCTTGGTAGGCATCACGTCAAACAGCGTTTATCAGAATGAGAACGCCTCCTACAGCATGGATGCGGCAATACCTGTTTTAAAGGACGGCACAACTGTCGGCGTGATCTATCTGCGGCAGTCTTTGCAGGACGTAACCGACTTTCTGCACGACACACAGTCCTCCTTAGTCACCCTGTCGCTTATTATCAGTATTATGATCGCCGTTTTAAGCGCGCTTTTAGCGGGCGTCGTCACCTCGCCTCTGGCAAGGTTTACACAGGTGGCCGATGCTGTCGCGGCAGGCAATTTCAATCAGCGTATGGATGTCCATGGCAAGGATGAGATCGCACGCCTGGGTGTGGCCTTCAACACCATGAGCCAGCACCTGATGGTGCTTGAGGAAAAGCGAAAAATGTTTGTTTCGGACGCATCGCATGAGCTTAAAACGCCGCTTTCCACAATAAAGCTGCTCTCGGAATCCATTCTGCAGTCGCCCGATATTGATCCTGAAATGGTCAGGGAATTCCTGGTAGATATGAATAACGAAGTAGACCGGCTTAACCGTATTATAGAGCGTCTGCTTGAGCTGACCAAAAACGATTCGGCGCACAACCGTGCGGAATTTGAAACGGTGAATGTAAACCGCCTGCTTGAGGTGATTGTCCGCAAGCTGCGACCCCTCGCCAAAGAAAGGGGCATCGCGCTTTCCTTTGCCCACAGTGCCGAAGATGAAGTTGAAATGCTTCTTGATAAGGACAAAATCTATGAAGCAGTCTACAATATCGTGGACAACAGCATCAAATACACCGAGCAGGGCGGTGCGGTGGGCATCCGGCTGTCCACAGATTTAAACAGCACCATCATAGAAATAGAGGATAACGGAATCGGTATCCCGAAAGAAGAAACGGGACGCATTTTTGACCGCTTTTACCGGGTCGACAAGGCCAGAGCGCGCACTACAGGCGGCACCGGCCTCGGGCTTGCAATCGCTTCGGACGCAGTGAACCTCCACGGCGGCCATATTGAAGTCATCAGCGAGGAAGGCGTAGGCAGCAGGTTCATTATTATCCTGCCATATGCCGGAAAATAAGCATTTTTCGGGTTTTAACAGTTTTGTAATGATTTTAGCTTATAATGAAAATAGTCTTCACTTTTTCAGCATAGAACCAAGTATGAATTTGGCGGTGATATTTATTGAAAAAAAGTAAAACGGCAATTCTTATTGTGTTGATTGTTACAGCCGTTATCGCTTTAGCCGCGGCCGGGTACCTGGCCGCTACGCACACCTTTAACCCCAACGCTGATTCCGGCAACGGGAATACCGTGTCGCTGTATTTTTTGGACAATACCAAAACAACGCTTGTGAAGGAACAAAGGAAGATGCAGTTTACCCCAGGTGAGGCCGGTCTTGCAGAGCTTGTGAATATGCTGATCGCCGGTCCCAAAAACAGCGTTGATTTAAAGCGGGCCATCCCCGAAAAAACACAGCTGCTTTCCTTAACACTTAAAGAAGATATCGCAACGGTTGATTTTTCAAAAGACTATTACAGCGCGTCAAACGCCGATAATATGCTTGCGGCATTTACTGTGGTCAACACCCTCTGCGATGCAGCTGGCGTGTCCAAGGTGGTAATTTTAGTGAACGGTCAGGAGCTGATCGGCACCAATAAAAAGCCGCTTGGCGCTCTCGGCAAAGACGATATTGTCTATGAAGGCTCCAAAACCCAGACAGATTCGGTCGAGCTTTCATTATACTTCCCCGCCGCCGACGGCGAGCATCTGCAGCCGGAAAAACGCACGGTGACGCTTAAGGACAAAGAGCCGCTTGCCAAGCTGGCTGTGATAGAGCTTATGAAAGGCTCGGAAAACAAACAGCTTCAAAAGCCGATCCCCGCCGAAACCAAGCTTTTGTCGGTGGAAACCAAGGAAAATATTTGCTTTGTGAATTTTTCAAAGGAATTTATTGAAAAATATACGGCAGGCAGCAGTGCAGAGATTATGACCGTATATTCTATTGTTGATTCGCTTACCGAGATCAGCGGCATAGAAAGGGTACAGTTCTTAATTGAGGGCAAAAAGGTTGAAAGCTTCGGCAGCCTTGTGTTTGACGAGCCTCTTGAAAGGAGTGCCTTGCTGATCAAAGATAATAGCGAAGCAACCGGCCTGCCGCCCCAGGCAACGCCTTGAGATATTGAATGATATAGTCGATCCACCCCAAAACAGTCTGGTCTTTGGGGCCTTTTTCCCACCATGCTGCGTTGTCGTCCTAGGCGGGCGCCAGCCCACCGTCGTCCTCCGCCCTGCCTGGCGGAAAAAATTCTCGCAAATCTTCAGACCCTTTTGGAGTGGATCGACTATAAAAATGATACGCATGATAAAAAATCAGCGTCTGTATCAAAGACAGACGCTGATTTTTTAATGCTTTGGCGGATTACAAACCGATTACTAAAATCTTAAGTCCCGCTCACCGCTGCGGATACGCGCCAAATATGCCGTCGCCGCCGCCCTCCGCTTTTCATCGGGCACATTTGCGATTTCTTTATCGATAAGCTTTCTGCCCATTTGCCTAAGCTCGTCATCGCCATAATCGCTTAGATATTCTTCAAAGGTAAGCAGGGCGTTCGGCGAGCAGAAATTGCCTATCTGCCCGGACTTGGCAAGCGGCATAAAACGGTCGCCCGTCCTGCCCTCACGGTAACACGCGGTGCAGTAGCTGGGCACATACCCGTCCTCTACCAGCCACTTTAGCACATCGAGCGGCTTTCTGTGGTCGGCCAGGTAAAACTGCGGTGTTTCCCCGGTTTCACATGCCTGCTCCCCGCCTTTCTGGGCGTATCCGCCCACCCCGACACATGAGCCCGCGCTCATTTGTGAAATGCCGATATCAAGCAGCTCCCTGCGAAAGCTGATGCCCTCCCTGGTGGAGAGGATCATGCCGGTGTATGGCACGGCCAGGCGGATAATAGCAACAATCTTTTTAAAGTCCCTGTCGTTCACCAATTGGAAGCTGCCGTAATCCACCCCTTCGGCGGGAAGCAGACGCGGGAACGAAATGGTGTGGGGCCCCACCCCGTACGCCGCTTCGAGGTGCTCTGCGTGCATCAGAAGCGCAACGGTTTCATAGCGGTAATCATACAGCCCGTATAATGCGCCTATCCCCACATCGTCTATGCCGCCCTGCATAGCCCGGTCCATTGCCTCGGTATGCCACTCGTAGTTGCGCTTCGGGCCGCTGTGCATGGCAAGATAGGTGGGCTTGTGGTAGGTTTCCTGAAACAGAATGTATGTACCAATCCCCGCGTCTTTGAGCTTTCCGTAGTTTTCCACCGTGGTAGCGGCAATGTCTACGTTCACCCTGCGGATCGCACCGTTTTTGAACTTCTCACTGTAGATGGTATTGATACATTCCAGGATATATTCGATGGGGCAGTTGCTGTCGTCCTCCCCCGCTTCTAAAAGCAGCCGCTTATGCCCCATAGCTTCCAGAGCGCGCACCTCTTCGCGCAGCTCCTCTTGTGAGAGTCTGCGCCTTGCGATATCGTTCTGGCATTTGTAGCCGCAGTATTTGCAGTTATTCACACAATAGCTGGAAAGGTAAAGGGGCGCAAATAAAACGATGCGCTTGCCGTATATCGTCTCCTTCATTTCCCTTGCAATCTCATACATTTTATTTAACGTTTGCTCGTCCTGGATTTCAAGCAAAACAGCGGCTTCCCTGTGGGTAAGGCCATGATACTTTTGCGCTTTGGCCAGGATCCTGTCAATCTCTGCTTTATCCGCCGACAGCTTTTTTGCCGCTTCAAGCGAAGCAAGCACCTCTGCGTCATCGATAAATTCGTTTGCGTCCTTTGATTTTACATCATACATTTTGACTCACTCCTCAAATTGGCGGGCGGACTGTCATCAGCTTTCGCGCTGCGCCCGACTGCCTGCTTTAGCGTAATTCCTTATATATTTGCTCCTGCCGGCACTGCTTTTGCAGCTTTAGCGCAAACTTTCGCTCACCCCTGCTCCAGTTCCAAAAGCGCGGCGGGAAACGGGCTTAAAACCCTCGGCAGGATGCCCTGCACATAGGCAATGAGTACGCCGGAGTTGGTAATGGCGACGCCGGAGGCGCGCGCCTTCTCCAGCCTAAACTGCATCTCCCGGCGGTTTAGCATACAACTGCCGCAATGCACGATCACCGCATACTGACTAAGGTCCCCAGGAAACTGCGCGCCGCTCACCCACTCGAATGCAATGTCAGCGCCCGCTATCTGGCGTATCCAGCGCGGGATTTTTACTTTTCCGATATCATCGGCCTGCCTGTGGTGACTGCAACCCTCGGCAATCAGTACCACATCCTTTGGCCTCAGCTTTTCAATACGCTTTACACCGCGCACCATTTCGGCAAGGTCCGCGTTGCGCCTGGCAAACAGGATGGAAAATGACGTTAAAGGAACGTCTGGCGGTGTATCAGCCGATACTTTTAAAAACGCCTGAGAATCGGTTATCACAATGGCCGGCGGTTCTGCCAGCCGCCCAAGCGTCAGTTTCAGCTCATGCTCCTTGGTAATTACCGCCACCGCGTCGTTTTCTATGATGTCGCGTATGGTCTGCTGTTGCGGCAAAATCAGCCGCCCCTTTGGCGCCGCGTTGTCGATGGGCGTTACCAAAACCGCGATATCGCCCGCCCGCACCAAATCTGCGACCAGCGCGGGTTCAGCATCGTCGTATGCCGAGCTTGCGATGATCTGCTTTTTGAGCTCGTCTATCCCCTCACCCGTCCGCGCGCTTGCACGCACTATTGGTATTTTTAAAGCCTTTTCTGCCTCGTTTAGCGCATCTTCCCCCGCGCTTAGCCTGTCACATTTGTTCAGCACACCTACGCAAGCGATTTTCCTGCCCACAAGCTCAGCTGCAAAGTTAATCTCAAACTCGCTTGCGCCCGCTTCGGCGTCAATCACAACAAGTGCCAGGTCTATCTTTCGCAGCACCTCATACGTTTTTTCAACACGAAGCCTGCCAAGCTCGCCGGTATCGTCAAGCCCCGCCGTATCGATCAATACCACAGGTCCTATGGGTAAAATCTCCATCGCCTTATATACAGGATCGGTAGTGGTGCCCGCCACGTCAGACGTTACCGCCACATCTTGTCCCGCCAGCGCGTTGATGAGCGAGGATTTGCCGGCATTGCGCCTGCCGAAAAGCCCTATGGCAAACCGGCTCGCTCTGGGCGTTTCATTCATGCTCTGCATGCTCACTCCCCCTTTCTACCGATGCCGACGGCGACGTCAGCCGCTGTGGTGTGAATATTGCATCAAGCCTTTCGGCGCTCATCAGCCCCTGCGCAAGCACTGCGTCGCGCACACTCATGCCCGTCTGCCTGCAGCCTGCCGCAACCTCGCACGCCTTGTCATACCCGATGCAGGGGACCAGCGCTGTGACAAGCGCAAGGCTTGCTTCCAAATTTCGCAGACAGACCTGCTCATTTGCCGTGATCCCCTTCACACAACGCTGTGTGAAAAGCGGCAATACACCGTTTAAAATATCAAGCATTTCAAAAAGATTTTTCGCCATAAGCGGCAAAAACGCATTTAGCTCAAGCTGCCCCGATGCGGCCGCCAGCGTGACGGCCGTATCGCAAGCCATCACCTGAAACGCCGCCTGGCTCACAGCCTCGGCCATAACAGGATTGACCTTGCCCGGCATGATGGATGAGCCCGCCTGCACGGCTGGCAGCATAATCTCGCCGATCCCGCCCGCAGGCCCGGACGACAGCAGCCGCAAATCGCCCGAAAGCTTGGTCAGATTGACCGCCGCCGCCTTCAAAAAGCCCGAAACCTCCGCAAACACATCGGCGTTCTGCGTGGGATCCATCATATACTCCGCCCGCGCAAGCCCAAGCCCCGTCAGCTCGCGCAGCCGCTCGATCACATTGAAAATATATTCCCTCGGCGCGTCAAGCCCGGTGCCGACGGCTGTGCCGCCAATATTCACCTGCCGCAGCCGCTCCTCCGCCTTATACAGCCGCCACCTGTCACGCGAGACAGCCTGCGCCCACGCACCAAACTCCTGCCCCAGCGTAACGGGCACGGCATCGGCAAGCTGTGTCCTGCCAAGCTTTAGCACGCCCGCGAATACCTCTTCCTTTTCCTGCAGCGCCGACTGCAGCTCGGCAAAGCAGTCCGATACCCGCTTTAAGAGGCGTATCACCGCAATGCGCAGCGCCGTGGGAAACACATCGTTGGTGGACTGATGCCGGTTTACATGGTCGAGCGGATGGATTACAGCATAATCGCCCTTGCTGCCGCCGAGCAGCTCTATGGCACGGTTGGCAATCACTTCATTAACGTTCATGTTTGCAGATGTCCCTGCCCCTCCGGCCATGCAGTCCACCACAAACTGGTCGCGCAGCGCACCGGCAAGTATTTCGTCGCACGCCACAATAACGGCGTCCGCCTTTTTTCCCTCCAGCGCGCCTATGGCGCGGTTGGCAAGCGCCGCCGCCTTCTTGACCGTGACAAGCGCGTCTGCAAGCTCACGGTGTATCGGCACGCCTGTTATGGGGAAGTTTTGCAGCGCCCGCGCCGTGTATATGCCGTAGTAAACCTCATCATCAAGGCGCATATCGCCAAGCATATCATGCTCAAGCCTCATGTGCAGCCACCTCCCTCTCGCAAATCTGTATGGTCTCCGCGGGAAAAATCCGGTTCAAATCCAGCGCTGACGATCCTTTTTGTCAGGCAGCCCAGACACTCCGCGGCTTCCTCCCCGGTGCATATCTTGTTATCGTAGAGCGCATAGTCCTTGCGGTGCGCGACCGGCGACAAATTCGGCATCACCACGTTCGCCCCCGCCGCAAGCCCCTTTTCGCGCCCTGTCGCGTCCACCGTCCCCAGCGCCGTGGTGGAAGGGAGCAAGACCTTCGGCAGCATGATGCGTACCAGCGCAAGCATGACAAGCGTCCTGTCAGCGGCAGGCGTGGCCAGATGCGCAAAGGGCGTGTCCCTGTGCGGGATAAATGGGCCTATCCCCACCATATGCGGCGACAGCTCCCGCAAAAATATCATATCCTTGGCCAATGCTTCAAACGTCTGAAACGGCGAGCCCACCATAAAGCCCGCCCCTACCTGATAGCCAATTTCCTTGAGGTCATACAGGCACTGCTTGCGGTTTTGAAGGCTTAACTGCGGCGGGTGCAGCTTGGCATAGTGGCAGTCGTCGGCCGTTTCGTGACGCAACAGGTATCTGTCGGCGCCTGCGTCAAACAGCCGTTTGTAGGATTCATAGCTGCGCTCGCCCAGTGAGAGCGTCAGTGCGCAGTCACAGAAATCCTGCTTAATCTTACATATCATATCGCATAAGCGGTCGTCATTAAAATAGGCATCTTCGCCGCCCTGCAGCACGAAAGTGCGGAATCCCAGATCGTAGCCTTTGCGGCAGCAGTCCAGAATTTCATGCTTTGTCAGCCTGTAGCGCACGGCGGCGGCATTGCTTTTTCTGATGCCGCAGTAATAGCAGTCGTTTTTGCAGTAACTTGAAAATTCTATCAGGCCGCGAAAGAAGACCTTGCGTCCGTAGTGCGTCTCGCGAAGCGTATTGGCACATGCGAAAAGCTGCTTTAGCGCCTCCTGCGAGGTATTCTGGCAAAAATAGCTTATACCGTCTGCCAGCTCACTTTCCGTAGCCATATTTAAATACGCGCTAAATTCATTTGCATCCATCTTGTTCCATTCCATAGACTCACCCCTATCCGCATGCTGACCGCCCAAGCAAGACTCACACAGCGCCACTGCCGCCGCCTTTGTCCGAAGTCTTGGTAATCATTGATTTTACCGAAGCACCGGCGATTCTGCCCAGTTTACCTGTGAGGGCGCTGATCTCATCGTTGCTGCCGTCGACAATAATAGATATTACCGACACACCGCGCTCCCTGTGGGGAAGCCCCATTCTCCCCACAATTAATCTGGCATATTCATGCAAAACAGCGTTCACCTGCTCGGTGCAGGACAAATCCTCTACCACAATGCCAACAATTCCTATTCTCGTATCCAACTTATACGCCTCCTTTCTGCGGATAAAACAAAAGCACCCATTCCGAAAATCATACGGAAAGGGTGCAAACCAGCAAAAAAACACACATCTGCCGAATGCGCGCCTTCCCGCTCGGAGCCTACCTTGCGGTCAGGTAAAAATAACACAGGCGCTTCACAGCCGGCGCAAGGGCAGTACTGCCACACCCTGCGGCCCAAAACGAAGCCTGCCATACCACAAAACAAGCCATGTGCCTCCGAGCGCAAACAGCGCAGGCAGACACATTGCCCATTGTGCAGTTTTTACAAAAAGCCTATTGCGCTTTTTTCAGAACCTCTTTGCCGTTGTAATAGCCACAACTGCCACATACGCGATGGGGCATTTTAAATTCCTGACAATGCGGACATCTTACAAAGTTAGGCGCTTCAAGCTTCCAGTTTGCGCGCCTTTTATCTCTTCTGGCTTTGGATACTTTCCCCTTTGGTACTGCCACGTGACACACCTCCTACCAATAAAAAAACATTTATTTATCATTAAGCTTTGATAACACAGCTAACCGGGGATCGATTTTCTCATGCCTGCAGCCGCATCCGCCTTCGTTTAGGTCCTTGCCGCACTCGGCGCACAGCCCCCTGCAGCCTTCGCTGCACAAATACCTTATGGGCATTGCCAGCAAAATATTAGCCGTAACCATTTCATCAAGCATCAGCTCACTGCCCGTAAACACAACAACATCGTCGCCCTCACGCTCATCCGCCTGCTCTTTGGGCAAAAGGGTTTCTTCAAAGTCGAAAGCAATTTCCCGCCGAAACTCCCTGGCGCAACGCCCGCACCGAACCAAAAGTCCGCCGCTCACCGATGCTGTCAGCCTGAAAACCTCACCCTCATTGACAATCTTTCCCCAAACCCGCACGGGCTCCGGAAAACTTATGATATCCTCCGTCTGCCCGGCTTGGCCGATACACACCTCATCCTCGAATGTAATCCGGCCGCCTTCGCTTTTTAATATTTCGGATAACGATACAAGCATAATCCACCTCATTAAAACCGCAAGTTGTATTATACTAGTAATCTTTTAACTTGTCAAGGAATTTTGCCTATTTTTGTACGGTCTTACGGTAAGCGCCGTACAAAGAGTGAAATTTATTGACATTTCACAAAAAATTTGCTATTTTTATTTAAAGCTGGGCTATTCTATTATGAATTTAAGAAGATACACGATTGTCTCAGACCGGCAGCGAATTTTTAGCGAAAGGGAAGAACATAAATGAAAAAGGTTTTATTGCTGGGTGATTCCATCCGGATAGGGTATCAGGACTATGTAAAAAGCCATATTGACGCAGACGTTTATTTTCCGGAAGAGAACGGCCGATTTGCAAAATATACATTATGGGGCGTCCATGTGTGGATTAGAGAACTTGGCATACCCGATATTGTCCACTGGAACAACGGCCTTTGGGATGTGCATCACGAAGCACCCAGGGTTGAAGCATTAACGCCGCTTGATGAATATATTCAAACGCTCGGCAGAATAATAAATGAGCTTAAGCGGATGGGCTCAGCCATTATTTTTGCGACAACGACTCCCGTTGCCCCAGATGCCGCCGACAGGAGCAATGCCGAAATCGACAGATACAATGCCGCGGCAGCGGAGCTGATGGCGTTTCACGGTATAGAAGTAAACGATTTAAACGCTCTTGTCAGACAGGATATGAAAAACAACATCTGCGAGGATAAGCTGCACTTGAGTGCGCAAGGATATGAATTATGCGGACGTCAGGTATGCGATATGATTAAAAAATATCTGTAAAACACCTCACTTCTACTGCCTGTACGCTATCGCGCATTAATAAACACGCAAAGGCTGCCAAAATAATTCCCCTGCCTGCCGGTTTTAAGACATGCCCGCTCATTTTTTGCGGACATACCGCATAGAATGGTTAAAACAAAATAAATCCAAAGGATGCAAAACAGGAGGAAAACTATGCTGAATATCAAGTATTTTGTAGACTCCGCTGCCGACATTACCAGGGATTTTGCCGCAGAAAATAACATCGGAGTTTTGGGGATGCCAATATTGTTTGAGGACGGCGCATACCTCGACTGGACAGAGCTTTCGGGCAATGCGTTTTATGAAAAGCTCGCCGCGTCAAAGACCATCCCCACCACTGCTCAGGTTCCCGTTCCCACCATAGATACCGCCTTCCGTGACGCACTGCAAAGCCACGACGCCATTGTCTACTTTGCTCTTTCCTCCAAAGGAAGCGGCACCTATCAGGCGGCCAATCTTGTAAAAAACGATATCCTGACTGAGTTTCCCGGCGCGAAGATTGAAATTGTAGATTCGCTTGCCTACTCGCTCTATATCGTCGCCATGCTTATGGAGGCCATGGAATTGAACCGGCAGGGCAAAAGCCTTGAGGAAATCGTGGCCGGCGCTAAAAAGCGGCGTGAATATTCCGATACGGTTGTGGTTGTGGACACGCTTAAATATCTGGAAAAGGGCGGACGCATCAACAAGGCAAGCCTGATTATGGGCACACTCTTAGACTTAAAGCCCGTGCTCTCGGTACGCGGCGGCGTTATGGAGTCTATCGACAAATTCAGGGGCAGCAAGACGGTCATACCGAAAATAATACAAAAGATGAAAGACTTAAACATAGACGAATCATACAAGCAATTCTTTATCGTGCACAGCAACGCTTCGGAAAGAGCTCAGGCCCTGTGGGATGCGATCAGGGCGGAATTCGGCGCCGACAGCACGCTTGTCATGCAAAGTGAAATCGGCGCGACCGTGGGCACCCATATTGGCCCCGGCACACTGGCGGTGTTCTTTAAAACAAAGACGTCCCAACAGCTTTATGACGATACTATGTGATGTAAAATTCACAGAAAGTTCAAATTTTAAACATGCCGATTCCGTTGACGAGTAGGTTATTCTGTGGTATTCTTTAAAATGACAGGATAATTTGCGCAATTGTTGGCGCGGCATTATTTTTTTGTTTTTTTTACCATGTAATTTATCAGGGATTTTGATATAAAATAGGTAAGCTGTGTTGCAGGTACGCCTGAAAGGGAATTGCTTTTTAGCGTATGCCAATTAACTCAAGAGAGGGAAAAGGATGAAAAAACATATCATAACCACAAACAGTATCATGCCGCCGGAGCCTTCCGGGGGAGGCAGAGGCCGCAAAATGCGTAAAAAGCTCAGTCCTGAAAAGAAAAAGGCTGTTACCATAAGCACTATCGTCAGCATCGTGCTGCTTTTATGTTTGGCCGCATGGGGCATAAACGCCTTTTTAAACACATCCATCGGTATAGAGCCGACAGGTGATCCCGACTTGGACAGTGCCTTGGACAGCCGTGTCACCGACAAGGTGACGGTGCTTTTGCTCGGCATTGACGCGCAGGGCGTTAATACAGACACCATCATGCTTGCCATGCTTGACTGCAAAAATAAAACCATGAATATCATGTCCATCCCGCGCGACACCAGGGTAGCCAATCCTTGGGGCGGCGGCGGATACGCCAAGATTAACTCGGTGTATATCGCAAAAGGCATGAGTGGGGTCATAAAGCAGGTAGGTGAGCTCACCGGTCTGCCCATAAACTATTACTTAATGGTGAATTACGAGGGTTTCAGAAAGGCGGTTGACGTGCTCGGCGGCGTTGACTTTGATGTGCCTATGCGCCTTAAATACGATGACCCGGCACAAAATCTGCACATAAACCTTCAGGCCGGCATGCAGCACCTTAACGGCGATAAGGCGGAACAGCTCGTACGCTCAAGAAATCAGTATCCCGAAGCGGATCTCACCCGTACACAGGTGCAGCGCGATTTCCTTAAAGCGATGATCAAGCAGCACGCGGTTGCTTCCAATATTCCGAAGATCGATGATCTGTTTAAGCAGCTTGAATCGTATGTCACGACAAATATGAAGATAGGTCATCTGCTCAAATACGCGCCTGTGCTTGCCAAGATACCGGACGAAAATATCAGGCTGTTTATGATCCCCGGCCATGTCAATGACTATGCTGCGGCCGGCGAGTCCTGGTATTTATGTGACGCGGCGGAAATGGAGAAGCTGGCCAAAGACATATTTGCAACCGATGTAAAAATCGCACAGACATCCAAACCCATTGTTGGTTTAAGCCCGCCCTCGCCTTCCAAAGCAACATCTGCACCAAAGAATACCCCGACCATTATTGATGTTCCAGATGACAACGAGGATCCGGCTACGCCGAAGCCTGCCGCCGAGCAGCAGCCGACACCAAAGCCTACTCTGGCGCCTGTACGCACCCATGACCCTGTTCCCGATACGACGAGCGCGCCTACAAGAAAGCCTAGTCCGACGCATTCGCCCTCGGGTACCGCTTATCCGGATGGGCTCTAATGCTGATTTCAATTTAAAATATAGATAAAAACTTGTTTTTTTTCCGCCATGCTTTGTTGTCGCCAGTGGGGATACACCAAGTATTCCCGCCGGCTGCCGTCTCGCCTGACGAAAAAAATCTTGCGTTTTTATTGCTATATTGCAAAATGAAATAGTATAAACAGCGCACGCATGCAAAAAACATACCGGTTTTCAATCGCAAAAAAGCGGTCTGCCTTCAAAAAAGGCTGACCGCTTTTTTATACTAATCTCCAATACAAATCACAATACCTTCCCTGACCTTTTTGCACCGGGCTGCGTTCTCCTCTTTGGCGGGCGACGGCCCGCCTGTGTCGTCAGCCTTGCCGGGCTCGGAAAATCCTCGGAAATCTTATCGCGCTTTCTATTGGAGATTGGTATTAATGCCCACGCCTGACCAACCGCCTTGCAGGTGATCCGGCAGGGATTTTTTTAACAGAATCAGGCCGCTTTGCTCAGCGGCACCCGTCAAGGCTGACATAGCCCAGATCGGCCATGCTGATATAACCGTCGGCGCCTACAATAATATGATCCACCAGCTCAATATCCACATCACTCAAAACCCTTGCCAGAACCTGAGTGTACTCAATATCATTTGTCGAAGGATTGCGTTTGCCCGACGGATGGTTGTGCGCAAAAATGACCTTCTGCGCCTGATGCCTCAGTACCGTTTCCATAACCAGCCTGGGGTAGCAGGGCACCTCGTCAATAGTTCCTTCACATACCTTAACTTCATGCTGTATTTTGTTGTTTTTATCCATGCATATCACAAAAAACGCTTCGTAGAGCCTGCCGGTAAACAGCGTCTGCACATATTCACAGGCCTTTGTCGAGCTGTCCACCACCGTCATGCTGCGCATACGGTCCTTTTGATATATCCGCGAAAGCTGAGGAATCAAGGCAATAAGGGCTGATGTATTCTCACTGATACCCCCGATACTTTGCAAATCCTTGGGGTCTGTGTCAAACACACGCGAAAGCGAACCGAACCTGTCGATGAGCTTATGGGCAAGCTCATTGGTGTCGCGCTGGGGCAAAGCATAGAAGAGCAAAAGCTCCAGTATCTGATGCGGCTGAAAACTGTCAAGTCCCTCCTTTAGGAATCTTTCCTTCAGCCTTTTTCTGTGCCCTGCGTGAACATTTGACTTTGACTTGTCCGCATCCTTTTCCATACCCTTTCACCTCCCCGGATCGGTATAAGAAAACGTCCCTTTTCCCAAATCTATACCGAGATTATTATATCGGTTTGAAAATATAATTGCAAGCTTTTGTCGAAATATCGCAAATTGCGGATATACAAAGCATGCGTCTGCCGGAATATATCGTGAAAATCAGGGTAAACTAGGTGAAACTATTTTCTTGGGAGAGCGCGTATGAGTAACAGTATTTCCAACCGGCAGATGGTTTTGCTGATCTTTTTGTCCATGACGACCTATAATGTTGTAACCATTGCCAATTCCATGGCACGTGCTGCGGGCCGCGGCGGCTGGCTGCCGCTTTTGGCCGCCGCCTTTATTTTTGCCGTTATTGCGGTTATTATCACAAAGCTGGGCGGCATGTTTGAAGGACAAATGCTGTTTGACTACAGCAAGCAGATAGTGGGCGCATTTTTTGCGTATGTAATTGCATTATATTTTATTCTTTACTTCATGATCGTTTTCGTATACCTGCATGTCCAGATCATAGATTTGCTCAAGGTCAACTTTCTTCCCAGGACACCTAAATGGGCAACAGCACTCTCGGGGATTATTGTGTTTGGCTTCATTGCGAACAAGGGCATACGAAACGTTGCCAGACTCTTTGAGATCATCGCGCCCATTTTTATTGTAGTTTCCGTCTGCATTTATTGCTTAGCCTTGTTTCAGGGCCGTGAGTTTAACCTTCTTCCCCTGTTCGAATCCAGCAGGATGTGGGAATATGCGGACGCCTTAAAAAAATCGGTGGTACCGTTTTTGGGATTGGAGCTGCTGTTGGTAATTCCGTTTACGCCGCAAAATAAAAAGGTTCCCAAGCTGATGTTTTTTACCGTGCTGCTGGTAGGCCTTTACTATATCCTCGTTTTGCTCAGCAATATAAAAATACTTGGCGTAAACGCCGTCATGTATTATCAAGCGCCCTTGGTGGAGGCGCTCAAGCTTGTCCAGATTCCTATACTGGAAAGAGTAGACATTTTGTATCAGACCATCGGCTTTTGCGGTTTGTTTCTGGGCACTATCATCGTATATACCGCAATCGTTGAACTGTTCTGCAAGATGTTTGCAAAATCAAACCGCGCAATCGTTGTTGCCGTGACCGGCGCTGTCCTGTATGCACTTGTGCTGGTCAGCAATTTAATAAAACATCCTATACCCAAGCTTGTCTTTGTCATCGCGGTTTTAGGCCTGCTTTCCTCGGCCCTGATTCCGGCCATACTCTATGTGATAGCGAAGGTGAAAAACTATGCCCAAAAAACGCTTTAGACGTGCAGCCGTAATTGCGCTTGTTCCGCTTGTGCTGGCGGGCTGCTGGGATTTTGTAGACATTAACCAGAAAAACATTATAACCACTGCAATCCTGGATAAGAAGGACGGTGCCTACATGTCTTATCTTGAAATCGCAAACACCGACGCGAGCGGCCCGGATGCCAAAAAAGACGCTGGCAGTGATGAATATGTCTTTTTAAAGGGAAACGGGAAAACGTATCCCGAGATGAGAGACGCATTGGAAAGATCAACGGATCAGCCCATTTATTTAAATGCCATGCAGGCACTTGTGCTTACTGAAAACCTTACGAATGACGATATAGCGGAATATCTCAACAGATTGCGCTCAGATGTGAATTACCGCAAGAGAGTCATTATTGTCACCACATCCGAGGAGCCCGAAGCGCTTTTTAAGATTTCCAAAAATGGGGAGTCCATCGGCTTTTATATACAGGATATGTTTAACCACCTTAATGCCCAAAATCAGATATTTGTACGCGAAACGTCACACTTCATCGAAAGCTTGTCAAGCAGCTACAGCAGCTTTCTGATCCCAAGCATCGGAATCAACGACAACGCGCTTGAGCTGAGGGGATATTCAGTGGTGGACGACACCAAAACGGTGGGGCTGATACCGATACAGCAAGCGGATGGAATCGTGCTTTTAAAGGATAGCAAAGCGCATTTTCAGTATTTCATATCCGCCCAGGAAACCGCCTACACGGTAAACACTCATCTTACCAAAAAGAAAGTTACGCCTTATTATCAGGATGGCCAGGCCGGTTTTAATCTTGATTTTAAATTCTCCGCGGAAGTCGCGTATTCTACCGGCAGCGTGGATGATGGCATCAAACAGGAGCTGCGCTCAAGTCTGGAGCAACTGTTATATGACAAAATTACAGACGCCGTCTGGGTTTCACAAAAACAGTACGGCTGCGATTATTTAACCCTGCACGATACCTTCCATGCCATCTATCCGGAAACGTATCACAACTTATCCTGGGCGGAGGTATACCCGGATGCCCAGATCAATGTGACTGTTTCAGCCGACCTTGACACCCAGCCGCTGATGGACTATGAAGCGTATCGTAAAGAATGAAAAGGGGGATAGCGATGTTCAGACAAAGCGTTAAATGCCAAAAAGCGCTTGATGCGATAAAGGATAAAAATCTTGACATCACCCAAAAGCATATTCCGTTTCAGGGCGGGTTTGTTGTAATATGCTTTGTCAAGCAGCTGATCGATAACGCCCTGCTGTCGCAAGGCGTAATAAAACCGCTCATGCGGTATTGTTCGGGCGATTCAAAAGGGCTGAACGCGGCCGTATCTCTGGAAAAGGTGCTGTATGCGGCAGACTGCAAAACAGACAGTGACGAGGGAAAGGTCTTAGACACCATTCTTTCCGGCATGGCGGTTATCCTTTTTTCCTCCGATACGCAGTATGTTATTGTTAATTTGAAAAGTGTGGCGCACAGATCGGTGCCCACGCCGGAAGTCGAATATGCCATCAGAGCGCCGAAAGACTGCTTTATGGAAAACCTTGATGAAAACCTGTCGCTGCTGCGAAACCGTATCAAGGACAAAAATTTGCGCATTAAAACCTTTGACGTCGGCAGAAGAACCAAAACCAAAGTTGCCGTGATTTATATAGAAGATGTGGCTAACAACACCGTAGTGACCGAGCTGCAAAACCGTATCAAGGGCATAGACGTTGACGGGATTTACGAATCTGGAGAGCTGCAGGAATTTTTGCTGAACAAAAAAAATGATCTTTTCCCCCAAATGGGCATATTAGAACGCTCGGATATGGCGGCGCGCCATCTTTTGGACGGCAGGGTAGTCACTCTTGTGGAAGGAAGCGGATTTGCCCTTTCCGCCCCCATTACGTTCAACGAGTTTTTCTACTCCTGTGATGATTTTTACGGCAACAAGTATTTTGCCGTATTTTCAAGGTTTATACGGTATGCGTCACTGATGATTGCGTTTATGTCCACCAGTATATATGTCGCCGTTTCAGCGTTCCATACCGAGGTATTGCCGTCCTTGTATGCGATCCTGCTTTCTGAAATGCGGGCAAGCGTGCCCTTTTCATCGCTGATAGGCGCTTTGATGCTTGAATTTTTCATGGAAATCATACGCGAGTCCTTACTTCGTGTGCCAAAAAATATCGGCTCGGCAATCGGTATTGTCGCCGCAATCGTGATCGGTCAGGCTGCCATCTCGGCAGGCCTATTCAGCGCATTGCTGCTCATTTTAGCTTCGGCGGGTCTGCTGGCATCATTTACTATTGTTGACTATACCTTAATCAATGTATTTCGTATGCTAAAATTCCTTTTGTTGATCGCAACAGGCGCATTCGGGTTTTACGGTTTTACCCTGTTCATCCTGCTGGTGCTGTCGCAGCTTGTGTCGGGCAGCAGCTTTGGTATACCGTATCTTGCGCCCTACGCTCCGTTTAATTTTAAAGACTTTCTCAGAACCTTTGTGGATAACCGGTCTATTATGCCTCACCGGACAGGATTTTTAAACAACAAAAATACAAGACGCCTGAAATAAAAGCGGGCAGCGCCCGCCGGCATCACGCAGGCAGTTTGCTGTCAGACAACAATCGTTGCCCGGTAACCTATTTTAGTGTCATTTCCTATCATACTAAAAAAGCGGGCCGCGACCGCTGGCATTACGCAGGCAGTCTGCCGCCAGCCCGCAATCGTTGCCCGGTAGCCGGTTTTGGCATAATCGGCTATAGCGTAAAAAATACCACCAGTGTATGCACCGGTGGTATTTCGCTTTATTAAGATGATAAATTACTTGTTATCAACGTCGGACATATACACGATCAGATCAACAACCTTGTTGGAATAACCCCACTCATTGTCATACCAGCTGACAAGCTTGACAAAATTGTCGTTTAACGCAATACCTGCATCCGCATCAAACACCGATGTCCTTGCCTCGTGGATAAAGTCGGAAGAAACAACCGCATCCTCGGTATAGCCTAAAATTCCCTTCAACTCATTTTCGGAAGCCTTTTTGATCGCCGCTTTGATTGCTTCGTAGGTGGCCGCTTTTTCAAGACGGCAGGTAAGATCCACTACGGATACATCCAGCGTGGGCACTCTAAACGCCATGCCTGTCAATTTGCCGTTTAAGGAAGGGATAACCTTGCCAACCGCTTTTGCGGCGCCTGTGGACGATGGAATGATATTTCCGCCGGCAGCCCTGCCACCTCTCCAGTCCTTCTTGGAAGGGCCGTCAACGGTTTTCTGGGTGGCTGTGGTAGCATGGACTGTGGTCATAAGACCTTCTACAATACCAAAATTGTCGTTGATCACCTTTGCCAGCGGCGCAAGGCAGTTGGTGGTGCACGAAGCGTTTGATACCACGTTCATGTCGGTGGTGTACGCATCATTGTTTACACCCATAACAAACATGGGCGCGTCATTGGAAGGCGCAGATATAACAACCTTCTTCGCGCCGGCCTTTAAGTGGGCGCTTGCCTTATCTGTTGTGGTGAATACGCCGGTGGACTCCACAACGTAGTCGGCGCCGCACGCACCCCAGCCGATCTCCTCAGGGTTCATAGCGGCATAGACAGCGATCTTTTTGCCGTTTACGATAAGGCTTGTTCCGTCTGTGGATACCTCGCCCTTAAACTGGCCGTGCACCGAGTCATATTTAGCCATATATACCATATAATCCAAATCGATAAACGGGTCGTTTATACCCACAATATCAACCTTACCGGTCTCAACCGCAGCACGGAAAACCAGTCTGCCGATACGGCCGAAACCATTAATACCAACCTTTACTGCCATAACAATCATCCTCCTGAATTTATTGATTTACATTATTTCATAACGGAAAATATTTTACATCACTTTGCCCCGCTTGACAAGACCTTTTATGTTAAAAATTTAATTATTCTTACGCTTATTTAACCATTGCGCTATTTTCTAAAACGGATGCTCTTGATTTTAGGCTGGTTTTCCTTGCTCACCGTGCCGTTTTGGTCGGTAACGGGCGTATCTGTGGCGATCTTGTCCACAATATCCATGCCTTCCGTCACCTTGCCAAAGGCCGCGTACTGGCCGTCAAGATAGTTTGCATCCTTCTGAACGATAAAGAACTGGCTTGATGCGGAATTCATATCCGTGCTCCTGGCCATTGACAAAACTCCACGCTCATGCTTCAGGTTATTTTCCACACCGTTTTTTGAAAACTCACCCTTGATCTTTGTCTCCGACCCTCCTGTACCATTACCCTTTGGATCTCCCCCCTGAATCATAAATCCGTTGATTACCCGGTGAAAGGTAAGCCCGTCATAAAACTTCTGATCTATCAGATTTTGAAAGTTTGCCACAGTGACAGGTGTGATATCCGGATACAGCTCTGCCTTGATCTTGTCGCCGTTGTCCATGGTAATCACAATGTTGGTTTTTGAAAGATCAGGCGTACCCTCCATCATGGGTGTAACTTTAGGCGAAGCGCTCGCTGCCGCGCCCGGCGATGCTGTCGTTGTTGATTTCACGTTTTTTCCTCCTCCATTGCACGCGCTGAGCGCGAAAATAAGTACAAATGACAAAAACAGAAAACCCACTCTTTTTTTCATCATATTTCCTCCTAAAAATAATGAATTGATTGTTTTATCTGCTGCCTATGATGGTAGACGCAAGATATGCGGCGCCAAAGCCGTTGTCTATCCCGACCACACCCACACCGCCGGCACAGCTGGAGAGCATGGCCATCAATGCCGTCAGCCCGCCAAAGCTTGTGCCGTATCCCACGCTTGTCGGAACGGCGATAACCGGCACATCAACAAGTCCGCCGACCACGCTGGCAAGCGCGCCTTCCATGCCCGCAGCGACGATTATCACACTGGCCGAATAGATAAGCTCAAGGCTGGAAAGCAGCCTGTGCATTCCCGAAACACCCACATCGTACAACGTTTGAACAGAATTGCCAAACATCTTTGCCGTGACCGCCGCCTCTTGTGCCACGGCAATATCGGCCGTTCCGGCTGTGATGATGAGTATCGTCTTATCGGGATGCCTTATCTTTGCCCCATCCCCGATAGTAATAACGCGCGCAAGGCTGTGGTAAACAGCCTGCGGGCAGGCCTGCTTCAACGCATCATAGATACCGGGAGCGGCGCGTGTCGCCATAAAATCCACGCCGTCGGAAATAAACTTTTGGGCAATCCCTATAATATGCTCTGTTTCTTTGCCGGGACAGTATATGACCTCGGGATAACCGTTTCGCAAGGCGCGGTGGTTGTCTATTTTTGCGTAGCCAAGGTCGGAATAAGGCAAAGCCTTAAGCGTTGTCAGGGCAGCCTCAATGTCGATCGTTCCGTCGCGCACGTTTTTTAAAAGAACGCGCAGGTCCTCTTTATCATACATAGTCCTCACCCATACCCTTTAGATTTCGTACGGTTACACAAAGATGCCTGGCATACCCTAATTGCGGTCTGTGCCCGCCATCTCCAAATGGCGCGCTATCTCGGCTTCCGGTACCGTCGTCATAAAGGAGCGCGGCGACTGCTGCGCCTTGGCAAACAGCTCGGCGGCTTGTTGCCTGTTTCCTTTCGCAAGCTCGATCTGCCCCGCATGGAAATAAACCTCCACACCGTCATTTCCTGCGGCAAGCGTCTTATCGGAAAGCACCTTCGCCTTCTCATACTGACCGCGTAAAATATACATCTGAACCAGATTGTCTATGATGATTTTATCGTCGGAATTATAGTCGTAAGCCTCCAGCGCAAATTCCATTGCGTCAGGCGCGTTCATAACAATCTTATAATAGCCTAAAGCACCATATACGCCTGTGCTTTTATAGCTTTCAAATACCTCCTCCATCAAACGGAGAGCTTCTTCCATGTCGCCCTGCCGGTAACGTACCAGCGACAGGTTCTGCTTTGCCTGCATCCTCTGGGCAGGCTTGAGCCGTGAGCTGAACAGCACCATGTTAAGCACCTTTGCCGCCTCGTCATCCTGTCCACAGCGCAGTAATATGTAGGCATAGAGGATATTGTTAGCCGGCGAATTGCGGTTTGTGCGGTGCGCCTTTTTGAATATCTCCAATGCCTTTGTATTATTGCCCTTGGCATATTCGCGCTGGGCACGCTGCGTCAGCAGATTGGGCCGCTGCTGCCACAAGACGAATGTCAGAAAACAAACGACAACCGCAATCCCTAAGAAGGCATTATAGGAAAATGCCGCAACCACCACGATAAACGGAATTAAAATCAGCCAAAGATATTTTTTATAGTCCACAACATTTACCTCTCTTTAAACATTAAGATCCGGACCACCCCGCAAAAGCAATATTAAAACGCAGCATTGCCTGTCGTACGCGGATAGGGTATCACATCGCGGATATTTCCCATGCCGGTGATATACATGATCGCCCGCTCAAAGCCAAGGCCAAAGCCTGCGTGCTTGCAGCCGCCGTAGCGGCGCAAATCCAAATACCACCAATAGTCGTCTGCGCAAAGTCCCAGCTCCTGCATACGGGCCTCAAGCCGCCAGAGCCTTTCCTCCCTTTGGCTTCCGCCGATAATCTCACCGACGCCCGGAACCAAAAGGTCCATAGCAGCCACCGTTTTGCCGTCGTCATTCTGACGCATATAAAACGCTTTGATATCCTTAGGATAATCTGTCACGAATACAGGCTTTTTAAAAACCTTTTCGGTAAGGTAGCGCTCATGCTCGGTCTGCAGGGCAGCTCCCCACGGAATTTCATACGCAAAGCCTTCCTTGCTTTTGCCCAGTATTTCCACCGCTTCGGTATAACTGATGCGGATAAAATCACTGTTTACAATGCCGTATAGACGTTCTGAAAGGCCGTTATCCACATGCTTATCCAAAAATGCAATTTCCTCGGGCGCATGTTCCATACAGTAGCTTATCATATATTTAAGCATATCCTCCGCCAGCGCCATGTCGTCTGCAAGATCTGCAAATGCAATTTCCGGCTCTATCATCCAAAACTCCGCGGCATGGCGGGCCGTATTGGAATTTTCCGCCCGAAACGCAGGCCCGAAGGTGTACACATTGGCAAACGCAAGCGCAAAGGCTTCCGCCTCCAGCTGGCCGCTCACAGTCAGCCCTGTGCGCCTGCCGAAAAAATCCTTTGCATAGTCAACCCCGCCTGTTTCACAAACGGGCAGATTTGCAGCATTCAACGTTGAAACGCCAAACATCTCACCCGCACCCTCACAGTCATTGCCTGTGATGATAGGCGTGTGCACATAGACAAAGCCGCGTTCGTTAAAAAATTTGTGAACGGCATACGCGGCCAAAGAGCGTATGCGAAACACCGCCGAAAATGTATTGGTACGCGGCCGCAAATGCGCCACAGTGCGCAAAAATTCCATAGAGTGCCGCTTGGGCTGGATAGGATAATCGGGCGCGGACGCCCCTTCAATACCGATTGATGAAGCTTTCAGCTCAAAAGGCTGCCTGGCCTCGGGCGTGAGCAGGAGCATACCTGTAACACAGACTGCCGCACCTATGTTTAAACGGCTGACTTCGTCAAAGTTTGCCAAGCTGTCATCAAATACCACCTGAACAGTCTTAAAAAAAGAGCCGTCGCTCAGCTCAATAAAGCCGAAGTTCTTTGAAACGCGCAGATTGCGGACCCATCCCGCCGCTGCTACATTCCTATCCAAAAAGCGCTGCGCATCGTAAAACATTTGTCTGACAGAGGTCCTCTCCACTGTATACACCACCTATAATTCAGTGAACACAGGCGCATTTGCCCGTATGCGCATAAACAGCGCCCATATCTTACCATCGCTTTATATTTTAGAAAGGATCCGTCTCCCCTTACATTACGCCTTTCTTGGCACTGTAGGGAATAAACGCATACATTTCTATATATTAAATCATAGTTTAGCCAGTTTGTCCATATTTATTAAGAAAAATTTTCCCCTGTAGGCAGGATACCCCAGATGCGATAATTAGCCCGACAAAAGGTGGTATTAGAGCAAAATCCGGAAACGCGCGAAATTTGTCGATATTCTGTAAACCTGCCTGTTTTCAACACTTTATGGGCAGGATGTACTTTACGGCCGATATCTGGTTACATCTGTGGATAAAGTGGATAACTGTGTGTATAAGTTGTATTATGGCATTTTTCTCTGTGGATAACTTAATTGCATTAACCCATTATGTACCTTTTTGTTGACATAATGCATCCATTCTTTTGCAGATTAAAAAACATAACGCTAATACGCAATAAAATCATCCGGTTTACTTCTGATAAGCTGTTGTGGTATAATAAATGCGATTGCGGCGCAATTATGGTATAATATCAAAAAACCGTTTAACGGACTAAAGTACCCCTGACATATGTCGCTGTGTCCTGAAAAATTCACTGCTAAGGAGCGCACACCGTGAAAAAAGCCTTATTCTACATACTTCTGACATCCGTTGTTTTTACAACTTTAGAACCTATCAGCAAGCTTATCGCGGCTCAAGTCAGCCCTTTAAGCATCACTTTCTTGCGTTTCTTTATTGGCGGCGCTATTCTGCTGCCGTTTTCTGTGGCAAGGATTAAAAAATATAACATAGTCCTTGGAAAAACAGATTATCTTGCCATGGCCCTGCTGGGGGTGCTTTGCATCTGCGTCAGCATGGTGCTGCTGCAATATGCGGTCTTAAAAGCGGCCTCTCCCGCACTCATAGCCATTATTTTTTCATCCAACTCCGTGTTTACAGTCCTTTTCGCAGCGGTTTTGCTGAAAGAAAGGATAACTTTAATAAAGGGCTGTGCCGTCGTTTTATGCGTGAGCGGCGTGCTGGTCTGCGCCGATTTCAAGTCGGGCGCAAGCGCGCTATCGGTGCTTCTGGCACTGCTTTCCGCACTCACCTTCAGCCTGTACACCGTCTTGAGCAAGAAGTTTATGACCAAGGTCAGCGGCATTATTCAGACCGGTTTCTCGTTTTTTGCCGGAAGCCTTGTACTGCTCACAGCGCTTCTTTTTATGGGAACCGGTGTGGTGACAGACATTCACCCGGGCAGCCTGTGGCATTTATTATATTTAGGCATTTTCGTCACCGGCATAGGATACTGGTCGTATTTCAAAGCCATGGAACACGCATCGGCCATGGCGGCGTCATTAGTGTTTTTCATAAAACCGATTCTCACGCCGTTTGCCGCTTTCTTTATCAATGGTATTGTGCCCGATGTCAGGGTATTTATTGCGCTGGTTTTGGTTGTGGCGGGCTCATACCTGGCGACTGTAAAGCCAAAAAAAGCCGTGCAATAAAATAGAGAAGGCCGCCTTGTTTGATTGGCAGCCCGCGCGCATATATATTTTTTTTAAAAACAGCTTATCTGGCAGTCAGCCGCTTGACCCTGTCGATGATGTCCCTAAAAGCTTCAAGACTGACCGAACTCGGGACAGAATGGTCGGAGGAAAAGATATATCCGCCGTCCTTGTTCAAAAGCGGGATATTTTTTTCCACCTCCATAACAATCTGATCATGCTTATCCCACAGTGCGGCGTTGATTCCGCCGTGCAGCACAAGCGTCTTTCCGTATTTGTCTTTCAATTCTGCAATATCCATACCCGCCTTGATTTCGATAGGGTTTAAAGCGTCTATGCCTGTTGCGGCCACGTCCGGCATCAGTGGCATAATATCGCCGCAGGAATGCAGATGGGCATATATCCCCTTATTATGCGCCCAGTCCACCGCACGTTTGTGCACCGGTGCCAAAAGCTCCCGATACATTGCGTTTGAAAAGAAGGGCGTATTTTTGTAGCCCATATCGTCCCACCAGAAGATACTGTCAAACCGATAACCGGCATCCCATACCATGTCAAACTGGGCGATGCTCATGTCAAGATAGGTGTTAAACATATCCATTACCCACTCCGGCTCCTCAATCAGCGCGATCAGAAGCGTTTCTGTGCCTACCATCCACGAATGGGTAACGTCAAACCCAAACCAGAAATTTGCCTGTACCCATCTGTTATCTGCCCGCCATTTGGGGTAGTTTTCTTTGAGATAATCCCAGTTTATCCTGTCCGGCGACGGCGTCATGGCTTGTTTGGCCTGCCGCCATTCTTCTTCCGTCACAATAGTGAAGTCAATAAATTCCGGCGTGGAATCCTCTTCCTTAAAGTTTTTCAGCGTAACACCCCAGGGCGTCGTGCTTATCGTATACCTGTCGGTTTCCTCCAGCACCCTGCATTCATACCGCGGAGAAATATCCGCGTCAATCCACTCAACCTTGTCGACGTCAAAATAATCCCGCCAGTCCATACCGGCAGGCATACCTTCCCTGTGCCATCTTTTTATGGTGCTGGCCCAAGGCTTGTCATAGATGGGCGCGCGATCAGTATCCTTATGCAAAAACGTTCGCAGCATCCTTTCACAGTCTGTCATTTTACCCATTGCTTATCGCCTCTTTTTGCTGTATGATATCTTTAATATTATATGGCGTGTTTATCAACTATTCAATAGTTCGCTTCATATTGGTCAAATATACATAAATTTATATCAATATTATTATAATGCTAAGGCGTGATTTTTTATGTATGACACAGATGGCGATTTTGGAAGGGTGCGGCTGTCAACGCGGTCACAATTTCGCGAATATGAAAACTTTTTTAATTGCATACGAATATGCGGCTGGCATTGCTGCAACGATAAATACCGTATCAATCGTTTGAGCAAAGACAACGACAGTCATTTAATTTTATATACCGTGTCAGGCTGCGGTGAATTGTCCATGAACGGCACCGTTTACAAGCTCTTGCCTGCTACATCTGTTATCATAAAAGAAAATACCGGCGCATCCTATTATACGCCCAGAAACGGAATATGGGAATTTTATTGGATCCATTTTAACGGCAAACCATGCAAACCATTGCTTGATTTGATATGCGCTCAAACCCAGCTTGTTGTACCCTTTGAAAATGATGATTGTATTAAAGCCTTAACAGAATACGCTCTTGCCGACCAAAGCGGCGAAAGCCTGGCTGCCATAATAAAAGTTTCCGGCATGCTGTCGCATATGCTCCACAGATTTATTTCCTATCAAACGCTCGACAAACTAACGCAGCACGGTCTTGGCACCGTTGCGGAAAGCACGATAGCCTATATCACAAACCACTACCACGAAAATATAGAAATTACTGATATCAGTAATAGCCTCTACATGAGCCGTGAACACCTGATCAGGGTATTCAAAAAACAGGTGGGGTTGTCGCCTTACGCATATCTTTGCAAATTCAGGGTTGAAAAAGCCAAAGAACTGCTCCGGCTCACCAATATATCTGTGGAGAAGATTTCCCAAATGGTAGGCTTTAAGAGCCACAGCAATTTTTCAAAACAATTTAAAACTGCGGTAGGCGTAACGCCTACCGCATACAAAAATGGCTGTATGAAATAATAAATGCAACCATGGTACAAAGCCCTTCGGCTTTGCTTCATGCATTTATTGTATCGGTGTGTAGTAAGCCGACTGCGGCTTACACTTATGATATAATGTTTGCTAAATTATTCGTATAGCAAACGATGTGCGCGGTTATGACCGCATCCCAAACCCGTTATTTTCCCCACACAACTCTGTTGACATAGTCTGTATATGACAGTATGATCCGCAGCACCTTATCCGATACGTTGGGCATACTGTAGTCCGCCACAGTGCGCAAGACACCCGTCGCTTGGGTTTCTAGTATCTCAAGCCCCTGCAGGATCCGCTCCTTTTTAAGCCCCACCATCATGACCGAAGCCTCTTCCATAGCCTCTGGCCGCTCGTGCGCCTGCCTGATGTTTAACGCTTTAAGTCCTAAAATAGACGCTTCCTCACTGATGGTCCCGCTGTCGCTGAGCACTGCCTTCGCTTTTATCTGCAGCTTCAGATAATCGTTAAAGCCCATGGGCTTCATTGTTTTCACCAGAGGGTCAAACGTTATGCCCTTGGCGTCAAGCATGTTCCTTGTCCTGGGGTGCGTGCTTACAATCACAGGCCGGCTGTATTTTTGGGCGACCGCATTTAAGCTATCCACCAAATCCGGAAAATTCGTGTCCGAATTGATATTTTCTTCCCTGTGCGCCGATACGACAAAGTATTCCCCTTCCTCCAGCGCAAGCCTTTGGAGTATGTCAGATTTTTCAATATCTTCTCTTCTTGAATTAATAACCTCAAACATGGGACTGCCGGTTTTGATGATCCTGTCTGACGGCAGGCCTTCCCGAAGCAGATACTCCCTTGCGATATCGCTGTAAGTCAGATTAATGTCCGCCGTATGGTCGACAATCTTTCTGTTGGTTTCCTCCGGCACCCGCTGGTCAAAACACCGGTTGCCCGCCTCCATGTGGAATATGGGAATATGCCTCCTCTTGGCCGATATGGCGCACAGGCAGCTGTTGGTATCGCCAAGCACCAAAAACGCGTCCGGCCTGACCTCCTCCATAACAGCCTCAATTTTGATCAAAATGTTGCCGATTGTCTCCACAGCCGTTCCGGTCGCCGCGCCCAGAAAATAGTCGGGCTTCTTTAAATGGAAGTCACTGAAAAAGACTTCGTTTAGCTCATAATCGTAATTCTGCCCGGTATGAACCAGAATGTGCTCTACCGCATCAGACGCCTCAAGCTTATGAATAACAGCCGACAGCCTTATGATTTCGGGTCTTGTGCCCACCACTGTCATTACCTTCAATTTCTTCATGTGTGTCAAACCTCCAAGTAATAGGTATCGGGCTTATCGGGATCAAAACTTTCGTTCGCCCACATCAGAGTAACCATATCGGTATCACCCAGATTTTCAATATTGTGCGTGTAGCCCGGCGGAATATCCACCACCTCAAGCTTTTCGCCGCTCACGTAATATTCTATGATTTCGTTTGAATCGATTTTTCGAAACCGGATGACGCCGGCACCGCTTACCACAAGAAATTTTTCATTTTTAGAATGATGCCAGTGGTTTCCCTTGGTAATGTGCGGCCTGGAAATGTTTACGGAAAATTGTCCCCTATTCGGCGTTTTGATAAACTCTGTAAACGAGCCTCTGTTGTCAATATTCATTTTCAGCGCATAGCTAAAATCGTTTTCCGGCAGATAGCTCAAATAGGTACTGTACAGGTTTTTTTCGAATCCGTCCGCCATATCGGGCACAGTAAGCGTTTTCCTGCTTTCTTTGAATGACCTGATCCTATCGGCTATTTCACCAAGCGTAACGGTGTGCACTACCGGCACTTCACAGAAGCCCTCATTTCTGTTCTCTTTGCCGCTAAGCGCGCCAATCAGCTCATCCACCACATTGTCTATATAAACCAGCCGCATGACAACGCCCGGGTCATTGACCTGTATGGGTAAGTCATGCGCGACATTATGGCAAAAGGTCGCCACCGCGCTGTTATAGTTGGGCCGGCACCATTTTCCAAACACATTCGGAAAACGGTATACAAGCACCTTAGCGCCCGTTTGCCCGGCATATTCGAGCATCAGCTCCTCGCCCGCCTTTTTGCTTTGGCCGTAAGGATTATCAAGCGATGCCTGTATGGATGAGGATATCATGACAGGACAGGTATTATGGTGCTTTTTAAGGGTATCCAAAAGGGCAGAGGTAAAGCCGAAGTTGCCGGCCATATACTCATCCTGCTCTTTGGGGCGGTTTACCCCCGCAAGGTGAAATACAAAATCCGCTGCTTTGCAATATGCGTCAAGCAATTCCGCTTTTGTGTCCACGTCATATTCAAATATGTCGGTGTATTTTTGGTTTTTCAGCTCGGCTATCAAATTTTTGCCGATAAAGCCCTTTGCTCCCGTAACGAGTATTTTCATCAGCGATCCCTCCAGGCTGAGAGCTCTTCCTGTATATAGGATAACGTCAAAAGCTTTTCCTTGGTCTGCGCCACAGTCAGCAGCTGGGTGTTATTGGAATTAAACTCCGACAACTCAGCGCGCTCCTGATTGCCTGCCGTAAAGTACTTGTCATAGTTCAAATCGCGCTTATCGGCAGGTACGCGGTAAAAACTGCCCATATCAACCGCGTGCAGGCATTCTTCATTGGTGAGAAGTGTTTCATACATTTTTTC
>JAKJBW010000019.1 GCA_022706785.1 Bacillota bacterium
CCCCCAACAGCGGCTTTACCGGCACAGATACCTTCACCTATACCATTTCGGACGGTAATAGCGGCACAGACACCGCTACCGTAACCGTAACGGTTGCAGACAACAATCACCCGCCTGTTGCAAACAATGACAGTTCAACTACGTCGGTAAACACCCCTGTTAATATTGACATTTTAGACAATGACAGCGATCAGGACGGCGATACCTTGACCGTGACAAGCGTTACGCAAGGATCAAACGGTACTGTGACCATCAATTCGGACGGTACAGTCACCTATACCCCCAACAGCGGCTTTACCGGCACTGACACCTTCACCTACACCATTTCGGACGGCAACGGCGGTACCGACACTGCAACCGTTACGGTAACCATACCTTCCAGCGAAGACGATTATACCTGCGACGAAGGTTTAGGCGATCCTTCGGATCCGAAATTTGCAGCATACACCTACCGCATTGCAGGCTTTGCCGGCACCGGAACCGGTGGATTCAACGGCGAAAGAGGCACTTCCTCCCCCAGAAGCTACACTCCCGCAACCGGCGGTGAGGTTTACGGCCCAAGAGGTCTGGCTGTTGATTTGAACGGAAACGTATATATTGCCGACGAGATGAACGGCAGCGTGCGCAAGGTAAGCGGCGGCACCATGACCACCATTGCCGGAAACGGTATCGAAAACGGCTACACCCCGTCCGATTACACAGGCGCGGCATACGGCAAAGGCATGTATGAGCCGATGGATGTTATCATTGCACCGTGCGGCAAATATGTATTCTTCCTTGACACAGACCATCACATCATCCGTATGATTGACCAGAACGGCAACCTTAAAACCGTGGCGGGCGTACTTGAGATCGGCTCCGCCGGCGGCTATGCTTCGGGCAACGGGGATCCGCTCAAAGCCAAGTTCAAGACACCTCAGGGAATCGCGATTGATAAGAGCGGCAATCTCTATGTTGCCGACACCGGCAATCACATTATCCGAAAGATATCGCTTAAGAACCACACCATAACCACCATCGCAGGCCAGCCCGGCATAGGCGGTTACTCCGGAGACGGCGGCCAGGCAAAAGACGCTACCTTAAGACAGCCCATGGGTCTTGCTTTTGACAGTAAGGGCGACTTGTATTTCGCAGATGTGTTTAACCATGTCGTTCGCAAGATAGATATGTCAACAGGCAAGATCAGTACAGTGGCGGGCAGCGGCAAGCTCCCCACAAACAGTGCGACGGCAGAGGGCGTCGGAGATAATGGCGACGCGTTGGATGCAAGGCTTTTGTATCCGCATGATATCGCAATAGACGCAGCCGACAATCTGTATATTGCCGATTCCGGTAATCACAGGATCCGCAAGGTATTTGCAGACACCAACGAAATCATTACCATAGCCGGCGACGGCATTCTGGGTGCAAGCACAGCAAGCAGTGACGCAACATCGGTGCACTTAAACTGGCCCAAAGGCGTTGTGGTTGACGCAAAAGGCGTCGTGTATATATCCGATACCTTAAACCATGTGGTAAGGAAATTGATACCGTAATCTTATAGCACAGCATAAAAGCATATAATAAATACCCCTGGCGTAGCCGGGGGTATTTCATGTGCGGGCGAAGCCCTATACTACTAGCCGCACCTCAAGGCGCATTTATGATATTTGCATTTCCATTTTGTATGTGTAAAACTATTAGCGTCATTTGACATTTCAATAACCTCCTTTTGATTTTCCTTGCAGTTGGCAGACCGCAAGTTTATTCTACATCAAAAGGAGTTTTTTGTCTTTATAACTCTAAAGCTGTCATCCCTGCACTGCCGGGGGAGTTCATTCACAATAAAAAGGATCAGCGCCCGCTGGCACCACGCAGGCAGTCTGTTGTCAGACAACAATCGTTGCCCGGTAGCCTATTTTAGTGTCATTTTCTATCATATGAAAAATCCCCCGCAAGCGGGGGATAAATCCGTAAAACTATGCAAATACCGATATTTGTATCAAATCAGCCTTCTCGCTTAAAAATCAGGCAATAAAAGTTTTCACCGAGATCAAACCGCTCCGTCAAAGCCATGCCGCAGTCTGTCAGCATTCCTGCCACATGCGCGGCATCCAGCCTGCGCACCAGCGGCGGGCCAAGCGGTGTCTGCTTTTTATGAAATTCAATAACTGCCAAAAGCCCGTCCGGCTTCAATATCCGCTTAACTTCGTCTATCATCGCATCCGCATCGGAAAGCTCATGCAAAACCGTACAAAGCAGTGCAATACGGCAGGACGCGCAAGGCACATTTGAGGTGCCTTTTGCAATAATAACATTATCAAGCCCCCGTTTTGCACGCTCCGACTGCAATCGTTCAAGCATGTCGTCGAATATTTCCACGGCATAAACTGTATTGCTTGTCATCTCAGCAGCGACAAACGCAAAGATTCCGGTACCCGCTCCGATATCGCAAAAGCCGTCGCCGCCTCCTAGGCCAATACGCCTGAGCGTGTCCGGCGGATTTAGCCGGGCGACCCTTTCCGGATTTTCGAGCTTGTGTTTCATCACTTTCTACATACCCCATTCATATAAAGTCCTATGCATTTTAAACGATTGATAAATCTTTACGCATAATAAGGTCTGTCTGTTCTTCCGTACCCATAAAAAAGGGGTGCTTGCCTATGACATAGAAACCGTTCTTTTGGTAAAACGCAATCGCCCTGTCGTTCTTTTCCCATACGCCAAGCCACAAATATGTCTTTTTCTTTGCGGCCGCTACCTCTTTTGCCTTGCCCAGAAGCAGCTTTCCCAACCCCGCGCTTTGGAAGCTCTTTTTGACATATACCCTTTCAATCTCAATGGACTGCGGGTCGTTGATATCGGTTTGCGCCGCCGATTCGTTTAGTTTTAGGTAACCTGCCAATTCACCATCCGCATGCAGCAAATAAAACAGAGAGCTTGCATCTGACAGCTCATCACGCAGTTTGTCGGCATCAAAAGCCCTGTCCAGATAAGCTTTCATATTGGATAGTATATTCATATGCCCAAACGCGTCGTTAAACGTTCTATACGAAATTTTACGAAGCGCATCAAGGTCGTCTAGTGTACATGCTTTGATCACAGGCTGCATCTGCTCTTGATTCCCTCCCGAACGGCGCTAACCGCTTTTGCCGTATAGCAATCAGCGTCCGCCGACATCCCATATGGCCATGCATCCCCCTGAGCCATAAAGGCTTTATGCTTTTAGCTTAGTTAACCGCGTTGACCGCGGCGCCAGCCAAAAACGCTTTCAAATTATCCACAGTAATGTTCATCAGGCGCTCCCTCGATTCCTTTGGCGCCCACGCGATATGCGGGGTGATGATGCAATTCTTTGCCTTCATCAAAGGATTGTCCATGCTCGCAGGCTCAACAGACAGCACGTCTACAGCCGCGCCAAAAACCTTGCCGCTGCCCAGCTCTTCTGCCAGTGCGTTTTCGTCAATCAACGGGCCTCTGGAGGTATTGATAATAATCACGCCGTCCTTCATTTTGGCGATACTGCTCTTATTGATCATGCCCTTGTTGCTGTCAAACAAGGGGCAGTGTAAGCTGATCACGTCAGCTTCACACAGCACCGTATCCAGCGGCGCGTACTGCATTGTATCGCTTTCTAAGGCTTTATCCTGGTACTCATCGTATGCCAGCACTTTCATGCCCAGCGCCTGAGCGATTTTACCGGTGGCGCGGCCGATTCTGCCGTAGCCGATAATGCCCATGGTCTTGCCGGCCAGCTCGATTAAAGGATAGTTCCAGAAGCAAAAGTCGGTGCAGCTGCTCCAGGCGCCTTTTTTCACCTCTGCGCTGTGTTCGCCCACATGATGGCATATTTCAAGCAGCAGCGCAAATACAAACTGCGCTACCGCGGTGGTGCCATAGGTAGGGATATTGGTGACCGTGATGCCGAATTCCCTTGCCGCCTGCACATCCACCACATTATAGCCGGTAGCCAGAACGCCCACATACTTCAAATTTGGCACTTTCTCAAAGGTTTCCTTTGTCAGCGGCGTTTTGTTGGTGAAGATGATTTGCGCATCGCCTATCCTGTCTAATATCAGGTCTTTTGGGGTGCGGTCATAAACGGTGACCTCTCCAATGGCCTCAAGCCCAGCCCAGCTTAGATCCCCCGGATTGAGCGTATAGCCGTCCAATACTACGATTTTCATATCCCATATTCCTCCTGTTTTCTATTCGTTTATCTCGCCAGACCAGCCCTTAGAGCTGCGCCCACGCTTTGTTAAGCGCTCTTTTTGCGTTAGCAACCACCAGATCGCTGTCCTCGTCTCCCCACGGCTTGACCTCAAAGCTGACGATAGGCGGGTTTTCTGTATTCAAGAAGCCTATCTCCATCAGCACCTTCAAATAATCGAGCAGCTGCGGCACATCATTGGCACTGTTGGGGAAGCCGAATCTTGGGTGCGCATCGCCGTATGCGTCAAAGGACGGATTGGACGCCACCGCATTTCCCATATGCGCGTGCACCAGATAATCCTTGATTGGCAATATTGCCTCTCTGGCGGTTTCTCTGGTTAGCGGCAGATGGCTTAAATCTATCATCAAGCCAAAATTGTCGCATTCCCTGCGCATATCCTCGGCATAGCGCTTTGCCAGCGCGGCGGGGCCAATCAGGCTTTTCTTGTCCACATCATAGTCAAAGATTTCGTGCACGATTCTCAAATTGCCTTTGGATTTTGCATACGCACACAGCTCTTTAGTCGATTTAAGCAACGCCGCGTAAGCCTCTTCTTTTTTGTCCTCCTCATATTTGCCACTGAGGAAAGCAAACCCTACGGCGCCCATTTCATACGCCTCGTCAATGCTTTCCTTAAGAAGATTGACTGCGTCTTTTCTCTTTGCCTCATCCAAATCATTAATATTTGATCCTGTGGTCAAAAGCCTTGGCTGGCCGCCATACGCAACCGTCATACCGGCAGTGTCCAGCATTTTTTTGACCTGCTGCCTTACCTGCGCATCCTTGATCCAGGTGATTTCGACAGCATCAAAATAGTCGTCCTTTGCGATCTTGCCGATTGTTTCGGCAATAGGGCCGTCACCCTTCATGGTGGACGGATAGGCCATGAAATGGATAAGTCCCACCTTCATATACTTGTGCATTGATTCATTCATCTGTATGCCTCCATTCTATTTTTATTTCTGAGTTTTAAGAAGTTTACCTTAGCAGGTTACCGGGCATAAGCTACAGGCTGACAGCAGACTGCCTGCGCAAGGCCAGCGGGGGCGGCCCGCTATTTTTTATGATTCAGCACTTCGCGTGCCGCCTGAACAATGTATGAGGTTGTGAGACCGTAGTCGTCAAGCAGCTTTTTATACTCCCCGCTCCTGCCAAACATATCGGCTATCCCAACGCGTTTGAGCCTTACAGGGCACTGCTCGGACAGGCATTCGGCCACCGCACTGCCAAGGCCGCCGTAAATGGTATGCTCCTCTATACTCACCACCGCCCCTGTCTTGGCCGCGTATTTTGTCATCAGCTCAGAATCAAACGGCTTTATGGTGGGAAACTCTGCCACAGCCGCGTTTATCCCCAGGGCCGCAAGCTCATCGGCGGCGGCAAGCGCATACGGCAGAAGCGTGCCGCATACCGCAAGCGTAATATCGCTGCCATCGCGCAAAATCCTCCCGCGTCCTATCTCAAAGGTTTCATCCCCGCCGTGATACGAGCCGACCGCATCCCTTGACAAACGGATATAAACAGGACCCTTATGCTCAAGCATGGCGCGCACAGCGCCGCGCGTGCTTTCAATATCCGACGGAACCAGAACGGTCATATTGGGCATGGAACGCATAACGGCGATATCCATCACCGACTGGTGGCTTGCGCCGTCTGCGAAATCCGAAAGCCCTGCATAGCCTCCCGCCAGCTTGACATTCAGATTATTGTACGCGATAAGGCTTCTGACAGGGTCGCCGGCGCGCAGCGTGACCAAAAACGCAAAGGTCGACGCCACAGGGATAAGCCCGCATGTGGACATGCCCGCCGCCGCACTTACCATATTGGCCTCGGCAATACCGAAATTGTAAAAACGTTCGGGATATTTTTCATTAAACAGCTTGGTCTGGGTGCTGCTGGATGCGTCACAGTCCAATACGACCATCTGCGCAAATTCTTCGCCGAGCTGACACAGCATCTCTCCGAACACCACTCTCATAGGCTTTAAAACGCTCATGCCAACCCCTCCTCTATCTCTTTTATGGCAGCCGTATAGTCTTCGTCGCTGATCGGCTTGCCGTGCCATGCCGACTGCCCTTCCATGAATGAAACACCCTTTCCCTTAACCGTATGCGCAATCACTGCAGTAGGTCTGCCATCTCCCACTGCCTGCTTCAGCGCCTGTAAAAGCGCTTCTGCATCATGTCCGTCACATTCGATAGTCTGCATGCCGAACGCTTTCATCTTATCGGCCAGACTGCCGACCGGCATAACCTCATCCACAGTGCCGTCAAGCTGCACGCGGTTGTGGTCCACAATAACGGTAAGATTATCAAGGTTCCACTTGCTGGCCGAGGCCATAGCCTCCCAGTTCTGTCCTTCCTGAAGCTCTCCGTCTCCGCACAGGACATATGTATGGTAGGACGCCCGGTTCTGCTTTGCCGCCAGCGCCATGCCGACGCCAACCGATATTCCCATACCCAGCGAGCCTGTAGACATTTCAACGCCAGGCTGCTTAAACATGCATGGGTGCCCCTCAAGGCAGCTTCCGAACCGGCGTAATGTGCCAAGGCACGCTTCATCTAAAAAGCCCTTGCGCACAAGCGTGGCATAAAGCGCCGGAGCCGCATGCCCTTTGCTTAAAACAAACCTGTCCCTGCCGGGCCAGTCGGGCTGATCGGCCCGCATATTCATCATTTCGTCGTAGAGTACAGTCAGTATTTCAGCGCATGAAAGACTGCCGCCGCTGTGACCGCTGCCCGCACAGTGGATCATGTTTATGACCGTCCTGCGCAGCTCCTGAGCGGTCCTTTTTAAAGTCTCAATGTTACTGCTCATTGTCTTTTCCCCTTTCCATTGCCGTTCCGATACGAATTAGCCGCATGGCTCTCTGCGCCGCGGCCTGGAGCAAGTCGGCTGCTTTATCCATTGCCTCATGAAGCGGCATAGGCCCGTCCGCTATGCTCATAACCGCATCTATGCCACAGTCGTAGACTGCAGAGGCGCCGTCGCCTATGCTTCCCGCAATCACCACAACCGGTACACCGTATTTTTTTGCCCGCAGGCCTACGCCTACGGGCACCTTGCCGTAAGCCGACTGTCCGTCGATTCTGCCCTCACCGGTAATGACCAGATCGGCAGAGGCCATGTGTGTATCAATATCGACTAAGTCCAAAACAATCTGGATCCCGGATTTTAGCTGTGCTTTGCAAAAAACCATCAGCGCAGCGCCCATACCACCTGCGGCGCCGGCCCCGGCAACACAGGCGATGTCATCCCCAAGCTGCTCTTTTATCACGCCTGCATAGTGTTTCAGGTTATCGTCAAGCCGGCATACCATATCGGGCGTTGCACCCTTCTGCGGCCCATAAACGACAGACGAGCCCGTCTCGCCGCACAGCGGATTGGTCACATCACACGCCGTAATAATCTCACAGTCTTTGAGCAGTGGATTGACATGGCTCATATCAATCGTTTTAAGCAAGCCGAGACAGCCGCCGCCAAAGCCCAGTTCGTTGCCGGCTTCATCCTTAAAAGAAACGCCAAGCGCCTGCGCCATACCGATTCCGCCGTCGTTGGTCGCACTGCCGCCTATTCCTATCACAATCTTCCTGCAGCCCATTTCCAAAGCGTCTTTTATCAGCTCGCCCGTGCCAAACGAGGTTGTTACCAAAGGATTCCGGCTTTCGGGCGCAACCAGCGTAAGACCTGAGGCCGCCGCCATTTCAATGATAGCGGCATCATCACCCACCAGCCCGTATGAGGCATCGATTTTATTGCCCAAGGGATCTGTCACGCAGACCCGGCGCATAACGCCGCCCATACCCGACACAAGCGCATCTACCGTGCCTTCTCCCCCGTCAGCGACAGGCAGCTTGACAACCTCGGCATCCGGATACACCTTAAGAATTCCCTTTTCCATCGCATCGGCGGCCTGCGCCGCGCTGATACTGCCTTTAAACGAATCGGGCGCAACAATAATTTTCATAATTCACCCCCGCTTATCTTATGCCTTGTTATACTGTTTTATCAATGGCAGGATATATTCCGCCGCCTGACGTGCCGCGGTGTCGGGGTCGGGCTTGGCCAGTATTTCTATTGAGGCCCAGCCGTCAAAGCCTGCTGCCTTTAAGCCGCCGAATATGTCGTCAAAATCAATATGCCCCTGGCCGGGCGCCATCCTGTTGGAATCGGCAAGGTGGATGTATCTTAGCAGCTCCCCGTTGCGGGCAAGGCTGGCGCCGATTTTATCGTCCTCAATGTTCATATGAAACACATCCGGCATAATTCCCAGATTGCCGCAGCCAATCCTTTTGACCATGGAGGCAGCCTCATCCAGATTGTTAATAAAATTGGTTTCATAGCGGTTTACAGGCTCCACGATAATGGTGACGCCCGCTTTGTCGGCAATCCCGCATATTTGTCTTGCCGCGTCTATGAACAGTGCCTCGGCCTGCTCTCTTGTTTGGCCCTGTGCAACAAATCCTCTGGCCCTGCCTATGCTCACGATTTTTCCAAAATCCTTTGCCATGTGGATAAGCTCTGTAAAAACAACGATTGCTTTTTCCCTGATTTCATCGCTTTCATGTGTAAAATACAGTCCCAAATCCGCAAATACCTGCCCGGTGCTGATACAGCTCACTTCAAGGTGATACTGTTTAAGCCATTTATGCAGCTTATCCGGGTCTATTTCATCCGCACATTTAAGGGCAAGCTCCACACCGTGGTAGCCCAATTCCGCCGCCTTTCTGATAGAAGCCTCAAACCCCCGCCACACAACAAAGGCGGAAGGCAGCGCCTGTTCCCCTGCAATTGCAACCGATAATTTCAAAATTCGTCCCCCTCCTCTATCGCTGTGAGGCACTTAAGCCGTCACACAATAGTTTTATTTGACAAAAAGCCGCAGACGTGCTCGCCCATATAGGCAACGGCTTGTTCTGTCCTTGCGCCGCATATCGCTTCAACAATAGCCTTATGTTGACAGATATCGTGCTCGATCTTTTTGTAATTAATGCACTTGGATATGCGATACAGCTGCACCTTAGCGTCCAGCCGCTCAATCATTTCGTACAGATACCGGTTCTGCGTCCGTTTAGCTATCTCAAGATGCAGCAAGCTGTCTTTTTCAAATACATCCGCGACATTCCCCGCATGAAAAGCCGCCATACACGCCGCTTCCATGTCGCTCAGCACCCTGCAGTCCTCATCGCTGATCTGCCCGGTGAGCACCTCGACGGCAAAGCATTCAAGCTTTGCCCTAACGGCCGCGACTTTCTCAATTTCCTTATCATCAAGCATTATAACCTCTGCAAAGCTCCTGGGCTTTACATATACCAGGCCATAAGCCTCAAGACGCCTTAACGCTTCGCGGATAGGCGTTCTGCTCACATTAAAAAGCTGGCTTATCCGCTCCTCCGGAACCCTTTGGCCGCTGCTGATCTCACCGGCTAATATCATTTTCTTGATATGTTCGTATACCTCACTTGCAATATTGCTTCGTTCTTTCGTTTCATTCATCTGTTTGACAGCGCCTCCTTGCGCGCACACCGCAGCGCCGGAAAATATTTTACTGCTTTTCGGCAGGCAGGCTGAGCAGCTTTGCGCCGTCCTTGCCACATAACGTTTTTTCGGCCTCCCCAATCAGCCCAAGCGAAATATCATGCCTTCCACCTTCGTATTCCCCCGCAAGCCAAGCTTCCAATATGTCAAGCGCCTCAAACACGCCTGTGATTTTTCCGCCAAGGCATAGGACATTGGAATCGTTGTGCGCCCTGGTCATTTTTCCCATATAAGTGCTTGTGCACAACGCCGCCCTTACTCCTTTAAACTTGTTAGCAATGATACTCATGCCGATTCCTGTCGAGCAGATCAGAATCCCCCTCTTAGCCTCCCCTGTCGAAACGGCGCCCGCCACCTTGCAGGCGTAGTAGGGATAGCGGACGATCTGTGTGGAATCCGTTCCCACATCGTTAACATCAAGCCCTTTATTTTTCAAGTACTCAACAACCTGCACCTTGAGATCATAACCCCCATGATCGTTGCCGATCCAAATGGTATTCTTATCCATTCTTATCATCCTCCAAATTGCAATCTGCAAATATCTGCTTTCTTAAAAATAGGATACCATAATTGTATACAATTATGGTATCCTATTTTTAGCTGTCTGTCAATATATTTTACGGAAACTTACCGCTGCGTTTTGTGTGTATTCGCCTTTCCCGCTTCACCAGACATAATATCGTCTATTTTTATTTCATAATAATTCACGTCCGGATGCCGCAAACATTTCTCGCAGTTATCACATATTTTGCCCGGGTCCAAATCACATCTCTCGCACTCACCGCAGCCGATACAAGCCCGGTCCTCCAGAACACATAATTTAACGCCCATTTTGACATCACCAGCTTTCCTGCCGACAACACTATAAATTTATTATCACATATCCGCCGGAATAAAAAAATCAATGCCGGTTATGTTGAATTTTAAATAGTGCCTCTGTTTTTATTATAACATAAGTGCAAGCCGCAGTCGGCCCCGCTCACATTGTTTCAATAAATGCATGAAGCAAAGCCGAAAGGCTTTGTACTATGATTGCATTTATTATAACATATACGATAGATAAATCAATATAATATGCAAAACATTTGTTTGCTTTTTTTCAAAGCATATGTTATACTGTAAAAAAGTATATTGCCGGAGGTGCTTTGATGGCCAGAACATCAAATAAAGGGGACGAAATTCTGAAATTTATACGAGAGCAGGTAAGCAAGAACGGGTACCCTCCCTCGGTTCGCGAAATATGTACCGCGGTCGGACTCAAATCCACTTCAACCGTGCATGCCCAGCTTAAGAATCTGGAGAAGAAGGGGCTGCTGATCAAGGCCAACGCAAAAACCAGAGCAATAACCCTGACCAAACCCTCCACTGCTGTCGGCGAACAGCCCAACGATGCATGCGCTCCGGAGTATTTACATGTACCTGTCCTAGGGCGCGTTGCTGCAGGTAACCCTATCCTGGCCGTCGAAGAAACCACCGATTTTTTTCCGCTGCCTATGGATTTTGCAAAGAACAAGGATCTGTTTATCCTTACCGTTTCAGGCGATTCCATGATCAATGCCGCCATATTGGACGGTGATTATGTTATCGTTCGCAAACAACCCACGGCGTATAATGGCGACATCGTTGTGGCGCTTATTGATGATTCGGCTACAGTAAAAACCTTTTATAAAGAAAACGGTCATTTCCGACTTCAGCCGGAAAACGATGCGATGGAACCTATTATCACGGATGAACTGACGATTTTGGGCAAGGTGGTAGGGGTATTCCGCAGAATGTAGCGTTCTTCGGATTGACCCGCAAACGTTTGATTGTACCGCTGCATAAAACAGTATCCGGCCTGCAATCCGGATCTTTCTTACACAAAAATGGCGTTTCAGGTTTACCTGAAACGCCATTTTCTATTAATGGAATTTAAATGATTACTGTTATTTGAACTCAATCTCAAGATATGAATTCCAAACACCGGAGTTAGGATCCTCTGCGTCATTGCCATGACCCAAAATCTTAACAGATTTTAATTTCATAGTTTCAGGCAATGGGAAATCTTCAAGCTCATCCACGTTTAATGTAGATTTGCCGTCGAATACCTCCTCATAGTTTATACCGTCTTCAGAAACTAAGATAGTAAGTTTGGCCTTTCTTTTGTCAGATTTCCAAAAAGCAATAGATACGGCTGAAATTTCTTTGGGCTCCATAAAATCAAACTGGATCCAGGCTTCCCCGTCCATTGCCCAACGTGTGGTCAAATTGCCATCCATAACATTTTCCGGCACGTTACCGTCATGACCGCTTGCCGTAATTTCAATTTCCTTAGCCTCCCTGACAGTCAGTCTGTATCTGTTAAACAGGTCTGAAATCCACGGAATACCAACCTTGATGTCAGCATTGATGGGCAGAGACTTAATCTCTGACATCTGAAGCGTGCATCCTGTTGCCGGGATAGCCTCTACCGTAGGAACCTTTGTGGTACCCATAGGCAATTTTACGGTATACTCAAAAACATTGGGATCAAAGCCCGGAACCGTGACACCGTCAACCTTCAGATCGGCCAGGCCAATGGTCACCATGCTCTCTATTACTTCATAGATCGCATCTTGATCGGCTTTGCTGTTATAAATGTCCTTGGTATCGGAGATTATAATCAGCCTTGTAGCGTCATCCCAGAAAACTTCCTTACCAAATGCCTGTGCGGATGCTCGGAGCGGCACAAACGTTCTGTCATCCTTGATTATTGCGGGCGCATCAATCGTCTGCTCTGAACCGTCCACAATCATTTTGTCCGAACCGATTGTAAGTTCTATGGTTTTGCTGCCTAAAGTAAGAACTACTTTTTCTACTTCACCCGGAACATACTGTACGTCTGCTCCAAACGCCTCCCCAATGAAACGAAACGGAACCATGGTTCTGTCGTTTACGGTAAACGGGACAACGTCAAGTATCTTTTTTTCGCCGTTAACAAGCGCATTGGGAATGTCAAGCATCAGACAAACCGCACTAGCCACTTTTTCAGGCACTGCAGACGCCGCTGTCTCATCAGCAGCCGCGGTATCTGTCGCAGTCTCATCTGCCGCCAAAACAAGCCCCGACATGCAACTAAGCATAAGCGCTGCTGCTAACAACACCGATAAAAATTTTTTCATACTTTCTTTCCTCCTCATTATGTAATATTACTCACATTTATTATAGCATTTTTCAATATCTTTATCAAGACAGCACATTGCACATATTTGCCCTGTTTACTTTGTTGGTTTTTCCTTTTTAGCCTGAAAATACAGCCTTTTCAACAAAAAACGCCTTATTGTTAAAGCATAAAGAACCCGCGTTAAGGTACGGATTTTTTATGTGAAATAGCTATATCGGTTTACTATTCCCCATCGCTTTGGTTTTCCTCGGTATCACCGACACCATCATTTCCCTGCGGTGTCTGCTCCGACGGCTGTTCATCGGCAGCCGGCTCGGTCTCCGCTGCCGGTTGCTCCCCTTGCGCCTCAGCCGAAATCTCTTCCATAATCTGCTGGGATTCCGCCTGATTTTCCTCAACAGGCAAAAGCGCCCGTTTGCTTAAACTGATACGCTTGTTTTCCCAATTAATCTCTGTTATCTTTGCCTCAATTTCCTCTCCGATAGAAAGCTCATCCGAGGGCTTGCCAACACGCTTATTGGCGATCTGAGAAATATGGATAAGCCCGTCCACTCCCGGCATCAGCTCAACAAACGCGCCAAAAGGCATGAAGCGAACCACCTTACACTTGACAATATCCCCCACGTTAAACTTTTCCTGCGCCATTGCCCAAGGGTTGTCCTCTGCCTTTTTATAGCCAAGGGATATTTTCTTGGTTTCGGCATCAATATCTTTAATATAAACTTCCACAGTATCGCCTACGCTCAGCACTTCCGAAGGATGTTTTATCCGGCTCCATGACAGCTCACTGATATGGACAAGCCCGTCAACGCCGCCAATATCCACAAACGTGCCAAACGGCATAATGGATTTCACCGTGCCGGTATACTTCCTGCCGACCTCGGCCTCTGCCCAAAACTTTTCGCTTATCGCCTTCTTCTGATCGGAAAGCACCGACTTTACCGAACCCGTCACTCTTTTGCGGCGGGGGTTAATCTCCGTGATCCTGAGCTCTACGGTATTGTTCAAAAATACCGTCAGGTCTTCAGTATAACGGTCGGAGGCTTGCGACGCGGGCACAAATACGCGTGTGCCTTCCACCAGCACAATCATTCCGCCTCCCACAACCTGTATGACCTTGCCCGACAGAACCGCCTTGTTCTCAACGGCTTCCTCTATCTTTTTCCAGCCCGCGATGTAGTCGAGCTTTTTCTTGGAAAGCAGCGTTTTGCCTTCCGCATCGTTGACGCCCACAACAAAGACCTGAATTTCGTCACCGGGCTTTACAATATTAGAAGGCTTCACTTCCGGATCATCCGACAGCTCACTGGCCGGAATGATACCGTCCGACTTGAAGCCCAGATCAACAATGACTTCGGTAGGCCTGACTTCTACAACGATACCGTTGACCACGTCTCCTGTATTTAAAGTTTTAAAAGACTGCTCCATAGCCTCCTCAAAACTCATCTCCTGCACACCATGGCTATTGATATTTTCTTCCATAGTCCTGACAACCTCCTTGATACTACCTGACGGCGTGGATGCTCCCGCAGTAATACCTATTTTTTTATTTTTGTAATTTATATTTTGAGGGATATCCTCAAAATTTTCGATGTGAAAGGTTTGCGGGCAGTTTTTTGCACATATATCAAACAGCTTTTTGGTATTTGAGCTTCCCTTCCCGCCAACTACAAACATAACGTCGACCTTTTTGGATATGTCTTCCGCCTCGGCCTGTCTGATTTTGGTCGACTTACATATTGTATCAAAAACTATGACCTCTTGGCAATTGTTTTTTACAATTTTAACAAGATTGTCAAAATTATTTTTGTTCGCCGTTGTCTGCGCAACCATGCAGACCTTATCCAGCACAAGGCTTTGAGCCTCCTGCGGCGCAGAAATCACATGAGCGCCAGCCTGGCACCACCCTTCAATTCCGATCACTTCAGGATGGGTTTTGTCGCCTACAATGACGATATCGTAGTCGCAGGCGCTGTGTTGCGCAACAATATTATGTATTTTTGCAACGTAAGGACAGGTAAGATCGACAACCTCCCCCGCCCGCTTCTGCGCCCTGCTCAGCACCTCTCTGCCCACACCGTGGGCACGGATCACCAAAACGGTGCCGGAAGCGCAGTCACAAACATCCTCCACAGTGTCAACTCCGCGCTTTTTTAAGTCGTCCGTCACATAGCGGTTATGGATGAGTTCCCCTAAGATCACTATCCCGTCCCTGCTGTCCGACAGCGCATAGACGCTGTCAACAGCTCTTTTTACGCCAAAACAGAAGCCCGCGCTTTGTACCACAGTTATTTCCATAAGCCTACCACTTGTCCTTTTTATTCGTAAGGTCCTAAAACGTATTGTGCCACAGGCAAAGCCTGATTATTCCTGCACAAGAGCCGCAATGCCGGCCTGATTTTTTTCACTGATACATTGCTTCACAGCCGCGTCCATCGTCCTGACATGCTGCATAATTTTTTCGCTGATTTTCTGCAGCTGCTCTGTATCAGGTTTTTGCCCATAATATGAATCTAAGCTGACGGGTTTGCCGAACACCACATGCAGTTTACAAAACGGCTTGTATTCTCCCACAATGACCCCCGGCACCACCGGCACCTGCCCACGGATAGCCAGCATGGCCACCCCCGCCTTTGCGTCGACGTCCTCATTTCCCTTCACCCGTGTCCCTTCGGGAAAAAGCTGAAGCACCTTACCGTCCTTTAAGCGGCCTATGGCGGTCTTGACGGCCTTTATGTCCCCCGTCCCCCTTGAGAGCGGAAACGCACCCAGGTGGGAAATCAGCCAGCCAAAAAGTTTATTATGAAACAATTCTTTCTTCGCCATGAAATTAAGCATGCGCGGGCACGACAACGCCGCCATGACCACATCCCAGTTGCTCCTGTGATTAAGCGCAATGATCAGTCCGCCGGACCTGGGTATATTCTGCGCGCCCACTACCTTTCTGTAGAAAAACGGCGCGCAAAATATTCTGATAATATTAAGCACAATTTTATAAAACATGCCCCTACAGCCTTTCCTTAATAAAGTTCAGGATCATTTCTATGGATTGGTCAAGCGTATTGCCGCTGGTATCTATCAGCATGGCATCCTCCGCCTGGCGCAGGGGCGCAAACTCACGCGACGAGTCGTTTTTGTCACGGTAGCAAATATCCTCTTTCACCACCTCAAAATCGCAAGGCATACCTTTTTGCACCATCTCATCATATCTGCGCTTTGCCCTGTCCTCCACAGCCGCCGTCAGAAATATTTTCACGTCCGCACCGGGCAGCACATATGTGCCGATATCCCGTCCGTCCATAATAACGCTGGCTTTAGACGCCAGCTTGCGCTGAAGCTCCACCAGTTTTATGCGCACCTCAGGCACCACCGCAACATTGGATGAACCGATGCTGACATCGGGCTTTCTTATTTCCTCGGAAACATCCCGCCCGTTTAAAAAGATGTGCTGCGTGCCGTCACGAAACGCAATGTCAATTTCAATATCATCCAAAAGCTCAACCAACCTGCCATCGGAATTTTTGGTGTCCACCCCGCGCTGGATCGCATACAGCGCAACTGCCCGATACATCGCGCCGGTGTCCACATACACAAAGCCCAATTCCTTTGCCACCGCCTTTGATATGGTGCTTTTTCCCGCTCCGGCAGGGCCGTCGATGGCAACGCTTACATGCTTCATCCGCTTATTCCCCTTTTATTCTGTATGCTGTAAATCGTAGTTAATCAAGCCTGTGACGCGTAAAATGCGGCTTGCCGATTCAGAGCGTATTCACACTAAGCCACATGCACGTCTTTTGGGTACATTTTACGCTATATGGCGTTAAATTCTCTCGCCAAATAATATAGCCTTACAAAATTGCCTTGTCCGGCGCAAAACATTTCAAAAAACCACACATCCATTGAGTATGAAGACGCTTTAGTTATATTCGACACGACTTGGCAAAATCCTTTTGAAAAAACAAATTTTTTAACATCCGGCACTTATATCACCCTATGCCCAAGCCCCATTGCCACCTCGTTCAAATTCAGCAGCCCAATAGCAAAAAATACAGAAACACTGACGTGGTCACCATGCCTGGCGATCCCTATTTTTCCGCCTACGCTGAGGCCCATAGCCTTTGCCGCGATCTGTGAAAGCGCCTCGTGGGCAGCCCCGGCCACAGCACCCTGTTCCACATGTGACTCACCGATCACGCCCTCACGCTTTGCCGCCACCACAGCCCGCTCCACGATTTTGGTCACGGCGCTTAAAAAATCTCCGCCATAATCCGCCGCGGCGGTAAAGATACCGATACGCCTATACGTCTCCTGCAAATCCTTCTCGGATTGCCGGTCCGGTGTCAGCGCCATTTTTATTGCCGCTTCGGCAATCTCTTTACTGCCGTAATGATATTCACCCAATAGTCTCACTCCTGAATTTCTTGTGTTTTTTAGTTGGCTGACCGTACCAGAAACATGCCCAGATTCGCTATGTTGCCAGCCGCCGTAACACTTCTGCCCTCGCAATCCGAAATAACGCCCGCCGATTTGCCGACGATTCTGACCGTAATGGGTGTCCTAAGCCCTCTTGCGTCAATCTCCACAACGCAGCCATCGGGCACGTCAACGGTTTTTTGTGCACTGTTCAGGTCTGCGGCATAATATCCGTTTAGCAGGATTTTAGCCGGTTGGCTTTGCGAAACGCCCTGCGCCTCAAGGTACAGCTGCCCGACAGGCACATTGGCGTTTATTTCATCGGCAATGCTTGTCACATCCGCACCCGTGGTCACAGCCCTGTCAATCATCGCAGACAAAAAGCCTACAGTGATTAATATAAGAAAAACCGCCGTCAAAATCAAAATTGTTTTTGCACGTATTTTTGCCATAAAACCCCCTCCTTTATCTACATAAATTTATATGTAGATAAATGGCAAATAAGACGTGCCTATGCGTTGCTGCCGGCCAGGTATCCTGTGGAGAAAGCAATCTGAAGATTAAACCCGCCCGTATAGGCGTCTACATCAATCACCTCGCCTGCAAAGTATAACCCCTTTACAAGCCTGGACTGCATGGTAGACGGATCAAGCTCGCGTACATCCACGCCGCCGGATGTGATGATCGCCTCAGATATGGGGCGCATGCCCTTGATGCGAAGCGGAAGTGCCTTTAAAAGAGAATGAACGGTCCGGCGCTCAGCCCTCGATATCTGGTTTACGGGCTTATGCGGGTCAATTCCGGTCAGTTCAATAAAAATCGGAATCATTTTTCGGGGCAGTAATTCATCAAAAGCGTTTAGCACGCGTTTGCGCGAAAACTTTTCAAAATCACGCAAAAGGCGTTCGTCAAGCTGCTGGTCATCCAACGCAGGCTTTAAGTCAATTAAAAGTGTATACGCGCTTTTTTCTATATCCCGCAAATGCGCGCTGGCCGACAGAATAACAGGGCCGCTGACGCCAAAATGCGTAAACAGCATTTCACCAAAGTCGCGGTATACGCTCCTGCCGTTTCGGTCCGCCACATTGATCGCCACATTTTTAAGTGACAGTCCCATCAGCCGGCAAACCCAGCGTTCCTCGGTTTCAAGCGGTACCAACGATGGCTTTGGCGTGATGACTTCATGACCCGCCTGTTTCGCAAATCGGTATCCGGCGCCCGTAGAGCCTGTAATAGGGTATGACTTGCCCCCGGTGGCAACAATGACCGAATCACCGTAGATGTTATTGCCCGATTTCAGCGTCACACCACGTATGGTACTGTTATCAATGATCAACCCCGTGGCTTCATCGCACAGCAACCTGACATTTTTTTGGAGCGCATATTTTTTTAGCGCATTCACCACATCAGCTGCCTTGTCCGAAGCCGGAAAAACCCGGCCGCCGCGCTCTGTCTTTGTCGGCACGCCCCATGCGTCAAACAGCTTTAAAAGATCGGTATTTGAAAAGGTATAGAGTGCGCTGTACATGAAGCTGGCATTTACAGGAATATTGTTAATGATATCTTCTATATCGCAGACGTTTGTTATGTTGCAGCGGCCTTTGCCGGTTATCCTTAGCTTTTTGCCAAGCACGCCCATCTTCTCAACCAAAACGACCTGCCTGCCTCTTTCAGCCAGACGGCCTGTCGCCATCAGCCCTGCCGCGCCGCCGCCGATCACAATCACCTTGCCTGAACTATCCACGCTCATATCTGCCCTTTCCGCACTCATTTTTCATATACCTGATACTCGTCCCACACGCGCTCAAGCTGTTCAAAGGTGCCGAATATCTCCTGCCTTTTGCGCATGCTTATCGCCACAATCAGTGCGTTAATGACGCTGAGCGGCGCCACCAGAGAATCCGCAAACGACGCCATGTCACTGCGGGCAATCAGAGACATATCGGCCGCCAGCGCAAGCGGAGAATCGGCGCTGTCTGTAAGTCCCACCACTGTCGCCCCGCTGTCCTTTGCATAGCAGACCGCCTTTAGTGTGCGGCGTGAATATCTCGGAAAGCTGATAGCGATCATGACATCGTCTTCGGCTATGCGGAAAACCTGTTCAAAAACTTCGCTTGCGGTGCTTGTCTGCACAATACGTATACTGTCCAGCATAAGATTGAAATAAAAGCCCAAAAAGCCCGCCAGTGCCGCAGACGAGCGAACGCCTATAATATAAATATTTTTGGCGCCAAGTATCGTTTCAATGATCTTTTCAAACTCACTTCGGTCTATTTCGCAAAGCGTTGTCCGGATATTGTCGATATCCCATTCCAGCACCGACTTTAGGATATCGCCGCTGCCCATACGGTCGGATGCCACACCTATGCGCTGGGCGGCGGTAAGCTGTGTGCGAATCATGGACTGCAGCGCACGCTGCATGGCCGGATAGCCTTCAAACCCCAGCTCAACCGCAAAACGCACCACTGTCGACTCGCTCACCCCAACGGTTTCGCCCAGCTTCGCCGCCGTGATAAACGCCGCTTTATCGTATTGGTTCATGATAAACTCGGCAATGCGCTTTTGCCCTTTACTGAACTGCGGCATCTTACCGTTTATTCTTGATAAAAGATTTGCATAACTTTCCAAACGATTAACCTCCCGGTTTTGCTGCTCTGACGCATATATTGTCTATATCATAAGTGCAAGCCGCAGTCGGCTTGCTACACACCGATACAATAAATGCATGTTAAATAAACCCAAAAGGGTTTATTCCCTTGATTGCATCTATTATATCATAATACATCTTGTTAATTTTTGCAAGACACAAACAAAAATCCTGCAAAATTTAGCCTTTCTTCACAGACTGACAGATGCTTTTTATTGCAAACTGCCCGAAAAATGATATTTTTATTGGCAAAAGGGTATAAATAAACTGAATCTGCACATTGACTGTATGCCGTGATACCGATATAATATAGTGCAGTTGTCAGAACACATTGCAAAAAGATTCGGGGGACGGTTATGAAAAAAATCAGTTTCTATGACGCAAAGCCCTATGACAGGCTGTATTTTGACAAGCTAAAGGATAAATACGCTTTTGAAATCAATTATTTTGAGCCCAAGCTGAGCAGCCACACGGTATTCATGGCCAACGGCAGCGACGCGGCAGTGGCCTTTGTTAACGATGCTATAGACAGCGCCGTTATCGACGCCTTGTACCAGCAGAAAATTAATGTGATCGCCATGCGCTGCGCAGGCTACAATAACATTGACTTTAAGGCCGCTTATGAAAAGGTCCATGTCCTGCATGTACCCGCATACTCACCCTATGCGGTGGCGGAGCACGCCATGGCGCTGCTGCTGACGCTCAACCGTAAAACCCACCGCTCCTACAACCGTACACGTGAACACAATTTCAGCTTAAGCGGTCTTATCGGCTTTGATTTGCACGGCAAAACCGCAGGTGTCGTCGGCACCGGAAAGATAGGCCGTTGTTTTATCGATATCTGCCGCGGCTTTGGCATGAAGGTCATTGCCTACGATCCGTTTCCTGTCCCCGACTCCGGTATTGACTATGTATCTTTTGAGGAACTTTGCAAAAATGCCAATGTGATCAGCTTGCACTGCCCGCTGACAAAAGATACGCACCATATCGTCAATAAAGACACGCTGGCGCTGATGAAGGACAGTGTATATATCATCAATACATCACGCGGCGCGCTCATCGACAGTGAAGCGCTCCTGCAGGCCATCAAGGATGAAAAGATCGAGGCGGCAGGCCTTGACGTGTATGAAGAGGAAACCGAATTCTTCTATGAGGATTTGTCCGACACCATTATCCATGACGATGTGCTGATACGCCTTATTTCCATGCCGAATGTGATCGTCACATCCCATCAGGCGTTTCTGACACATGAGGCGCTTTCCAAAATTGCCGAAACAACGCTTGAAAACTTGAAGGCTTATTTCGACGGAGCACAGCTTGAAAACGAAATATGCTACCAGTGCCAGAAAAACGGCACCTGTGACAAAAGCCACAAAAGCCGTTGTTTTTGAAGCAGCTCAGTAAAAAAGATAATGCTAAAACAGCTATCCCCCGAAACAGGAGGATAGCTGTTCTGATTTCATACGTTTTACAAAAATTACTTTATCACACGCACCTTTAATACGCCGTCAACCGCCTGTATCTTGCTGATCACCTCATCGGGCACATCGCTGTCGGCATCCATAATGGTATAGGCGTATTCCTTCTTGCTCTTATTGAGCATATGGGGAATGTTGATATTACACTCCGCCAGCGCCGCAGAAAAGCGGGTGAGCATATTGGGAATGTTTTTATGGATAATGGTTACCCTGCAGTAGGAATCCCGCTCAATATAGCAATTGGGCAGATTGACCGAGTTGGTGATGTTGCCGTTTTCCAGATAATCGGCAAGCTGCTTTGCCGCCATCACCGCACAGTTGTCCTCCGACTCAGGCGTAGAGGCGCCAAGGTGAGGAACGGCAATCACCTTATCCATGCTGAGCAGCTCTTCTGTCGGGAAATCCACTACATAACGCGCAACAACCTCCTTGGCTATCGCTTCCTTCAATGCCGCATTGTCCACCAGTTCACCGCGTGAAAAATTCAAAATACGCACATTGTTTTTCATCATGGCAAACTGCTCCTGGCCAAGCATCCCGCGCGTATCGTTATTTAAAGGCAGGTGAAGCGTGATATAGTCGCAGCTGGTATAGATTTCCTTAAGATCGGCAGCCTTTTTAATACCGCGCGACAGGTTCCACGCCGCTTCAACCGATAAAAACGGGTCATAGCCTATCACTTCCATGCCAAGGCATTGGGCTGTGTTGGCAACATTTACGCCGATTGCGCCAAGTCCCACAACGCCTATGGTCTTGCCTTCAAGCTCCGGGCCCGCGAAAGCGGACTTGCCCTTCTCCACCATCTTGGGGATAGCGTCGCCGTTGCCCGCCAGGGATTTTGCCCACTGTATGCCGCCTACGATATCGCGCGAGGCCAAAAGCAGCGCTGCAATAGTCATTTCCTTAACGGCGTTGGCGTTGGCGCCGGGCGTATTAAATACAACGATTCCCGCCTCGGAGCATTTATCGACAGGAATATTGTTTACTCCTGCACCGGCCCTTGCAACCGCCTTCAAGGATGGCGGAAACGCCATTTCATACATGGAGAAGCTGCGCAGGATGATGCCGTCGGCATCATCGCTTGCATCGTCGGTAACGGTATAATTCGTGCTGCTCAGGTTGGCCAATCCAACAGGCGCAATTTTATTTAATGTCAGAACTTTATACATCAAAAACCCTTCTTCCATTCAGAATGATCATACCGTCTTAACTATTTATTCTCTTTTTCAAATTTCTTCATAAAGTCAACCAATGCGGCCACGCCCTCGACCGGCATAGCGTTGTAGATGCTTGCGCGCAAGCCTCCCATAATCCTGTGACCGCCAAGGTTTACAAGCCCTGCCGCTTTGGCTTCGGCCACAAAGCGTTTCTCCAGCTCCTCATTACCCATAACAAACGTCACGTTCATCATAGAACGGGAATCCTTTGCTACCCTTCCCTTAAACAGGTTGGACTGATCCAGATAATCGTAGAGCATAGCTGCTTTCTTTTCATTAATCTTTTGTATCTGCGCCACGCCGCCCATCCTGGCTACCCAGTCGGTAACCAGCTTGAGGATATAGATGGTATAGGTCGGCGGAGTGTTAAGCATGGAGCCGCTTTCGTAGTTGATTTTGTAGTTGTACAGCTCCGGCGTGACAGGCATGCACTCGCCCATCAAATCCTCACGGATAATGACAACCGCTACGCCTGCCGGCCCCATATTCTTCTGCGCGCCGGCATAGATAAGGCCAAAATCGTTTACGTCAAACACCTCGGATAATATGTAAGACGACATATCCACCACAATGGGAACGCCTTTGGTATCGGGAAGCTTGTAAAACCGTGTTCCCGCAACAGTATTGTTCATAGTTATGTGGAAATAGTCCGCCTCGGGGTCGAATTTGGAAGGATCCAGCTCCGGGATACGGTCATATGCGGTGTCCTTTGAGGAGGCCAGCACATTTGTCTGCCCATACTTTTTTGCAAGCTTGATAGCCTTGGCGGCCCATATACCGCTGTCTACGAAGTCCGCCTTTTTATTTTTCATCAGATTAAGCGGGACCGCGTCAAACTGCGCAGTCGCTCCACCCTGCATGAACAGAATTTTGTAATTATCAGGAACATTTAGCAAAGTGCGCAAGTTAGCCGCCGCCGCGCCGATTATTTCCTCATAAGCCTTTGAACGGTGGCTCATCTCCATTACCGACATGCCCGAATCCTGATAGCAAAGCATTTCATCAGCCGCGATTTTAAGTACTTCTTCAGGCAGAACAGACGGACCGGCAGAAAAGTTATATACTCTTTTCATAACCACAATAACCCCCCTATAGATTTTGATTTATGCATGTTATTATACGCCAGCGCCGGGCATTCGTCAAGGTTTTAACAAGAAAAGCACCGGCACAAATAACCGTCACAAAGAAAGCGCAGTTTTATTTAGGTATAGCCATACTGTAATATTTAAATTGCCTGATATGAAACTCAGCTGAATCAAACAGGCTAAGCTCTTTGTTATTTACAACATACGCTGTGTTTTTCACGGAAGGGTTGGGCGGACTGCCGGCAAAAGAAACATACGAGAACCTTTGACGGTAGGCGCTCAGCGCACCGCCGCTTTTGTCCGTCATCCCCTTTTCCCCCCTAATATATTTTGCGTCCAGCGCCAGATAAAACTGCGTTAAAATCTCGCTGATATAGTATGAATTTTGGCCTTGTGTATATGCCGTAATGTTAATTTTATCATACCCTGTATCCTCCGCCGCGCAGACTGCATCCCCGAAGCCTTCGTAAAATGCCTCGCTTAGCTTTTCATTGTGCGTGCCGAAATATGTGTTGCAAAACATGAGGAAATAGCACGCATACAAAGCTGCCAGCGCCGCAGCTATTACGCGCTTGTTTTTGAAAATCCTGAGGCTGCATAAATAATAAATGCCTATGCCCGTGAATATGATCATCGGGTAAAATATGATATTTATCCGGTTCACATTGACCTGTCTGACAACAAATCCCGAAAAAATACTTACACAAATCCACAATAAAACAAGCCAGAACGCAGGTCTCTGAGCAACGGCTTTGTCTTTAGAATCCTTTACCAGCTTATAGAATCCAAGGAGAGTAAATGGCATACTAAAAAGGTAGATCGAGCCGAACGCTTCAATTGAATTCCAGAGCAGATCCGGCTTTTGCAGAAAAACAACGTCCATCAATGACTTGGCATTTACCAGGAGCTGCTTCATGGGCTCCTTCGAGAAGAACAGCAAATCATTACTGCGCATACTGTCTTTAAAATATTGGATCGTAACAAATGGCAAGGATATCGTATTCAGCTTCAAGGTATTGACAAGGATAACCCCAAATATCGGCCATGCAATCAGAAAATAAACAGCCGTCATGACCACTGCCTGCTTCAAACTAAACACTTTCTTTTTTAAAAAAATCACGCAAGCGATAATCAGAAAAATCGGAACCAGATAAAATGCGATGCCATACGTATACATAGTAAGCCCGAAGAAAATCATTGAAACATAAGCATACGCAATTTTTTTCGTTCCTTTTTGGAGAAAATAAATGGAAAATAACATGAAATGCGGCAATAAATTGGCATCCAGTGCCCATCTGCTCTGCATAAAATGCCATGGATTAATAGCGGCAAACGCCAAAACAACTAAAGCGCTCTTGTGTCCATACATATCTTTTATCAGCAAATACAGTACCCATAGCGCCAACATGCTGCAGACCAAAAGCGGTAATCTTGCGGTAACCGCATTCAGTCCAAACAATTTAATAAACGGAACCATCATATAAGACAGCAGCGAACTCATCTGACCAAAACCCCACGCATACAGATGCGCCGGCATATGTGTTCCGAATCTGTCTGTTGCGTAGTCCGCAAGCGCGTGAGCATCCACCGCCGCCATTGCGCCATCCTGGTTGAACCCTCCCGGCACCAACCCGAATTTCCACAAACGCACAGCCAGCGCCAGCGCCATAAGAACGGCAAATAAAACCCAGCCAAGCTTTGATGGGAAGACACCGGAAGAAGACGCCGCCGCCTGTACAGCCTTTTTCCCCTTCCCCTTTAGTGCGGCTGTAGCCAAAATCTTATCAGGCGCAGGCGAGCTCTGTTTCATGTAAGCCGCGATCGCAACAGCGACAGCAGCCATCAATATAATATTAAGATAATAGAGATTGTTCGTCATTAAATCTTCTCCTTATTACCTTCATAATTTGCTGTCTCACAGACGATATAGCGTGGCCTTTGCTTTACCTCTTCATATATCTTAGCAATATACATGCCAATAATACCCAAACCAAGCATTAATACACTGCCAACAATAAGTAAGAGTAAGATAACAGTAGTGAAGCCTGTGGTAGCTATTCCCGAAAATTTCATGTAAAGGGTTTGCACAGCTAAACCAAGCCCGAAAATCAAAAAAATAATCCCTATCAGCGTAACCAATTGTAACGGTATGGAGGAGAAAGATGTGATAGATGAAAACGCAAATTTACATAGTTTCAGCTTTGACCACTTTGTTGTCCCTGCTTCTCTGGATACAACATCAAACAGGACTCTGGTACGCTTATAGCCCACCCATGACGACATCCCTCGAAAGAAGGTTTGCCGCTCTGGCATCAAACGCACTACATCCACAACTTTTTGATCCATCAGCCTGAAGTCTGAAGAGTTTTTCAAATCAATACCTGATAAAAGCCGTAATATATAATAAAAGAGATTGGCATAAACACGACTGAGAAAAGATTCCTTGCCCCTGCTTGATTTTACCGCTTCGACAATGTAATAACCGCATTTTTCCCATAGCCGGTACATCTCTACGAGAATCTCTGCCGGATGCTGCATATCGCAATCCATTACCGCAGCACACGCTCCCTCGCAGGCGCCCAGCCCCGCAAAAATAGCGCTTTCCTTGCCAAAATTACGGCTAAGCCTAAGTGCCGTGGTATCTTCTCGTATAGATGCGATCTTTGAAAGCTGCTCCCATGTGCCATCCTTTGATCCATCGTCTACCAATACCAAATGAAATGGTATGTCCGCCTCATTTAGTACGCTTACAATCCTCTGAATACTGCTGTCTATAATCGCCTCTTCGTTATATATTGGTATTACAACATAAAGTGTTTTGTACACAAGCCGCCTCCCAAAATCTACGATTCGACAAACCGCATGTTATACTGAGCCGTATTATTTTTGCGTAGTCATATTCTCCATAGCCTCATAAAACAGCCGCCATGAGCTTTGCACATCAACATCGTATACGCGAAGCATGATGCCATACTGATTGTTATGTATAAAATACATATCCCGCCTCATCCCCGGCGCGGACACCACCTCGGATTTACAAACGGACGGATCAAGCAGGAATACAATGTCCGCCATATCGAAAAATCCCTTATATTCATTCTTGAAGTTTTCTTTTAAGTCCCGGACATTATGCAGAAATTCTCCCAGCTCTCCCATTGGCGCCAGTTTTTCTTTCGTTGTTTCATAGGTTGCGCAGATATGCGTACCCGTGTCGAGCCAAACAAGCGGAACATTGCTTTCAAGCAAAGTCTTGGCGGCAATGATATCACCCATGACGTTAAACTGGCAGCTCCGCTCCGGCCAGGTTTGCTCACTGCGCGAATGGAACACATAGCGCACCTTGTCGGTGATATCGGGCGCTTTTAAAATAGCGCAAGCAAGGTTGGTCGCCGCACCCAAGCCCACGACCCACAGCGGATCCTGCGCACTGCACGCACGGGCACAGCTGATGATAAAATCCACGCCTTCGCTCTGCGTGGGCGTGCCCGGATACTGCATGGGGTGTGAGCCTTTTGTCGCCTTAAATTTACCTTCTATCCCCATCTTACTAAACAGCTTCATCAGCAAATCATATGACTTCTGCGTGCTGTCAGGGCCGCCCGCAGTCGCAAAATGCGTGGTGACAAAGCCCTTGATATCAAACCGCTCCGGAAATCCGACCGCCATAGTAATCGCATATAAATCGTCAATCTCGTTTGCCACGTCGGAGTCAATAAGCAGCTTTATCCGCTTATCTGCCGCCGGCACCTCAGGAATAATACGTTCCATCTAAAAGTTCCCCCTATGATCCTTATAAATTTTTCAAATACTGTTTAACAATTTCTTCTAATATCTCATCACGCTCTACCCTGCTGATAATGCTTCTCGCATTATTATAATTGGTGATATACGTCGGGTCGCCTGAAAGGATGTAGCCAACCATCTGGCTGACAGGGTTATAGCCCTTCACCTTCAAGGCGTCAAAAACCGTGTGGATAATCTGCGTTACCTCTTTGGTTCTTTCGTTATCCGCATTTTTAAATTGCATCGTTTCATTACAAGCCATATCCTTTTCGCCCCTTTCGTATCGGCCATGCTACTATTATGCTGCCACGATGTCATGACGCTTGTTCTTTGTGTTATTTTCTATTAATGCTGATATTATACTACTCCGACAGTCTTTTTTCAAGGTTTGATTAAAACTTTATGCAAAGATTTGCTAAATTCGCAGGCAGTCTTTGCCACAAAAGGCGTGTGTTCCCCGTTTTATGCCTCTGCACCGCGCTTTCAAGTATATAGTATGCCACCATGTTTGCAAGTCATACGAAGGTTTTCACAATACAGCGCAAAATGCGCAGTCTTTTTCCTCTGCGTTATAGCGGATATGATAAGCCCGTTTTACCTTAGCTTAACACCTGCGCTGCACTCAAGGCTTTCGAGGATTTTGTCCATCACCTTGCCGATCTCCTGATCGGTCAGCGTGCGGTCAGCGGCACGCAAAGTCACCGAATACGCCATACTCTTTTTGCCCTGCGGAATCTGCGGTCCTTTATATACATCAAACAGCTTTATACTGTCTAAGATTTTACCTGCCGCCTTCTCAATGATCTGCGCAATATCCCCCGCCAATACGGCATCGTCTGCCAGTAGGGCAAGGTCACGCGAAACAGCCGGATATTTCGGCAGCTTTTTGTAGGTTTTTGCGTTATCGGCGGCCCCGCTTAGCGCATCAAACGAAAGCTCGGCCAGATAGCACGCCTCTGATATGCCGTAGGCATCACACACATCCGGATGCGCCTGCCCGACATATCCTGCGCGATCTGAACCTATCGTTATCATAGCGCAGCGTCCCGGATGGTATGCGCTCTGATCTGCGGCAGGCGTAAATGAATATACCTTTACACCAATGCTGTCAAACAGCTCTTCAACCATACCCTTGATATCATAGAAGTCAACCCCGCCATACATACCGAGCGTAACAATGTTTTTTTCGTCGGGCAAGGTCTGCTCTGGCTGCGGCAAATACACCCTGCCTATTTCAAACAGCTTCACCGCCTCATTGCGCTGACTGTAGTTTCGCTCAAGCGCCTCCATCATGGATGCCAGTGTGGTTGTGCGCATAATGGAATTTTCTTCGCCAAGCGGATTTTGAATGCTTACCACATTACGCTTCGGCGAATCGGCAGGAAAACGCAGTTTGTCAAAAACGGCAGGGCTGGTAAACGTATAGGTCAGGATTTCATAAAGCCCCTGTGCGGCCATGGCGGCCTTCACTTTGTCTTCCAGCTTCTGTCCGGCGTTTTTGCCGCCCTTGGTGATTTCTCCGGCCATAAGGGTGGATTTGATATTGTTGTACCCATAGATACGTACGATCTCCTCAGCAAGGTCTGCCTCGCTTTCCACATCTGCACGATATGACGGCACGCTCACCGTCATGGCGGCCTCATCTACGCCAAAGCCCAAAGCATTAAGCGTTTTTATCATAAACGCCGTATCAATCTGCGCGCCCAGAAAAGCGTTGATCTTTTCCGGGCGAAGCGTCAGACTGCGCGCAGGCGGCAGCTTGCCACACACATCAATCATACCGCCCACCACTTCGCCTATCCCTAATTCCTCAACAAGCTGGCATGCCCGGTTGACGGCTGCCTCTGTCAGAGAAGGGTCGATGCCCTTTTCATATTTTGATGACGCTTCGGTACGAAGCCCCAGCTTTTTGGCAGTTATCCTGACCGACGCCCCATCGAAGTTGGCGCTCTCAAACAGTATTACAGCCGTGTCCGGCTTTACCTCGGAATTCTGCGCCCCCATCACGCCTGCTACTGCCACGGCCTTTTCCCCGTCCGCAATAACAAGCATAGAGGCATCCAGCTTTCTTTGCTGGTCGTCTAAGGTGGTGATCATCTCCCCGTCCCGCGCCCGGCGCACGATAATATGCGCCCCCGCTACATCACGCATATCAAACGCGTGCATGGGCTGGCCGTACTCCAGCAGGACATAATTGGTGATATCCACAATATTGTTGATGGCGCGGATCCCGCTTGCCTGCAGTCTGCGCACAAGCCACGCGGGCGACGGCGCAATCTTTACATTTTTGATCATTCTGGCACAGTAACGCGGACAATATGCCTGATCTAGCACATCCACCCTTGCCAGATCAGCTACGTTTTCTTTATTTCCCTGCGCCGCAGGCACAGGCAGCGAAAACGGACGTCCAAAGGTCACCGCCGCCTCCCGCGCAAGCCCGATAACGCTCTGGCAATCGGGCCGGTTTGACGTGATTTCAAACTCCGCAACATTGTCGTTAAGCCCAAATACCTCTTTGATGTCAACACCCACAGGCGTGCCACCGTCTAAAATCAGAATACCATATTCAGGCTCATAGCCAAGCTCCGCCGCGGTTATGCCAAGCTCCTCATGGGAGCATAGCATGCCCTCTGACACAACGCCGCGCAGCTTGCCCTTTTTAATGGACATGCCGCCTGCCAGCTTTGCACCGTGCGTTGCCACAGGTACGATCTGCCCTTCCCCCACATTAGTAGCCCCTGTGACGATCTGGAGCATTTGGCCGCCGATATCCAGCATACACACCTGGAGCGAATCGGCATTCTCGTGCTTCTCAACAGACAGAATCTTTCCTGTAACCACATTTTCTATTTCAGCGCCCAGGCTCTCCACTCCCTCAACCATAGAGCCCGACATGGTCATTGCGTCGGCAAATTCCTTTGGCGGTATATCAGATAGATCAACATAATCGTTAAACCAGCTCATTGCTATTTTCACAGCTATTCCCTCCCATCCATTTTCATTATAATCAGAACTGTTTTAAGAATCTAACGTCGTTTTCAAAGAACAGACGCAAATCATCAATATCGTAGCGGCGCATAGTAACACGCTCAAGCCCCAGCCCGAACGCAAAACCACTGTACACCTCCGGATCAATGCCGCAGCCGGCAAGCACCTTTGGATGTACCATGCCCGCACCCAAAATTTCGATCCAGCCCTCGCCTTTACACACGCGGCAGCCTTCTCCGCCGCACACAAAGCAGGACACATCCATCTCCGCGCTTGGCTCGGTGAACGGGAAGTGGTGCGGGCGAAACCTTACCTTCACATCGGCGCCATACAAGGCATGCGCAAACACCTCAAGCGTTCCCTTCAGGTCGCCCATGGTAATGCCTTTGTCCACCACAAGCCCCTCAATCTGATGGAACACCGGCGAATGCGTTGCGTCAACGGCATCGCTGCGGTAAACCATGCCGGGGGCGATAATGCGGATCGGCGGCTTTTGCTTTTCCATAACGCGCACCTGAACAGGCGACGTCTGGGTGCGCAGCACAACGTTTTCATCAATATAGAAGGTGTCCTGCGTATCGCGCGCGGGATGATTCTTAGGAATATTTAACGCCTCAAAATTGTAGTAGTCGAGCTCCACATCAGGCCCCTGCGCAATGCTAAAGCCCATGCCGATAAAAATATCCTTTACGTCATCGAGCACCTGTGTGAGCGGATGCAGTTTGCCCGCTTTGTGCCGCCTGCCCGGCATGGTCACGTCAAGCGTTTCGCCGGCCAGCTGCGCCTTGCGCGCCTGTCCGGACAGCTGCGCGTCCTTTTGTTCAATGGCAGCTTCAATAGCCGCTCTGGCCTGATTGGCAAGTGCGCCCGCCTGCGGCCTCTCCTCCGGCGGCAAAGCGCCCATACCCCGCAAAACCGAAGTGAGCGCACCCTTTTTACCTAAATATTTAATCCTGATTTCATCAAGCCCTTGTAAATCTGTAGCACTTTCCAACTCCTGCATTGACTGCGCTTTAATCTGTTCCAACTGCTCCTTCATTTCTCTAGCTCCTTTATAGCAAATTTGCTTGTTAAACTAAAAAAGCGGGCAGCGCCCGCTGGCACTACGCGGGCAGTCAGCGGTAATTCTGATCCTGTGCCCGGCAACCTATTTTGGCGTAATTTTCTATCACATAAAAAAGTGCCGCGTCCGCCATGGGACGAAGCACAAACACTCCGCGTTACCACCCAAATTCCCGCATAAAATCCATGCGGGCACTTGTTTGCAAATGACGGCTGCAACCGTCACGACCTACTGAAACTTGAGCGCACCCAAGCACATGTTCAGCCGTGCAACTCCAAAGCGAAATTTCAGCGGCAGCCGTTTCTAAGGGGCTTTCAGCCAATGGCGCCCTCTCTCTGAAAGGCGTATCTGCAGCCTACTAAACTTTTTCATCGTCTTTTTTCCTTCATTTTTTATTTTGCTTTAGTATAACACGCTTTCATATATTTTACAAGCATTTTTAATCCAATATTTTCTGGCTTACACATTTCGCCTATTTGAAGACACCCTCTAAGCTGTTTACTCTTTTTTTCAAATCCTCTACCTTTTCCTCAATAGCCCTAGCCGTTTTAACAAACGCGCTTTTATCTTTCCCCGACGGGTCTTCAAGACCCCAATCCTCTCTATGCTTGCAAGGAATAAAAGGGCAATTCACACTGCACCCCATAGTTACAACAATATCCACAGCAGGGATATCTGAAATCAATTTCGATTTTTGCAAAGCGTTCATATCTACACCATAAAGCGCCTTAATAACTGAAACAGCATCCTGATTTATCTGCGGCCTGGTTTCAGTCCCGGCTGAATATGCTTCAAAGCTATCTGATGCGATTAGCTTTGAAATGGCCTCTGCCATTTGAGATCTGCATGAATTATGAACACAAACAAATACTACTTTTATTTTCTCTGCCATATTTGAACCTCTTTCTAAAAAAACAATGTTATCTGATTACCATTTTAGCGGGAGAATAGTATTAGCAGCATCCTTTGCTATTACTTCCGTCTGAGCAATCACAGCTTGGTTCACTCCCTGTGAGCCAACCCTTGATTATCGCATATGCGCAGCCCACGCCCGGCTTTACTTCTAACGCGTTAAACGGACAGTTCTTTGCGCAAGCACCACACTCCATGCAGCCATCCTTATCAATTATTTCCGCTTTTTTATTTTGCATATCAAATACATTATGCGGACAAACTTCCATGCACTTTCCGCAGCCGGTGCATTTATCTGAATCCAGCTTGAGTGTTGCAACATTTTTCAAATAACGATTCTTCATAAACATCCCTCCCTAAACCCTGAAAAGGCTGGTCACCAAAAGCAGGATAGAGCCTAACCCTATAAATATTGCAATTAAAGGCACTGCCACTTTTATTTCCTTTAAAACACCTGACAGCGATGTATAAGTTGATGAACCGGTAAAATTCATTGCATAGAATGCAGATATTGAAGGTAAAACCAGTAAATAGCCCAAGCCTCTGATTAAACTGAAAGGAGATAATATTGTCCATCCATTTAATACATTTACACAGACCGCCCATATCAAACCCAAAAGACATCCTTTCCAAGAAAACGCCCGGCCCGGAATCCAAGGAAGCAATACCGGAGTTAATACGCAGCCTGTTATTAATGCCCCTAGATAAGCATACAAGTCGGTTGCTCCAAAAGGCCTGGCAGCAATAAGGTTTAACAAAAAGAGCACGCTAAAAACAATTAAAGACACCTTGAATGTGCCTACTAATTCTATCGGCGTCAGCACTAAACGATCATATACATTAAATTTTACAATTCGCATTTCATCTGTTGCCTGCATTCCACGATTCATAAATTCTTTTATATCTTTAGCCCTAACCGTCCCGTAAATCACCTTGAAACCAGTCTGCTTTGTTACCTCATGAGCACTCACTCCCGGCGCCCCTAATTGCGGCAATATCAACGTCTTGTGTGTCACAATCTCATTAAGTCTTGTTTTGCCGATACGATTTATAAGCTCTTTTGTTCCAAATGTGCCTTTTCCGGCTGCGCACCATACATTTATTCCTTTTGTATCAAGCACTAAAATCCATGCATTTAGACCTGATAGTTCTTTTCTCAATGCATCAAAAGTCAATTTATAGTTAGCCGTCACAAGTATGTGCGATTCTTTGTCGGGATTCCCAACGGCATATACGCCGGGGTTAATTTTATAGTCCATCCTGTTAATGCCCCATCTTGCTTTCCATGCCCCCAGTGTATCTGAAAAAACCAATTGCGTTGCAATCCGCGGAACTAATCCTGCATCTGTTTTTATATCCCCAATTATCCAGCGGTCTTTTTTATCATATTGAGTAATGGGAACCGGCGAACATTTTTGAGTACCGCTACAGCAGCACTTTTCTTCTTGAACAGATGATAAAAATTCCGGCTGTTTGGATGCTTTCGTTTTAGGCCTGATTTTCACAGCCTTAACCTTGGAATCAGCCATATCAGAGCCGCAATGCCCCTTATTCCTCACACTTTTCACCCCCAGCCAGTAGATATCCACAGCTTGAAATTTCATTCTTCATGGAAGAAATTTTCTGTAGCATTGATTTATCATTGTTAAATACTTCATCGCCGTCCAGCCAATCTGACAGAAGAAAAAGAATGCTCAACAAATGCTTTGTATATTCATTTTCATCTATCTTATAGTGAATCCATTTTCCTTCCCTTCTGGCTTTTATTATTCTTGATTGCTTAAGAATAGCCAGCTGACGTGATACCCTCGGCTGCGACATATCAAGCGCGGCATAGATCTGACATACACAAAGCTCGTTGTTCAACAGCAGCAATAAAATACGCAAGCGTGTTTTATCTGAAAGAATGCCAAATAAATTTAATACCTCGACCAATTGTAATACCCCCTCTTTGCATTAACATATGCATATATAATTATATGATTATTTAATTCAAATGTAAACAGTTTTTTCTTGATTTTTTTTGCTTTTCCACTTTAAACAAGCGCAAATACATGCTATACTATTTACGCCAGTATAATTTAAATGAACTAAGGGGCGTATAACATGAGCGATCACCGTAAAACAGAAACCATGACCTCAAGGGAAAGGGTCCTGCGCAGCATCAACCATCTCCCTGTGGACCGTATGCCGATTGATCTGGGATGCCATTACTCTACCGGCATATCGGCATTCGCCTATCATAACCTGCGCAAATATCTGGGACTGTCTACAGACAATATCCAAATTCCCGATATGGTTCAGTTTTTGGCCCGTGTGGATGAGGATATATTAAAACGCTTTCACTGCGACTGTATCCTGTTGAATCCCGGCTGGAAAAAAACTTCCCGCTGGAATCCCCGGGGTGAATATACGTTTTCGATTCCGTTCAATGCCAATCCTTCCCTGCGTGACGACGGAAGCTGGCTGATCCAAAAGGACGATGCGGTTATGAGGATGCCAAATAACGGATTTTTCTTTGACGGCGGCTGGCTCTCCTTTAGTGATGAAACCGCCGAAGAATCGCTTGCCAGATACGCGAAAGAGGCTGAGCGGATATATAAGGATACGGACTATTTTACCATGTACATAGGCTATCACGCTTATTTCTGCTGTGACGACATAGACTGGCAGTGCAGGATGCTGACCGATCCGGATGAGATTATAGCAGGAAACGAACGCATCCATGACAGGCAGATGAACGCTGTCGGCAAGGTGATAGACACCATGGGCAATCACATACAGGCCATTGCCATTAATTCCGATCTGGGTTCTCAAGCCGGGCCGCTTTGCAGACCTGCGGTATGGGAAAAATTGTGTGCGCCGTATGTGAAAAAATTCTGTGATTTTGTGCATAGCAACAGTGATCTAAAGATTTTCCTGCACTCCTGCGGGGCAATACATGACTTTATTCCTTTGCTGATTGAATGCGGGGTCGATATCCTTAATCCGGTGCAAATTACAGCCGATAACATGAATCCTACGGAATTGAAAAATAAGTTTGGCGATAAAATCACCTTTTGGGGAGGCGGCTGTAATACACAAAGTATCCTTGGCGTGGGAACACCGGACGATGTGTCCGCAAATGTACGCGAACTCGTCAGCATTTTCAAGCCAGGCGGCGGATTTGTGTTTAATCCGGTGCATAATATTATGGGGGATGTCAAACCCGAAAATATTGTAGCCATGTTTGACACAGCCTATGAAGAAAGCTGGTCGCTATAAGGTTATGTGTATTGCAGAACAATAATAATTAACGGCTCGCCGCGTTATGCGCCCGAGCCGTCTTTTTTTGCGCTCTCTTCTTTTAGGAGCCTGCCCTGTCTGAGCAACTTTTTAAGCTCCGCTTCATTGCCCGACGCTAGCGCCTCGTTGTATTCGCATAAATGCGCGATGATGGTTTTTATCTCACTTTGCAAAGCACGCCGGTTAAGCATAAACAGGTCGCTCCACATATCTTCATTCAGTCTTGCAACGCGCGTCATATCTAAAAAGCTGCCTGCCGAAAAGCCTGTGTGCTTCTGCAGGGACGGACTTTTGATATAAGCGCTTGACACCACATGCGCAAGCTGGGAAGTATAGGCGATGATTTGGTCATGTTCACGCGGTGTGGTGACAACAATCCTGTTAAACTTTAGTGACCGCGCAAGGTCTTTGACGCATTCTGTTTTTTCGGCCGGTGTGTCTGGCAATGGCGTGATAATAAAGCTTGCGCCGTCAAACAAAGTGTCGGAAGCATAGTCAAAGCCCGAGAATTCACGTCCCGCCATAGGATGCGTGCCGATAAACGTAACCTCTGTCTGGGCAAGGACACCTGTAACGCTGTCCACAATAGCTTCTTTTACACCGCAAACATCAACAACCGTACTGCCGCGCCTGAAGTTTTCAGCGTTTTTGACAATAAAATCAATCGTCTGCCTCGGGTGCAAACACACAGCCGTAAGATCAGCCCGGCTTAATTCCCGTTCTTCTATCGCCGCATCAATTGCTCCGCTGTCAAGCGCGCGACGGATAACGCCTTTGTCAATGTCAAATCCCAGGCAGGTATGCCGCGTATGTTTTTTGATTGCTTTACACAGAGAGCCGCCAATCAAACCCAAACCGACAACCGCTATCTTCATGACCTGTCAACTCCAATGCCTTAAGTTTTTTGTATACCAAAATAATCTGCCGATAAAATTTTATAATATTAAAAATCTATCATAAGGCGAAACAAAACACAAGACTTTTTTCAAAAAACCGCAGCAGCTTTTGCTTGTCTCTGCACAGGCCCATTTTTAAAATAACCGCCCGTTAATACGGGCGGTTATTTGTATACCTATAGAATTAACAAATCATTCGCACCGGTCTTTTACACGCCGGCAGAGGACAGTCTGGACAGAACTGCCGCTATCTCGCCTCTGGTCGCAGTGTCGCCCGGCCTGAAGCCTGCCTCGTCTCCCGTCATCCAGCCCATCGCACGGGCAATATAGACCGCTTCCTTCGCCCAGTCGGATATGCTGCTGTCGTCCGCAAACACAAAGTCATCCACAACCACATCCGGTGCAAACGCACGTACCAATATTACCGCTATC
>JAKJBW010000020.1 GCA_022706785.1 Bacillota bacterium
CAACTAAAGAACGGTCTTACACCGTTCGAGAAACGGTGTAAGACTGCGTAAATATTTGAATTTCTACGATTGGCGGCTTTTTTACTGTCCTATTCCTGGGATGCAGTTCACCGGCTTAGCCGGTGGTTTTTTTTCGCTAAAGCTTTAACTAAAAAAAAGTCAATTTCAATTGACTTTTTGGATCTAAGAATCACGCTAAAGCCGCTTATCGGGCAAGCCGCTGCCGGCCGACTGCCCTGTAATGCCGGCGGGTGCGGCTCGTTTTACACATTCAACGGCTGGAAGCTGTCCTGATAGAGCAGAATGTTCGCTTTACCGCTTTGCTTGGCTTGCAGAAGCGCAATGTCTGCCATATGGATCAGCTGATCGGAGGTGACGGAGCCGTCGCTTCTCACGATCCCGCCGCTGATGCTTACCGGCATGAGCTCTTCCAGCTTGGGTATATTTGAAAGCCGGGCAATAAATTTCATAATATCCTTATCCCCGACACTTTTCAAGACAACAACAAATTCATCGCCGCCGTAGCGGCCTATGTAGTCCTGCGCTTTGGTTATGCGTTTGATATAGTCGCAGGTGTGGCGGATAGCTTTGTCGCCTGTCATATGGCCGAAACGGTCGTTGATGAGCTTCAGGTCGTCCATATCGATCATGGCAAGATAAAAGCAGGAATGCCTTTCGCGGGCAAGCTTGTTTTGCATGTCCAGGATTTCCAGTATCCTTCTCCGGTTAAACACATCGGACAGCGAGTCGACCGCCGCCAGCCTTTCCAGCTTGCGGTTGGTGACCATCATCTCACCGACCTGCTTTTTATGCCTGCCTGTGTACATAGACAGCGACAGGATATAGAGCACGAATAAGACCAGCATCTGAAGACACTTTAAGATCATATCCCCTGTGTTTCGCATGTCAACGGCAAGCCTTGCGGGCACAAGCGCGATGAGCCCCGCCTCGGCAATGATCAGCGCCACAGCCGCCCATTTGAAACACGGCTTTTCCAAAACGGTAAAGATGTGTAACAGAACAAAAAGCGCGGTAACACAAGGGAAAATGCTGCCGCCTCTGTGTATCCATTCAAAAGGCAGCAATATAAAAATCAGGTACAGAAAGACGATGCTCCGGCATATACTGTCGCGTTTAATCAGCTTGATTTCGATTAATGAAAAGGCACAGATCAAAAACAGCGTGAAATATACGATATAAGAATAGTTGGCGGGCCTGCCCATAAGGCGGGCAATGATTCCAAAGACGGCATGAAGAAGAAAATAGAAAAGCATGATACCAAAAAGATTTGTTGCCAGATTCAGCTCATCTTGTTTTTTTCTTTTGGCCGTCTGATTTCTGACTGCCAAAATTTATCCCTCCGTTCAATATTCGCCTGCCTGCGTCACAGAACAAGCAAGATTTCAATTTATGTATTTTAAATACATTTCATTACAGATATTACCTTACACCCATACAAAATTAACCATTACAGTACTTATAAGTTCTGACATTATATACATATCACAATATCGTGATAAAGTCAATAGTATTAGAAGGTGCTAAATTGCCAATATTAGAATCGATCAGCCATCACTCAGGAAAGGGGATATTGACAATGTACTTTCAAAGACTGCGGGATTTGAGGGAAGACAAGGATCTGACGCAGGAGGATATAGGGAGAATACTTGGTATCAGGCAAACGGTATATTCAAGATATGAACGCGGGCTTCAGACTATTCCCGTAGAGCATCTCCTAAAGCTGGCCGATTTCTATAAAACCTCTGCGGATTATATCCTGGGGAGAACCAACAGAACAGAGCCATATCCTTCGCTGGACATCAGAAGAGGAGGTTATCCGCTATAGGTTTACAGAGCCCCGGCCGTAAAGCTTGCGCACCGCAGTGATATGGTATCACAACGGTGCGCCGATTTTTTGTTCAAGATACGATACCCCAAGGTCGCCCCCCGCCGCCGCATGGATCCGGGCGGCAGCCGGGGCCGGTTTATTTTTGGATTTACGGCAGGCCCTTTTCAAAACGCATATGCCAAGCGGCGGCATTGGCCGTTTGATATGTCAAGTGCCTGCTTTTGAGCCGTTTTTACGCTGCCGGCGAAACGCAAATCGGTTTATTCCTGCTCTATCAGGCCATAATTGCCGTCTTTTCTTTTATAGACTATGCCAAACGAATCACTGTCGGCATTGTTGAATACGAAAAATTGGTGCCCAAGCAGATTCATCTGCAAAATCGCCTCTTCCACACTCATAGGCTTAAAAGTGAATTTTTTCACCCTGACCACCTGAAACTCTGTTTCCTCCTGTTCTTCCAGATTGGAAAACTGGCTTTCAAAGGGCGTATCCAAAACGCCTTTTTTAAGCTTTTTCTCCAGATGGGTTTTATGCTTTCGCATCTGACGCTCAATGAGGTCAACAATCTTGTCGATAGCGTCATAAAGATCGAAATCGGTTTCCTCGGCGCGGTATATCACGCCGCTTGACGGAATGGTTACTTCCACCTTCTGGCGTTCCTTATTCACACTCAGTGTGACCTGTACCAGCGGATCATCCTTAAAAAACTTTTCCAGCTTGCCGAGCTTTTTGTAGACTCTTTCCTTCAGACTGTCGGTTACCTCAACTTTCCTTCCTGAAATTACGAATCTCATACCACTCAACTCCTTTATTTATGCCTTAAAGCCGCAATGTGCGGCTTGTGGTGCCGCGTTTTTCGCAGTATAAGCGGTTATCATTTTTGCTTTTAGCCTGCTTATGGTATTTATACCCCTATTTTTACAGACATAAACCTGTTTGCTGATAAAGCAGGTGTGTTTTCAAACAGGCGGGGTACACAAAAGCGAGATGTTTTTTCGCCGGCCTCGGCGGCAGGAAGCGCGAATGCTTTGTGCGTCTAAGCTTTCGCAGGAAAAGTATAGCGGAAAATAACCGCTTCAGGGCGTTTCACTATTTGAAAACACACCCTAAAGTATTATCTCGATATGTCTTGTTGCGTGACAGCTTATGTTTACCGCGACAGGCAGCCCCGCAATATGCGTGGCAAATGCCTCCACGTTCACGCCTATGGCTGTGGTGGTGCCGCCCAGCCCCTGAGGGCCTGTGCCTAAAAGATTAATGCGTTCCAGCAGCGTTTGCTCAAGCTGTGCGTAGAAAGGATCGGGATTGGCATCGTCAATAGGGCGCATCAGCGCAAATTTGGCAAGCTGCGCCGCTTTGTCCATGGTTCCGCCTATGCCCACGCCCACCACCATGGGCGGACAGGGGTTGGAGCCTGCGGCGTCCGCTGTGCGCACCACGAAATCAATAACGCCGTCAAGCCCCTGCGCCGGTTTGAGCATGGCAAGGGCGCTCATATTTTCACTGCCAAAGCCCTTGGGCGCAAAGGTGATGGCCACTTTATCGCCGGCCGTCAGCTCAGTGTAGATCACGGCCGGTGTGTTATCCTGTGTGTTTATTCTGCGAAACGGGTCCGCCACCACGGATTTTCGCAGGAACCCTTCGGTATAGCCCCTGCGCACGCCTTCATTGACAGCGTCCTCCAGAAGACCGCCCTGTATGCATGCCTCCTGGCCGACCTTTATCCTGAAAACCGCCATGCCGGTATCCTGACAAATGGGCATTTGCCGCTTGGCCGCAATATCGGCGTTTTCCACGATCCTGTCGAGCATTTCGCAGCCCACGGGCGACGCTTCACCCTGCCTGAAAGCGCAAAGCGCGCTGCGGATGTCGTTATTCAGATTGCAATTGGCCGCGGCGCACATCCCCGCCACGGCGTCGGTGATTTTTTGTGCCTGTATCACGCGCATGGCTTGCTCTCCTTTTTATCACGAAAGACCCAAAGCTTGCTGCCGGCAAAGTTTAAGACCGTGATGGGCACGGTCGCAAACAGCTTGGCAAGCATCTCCGACTCGATTCCCGCCACATCGATCCAGAACCACAGCATGGCCTGGAGCAGACAGAAGCAGACTATGCTTAAGGCATACATCTTGACAATGGCCGCGCCTTTTTTTTGCTTACCGGCCTGAAACGTCCAGTATTTATTTAAAAGATAGCTGCCAAGCACCGCCAGAAGATAGGATACCGTCTGGGCGGCCATGGCAAAGATTGTGTTTGCCTGCGACTCCGGCGCATAAAGGGCGGTGTGCTTATAGATTTCGGTCAGCGCATAAAATATGCCGAAATCGACTAAGGTATTGAATACGCCTACCGTCCCGAACTTTAAAAGCTGGGTGATAAGCTTTTTATTCAGTAGCTTTTGTATCAGGGTTTTCATCAAAGCCCACCTTTTCGCTGATGATGTAAAGCGGGCGGTTTTTGCACTCGTCATAAATCCTGCCGACATATTCGCCCATAATGCCCAGCACAATCAGGATAATGCCGTTGAAGAACAGGCTGATGGCAACGGTTGACGCCCAGCCGGCGTCAAAGTCGCCCACGGCCAGCTTGCGTATTACCACATAGATAAGGTAAATGAAGCTCAAAAATGAAATGGTATAGCCCATATACCCCGCCAGCTTGAGCGGCTTGTAGGAAAATGATGTGACGGCGTCGCCCGCAAATTTGAGCATCTTTTTGAGCGGGTATTTGGTTTCGCCGGCAAAGCGCTCCTCCCGCACATATTCCACGGCGGTCTGCTTAAAGCCGACCCAGCTCACAAGCCCGCGCACATAGCGGTTTTTTTCGGTGAGCGTACGCATGGAATCAATCACCTTTCGGTCTAAAAGGCGGAAATCGCCTGTGTCCACAGGGATATCGATATTGGTCATAGACGACAGGAAGCGGTAAAACATTTTTGCGGTCACCTTTTTGAAAAAAGTCTCGCCCTTGCGTACAAGACGCTTGCCGTACACGACGTCATAGCCGGCTTTCCATTTTTCGATCATCTGCAAGATCACCTCGGGCGGATCCTGCAAATCGGCGTCGATCACCACAACGGCCTGGCCCGACGACAGATCCATCCCCGCGGTAATGGCGGTCTGATGGCCGAAGTTTCTGGAGAAATTGATCAGCTTGACATGGGGGTCGTGCTGTGTGATCTCCTTTGCCATATTTTCTGTCTTGTCGCGGCTGCCGTCGTTTACAAACACCAGCTCATAGTCGCCGTCGGCGGTCTGCATAACGGCGGTAAGGCGCTTGTATGTTTCGGCGATCACCAGTTCCTCGTTGTAGAGAGGAACAACAACCGAATACTTTATCATGTGTACATCTCCTTTAAAAGATTATTCGCATGATTTAATCCTGCGAAATTATATTAAAATGACCAGTCTTTAAACCATTTCAAGGCGTCGATGTATGTGTTCGAAACAGGCATGCCCGACAGGACGGGATAAAATGCGATAAACAATATCACACACGCCGCCGCATAGACCCATATGCCGGCCTGCACACCTCGTTTTGCGCCGGCGCTTCCGGAGTCGCATGAGTCGATAAGCGCCCAGGCGACATAGGCAAGCATCAGAATGATGAAGGGCACGCAGGTGAAATAGTGATAGATAAACGCTATCCTGGTAACGCCCACCCACGGCAGATACTGCGCAAGATAGCCGATGACCAGAAAAGCCGCTCTTGCGTCCCGTTTGAATATGCCTAAAACAATCACGCCCACAAACGCGCTAATACCGGCCCACCAGATAAACGGGTTGCCGAAGGAGGCGATGGTTTCGCGCAGAACCGGACTAGCCGCATTGCCGGAATAGTACCAGATGGGTTTGTAAATGATGGGCCACTGGTACCAGGATGAGGAAAACGGGTGCGTGGCGTTAAGGTGCGCATGATAGCTGAGCATAGTTTTTTGATTCTCAAAAAGCGTTTTTAGGCCATGCGCCCCGGGCGCGTTCATAAAGGGAATGTACGAGGCCGCATAAATGACGGCCGGAATTGCGACAAAGAACAAAAGGCACCACAAAAGCGTATAGCCGGTGTACTTGCCGCATACGGCCACCGCCGCTTTTTGCGCGGGAGAGGATCGTTTGTTGTGCGCTATTTTGTTGTATTCTATCCGGCGATTAATCAGGCTGATGGCAAAAATCAGCGCAAGACCAAACGCTGCATATATCCCGGTCCATTTTGAAGCGATGCCCAGCCCCATACAGAGGCCGGAAAGTCCAAGCGGGATAAGCGTTTTATAAAACGGCGTGTCGTAGAAGCTCATGCGGTAGTAAATATACATAAAGAAATACATGGCGATGATAAAGAAGGTGACATATACGTCTATGGTCGCTATCCTTGTCTGGGCGAAATGCATGAAATCGGCGGCGAACAGCACCGTGGCAAAGGCAGCCACGGACGTGCGCCCGAACATCTTTTTGGTAAACAGATAGGTGAGCGGCAGCATAGCAATACCGAACAACGTGCCCATAATGCGCCACCCGAACGGATTCACACCGAAAATCGCCATGCCCAGCGCGATAATCAGCTTGCCGAGCGGCGGGTGAGTGTTTTCGTAAGGCCACATAAGGTGAAGATATTCATATGCCGTGCGTGCGTGGTAGATTTCATCAAAGTAGGATGAATTGCGGTATGAAAGCTGTGCGGGAACACTGCCTTGCTCATCATACAGGTTATTCATGCCGCGGGCTAAGCCCACAGGCGTGATTGACGCAATGGGCAGCACACGGTTTACGCTGTCGGTAAACGTGATCTCGTGGAGCAATGTTCTGTCCTGCGTGGCAGTGAATTCGATATAGTTCACATTTTTGTCTATAGCGGTTTTATGCCATGCTAAAACACCGCTAAGGTCGATATCCGACTGCTCGCTCCATTGAACCGATGCGTCGCCTGAAACCACACCGGTGCGCATTTTCATCTTGCGGCCTTCGGCAACGCCGGTAAAGAATTTGATTTCGGTAACATGCGCGTTGCCTGAAAACGCTACCACAAAGCCGTCGCCCGTATTGCCGTTCCAATAGGTTTCGGGCGCTTTCATATCGCCCAGGTTAAACAGCGCGACCGCCGAATATATGAGCGTAATGACAGCCATAATGATATAATCCCATTTTACCAGCTTAAGAGCCGGCGCGGACGGCTTAAGCGCAAGACCGGCGCCCGAGGCGGCTGCTGCCCCAGAAACAGCTTTTGCGGATCCGGATTTTTTGACCGGAGAAGCCTTAGGCTTTATATTTTTTCCGGATGTGTTTTTCAAAGCTATCGGAACCTCCTTATTGCCTGTAAAGGCGATATATACCAAATACGCAAGAACAGCGATGTTGATAATGGCGACCAGCGGCACGGTTACGCCTCCGGGCGGTGCGGTGGTGTCAGGCACCATCTTCTGGTACAGCATGGCGGCGGTGTTGACAAACTGTGTCAGCCCCAGTACGCAAAAAACCCACAGGTACCGCATATCGCGCTTACAGGCAAAAGCCAGCAGCAACAGCGACAGCGCAGGGAACACATAACGCTCATGCATTTTGCCGGCTAAGACAAACATGGTGACGATCACCAGCGAGGCGATCGCAAACAGGTTTGCCTGGCCCTTGCGGCGCACAAATACCCAGGCGGCGAAAATGACATTTAGAACAATGAATATATCGGACCATTGCCCGTAGGTCAGGAACAAAAACGGTGCGTCTATGCTTTTCCAGTTGCCCCCGAACAGGGCAAAAAGGTTGAATGCGTTTACAGAAGCGTAAGGGTAGGATGTGAGCGTTTTGACGTACTGATTGAAGATCACATAGAAGTTAAAGTCTTTGGCAAAGGGAAGCAGGAGCAAAAATATCAAAGCCAGGCATACGCCGAAGGCGATAAGAAGCTGCAGGCCTCCCCGGCGGAACCTGGCCGAACGTTCTTCTCCGTCGGGCAGAGCGTTGGAATGGTACACGCCGAAAACAATATCATATATCCCAAAAAGAAGCACCGGAGAAAAAATAATCATCTGCGGCTTGATCAGAAAGCCTATGGTGAAGCAAACGCAGGCCGGCAGAAGCTTTCTTTCGGTGAGATAATAGACAAGCAAAATGACAAACAGCGTATATACGCTGTCTACCTGTCCCCATGCCGCCGAATTCACGAGAACGGCGGGATTGAAGGCGTAAACTGAGCTAAGCGCCAGTGCGGCGGCAGCGCCGACATGTTTTTTTGCCATTTGGTAAATAAGCCATGAGGTAACGATGTCGCACAGTATGGCGGGAAGCTTGAGGAAAACAATAAAGGTGGACTCAGAGGGTCCAAACAGGTCCTGGATGGCCCCCAGCAGCCAGAGGACGTAGATATATCCGGGCGGATAATCGGTAAATGAGCCGGAAACGTAGAAATTGGAAAGCCCGCCCTGGTATGCCATGGACGCCCAGGCCTTAAAACAGTTGATGTCGATATCGTAGCCTTGAATGGAGGCTGCGATTATGATGCGCAAAACAAGCGCGACTGCGAGCAGCAGATAGAGCGTAACCGGACCTGCGGTGTATTTAACGGGCTTTTTAAGCTCCGGACTGATTGCGGCATAATGCATCACCACAAAGAGCAGTGCGAAAATTACGCCGATAAACCAGATAAGCGCCACAAACCATCACCCTTTCTTTCTGTGTACAGCATACACAAACCGTTAAAGGTTTCTGTATTTTTCAATATACCCCGTCTTGACCAGGGATGCCAGAACGAGATAGCCGGCGACTATTCCGAAAGCGGCCTGGGGCAGGCCGCTTAAAATCATACCTAATATACCCACCTCGGCAATGCCGAAAAAGAAGAAATCAAACAGGAAATAACCGCCCAGCATGATCATTTCGGCGACGATAAAAGCCGCAACGGTCAGCAAGCCAAGCGGCTTCGTATTCCTCGTCATAAGCCACACTGCAAGAACCATAATGCCCTTGATGAAAAATGTCGGTACGGCATATACGGATGCGCCAACGTACAGATCCGCCATAGAGGAGCCTATTGCCGCCGCCAACATACCGGCCGCCCCGCCGGGCAGAAATCCGCACAGCAGCACAATCATGTCGCCGAGATGCACATAACCCTGGCCGATCGTACGGATGGGAAGCACCGCGGTAAATATCAGGCACAGCGCTGCCATAAGCGCGCCGGCAACCAGGTTTTTAACAGAAGTTTTCATTGTCAGGACCCTTTCCTCTAAAAAATTGAGATGACAGACGACGCAAGAATCAAAACGGCTGTTTCCGACCGCCGCGCCCGTGCCCGGGCACACAAACGGCGGCTTAAAGCAGCTCGTAGCGGATATCGCCCGAAGGTACGGTAAGCGTGTGCAGTACCTTTTCGAAAAGAACGCCTTCCCGGGGCGCAGAATTGTATCCGAAGGTCGTCCGGATTGCCAAAGAAACAAAATTAACCGCACGGTTGACGGCCACAGGCAGGCTGTCGCCCTCTAAAATCGCTCCGGTCATGACGCTGGTGAAAATATCGCCTGTGCCGGGATACTCAGTGGGGATATAATCACAGCTCACCTTCCAGAAGCGGCCGTCGTCACGGCTGTAGGCGACCACACAGCTTTTGGCGTCGCGCAGCGGTGTGCTCGTCACCACCACAGTGCGCGGCCCGAGCTGCGCCAGGGCCAAGAGCCACTGCTTTGCCTCATCGCCGCTTAAAACACCGGGGCAGTTCCTGTCCAGCAAAAACGCCGCCTCCGTTATGTTGGGCGTGATGATATGCGCCCTGCCCACCAGCCTTCGCATATGCGCGACAAATTCGGGCGCAAAGGTGGGATAAAGCCTGCCGTTGTCGGCAAACACAGGGTCTACCACAACCAGCCTTTCGTCCATGCCGAATTCATCTATAAAACGCAGGATGATATCGATCTGCGCTTTGGCGCCCAAAAATCCCGAAAACATACAGTCAAAGCCAAGGCCAAGGCTGTGCCAGTGACCGAAATAGTCCGCCATGGTATGGGTGAGGTCCACAAAGGTGTACCCTTCAAACCCGCCCGTATGCGTGGACAGCACAGCAGTCGGTATGGGACACACCTGCATCCCCATAGCGGACAGCACAGGCATGACCACAGCCAGCGAGCATCTGCCGAAGCCGGACAGGTCATTGACCGCCGCGATTCTGGGAATGAGATTGCGCATCATAGGCCGCCCTCCGGATAATTGGTGTCACTATTGTACTACAAATGTCAAAAGTATGCAAGATGAATTTATGCCTGGCGCACAGTTTTGCCGCCAAACCAAATTAAAATTAAAATTTCGGTAAAAAATGCTGGTATTGGCGAGCGAAAAGTTGTATAATAAAAATGTATTTGTTCTTTTTAAATTTGCAGAGGCGGATACCGGATCTGTATCAGGAGGGGAGCCGTGCAGGCATGATTTCAGAGTTCTTATCCCAGTTTTATGCGAATTTCATACGGTTTGTGTCTGCAATCCGGTTTGCGGATGTGGTGGATATGGCCATCGTGGCCTTTATCATCTATCAGGGCATCCGCCTTATACGCGAAACCCGTGCCGAACAGCTGATCAAGGGTATTTTTGTGCTTATTGTGCTGTTGCAGCTGAGCTCATGGTTCGGACTCAACACCATGCAGTGGATCCTTCAAAACACCATGCAGCTGGGCTTTCTGGCGCTGCTTGTCGTTTTTCAGCCCGAGCTGCGCCGCGGCCTTGAGCATATGGGCCGAAGCCCCATCGGGCGCATGTTCAACTTAAGTATCCGTGAGGAAACGGTGAACAAAACGGTGGAGGAGGTCGCCCGGGCCGCGGACGTCTTATCCAAAAACAAAATAGGCGCGCTTATCTGCATGGAGCGCGTCACCCAGTTAGGCGACATTATGCGGACGGGCACGCCATTGGGCGCAGACATCACGGCGGAGCTGCTGGTGAATATTTTTGTGCCGAACACCCCCCTGCACGACGGGGCTGTCGTTATAGGCGGAAACAAGATACTGGCTGCCGCGTGCTTTTTGCCGCTCACCCATAACCACGACCTGTCGCGCGAGCTTGGAACGCGCCACAGGGCCGCCCTCGGCCTGTCGGAGATCTCGGACGCCGTGGTGCTTGTGATCAGTGAGGAAACCGGGCGTATTTCCATTGCCCGCGACGGCGACCTGACCAGAAACCTGACAATCGAAACCTTAAAAAAGGCGCTCATGAAAATCCTGCAGCCTGAGTCCAAAGCGGACAGCAGAAACAAACTGTTGTTTTGGAGGGAGAAAAAGCAGTGAAAAAAATCTTTTTAAACGATAACGCTTTTAAAATATATTCCGTTTTGGCTGCGATCCTTTTATGGGTGTTCGTGGTGTATAATCAGAATCCCGAAAGCAGCAAATACATCGGCGGTATCTCCGTTGGGTATACCAACGCGGACGCGCTTGAGCGTGAAGGGCTCGTCATTTTGCGCGGCAATGAGCCCACGGTGGACATACGCGTAAAGGGGCGCCGTGGCGAAGGTGGAAAAAAATAATATCACCGCCGTTGCCACCATACCCGAAATCCGCGCGGGCGTATACAATATTTCCATTGACGTACGGCTTCCCATAAGCGATGTTTCAATCACTGACAAGGACCCGTATATGGTACGCACGGCAGTGGAAAAGATGCGGACCGTCGAGATGCCTGTGGGGATAAAATATACAGGCAATTCAAAGACTGCCTTTACCTCCGTTCAATCCAGGACGGAGCCGGAAAAGATGACGCTTTGGGGGCCGGAGTCGGTACTGGATACTGTAGGGTCGCTTGAGGTGAGCGTGGATGTCGGCTCGGTGAGCGAGGATTCTTCCCAGACGCAGAAATACAGGGTTTTGAACAAAAACGGGCAGGATATCACAAACGATGTCAATATCAGAAAGAATGCCGATACCGTCACGGTGGTGTCAAACGTCTACCGGATCAAGGATGCCGCAATCGTTCCCGCGTATGCCGGGCAGCTGCCGCAAGGGTATGTCCTCACCGGCTACAGCGTGTCGCCCAGCGAGGTGCGCCTCGGCAGCAAGGGCGCCGCGGTAGACAGCATTGCCGAGGTCAGGACACAGCCCATAGACCTTTCGGGTTTTACAAATAACACAAAGCTCACGGCAGCGCTTTCTCTTCCGGGCGGTGTTGTCAGCATGTCGGGTATACAGAGCGCGGAAGTGACGCTTATGATAGAGCAGACGGTTACCAAAGCCTATTCCATAGGCAGCGTCACGTTTGGAAACGCTGAAAACTCGCTCAAGTATTCCGTCTCCGGCCTGCCGCTGGAGATAAGCGTATCGGGGGCGGCGAGCCTTCTTGAAAACGCCCAGGTTACCGCTGAGGTGAATGTGGCGGGAATAGGCGCCGGCACGCACGAGCTGCCGCTTATCATTAAAACGCCCAAGGGCATAAGTGCCGCAGGCGATTATAAGGTGAGCGTACAGGTCAGCCAGTAGCGGCGGGGGCATTTAGGTAAAAAGCCGTTTCGGCGGCATTCTTTTCCGGTTGCCGTGTGGCTGCGTCAACAGGTATGTATCTGGCATGTATTTTGCTGATACGGTTTTGCATACAAAGAAGGGGGGCGCCTACGCCATGAACGTATTTTCCATTCCGCTGACTTCGATTATTAGTGAGTTTCATCTTGAGAAAGCGTATGAAGCTTCCGCTATAAACAGCGTTGAAGTGATAAACAGCGAAGTAAACCGTCCGGGCATGCAGATCATCGGGTTTTTCAGTTACTTTGACAGCAACCGTATCCAGATACTGGGCAAGGTTGAGATCACTTACCTGCGCGAGCGGACGCATGAGGAGCGGCTGGAATGCTTTGAAAAGCTGCTGTCTACCAAAATGCCGGCTATTGTCGTGACCCGCGCGCTTGAAATATTTCCCGAGCTGATGGAGATGGCCAAAAAATACGATGTCACCATCCTGCGTTCAGCCGAGAGCACATCGCGCTTTATGAGCGCGCTCATCAGCTATCTGAACCTGCATTTGGCGCCGCGCATCACACGCCACGGCGTACTGGTCGAGGTGTACGGCGAAGGTATCCTTATTCTTGGCAACAGCGGCGTGGGCAAGAGCGAAACGGCGGTGGAGCTTGTCAAGCGCGGACACCGGTTTGTCGCCGACGACGCGGTGGAAATCAAGCGGGTATCCAGCAAGACGCTGGTTGGCAGCGCGCCGGATATCATCCGCCATTTTATTGAGCTTCGGGGAATAGGTATTGTGGACGTCAGGCGTATATTCGGTATGGGCGCTGTCAAGGATACCGAAAAAATCGACATGGTGATCCACCTCGAGCTGTGGTCCACCGTAAAACAGTACGACAGGCTTGGGCTTGTGGATGAATACACCAACATTTTGGGCGTGAACATCCCGTCGGTGACCATCCCTGTGCGCCCCGGCCGAAACCTTGCCATTATCGTGGAGGTGGCCGCCATGAACAACCGCCAGAAACGGATGGGGTACAACGCCGCCGAGGAGCTCAACCAGCGGCTTATGAGCGAGATGGAAAAGACATTCACGGTTTGAGGTTTTATCCGAAGGCCGCGTCATATACTCAGGAGGAAATCATAAAAATGAAAATACTGGTTGACACACATACCCATACCATTGCCAGTGATCACGCATACTCTACCATCATGGAAAATGTCCGCCGCGCAAAGGAGCTGGGTCTGCAAGGCGTGGCCATCACAGACCACGGCCCCGCCCTGCCCGACGCGCCCCACCCGTGGCACTTCGACAACATAGGCACCGCTATGTGCGAGGTGGACGGCGTGAAGGTGCTTTGCGGAGCGGAGGTCAATATTTTGGACGCGGACGGCACGGTTGATTTGCCGGAGCGGACGCTGTCGCGGCTCAATCTCGTGATCGCTTCCATGCACCGCGATACCTTTGCGCCGGCAACCCAAAAGGAGCATACGCAGGCGTATATCAATGCGCTCAAAAATCCGTATATAGACATTATCGGCCACAGCGGCTCCCCCGAATACGCGTACGACATGGACGCCGTTTTAGACGTCGCCAAAGCTGAAAACAAGCTGATAGAAATCAACAACTGCACACATATCGTACGCCGGGCAAGTGTTGAAAACTGTATGCGCATTGCCAGGCTGTGCATGAAAAAGGGGATTTATATTGTGGTGAGCAGCGATGCGCACTTCGCGCCACATGTGGGGCGTTTTAACTCCGCCGTGCAAATGCTGGAGGAAATAGGGTTTCCGGAGGAGCTGGTGGCAAACACCACATTCGACAAGCTGATAAAGGTTTTGCAGATGCGCCAAAAGCCGCCTAAGCAGTAACCGGTTTTAGCGGACAGATCTAAATAAAATATTGCCTGAAAAACAAGGAGGATCATTTTATGTACATAGGGATTGATCTTGGCGGCACCAATATCAAAGCGGGACTGGTGGACGAAAACAACAAAATCATCCACTCCGCCAGCGTACCTACAGGACCGCGCCGCGCCGAAGCGGAGATTATAAAGGATATGGCGGAGCTGTCTGTCCGCATTGCCGATGAAGCGGGTTATGACATCAACAAAGACGTCAAGTCGGTGGGCATAGGCTCGCCGGGTAATTGCGACTCTGAAAGAGGCATAATTATCTATACAAACAACATAAACTTTTTAAATACGCCCATCCGTGACGAAATGAAAAAATACTTTGATCCGCCCGTTTATATCGGCAATGATGCCAACGTGGCGGCGCTGGGCGAATTCATGGCGCTCGACGACCCGGATGTCAGCCATATGATTGCCATCACGCTTGGCACAGGCGTGGGCGGCGGCGCTATTATCGACAAAAAAATCTACGAAGGCTTCAATGGCGCGGCAATGGAGATAGGGCATTTCCAGGTGATGATGGAAAACGGTGCGCCGTGCTCATGCGGACGCAGCGGCTGCTGGGAGTCATACGGCTCGGTCACCGGCCTGATCCGTGAAACCAAGCGTGTGATAGAGCAGAATCCCGACTGTGACATGGCCAAAAGCATAGACGGCGATCTTGACAGGGTGGGCGGCAGGACAGCGTTTGACGCCGCCAAGAGGGGCGATGCGGTTGCAAAGCGGGTTGTGGATACATACATCCGATGGGTCGCGGAAGGCATTGTGAGCGTTATCAATATTTTTCAGCCACAAATCCTGGTTATCGGCGGCGCCATCTCCAAGGAGGGCGACTACCTGTTAAACCCCATCAAGAAAATAGCCGAGCAGTTCCGCTATTCGCGGTCCATGCCGCAAACCGAGATCCGCATTGCCAAGCTGGGCAACGACGCCGGCATAATCGGCGCGGCCGTTTTGGGCAGGAAGCCCTGCTGACGGCAGATTGACAGGTATGACAATCCGTCATGCGGCGTATGATAGCAATATGCCGCTTTTGAGCGGCACAGGACCCAGCCAGGCGTATCAATAATGCTTGCTGTGTGCGCATCGCCAACAGGCGGCGGGCGTATGCAGGACGGAGGAGTGAGGCAGTGAGTATACCGCGGCAGTTGCGCTCACATCTGGATGAAATTTTAAAAGATGCAGTCACATATGACGTACCGATGTGCGAACATACTTCCATTAAAATAGGCGGACCGGCCGACGCGCTGGCGCAGCCCGCCTGTGCCGAAGAGATCATGGCGCTCACAGAGCATTGCAGGCGTTTTGACACGCCGTATTTCATTATGGGAAACGGCTCCAACCTGCTTGTGAGTGACGACGGGATACGCGGCGTTGTGATAAAATGCGGTCCGCGGCTTGGCGGGATAAAGCTTAGCGGCAGCATCATTGAGGCGCAAAGCGGCGTTACTTTGGCAAGGCTTGCGCAGGCGGCCGCAGGCGCATCTTTGAGCGGACTTGAGTTTGCCGGCGGCATTCCGGGGACGCTGGGCGGAGCGGTATACATGAACGCGGGCGCGTATGACGGTGAGATGAGCATGATTGTGACACAGACTACCTATCTTGACAGTGCAGGCAATATCCGCACCGTTAGCGGAAGCGAACACGGCTTTGGTTACCGTAAAAGCATATTTAGCGAAGGCGGTTGTGTCATCCTTTCTTCCGTTCTGCAGCTCAAGGAAGGCATACAAGAGCAAATATACAGCAAAATGAACCATTTCAACGCATGCAGGCGCGAAAAGCAGCCGCTTGCCATGCCGAGCTGCGGCTCTACCTTCAAGCGTCCGCAAGGGCACTATGCGGGCGCCCTGATCCAGGGGTGCTGTCTGATGGGCTGCAGTATAGGCGGCGCGGCCGTTTCGGAAAAGCATGCGGGGTTTGTGGTCAATACAGGCGGCGCGACCGCCGCAGATGTGCGTGCTCTGATCGGCCATATTCAAAACGAGGTGCAAAAAAAGTATGGCGTGACGCTTGAGTGCGAGGTCAAAATGGTCGGGTTCTGAACGCTTAGCGTATAAAACAGATGCCTGCTGCCAGGCACTTACTTCAGATTAAAGGAGGCTTGCCATATGCGGTTTATTATTATCACAGGCCTGTCAGGGGCGGGAAAAACCCAGGTTATCCACGCTATGGAGGATCTGGATTACTATTGTATCGACAATATGCCGCCGGCGCTTATCCCCAAGTTCGCCGAGATCTGCTATGCCTCCAACGGCAAGATCGACAGGGTAGCCATGGTCATCGACATACGCGGCGGCGACATGTTTAACGAACTGTTCAACGAGCTCAATGCGCTCAAGGCGTCCGGCTACACCTATGAGGTGGTGTTTTTGGAGGCGGACGATGAAACGCTTGTGAAACGCTACAAGGAAACACGGCGTGTGCATCCTCTGGCAAAGGACGGCAGGCTGATAGAGGGCATACAAAAAGAACGCAATATTTTGGATTATGTGCGAAAAAAGGCAAATTACGTTATAGACACCTCAACGCTTAAGCCCGCACAGCTCAAGGACCGTGTCAGGGAGCTGTTTGAAGGGGACAAAATCCACGGCGGGATCGTGGTGAATGTGCAGTCGTTTGGCTTTAAGTACGGTATTGTGCTGGACGGCGATCTTGTGTTTGATGTGCGTTTCCTGCCCAATCCCTATTACAGGGAGGAGCTGCGCAGGTACAGCGGCCTTGACAAAAGCGTTCAGGAGTATGTCATGCGGTTTCCCCAGACGCAAGAGTTTTTAGACAGGCTGTGCGATATGGTGGCTTATCTGCTGCCGCATTATATTGAGGAGGGCAAGTCACAGCTGGTGATCGGGATAGGCTGCACGGGCGGCCAGCACAGGAGTGTGACCATGGCGATAAAGCTGTTTGATTTCCTGCGTGAAAAGGGCTACAATACTGTGATAAGCCACAGGGATATCCTGAAAAATAAGAGTATGGGTTAGGCGCGGTAAAAGTTTTGCCTTGTGCCGCATAAAAGCGGGAGATACTATGTCATTTGCATCCGATACCAAAAACGCAATATGCAAAACAACCGAGCCTATGTGGTGCTGCAGGCGCAGCGAGCTTTGCGCGCTGGTTTGCTTTGCGGGCGACCTTTGCGCGGACCATGCGCTGAAGATCCGCCTTGAAAATGCCGGCGTCGTTGCGCGAATTGAGCAGCTTTTAAAAGAAATCTTAGGCATATCGCAGCTTACCCATCTGCGTCGGTCCGAGCCGGGCGGCTGGCACACGCTTTTGATCCGGCGGCGTGATGTGATTGAAAACCTTGCCGACGGGCTGGGCCTTTTCCACGACGGGGAGATAGCGCTTTTTCCGGAGGAGCAGGTGACCGACTTTGACTGCTGCAAGCTGGGCTTTATACGCGGTGCCTTTTTGGGCGGCGGGTGTATCACCTCGCCCGAAAAAAACTACCATATGGAGTTTGTTACAAAAACCGCGCCCTTGGCGGACAGGCTTTTGTCGCTTCTGGAGTTTTACTCGGTATCGGCAAAGCTCACGGTACGAAAGAATAATTTTGTGGTATATATAAAAGAAAGTGAAGCTATCGCCGAGCTTTTGGGGTCTATGGGAGCGGGCGGCGCTATGATGGCGCTGTACAATGTGAAAATAGAGCGTGAGCTGCGAAACGCCGTGAACCGCCAGGTCAACTGCGACAGCGCCAATCTGGTCAAAATCGCATCGGCCGCTTCGCGCCATATCAAGGCCATCACCCAAATAGCGCAGACCGGCGGGCTCGACGCGCTGCCTGAAGCGCTGCGTGAGGTTGCACGGCTGCGGCTTGAAAATCCCGAGCTTACGCTTGGTGAGCTGGGTGCTCTGGCAAATCCGCCTCTGGGCAAATCGGGCGTGAACCACCGCTTAAAAAAGCTGATGGAGATCGCGGGGGGCCCGCAATAACCCGCAGCGCACCCTTGGGACAGCCAAAGCATAAGGAAAAGGGGTATACTGCCCATGAAAGCACAAAGCGTTGACTTTGTCCATCTGCATGTCCATACCGAATATAGCCTCTTAGACGGCGCCGCCAGGATCAAAAAGCTGGTGGAGCGCGCTGTTTCCATGAACATGAAGGCTTTGGCCATCACCGACCACGGCGTGATGTACGGCGTCGTGGATTTTTACAAAGCGGCCAAAGCAGCGGGGCTAAAGCCCATTATCGGCTGCGAGGTGTACACTGCCGCGCGCACGCGTTTCGATAAGCAGCATGAATACGATTCCGAATCGGGCCATCTGATTTTGCTGGCGGAAAACGAGACAGGGTATAAAAACCTGCTTGCGCTTGTTTCCGCCGCTCATTTAGAGGGCTTTTACTATAAGCCGCGTGTGGACTGGGCGCTTTTGGAGAAGCACCATGAGGGGCTTATCTGCCTTTCCGCCTGCCTTGCGGGCGATGTGCCTCGCCGCCTGGCGCAGGGCGACTACGACGCGGCAAAGCAGCTGGCGGAAAGGTATAAGGACCTTTTTGGGGCGGAGAATTATTTTTTAGAGCTGCAGGATCATGGCATCGAGGAGCAAAAGCGCATAAATCCTATGTTAATTAAGCTTTCGGGCGAGCTTGGGCTTGGGCTTGTCGCCACCAACGACCTGCACTATATCGACAAGTCCGACGCCGAGTATCAGGATGTGCTGATGTGTATTCAGATGGGCAAAACGGTGAGCGAGCAGGGCAGGATGAAGCTTGCCTCGGATGAGTTTTATTTAAAAAGCGGCCTTGTTATGAGCGAGCTCTTTTCCTACGCGCCGTCCGCTATTGAAAATACCGTCAAAATAGCGCAGCGCTGCAATGTAGAACTGGATTTCGGGGCGCTGCATCTGCCAAAATACCATGTGCCCGAAGGCTACACCGCGCTTGAATATTTGCGAAAGCTGTGCACGGACGGCCTTAACCGGCGCTACTCGCCTGTGACGGCGCGTGAAACCGACCGTTTGAATTATGAGCTTGGCGTGATAGCGTCCATGGGGTATGTGGACTATTTTCTGATCGTGTGGGACTTTATCAAGTTTGCCAAGGACAACGGCATCATGGTTGGGCCGGGCAGGGGTTCGGGCGCGGGCAGCATTGTGGCGTACTGCCTTGATATCACGACGATAGACCCTTTAAAATACAGCTTGCTGTTTGAGCGCTTCTTGAATCCGGAGCGTATCAGCCTGCCGGATATCGACACGGACTTTTGCTACGAGCGCCGCGGCGAGGTGATAGATTACGTTGTGCGTAAATACGGCGCGCACCGCGTATCACAGATCATCACCTTCGGTACCATGCAGGCGCGCGCGGCGATCCGCGACGTCGGCAGGGTGCTCAGTATCCCGCTTGCCACTGTCGATATGGTGGCAAAGCTGGTCCCGTTTGGCCTTGGCATCACATTGGACAAGGCGCTGGAAATCAGTACGGAGCTTCGCAGCCTCTACACGGGCGATGCTGTGATCACACGGCTTATCGACACCGCCAAGGCGGTGGAGGGCATGCCGCGCCATGCGGGCACGCATGCGGCCGGCATACTGATCGCCGCGGACGCCGTTTCCAATTATGTGCCGCTGCAGATGGGGCGCGGCGCGGTGACCACGCAGTATCATATGGACAATTTAAGCGACCTCGGGCTTCTGAAGATGGACTTCCTGGGCTTGAGAAACTTGACCGTCATTCGGGAGGCCGTGGACAATATTGAAGCAAGCAGGGGCATAAAGCTGGATATCTCCGCGCTCGCCTTCGACGACGCGCCGGTCTATGCCATGCTTGGCGCGGGCGACACCACAGGTGTGTTCCAGCTGGAAAGCGGCGGGATGCGCCAGTTTATGAAGGAGCTGCGGCCCCAGTCGCTGGAGGATATCATAGCCGGGATATCGCTGTACCGCCCCGGCCCTATGGAGCAGATACCGCGCTATGTCGCCAACAAAAACAACCCCGGCAGGATCACCTACAAGCATCCCGCGCTGGAGCCTATTTTAAACGTTACATACGGCTGTATCGTGTATCAGGAGCAGGTACTGCAAATCGTGCAGCAGCTTGCCGGCTACTCGCTGGGCAAGGCCGACCTTTTGCGGCGCGCTATGAGCAAAAAAAAGCATGATGTCATGGCAAAGGAGCGGGAACACTTCATTTACGGCCAAAAGGACGAGTCGGGCGCGGTGGTGATCCCTGGCGCGCTGGCTTACGGCGTTCCGGAGAATGTCGCCATCAGTATCTTTGATGAAATTATGGATTTTGCGAGCTATGCCTTCAATAAGTCGCATGCCGCCGCATACGCGGTTGTCGCGTATCAGACAGCGTATTTAAAGTACTTTTACCCGACGGAATACATGGCGGCGCTGCTCACAAGCACAATGGGCGCCACCGAAAAGGTGACGGGCTATATTGCCGATTGCGCCGATATGGGTATTGGGCTGCTGCCGCCCGATATCAACAAAAGCTATCACCGTTTCACGGTGGAGGACGGCGCCATACGCTTCGGGCTGGAAGCGGTCAAGAATGTGGGCCGCAAGATGCTGATGCAGATCATTGAGGAGCGCGATAAAAATGGCAGCTTTGAAAGCCTTGAGGACTTTTGCAGGCGTATGACGGACAGCGAACCCAACAAGCGTGCCTTAGAAAGCCTCATCAAATGCGGCGCCTTTGATTCTACCGGCGCATACCGCTCGCAGCTGCTTGCCGTTTTTGAAGAGCTTTTAGCGGGGCTGGCTTCGGACAAGAGGCAGAACGTGGAGGGGCAGCTCTCCATGTTTGGCGATGCAGGCGATGAGAGCGGCCCGGATTTCAACAGTACCCTGCCCGAAATGGCCGAGTTTGATGTGCGCACGCGCCTGGCCATGGAAAAGGAAATGATAGGCTTTTATCTGTCGGGGCATCCGCTCCAGGATCACAGGGATGCTTTGCGGCAAATTTCCGATATCACCACATCGCAACTTGCGGCGCTTGCCGTGCAGGGTGAGGACGGGAGCTATCACGAGCAGGAGGGCGACTACAGGGACGGCGATGCTGTGGCGCTTGCGGGGATCATCACTTCCCGGCGCAACAAGACCACCAAAAACAATACGCAGATGGCATTTTTGACCATAGAGGATCTGTACGGTACGGTGGATGTGATTGTGTTTCCGAAAAAATACGAACAGTACGGCACGGTTATGCGGGAGGATTCTATTGTGGTGCTGCAGGGGCGTATCAGCCTGCGTGAGGACGAGGCGCCAAAGCTGATTTGCGAGCACATTGTCCCCATGGACGAATACCGGCAGAAGCAGGATACCCAGGCCCGTGACGGCGGCAGGCCTTATGTCGGCCGGGTGCTCTATTTAAAGCTTGCCCAGGACGACGAAACGCTCTGGGAGCGTGTGAAGCCAATACTTAAGCGCTACCGGGGGGACGCGCCAGTGGCCGTGTTTTTTGAAAAGAGCAGAAAAACGCTGCGCGTGTCCCGGGACTTAAGCTGTGAGCTGTGCGAGGCGGCAATTGTTGAGCTGAAGGCCCTGCTTGGCGCGGAGAGCGTTAAGATCAAGTAAAATTGCCTGCGGAAACGTATGAAAACCTTTTGCGAAGCAAAAGAGAAAGTTTTGGTCAAACTTTTTTAAAAGTTTGCCGGATTTTCAGGGGCGGCGCCCCTGAATCGCCGTCCGCAGACGGCGAAATCCTGAACGTACAGGCGCTTTTTTCTTTGTTTCTTTCTTTTTTCAAGAAAAAAAGAAAGAAAGGTTTTTCACTGTTCATAATTTATTCATTCATGTGTGCGGCGTGTAAAATTACTAAGTTTGTATTGCAATTGCGGATAAAATGATATAATATAGTACAGCGGTGGTTTTCACCGGTATTTTGCATGACTGCGGCGTTTGGCCGGATGTATGGCAAATAAAGTTTTGGGAGGAATAAGCGTGGAAGAGATAAATACCTACGGGCAGGATTATATTGTGGTTCGTGCCGAGGAAAACGGCGTTACGATCTGGGGACTCACACGCGGAAGCGCGACCAAATTTCACCATACCGAAAAGCTGGATGCGGGCGAGGTGTATATTGCGCAGTTTACCGAAACCACGTCCGCTATCAAGATCCATGGAAAGGCAAAGCTCTACACCAAGCACGGCGTCGTAGACGTTGGCTGACAAAGGGCGGGAGCAAGGCTGTGATCCGTGCAGCGGAAAGGGTGATAAGTATGTGGACCGTGGTTTATATGGCAAAGAATAAAGAAATTGCCGAAAAGCTTTTAGCGGAGCTGGAAAAAAACGGTATGCTGGTTAAGATCAGGCCGATCACCAAGGGAGCGCAGAATGCCGAAGGCAGCTATGAGGTGCTGGTTCCCGAATCGGAGGTCGAACTGGCGCACAGTGTTATTATAGACACAGGTTTTTAAAGATCAGGTTTTTGACCGGTGTGCAGTTGTGCTGTTCAAAGCCGTGCATAATGCGCACCGGTACTTATTTGGCACAGCACAGATCATTTAGCAGGGGGAATCGGCATGGGAGAGTTAAAAACCATAGGCGTGCTTACCAGCGGCGGCGACGCGCCCGGAATGAATGCGGCGATACGCGCGGTCGTGCGTACGGCAGCTTATAACGGGATCAGGGTCATGGGCGTCCGAAAGGGTTACAACGGACTGATAACCGGCGATATTTTTGAGATGAACCCCAGAGGCGTTTCAGAAACGCTCCAACGCGGCGGCACGGTGCTTCAGACGGCACGCTGCCAGGAATTCCGCACTGCAGAGGGTGTGGCGCGCGCAGCGGAGATAGCACGGATATTCGGCATAGACGGCCTTGTCGTCATTGGCGGCGACGGCTCATTTCGGGGCGCGCGCGATCTGAGCGCGGCCGGCGTTTCCACAATAGGCATACCGGGCACTATCGACAACGACATTGCCTGCACGGAGTACTGCATAGGCTTTGACACCGCCTTAAACACTGCTATGGAGGCCATAGACAAGATCCGCGACACCGCTACCAGCCATGAACGCAGCTCGGTTATTGAGGTTATGGGCAGGGATGCGGGCTATATCGCCCTGCATGTTGGCATTTCGTGCGGAGCGGAAGCGATCATTATTCCCGAAAAGACATTTAATTTTGACGAGGATGTGCTGCGCCCCATCATAGAAGGCAAGAACCGCGGCAAAAGCCATTATCTCGTTATCCTTGCCGAGGGCGTGGGTTCCGCCATTCCCATGGCGCAGGAGATTGAAAAGCACACAGGCATCAGCACCAAGGCAACTGTCCTTGGCCATATCCAGCGCGGCGGAAGCCCCACCGTACAGGACAGGCTGGTCGCCAGCCGGATGGGCTTTGCCGCTGTTGAGCTTCTTATTGCGGGCAAGACAAACCGTCTGGTTGTCATGCAGAACAACAAAATTGTCGACGTCGACATCACCGAGGGCCTGGAGATGCAAAAGAGCATCGACGAAAATCTGATCCGCATGTCTAAGGTTTTGTCCTGGTAGAGTGAGGGTATAAAAATGGGATGTATTTCTAAAACACCGCTTACGGTGCGCTATGCCGAAACCGACCGCATGGGCATCGTCCATCACTCGCGCTACTATCCTTGGTTTGAGTGCGGGCGTACCGACTTTATCAAGCTGTCGGGGATGACGTATTCCCAGATGGAGGCCTGTGGCGTGCTGCTGCCGTTGGTTGAGACTTCGGCAAAATATATTGAGGGCGCGCGTTATGAGGATGAAATCGTGGTGGAAACAAGCCTTGAAAGCCTGGGCGCCGTCCGCTGCTGCTTTTGCTACAGCGTGGTCAGGAGAGCAGACGGCAAGGTGCTTGCCACTGGGAAGACAGCCCATGCTTTTGTCAACGGTGATTTTCGGCCCATCAACTTAAAAAAGAAGCATCCGCTTCTGTGGGAGCAGCTGGGCGCGCTTTTGTGAAAGCGCCTGCCGCGCAGGGCGAAACGGCAGGGTGGCTTGCAAGATAAGGTCAGATGAATAAATTCTAAAGCATTACACATTGTATAAAAAGCGGTGTTGGCAGAAGCGTTTTGGACGTTAAGCTGGGGGCTATTTGTATCCAGCGTCTGCACAGCCGCTTTTTTGTTTAACAAATTATCCTATAGTCGATCCACTTCAGACCCTTTTGAAGTGGATCGACTATCAATCATACTGGGTATACAGCACTATAACCCTCAACCAAATAAAACGGTAAAATTGTAGGTAATTTGTATTGTATTTGTAAATGCCTGCAGGTTGAATCAACTTTTAAAATCCCATATACTAAGCTTGTGACATTTTACAGCGAGGGAGGGTGTGTTTTTTTCATGAAAAAAGTTTTGCTTACGCTGACACTGCTGATGCTTACTTGCATGGCGGCGCACGCGCAAACGGTGCTTCCGCAGAATCTGACCTTTACGCCGCAAGGCGGCGGCAAATTCATCTACTGCAACAACGACGAAGCGATCTGGAGAAAAGACCTTTCGGATGATTCCAACCCAAACCCTATGTATATTATGAATAATGATGATTTGGGCGCAGGCAAATATGCCGTCTTTATTTCCCATGTGAATCATACGGACAGTTTTTTTTATGATGGCAGTATCAAAGAGATGGGGTTTGACATCGAAGTGGATGTGCAGTTTGTGGCTAAGGCGGATACCACAATCGTCTTTACCGCGGCAGGGTTTGATGTGCAAAGGCTGCAAACTTACAGTGAGAACGGCATTGAAAAAAAGACACAGTCCCCGTGGGATTTAATTGACGCGTGGGCGGATTATCTGCAACTGCCTGTCTATACCATTAATTCCGATGCAGCGTTTATACCCCGCGTTTTTTCGCCGGTCAGGATCGACCTTCGCAAAGGTGAGGAAGTGTGGTTGAGCCGGTATATCGACAACTACAGCACCGTAACGTTTTTGAGAGCGGTACATATCTTAGCGGACTTTGAAATCGAGGCGGGTGCTGCCGATGTCAATGTTGCGGCGCTGAAGCACAACGGCATTCTGAAAGACAGAAGCCACCACAGCAAAAACGCGAAACGGGGCATCTACTACCGCGACAGGCAGTATAAGGGGATAGCGGATACCCTTCCCGCTGTAAACGCAAACCTTAATTATACCCTTGACGACACTGTGGCGTCCGGCACGTTTTTGCCGGTGCGCGTGTTTAACCAGTACGTGCCGGCCGGCAGCGTAGTTACCAAATGGCACACCAATATCAATCCTCAGGAGGATATTTGGTCGCGAAGCAGCTGCGCCGAGTCGGATATGCTGTCATTCAAATATTATGATGAAGAAAAACTGAAGTATTACAGCAGCAGCGTAGCGCAGGAGCAAAAAGACGCGGTGTGGGTATTTGATGTTTTTCACAGTGATACCAAAGAATCGCCGGGAGGCATACCCAACTATAAGCTTTCCGCCGCTGTGGACAACAGGGGAAACGGCTGCAATTTGGGCAACTATGGCGTGCGCACCAACTATCACGTCACTATTACAAATCAGGGCAGCAAAACGCGGTATTTTAACTATAACCTCACCACCGTTTCGACAAATCTTGTGATCCTGAAAGACAGCAATGGAAACATTGTAAACAATTTTGCTGCAAGGAAAAAGGCCACAGGGGAAGCGACGCAGGACACCATGGCAAGTGTGGCGCTTTTGCCGAACACGTCTGCCACATTTACCATTGAAGTGATTTTGCCGCCCAACTGCCCCGGCGGGATGGTAAACGCGTTTGAAATCAGCGACACCGCGCACAGCAACGTATTTTATCAATCCAATAAAACCGAAATCACCGCGCCGTATCCGTTCACGGGCAGGGAATATATCAAGTGGTATGGCGGCGATCTATATGGTTCAGATGACAGCGAGGCATGGGTCAAAAAGGAAATCAGCGATGATGCCAGGCGGATTTTTGACGGGAATTGGAACAATTTCGAGATCAAATACACTCAAGGTATATATGTGGTAAGATGGCAGGAATACGACGAGGCGCCGCATTTTTATAACAACGTGCTGCGGTTTTGCAACAGAGTGTATTATTTTGACGAAGCTTTCAACTTGCTTGCCACGCATTATTTTGAAGGATATCCTTCGGAGATTGCGGTGGAGGATGACAAAATTGTAACAACGGCGGACGGCAGAAGGTTTGAAACCACATTGCCGGGCCTTGAAAAAACCATCACCGTAAAATTAGATACGAAAATCATAGCGTTTGATGTGAATCCTATTATTGAAAACGGAAGGACGCTTGTGCCCATCCGCGCTTTTTTTGAGGCAATGGGCGCAAAGGTGGATTGGGATGAGCAGACGAGCACCGCGAAAATCACTGCGGGGCGGCGCAACATAGCATTCACCATAGGAAGCGGCACGGCACTTGTGGACGGCCAGCCCCAATCCATGGATGTGCCGCCATGCCTATACAACTCAAGGACGCTTGTACCGCTGAGGTTTATGTCCGAAAACCTTGGTTATCATGTGGTGTGGGATGATCTGACCAAGACGGTTACCGTGACATCGGAGTTGTAGACTTTTGCTCCTGTGCCCTGCTGTGCCAAAGCGGGGGATATATTCACCGCTTCGGCCGCATATAAGTGAAACAGGGGTGAGCGCTATGGATACAGCTATTTTGTTGCCTTTGCAAGACACGGCGGGCCGGATAGATATTTATGAAAAGAAGCTTTTTAAACCGGGCGGCATGGGCCGGGTCAGGCTTGCGGCTACCGGACAGGAAATTTTAGTGGCTGTTTTGCCCGCAGGCCTTCAAAAGCTTTGTGGTATAAACGAAAAAAAGCGCGCAAGGCTGTGGGAAAAAACCGCCAAAATGCTTTTGGACAGGGGCATAAAAACCGTCTATCTGCCTGATGAGCTTGCAGGGCTTGCGGATTTGAGCTTTTTTGGCCGCTATTTTTTCTTGCCGGACGGAAGGCGGGTATTTGCGTCCGTCACTCATGACATTTTGCGCAAGCTTGCCAAGCAACGCGGGGCGGACCTGGCGTCCAGCGAAGTTGGGCTGTGGCAGTCGGAATTCGACGAATTAGGCTACGCTTTTTTAGACGCAATTGCCGGTTCACTCAAATATGTCACGCTATTTACCGATGATTACAGCATGGCTCAGCGCTGCGCCGATAACATCTATGCGCAGACTGGGCTGTCGGTATGCATTTCACCTGGGTGCGCCCACATGAACAAGTGCGATTTTGTCATATTCGCCGACGCGCCGCCGCAAATCACGCTGCGGGATAATATGACGGTTATAGACGCTTCCGGCTCATACGGCAGGGGGTGCGTCAATACCGTGCAGTTATCTGCGCCGCCGGGGTTTGAGGCGGTGGCAGGCCTGTGCGGCGGACTGGACCAGCGGGCCGGTGAGCTTTTGCTGCGCGCAGGCGGCTATGCAGACCCGCCGCCAGGCGACATACCCGGACTGCTTTCAGGGCTTGGCTGCCGGCTTAAAGGCGTAGCTTTCAAAAAAGCGTCTGCCAAATAAGACCAAATCAAAAAAACAACATGTCAAACGCATGAATGAATTTTTTGTGAGCAAAATGAAAGTTTTACGCGATTTTTTTCAAAAAATCGCGGGTGAGGGGGAGGGCAAAGCGCTCCGTCGCCGTCCGCAGACGGCGAAATCTTCAGCGTTTTAGCGTTTTTTCTTTATTTATAATTTATTCATTCATGCGTTTGTCGTGAAAAAAACAAAAATTTGTCTTGACAAAAAGGACAATTTATATTATAATATCCTTCGTCGCGTTAGCGGCCTAAAATACGGCGGTGTAGCTCAGTTGGCTAGAGCAAACGGTTCATACCCGTTAGGTCGGTGGTTCAAGTCCACTCGCCGCTACCATTTTTCAAGACAAGCCTTACGGCCCGGAGGGGGTATACCAAAGGCAAGTCCCGCGCAGGATTTTATGATAATATGGCCCATTGGTCAAGCGGTCAAGACGTCGGCCTCTCACGCCGGAAACATGGGTTCGATTCCCATATGGGTCACCAATGCGATTCAATCTGCGGACGTTTGTTTTCGGACATCCTGTTGCGCAGCTTTATGCAGAAAGCTTAATATCTCATCAGGTCAAAGAACGTGTGACTGGCAATTATGTCGGTTGTGCGTTTTTATTTTTTTGTGCGCCGGTTTAATGTAAAATAATGTAAATGAGTTTTGTCGTTTCGACATCCAAAATTTACAAATTATGCCTCGTTGTTCATTTATAATCTTCTATACCAAGTAAATTACAAATGATGAAGGGGAGAAGGATCATGGCGCAGATTGAGGTGCAACCGTACAGAAGGGTTACCGTAACCGAACACAAAAAGCTGCGGCAAAAATTGTTGTCAAGATTTCAGGCAAGCGACGCGGCGCCCGCCATTATTTCGTTCCTGCTCGCACGGGTCGTCATGCTTGGCGGTATGAGTCCGTTTGGCATTGCATTTTTTGCGGCGGCTTACACAAAAAAGAAAATGTGGATACCCATTGCAGGCGTGACGCTTGGGGCGCTGAGCGCCGGTCTGGGGGCGGGGGCGCTCAAATATACGCTGGCTATGCTTTTATTCTTTACATATAAAATATTTGTGGATAAAAACGACAGGCTTTCGCCGGTCATCAGCTGCCTTATGGCAGGCAGTGTGCTGTTTGCAGCCGGTGTGTTCTTTATGGCGTTCGGCATGATGCTCATCTACGACATGGTGCTTCTGTTTTTGGAAAGCCTGGTGTGCGGATTTATGGTCATGGTATTCCGTGAGGCGGCGCCGTTGGTGGATAAAAACGCCTTAAAAAATTATTTGTCCAACGAACAGCTTTTGAGCCTTGCGGTGACTGTCGGTATCATACTTTCGGGTATGGCGGGCATCAGCAAGGTAGGCCCTGTTTCCGTCAGCGAGATACTCTGTATTGCCATAGTACTCATTGTGGCGTACTACCGCGGGGCTGGGCTGGGGGCGTGCGTGGGCGTTGCCGCGGGGCTGGTGTGCGGCATCAACAGCCCGGACATCCTGCCGGTGCTCGGCATTTATGCCTTTTGCGGATTTGTGGCGGGCTGTATGCGGCCGCTGGGCAGATTTGGCGTGGGGTTCGGCTTTTTGCTGGCAGGCGTGATTATGAGCCTGTATACCGCGTCGTTTACGCTGGGCGTTGTGAGTGTGTACAGTATGGCGGCAGGTACGCTGGCGTTTCTTGCCATCCCTAAAAAAGCGTATTCCTATGTTGGCGGCATCATGAGGGGAATGGATATGGGGGAGGCGGACAAGCCCTATGTGGAGCGGGTCGTACAGGTGCTCACCAAACGCCTGCACAGTGTGTCCGAAAGCTTTTCCCAGCTCGCTTCGGCTTTTGACGAGCTGTCGGTTCGCCGTGCCAAGACGTATCAGGCGGACATCGCGCATCTTTTTGACGATGCTGCCGAGAGGGTCTGCAAATCGTGCGGGCTGTGCGTCCACTGCTGGGAAAAGGAATTTGACCAGACATACCAGGCTTTGTTTAAGCTGACGGACAAGCTTGAGCAAAAAGGCTACGCCGATGTTTTGGATATGCCGGAGCATTTTCGCAAGCGCTGCATGCGCATCGACGACCTCATAGCCGCGGTCAACCACCTGTTTGAAATATACCGGCTCAATTGCGTGTGGTCGGCGGAGGTGGACGAATCGAGAAAACTGCTGTCACAGCAGTATTCGGGGTTTGCCGGCATTATGAACGCCATAGCCGACGATATCGCGTCCGACCTTTCGTTTGAAAACAAGATGGAGGCCAAAATCATGTCGGCGCTGGCCAAAAAACGCATCAAGGCAAAGCAGGTGTGCGTTTTTGAAACCTCCTGCGGGCGCACAGAGGCAGAGGTGATCCTTTCCGCGCAAAAGGATTTTGATGAAGAGGGCGAAATTCTGCTCATTGTATCGGAGGCATTGGCTCAGCCTATGCGTATTGTGGATCTCCCGCTCGGGCAGGATGAATACAGGCTGCTGTTTGAACCGCAGTTCAATTACAGTGTGACAAGCGGTGTGGCCAGGCTCAAAAAGCAGGGGCAGTCCAAAAGCGGCGACAGCTACTGTGCCATCAGCCTGAGCGATAACAGATACGCGCTTGCCATCAGCGACGGTATGGGCAGCGGCAATCAGGCCGCTGTGGAGAGCGGCGTTGCGATCTCACTGCTGGAGCAGCTCTTAAACGCCGGCTTTGACCGTGCCGCTACCGTTAAGCTGATCAACTCGGCGCTGGTGCTCAAGGCGGGAGCGGAATCGTTTGCCACCATAGACCTTGGGCTGCTCGACCTGATGAACGGCACGGCGGAATTTGCCAAGATCGGCTCGGCTGCCAGCTACATCAAACGTGCGGGCGGCAGGGTGGATACCATATACTGCACCTCTATGCCCGCCGGGATATTGACGTCTGTGGATATGGAGCTGTCGTCCAAGCGGCTGTTTGACGGCGACGTGATCATTATGATCAGCGACGGGGTAGCGGACGCCAGACGGGGGGAGGACTGGGTCGAGAATCTGCTCTCCGGTATTGACTCGGACGATCCGGAAGAGATAGCGGATCTGCTGCTTAAAGAGGCAGTGATCTGCAAAAAGGGCAACGTGGACGATGATATGACAGTATTGGCGGCCAGGATATGGGAAAAAGAATAGAAGGCTTGTATGTATTCGGGAGTTTAATCAGCAGCAATTTGCTAATATATAAAAAAACAGGTATAACTTGCCAGAGAAATGCCAAAACTATGTACTGCAAAACAAAATGCAGTCGGGAGGTTTTGGCACATGGCAAACAGAAGCGAAAACGGGCAATCCGATATTGTTGACCAGGCGGAGGACGTGGTGCGCGCGTATATCGAACGCTACTTCAAATGTGATAAAAAAACGGCCGCCAAAAAGAATGCCGCTGACTTTCTGGAAACCAGGCTGCTTATTACCATAGCGGCCATAAGCACCATACTTGTGGCACTCATTACGCTTCTGTTTGTGTGGTTTTAAGCTGTGGCTTTTATACTAATCACCCATCGAAAGCATGCTATCTTTACGGTATATTTTCCGCCTGTCTGCGTTATCCTCCTTGCCGGGTGAAAGCCCGCCTGTGCCGTCTGCCTTGACAGACGAAAAATATCCGCGCAAATATTAGTACGTTTTTAATGGGTGATTAGTATTCCTTGCAAATCCCTTCCCTTTATTATTAAAAAAGGAAAAACAGCCTTTTGCTCAGGGCTGTTTTTCCCATTGACCCATGAAAAATCCGGGTTTTTAGCAAAAAGGGCTTGACAATTCGCCCAAATGGACGTATCATATTCTATGCGTTTGGTTTTAAAAATTTGATGCGGAATTGTGTAAAGGTAGCACGAGTGACTCTGACTCACTTTGTCTGGGTTCGAATCCTAGTTCCGCAACCACGTCGGAGCAAAGTTCGCTTTGCTCCGTTTTTGTTGCACAAAAACCTCCGCCCGCTTCCTTGTTCCTCCTTTTCCGCAAAAAGGCACGTTCGCATTCGCTAAGCCCTTGTAAACGCGGGCTTTTCACGCTCATTTGCTCTCTACCACCTTTTTGCGGGCTGCGCGCGCCATACCTTTGGCATCTAAATTCACCACACAAGACAACTAAAACAACATATTTTAGTACAATAACAGCCGCCCCAATTGGAGCGGCTGTTATTGTGCGGAAAAATTTATATTTTTTTATTCCTGTTTTTTATATCGTTTAGATATTCCTTAAATAAATATATTCTTTTATACCTGATAATAACAGGCTTAAGTTCGGCGCATCCTTCACATAAGTCTAAATCTTTTGAAATAATGACATCTTTCTCAGACAGATTGATGTCATTTATTTTGTTCCAACAATTTAAGCAAAATTCAGCCATATTAATCCACCTCGAATATATCATCCCACACATCGTGGGATTTGTCAACGCCACGTTTCGCGGCATTATATACTGAATAACGAGGTGGTTTTTGTGAAATATAGACGAATAAGGGATTTAAGAGAGGACAATAACTTAAAACAACAAGATTTAGCAGATTATTTAAACGTAGCGGACAGCACATACGGGAGTTACGAAAGCGGTTATAGAGGTATTCCATCAGAAGTATGGTCAAAATTAGCGGACTATTATAAAACAAGTGTTGATTATCTGATGGGCCGAACAGACAATCCCATACCATATGAACGCAAGCGTGCAAAATAAGCGTTTTCTGCACGCCCGTTAAAGCGTGCACCTCACAGAAAAATATCTGTACGGAATTGAGAAATCCGTTAAATTGTATTAAAATTTGTTGCATTAGACAATGAAATATACGCCAATATTGACGGTATCATTTCCGTCAGTATTAGCGTATATTTTTGTTATATGCCGCTTGGCTGCATGCCATACCCGGCGCCTTATTTTGATCCTGTTTTAAACGTTTAATCGGCCTGCATAATTGACATAATATTATTTTAAAACTTTTTACTTAGAAATGCTTGAAAAACTTGCAAAAATTATATATGATTTAAGGAACTAAAGATTTCGGAGGTGGATACATGCAGCAGCTTGAAAAAGCGATGAAAATAGCGGCGTGTCTGGATAACAAAAAGGGACAGGATATCACTGTTTTAGATATAGGCAAGGTCACCACTTTGGGGGACTATTTTGTTATCGCAAGCGGCGGCTCTGCGCCGCAGATCAAGGCGCTTGCCGATGAGGTGTTAGAAAAGCTTGCCGAGGCGGGGGAGCATCCCATCCATATCGAAGGGTACAACGCCGCCACATGGATTCTTTTGGACTACGGCGATGTGATTGTCCATATTTTTCATAGGGAAACGCGCGATTTTTACGGCATAGAGCGTCTGTGGACGGACGCGGAGCCTGTGCCGACCCAACTGACAAAATAAACCGGGAGTGTTTGAAATGAAATATGATTTCACCAAAATAGAAAAAAAGTGGCAGGACAAGTGGGCGAAAGAAGAAACGTTTCGCGCCTCCGACGACACAAGCAAGCCCAAGTACTACGCGCTTGTGGAGTTTCCGTACCCGTCGGGGCACGGCCTGCATGTGGGGCATCCGCGCAGCTATACCGCGCTTGACATTGTGTCCAGAAAGCGCCGGCTGGAAGGCTACAATGTGCTCTACCCCATGGGCTGGGACGCGTTCGGCCTGCCCACCGAAAACTATGCGATTAAAAACAAGATCCATCCCAAAAAGGTCACCGCCGCCAATGTGGCAAACTTTAAAAAGCAGCTCCAAAGCCTCGGCTTTTCCATCGACTGGTCAAGGGAGGTCAATACCACCGACCCGGCCTATTATAAATGGACGCAATGGATATTTTTAAAGCTGTTTGAAAAGGGGCTGGCCTATAAGCAGGAAATGCCCATTAACTGGTGCACAAGCTGCAGAGTGGGGCTTGCCAACGAAGAGGTTGTGGACGGCGTGTGCGAACGCTGCGGCAGCCAGGTGGTGCAGAAGAGCAAAAGCCAGTGGATGCTGAAGATCACGGCATATGCGCAGCGCCTTATCGACGATCTGGATGATGTGGATTTTATCGAAAAGGTCAAAATCCAGCAGAGAAACTGGATCGGCCGCTCCGAAGGCGCTGAGGTGAAATTTAAGGTGGGCGAGACCGGCGATGAGATCCTTGTCTACACAACCCGCCCCGACACGCTGTTCGGCGCGACCTATACCGTGCTTTCCCCGGAGCATCCCCTGATTGATACGCTGATGCCGCTGATCGGCAACAAAGACGAGGTTTTGGCCTACAGGGCACTGGCGGCCGGCAAATCCGAGTTTGAAAGAAGTGAGCTTACCAAGGAAAAGACCGGCGCAGCGCTTGCGGGCGTGACGGCGCTCAATCCTGTCAATGGCGAAAAGCTGCCCATATGGATTTCGGATTATGTGATGATGACCTACGGCACAGGCGCGATCATGGCGGTGCCGGCTCACGATACGCGCGACTGGGAATTTGCAAAAAAGTTCGGGCTGCCGATTGTTGAGGTGGTCGCGGGCGGCCGTGACGTGCAGGCGGAAGCGTATACCGATGTTACCGCGGGCGTTATGGTGAATTCGGGCTTTTTGAGCGGATTGCAGGTCAAAGACGCCATCCGCGCCATTATAGATGATCTGGAAGCAAAAGGGCTTGGCAGCCGCAAGGTAAACTATAAGCTGCGCGACTGGGTGTTTTCACGCCAGCGGTATTGGGGCGAGCCTATTCCGCTTGTGCATTGCGACAGATGCGGCTGGGTGGCCCTGCCCGAAAGCGAGCTGCCGCTCACCTTGCCGGAGGTGGAAAACTACGAGCCTACCGACAACGGCGAATCGCCGCTTGCCAAGATGGACGCATGGGTGAATACCGCCTGCCCTGCGTGCGGCGGCGCGGCCAAGCGTGAAACGGACACCATGCCGCAGTGGGCGGGGTCGTCGTGGTACTTCCTGCGCTATATCGACCCGCACAACGACAAGGTCCTGGCATCGGACGAGCTGATGCAATACTGGCTGCCCATAGACTGGTACAACGGCGGTATGGAGCACACAACGCTGCACCTGCTCTATTCGCGTTTCTGGCACAAATTCCTCTATGATATCGGCGTTGTCCCCACAAAGGAGCCTTACCAAAAGCGCACCTCCCACGGCATGATCCTGGGGGAAAACAACGAGAAGATGTCCAAATCCAGAGGCAACGTGGTCAATCCGGACGACATTGTGCAGCAGTTTGGGGCGGATACGTTTCGGACCTACGAAATGTTTATAGGCGCTTTTGACCAGGCAACGCCATGGTCTATGCAGGGCGTTAAGGGCTGCTATAAATTTTTGGAGCGCGTGTGGAATCTGAAAGGGATTCTGGCGGCGGGCGAAGGGTACTCGGCCGAGATGGAATCGCTGATGCACAAGGCGGTAAAGAAGGTGGGCGACGATATTGAGCGCCTCAAGTTCAATACCGCTATCGCCACGCTGATGTCGCTGGTCAACGATTTTTCAAGGCTGGGCAGAGTTACGCGCGGCGAATTCAAAACCTTTCTGACGCTTTTAAACCCCATAGCGCCGCATATGACGGAAGAGCTTTGGGCGGTGTGCGGCTACGCCGGCACCATTGCAGGCGGGAAATGGCCTGTGTATGACGAAGCAAAAACGGTTGACGACCAGATCGAGATCGTGCTTCAGATCAACGGCAGGATCCGCGACAAGCTGCTTGTTGCCGCAGGGCTGGACAAAGACGCCACCCAAAAGGCGGCGCTGGAGAGCGGGAAGATAAAAGAGCTCACGGAGGGCAGGCAGATCGTAAAGGTGATCGTGGTGCCGGGCAAGCTTGTCAACGTTGTGGTGGGCGGAAAATAAGCCGGCCTTGCCGACCTGCGAAAGCCAAATAAGGGGTTTACAGAAAACTGGCGACAAATCTGCTAAAAATACTTGACTAGCCATATATTTTCTAGTATAGTTAATGTATTGCTATAAATGATTCGCGAGCACATATTTACCGTGAGAGGGGAACATATTTATGTATTCGAGGGAAGTCCAACTTCAAAATCAGGTTGGGTTGCACGCCAGACCCGCTACGTTTTTTATCCAGAAGGCTAACGAGTTTAAGTCTACCATCTGGGTGGAAAAGGACGAGCGCAAAGTGAATGCAAAGAGCCTGCTGGGTGTGCTCTCTCTTGGTATTACGCATGGAACAATTATCGGTATCACTGCGGACGGAGCGGATGAAAAAGAAGCGGTGGATACGTTAGTTGCGTTGATTAATTCCAATTTTTCGGCATAACTGTCTGATTACAGGGCAAACCTATCGCATTCATAACAGCTGCTTTAAGCCGACAGGCCGGAGCGGCTTTTTTGATGCGCTGTTCCAAAAGGCTTGGCTCGCGCATATTTTTAAGCCGCTTTGGTATATAATAATTCTGTTATAGTTGAATCGGCTATGAAAGGAGTGCTCAATGATGCCTGAGGAAAAAGAACAGCAAAATAAAAAAGCCCTTAGCGTCGCGAAGCGTTACGTGGGCAAGCATCAATTACGCAGCGACCCTAACGGCAGCTATACCGGAAAGACAAAATGCACCGATGAAACGCCTGTGCAGGACGCCGATGATTTATAGTCAAACCCCTTTAAAGGGGTTTGACTATATTGCCGCTGCGCTGATAAAAGCCGCCCGGGCAGATTGAACAGAACCCCCAAAAACGGACGGTTGCAAAAAACCTCCAGTTGTAGGAAAATAACTATGACTGGAGGTTTATCTATGGGAAAACATTTTACTGCATGGGAAAGAACAG
>JAKJBW010000004.1 GCA_022706785.1 Bacillota bacterium
AAAGCCCACAATCCCGCCGGCGACAGGGCCGAGCAAGAGTCCGGCATATATAATGGGTATATTGCCGAATCCCAGGCGGACGGTGCCTCCAAACAGCATGACGGATGCAAATCTTGTCAGGATGATACTGATTGCGGCAAATAGGGCCATAAGAACCAAAGTTTTTACTGAATGATTGTTGTTTTTCATACCGGATTCTCCTTTAGGGTATAATATTGGTTTGAAACGACACTCCGGGAACGCAGGTCTGAAAAACAAAGGCGGCACACAAAAAAGTGCGCCGCATAAAAAACACATGTTTTTATGATACTGCGGCAGCGGAATGCGAAAGCAGCACCGCAAGCCGTTATGGCTTTTCGTACAAAAAGCAACTTCCCGTCTTTTTGTCACTTAACGCGCCGCAAACTACTCTGCCAAGAGTAATGATTAATACTAACCTATGATACATCAAAATCTACAAGAATGCAACAAATTTTTATGTTAAATTAAATAAAACTATATTTTAGGCCTGAAAGCTTAAAAAAACATGGATAAATCTGGACAAATATTGAAAAACCGCTTGACAATGCAGAGGATATGTGTAAAATATTCATGAGGGAGTAGTTAGCACGCCTTAACGGGCTGCGGTAAGTCAACATCCTGGCCGTAGATTGTTTTATGGCCTGGCTTACCTTAATAAACAAGACTCATGTTCTGCCAAAACGGCGCTGCATGGGCTTTTTTTATACCTTGTGAAAAACATACCGGATTTTACGCACAAAGAAAAAAGGGGTGTCTTGGGTGGGGCTTATTGAGGTATTGCTAATCGGAATCGGGCTTAGCATGGATGCGACGGCAGTATGTATGACAAATATGATGGCATATAAGGGCAGTCCGCGTTCAAAGGTGTTGGCGCAGCCTGTGTTTTTTGGGCTGTTCCAGATGTTTATGACTATAGCCGGCTACTATGCAAGCAGTTTTTTTACGGGTTTTATGATGAAATATTCAGGGATGGTCGCTTTTCTGATTCTGGGAATCATAGGCGCCAAAATGCTTTATGACGCGTTTAAGCGCGAGCAAGGCTGCACATACCGTATCGGCAATATGACCTATAAGGTGCTTTTGTTTCAGGCAGTCGCCACCAGCATTGACGCTTTGGCTGTCGGTGTGGGCTTTGGCGCGTTGCAGGTGTCCATTTTATATGCTTCCGTCACCATTGGCGTCACAACGGCGATATGCAGCCTTATTGCTGTCTGGCTTGGCAGAAAGTGCCGCGATTTTCTAGGGCGCAGCGCCGAAATCCTCGGCGGTGTCATTTTAATTGCTATTGGGGTAAAGGCACTGTTTTAGGGTTAAAATATAGCAAGGTATTAATACTCAGCGTCTGTGTGAGTTGTCAGCTCAATCCATGCAGACACTGTCCGGGAAAGGGATGAGGGCAAATATGAAAAGCTATCTTGAAAGCATTGAGCGAACCTTTGCGGATACCCAAAGCGGCGAATCAGGTCTTTCACAACAGGACGCGCAGGCCCGCCTTGATAAGAACGGGGCAAATAAGCTGGCGGAAGGCAAAAAGGCGTCGTTGGTCAAACGCTTTTTATTGCAGCTGGCAAATCCCATGATTATTGTGCTTATAGCCGCAGCGGCGGTATCGGGCGTTACATCTGTGTACGCACAGGAATCCTTCGCGGATGTGTTTATCATTTTGTTTGTGGTCCTTTTGAATGCCGTGCTTGGACTGTATCAGGAAAGCAAAGCGGAAAAGGCCATCGAAGCGCTGAGCGAGATGTCGGCGGTCACCTCAAAGGTGCTGCGGGACGGCTCTGCCGTTTATGTGAAGAGTGAGGAGCTGGTTGTGGGTGATATCGTTCTTTTAGAGGCTGGGGACGCTGTGCCTGCCGACGCAAGGCTGATTGAGTGCGCCAGCGTCCAGGCAGAGGAATCCGCGCTCACAGGCGAATCTGTTCCTGTCAATAAAACCGCTGATACCCTGGCGTCCTCAAACGGCACAGATATACCGCTCGGCGACCGCAAAAACATGGTGTATATGGGCAGTATGGTGGTGTATGGGCGCGGACGTGCCGTGGTGGTAGCCACAGGCATGGACACCGAAATGGGCAAAATAGCGGGCGCCATTACCAAGGTGGAAGACAGCACAACGCCCCTGCAACTCAAACTCAATCAGCTCAGCAAGGCGATGAGCTTTATTGTCATAGGAATTTGCGTATTTATGTTCTGTTTCAGCCTTTGGCGCGCAGGCAATATCAGTGCGCAGACGGTGCTGTCGACCTTTATGATCGCCGTAAGCCTGGCGGTTGCGGCAATTCCCGAGGGACTTGCGACAGTGGTTACTATTCAGCTTGCCATAGGCGTAACCAAAATGGCAAAGCGAAACGCGGTGATACGCAAGCTTACCGCTGTGGAAACGCTTGGCTGCACACAGGTGATCTGTTCAGATAAGACAGGTACATTAACACAGAACAAAATGACGGTGACTGATCATTTTGCGGATGACGAAAAGCTTTTGGCCACGGCCATGGCGCTCTGCAACGATACCCACATCGACGCGGAAGGCAAAACGGTGGGCGAGCCTACTGAAACCGCGCTGGCTGAATATGCCCTGAAGCTTTTGGACAACGCCGGATTAAAACAGAAAAACCCCCGTATTGGGGAAGCGCCTTTTGATTCCGTGCGCAAAATGATGTCTACCGTTCACCGCATGGGTGACGGCAATATTGTACAATATACCAAGGGCGCGCCCGATGTTGTGCTGGAGCGTTGCGCCTACTATCTGGACGGCGGCGAAGCGCGGGAAATGACCGATGCTTTTCGCACAGCGGTTGCACAGCAGAACAAGCGCATGGCGGGCAAAGCGCTTCGCGTACTCTGCGCCGCATGCAGGCGCTACGATGCAGCGCCTGCATCATATGAGCCGGATGCTTTGGAGCAGGATTTGATCTTCGTCGGCTTAACAGGCATGATCGATCCCGTCCGTCCTGAGGTGACAGATGCGATAACCCAGTGCCGCCAGGCCGGAATACGTCCTGTTATGATAACAGGCGATCACCGCGATACTGCCGCCGCCATTGCCATGGAGCTTGGCATTATATCGGAGCCGGGCGAGGCGATTACAGGCACACAGCTTGATGCAATCGCAGATGAGGAGCTGGTCAGTTCAGTGGGCGACTATTCGGTTTATGCCCGTGTTCAGCCGGAACACAAGCTTCGCATTGTGGAGGCATGGAAGAAAAACGGTATGGTTGTCGCCATGACCGGCGACGGCGTAAACGATGCGCCGTCTATTAAAAGTGCGGACATCGGCATCGGCATGGGCATCACAGGCACCGACGTGACCAAAAATGTCGCTGATATGGTGCTGGCGGATGATAATTTTGCCACCATTGTGGCAGCCGTCGGCGAAGGCAGAAGAATTTATGACAATATCCGAAAAGCTATAGGCTTTTTGCTGTCGTCCAACATGAGCGAGATTATCGCTATTTTTGCGGCAAGCTGTTTTAATTTTATCATTCTGCACCCCATTCATATTTTGTGGATCAACCTCATCACAGACACGTTTCCGGCTTTGGCGTTAGGCATGGAGCCGGAGGAGACCGATCTGATGCGCAGACCGCCGCGCAGCTCAAAGGAAGGCGTGTTTTCGGGCGGGCTTGGCGTTGCCGTTGCGTATCAGGGCTTTCTTGTGGCGATAATCACGCTGGCAGCATATTTTATCGGCCACTTCTTAGAATCGGGTGTATGGGAAATAACAAACAGCCCTGAGGGCACAACCATGGCTTTCCTCACCATGTCGATGGCTGAGATTTTTCATTCATTTAATATGCGCTCTGCGCGCAGCTCACTGCTTTCCATGAAGCGCCAGAACCTTTACCTTATTGCGGCCGCGGCGCTTTCTCTGCTGCTGACGACTGCGGTGATCTATATCCCTTTCCTGGCGGGTTTGTTTGATTTTGCACATATCTCGCCTTTGGAGTACGGCATTTCCATACTGCTTGCGTTTGGCATTATACCGATGGTAGAGCTTGTCAAGCTGCTTAAGCGGCAGCATGAAAAAACGGCTGCGAAGTGATACTGATATTTACAGTATCAGTTTTAAGACAATAGTTTTTGGATTCGGTTATGTCCGGTGCATATTTTGAAAATACGAATTGCATAACGCTTTGGATTCTGCTAAACTGGATGTATGTTATATAAAGATATGCGCTGAAAAGAGGGAAAAAAGAATGAAATTTAATATTCTGCACATTTTTTCGGATCAGTTTCGTTTTGATTGCATTGGCGCAATGGGCAACCCTATCATTAAAACGCCTCATCTCGACCGGCTGGCAAGCATAGGGGTGGCGTTTACAAACGCGTACACGCCTTCACCAGTCTGTGTGGCGGCGCGCTGCTCCATGATCTATGGGCAATATCCCACCAAAACCAAGTGCTGGTCAAACGATATCATGCCCGAAGGAAAAACCTTCATGGACACCTTAGCAGAGCAAGGGTATATCACATACGGGATAGGCAAATGCCATTTCACACCGGAAAGCAATGCGCTTCGGGGCTTTACTGTCCGTGAGCGCCAGGAGGAGGGCAATGTTTTAACGTCTGAGGAGGAACCGTACTACCGTTCATTAAAAGAAAACGGTTATAGGCATTGCTATGAGCCTCACGGCTCAAGAGGCGAAATGTATTATATCCCTCAGGTTTCAAAGCTGCCCGAAGAACACCACCCCACAAATTGGGTCGGGGAGCGAAGCGTCCGGTTTATTGAAACCAACACCCGCAAGCCTTGGTATTTGTTCAGCTCTTTTATTCATCCGCACCCGCCGTTTTCGCCGCCGGTGCCATGGAATATGCTCTACAACGCCGTCGATATGCCGGAGCCAAATGTGCCGGCAGATTATGAAGCCTGCCTGACATTTCTTAACAAGATCCAAAACCGGTATAAATACCGTGACAGAGGCACAGACGCCAATCTCATCCTCACCATGCGCGCGTATTATTATGCCTGTATCAGCTTTCTGGACCATCAGGTGGGCAAAATATTAGACGCGCTGGAAAGGACAAATCAGCTGGATAATACCGTCATTGTATTTACCGCCGATCACGGTGAGCATCTGGGCGACTACAACTGTTTTGGGAAGCGCAGTATGCATGACACCTGTGCTAAAATACCGATGCTGATCTACCAGAAGGGCGTATTTGAAGGCGGAAAGACCTGCGATATTCCGGTATCGCTTGTCGATCTTGCGCCGACTTTTACAGGCCAAACCGAGAATTATGATGGTTTGGATTTAAAAAAGCTGTATCGTGGTGAAGTGCAAAGAGAGTATGTTTATTCCATATATTCCGCGTATCAGGAATGCGTGCATGCCGGTGTTGCGCCACCAGAGGAGCATGCAATAGAGATCATGTCCAATTTGATGATTAGGAATAAGTCATTCAAATACGTCTATTCTGTTGCGGACGAGCGTGAGTTTTTACTTAGGAGCGGTGATGACAGCGTCAATCTCGCCGGCGTGGTAAAATATGAAAACATTAAAAATAAATTGAAGGAAGATTTAATGCAATTTCTTGAGGAAAACGGTGAAAACGGCTTTTGCGCAGGCGGGCAGTGGAAACGGTTTGACTACCGGTTTAGCCTTCCGCACAATCCGAGGGCAGGCCTTCTGACCCAGGCCGTTACCGTTGATTGGTTTGAATAGAAGGAAATGTGGCAATAAAATGACGAAGGCTATAATACAGACAATTATAGCCTTTTTGCCGGTTTTCCCACCGTTGACAGAGATACTATGCGGTGATATACTTATTTTTAATGGGTGAAACAAAGATAGCAATGCTACAAATTTGTGCGCAAGCAAAGGGGTGCTTTTGACATGTTAATGAGCAGACTTCTCGGCGAAAGGTTTAAGGAAAAACCTGCGGACGCGAGTATGCCAAGCCATATTTTCCTTTTACGCGGCGGGTACGCAAGGCAGGTGGCAAATGGGATTTATTCGCTTTTGCCCCCCGCCAAAAGGGTAGTTGATAAAATTGAGAGAATTATACGCGAGGAGATGGACGCGGTTGACGGGCAGGAGGTTTTGCTGCCTGTTGTCCTGCCTGCTGAGCTTTGGAAGGAGTCCGGTCGCTGGGAAAGCGTGGGCAGCGAGCTTTTGCGTTTTCGCGACAGGGCAGGGCAGGACATGATTTTAGGCATGACCCACGAGGAGGCGATCGTGCATCTGGCAAGGAGTGAGGCGCTCTCCTACACCAAGTATCCGTTTATGCTCTATCAAATTCAAACCAAGTTCCGCGATGAGCCCAGAAGCCGCGGTGGTCTTGTCCGCGTGCGTGAATTCACCATGAAGGACGCTTATTCCTTCCACACCTCACAGGCGTGCCTGGAAACATATTATCAGCGCTGCTACGATGCATATCACAGGATCTTTGTGCGCGCAGGGCTTACCAATGTGATCTCGGTCTGTTCCGATTCCGGCATGATGGGCGGGGCTGTCGCGCATGAATTTATGCAGGTTAACGAATTTGGCGAGGACTCCTTGGTGATCTGCGATAAATGCGGCTACCATTCCAATATGGAGGTTGCGGCCGCTAAGCTGACGCCCCGTAATAAAGTGCTGTCCGAAATCAAAGAAACGGCGACGCCCGGCTGCAAGGATATAGAAGCTGTAGCGGGATTTTTCGGTGTGGACGCAGACAGCACGGTCAAGGCAACGGTTTTCGGTACGTCAAAGTCGCCAAAGCCGCTTGTGGTGTTTATCCGCGGGGACCTTGAGGTGAATGAGGCCAAGCTGAGAAAAGTAGTCGGCGGCGAGGTGTTTCCCTTTGCAGATTACGAAAAGAGCAATCTGTGCTTTGGCTATATCGGTCCTTATCATCTGGACTGCGACTGCGATATTGTTTATGACAGTTCGATCAAGGGCGAAAATGATTTGGTGTGCGGAGCAAACAAGGAAGGCTACCATTTGTCAGGCCTATGTATGGACAGAGATGTATCGGCGCATGAATTTTATGATGTCGCAAAGGTGGTCCAGGGCGCTGCCTGCATACAGTGCGGCGCGCCGCTTGCTATCCGCCGCGGCATAGAGGTAGGCAACATCTTTCAGCTCGGCACAAAATACACCGCCGCCATGGGTATGGAATACATTGACGAAAACGGCAGGCGTAACACACCCATTATGGGTTGCTACGGCATCGGCGTAGGACGATTGCTTGCCTGTATCATAGAAGACAATCACGATGAATACGGCCCTGTGTGGCCGATATCGGTGGCGCCGTGGCAGATTCACATCTGCTCTTTGAATAATCAGAAAGAAGAGATTGCCAAGACCGCGGCAGAGATATATGAACAGTTTTCAAAAAAATACGAGGTTGTGCTCGACGACAGAAATGTTGCCGCCGGCATTCAGTTTGCAGACGCCGATCTTTTGGGGATTCCTGTGCGCATTGTGGTGAGTCAGCGCGGCCTTGCAAACGGTGAGATTGAGGTCAGCACGCGTGACAAGAGTGTGAAAATGTCTGTGCCTGTTGATAACATTGCGCAAGAAATAGGCCAGTTGATTGAACAACTAAAAAACAGTAAATGAACCTATTGATTTGAGCTTGAAACCTAATCCGGATCAATCGGTCAGATAAATATCCCACGGCAACGCCGTGGGATATTTATTCGGGATTTATTCAAGGCATATATTAATAGCCTCATTCTTCTTCAATATCTCAACAATTTTTTCGGCATCTTCTTTTCTGGCTTTGATACGGCAGTAAATGCTGCCGTCCGCCACGTCGTTTTTATAATGCTCGTCAAAGGCTTCGGGCAGGCCGTAGCTTGAAAGCCCGTTTACCATGTTTGCCATGAGTTCTTCTGAGATAAGCCCAATGAATGGGCCGCCCACATTATCCATTCCAAAGTCTTGTGTTGCAATAGTATTGATGCCGACTGCCTTTCCGGCCCTTCCGGCTAAAATATCTGACTGCCGCATATCGGCCGGCGGTTCATAGCTGGCGCATTTATCTTTGGTAAAAAGCGAAACGTCAGCCGATTTTATGTTTTCGACCTGGGCTACGACGTCCTGCGCATTTTTTGCCTGATTAAACAATGAAGTAATGGTTTTCTTTGCCATACGCGATGCTCCTCTCCAACAGGGATTTATTAATAGGATATTTCTATTATGCTGGTCTGATGATATTCTATGTTATGAAAAATCTGGAAAACAGCTTGGGATTTTGTGCCGTCGGGCAGAAAAGAAGCGCTACCCTTCAAAATTTAGCGTATCCGCCGGCAACATTTGAAGGCGGTCGGAATATACTATCAGTAAACAAAGGCGTTTTTATCTTGAAAGGATAGAAACGCCTGTTCGATTGGGGTGATATTATGTGTGGGATCGCTGGAGAGGTGAATTATAGCTATAAGACGGAGCACGCAGTATTTGAAGATATGAAACGCATACTGAAACGCAGGGGTCCGGATCAAGATGGCATTTATAGTGACGAGCATGTGACGCTGGTGCATGCGAGGTTGTCTGTTGTGGACCTTGCGCATGGGCTTCAGCCCATGAAAACGGTCTATGCCGACAAAGAATACTGCGTGGTGTATAACGGTGAACTGTACAACACACAAGACGTGCGCGGCAGGCTGATCGCTAAAGGGCATAGATTTGAAGAGCAATCCGACACCGAGGTTTTGCTTAAAGCTTATATAGAATGGAAAGAAAAATGCGTTGATTATTTCAACGGCATTTTTGCGTTTGCCATCTGGGATAAAGCCCGGCAAAAACTATTTGTCGCCAGAGACAGAATGGGGGTAAAGCCTTTCTTTTACTGCCACAGGGGCGATATTTTCGTTTTCGGCTCCGAAATAAAAGCGCTGCTGCTGCATCCGTTGGTCCAGGCCGCAATCGACGTGAATTCCATTGCGGAGATTATGCTTGTCGGCCCGGGCAGAACGCCGGGCTATGGCGTGTTTAAAGACATCAAAGAGCTGTGCCCGGGGTACTGCGGCTACTTTGGCGAAAACGGCTTGCATACCTATCAGTATTGGAATGTGGAAGACAGGGTGCACAGCGATTCCTTTGACACAACAGTGGAAAAGGTTCGCTATCTGGTGACCGACGCTATCAAAAAGCAACTGGTGTCCGATGTGCCTGTCTGCACGTTTCTATCGGGCGGGGTTGACTCCAGTATTATCTCCGCGCTTTCATATCAGCATCTAAAAGACAGGGGAGAGCAGCTTACCACATTTTCAGTTGACTACATAGACAACGATAAATATTTTAAGCCAAGCAAATTTCAGCCCAACAGTGATGATCATTATATCGATTGTATGAAAAATTTTCTGGGCACGCAGCATAAAAAGATAGTGATCGGAACCGACGAGCTGACAGATGCGCTGTTTGACGCTGTGGAGGCAAGGGATCTGCCGGGTATGGCGGATGTGGACTCCTCGCTTCTGCTTTTCTGCAAAGAAGTGAAGAAGCATGCCACAGTGGCGCTGTCGGGCGAGTGCGCCGACGAAATTTTCGGGGGCTACCCCTGGTATCGGGATGAAACTATACGAAACATTGACGGCTTTCCGTGGGCGCAGTCCACGGCATACCGCATGGGGTTTCTAAAAGACGAGTTTGCCAATGGAATAGACGCTCAAGGGTATGTCTACAGCCGGTATCAGGATACAGTGGCCGAGGCGCCCAAGCTGGGCGGGATATCGCCGTTGGAGTCTCGAATGAAGGAAATGACCTATCTGAATCTCAGGTGGTTTATGCAAACGCTGCTTGATCGTAAGGATCGGATGAGCATGTACAACGGCCTTGAGGTGCGTGTGCCTTTCTGTGACCACAGGATTGTCGAATACCTTTACTCAGTTCCCTGGGAAATGAAAAACTATCAGGACAGGGAGAAAGGCATTTTAAGGCTGGCAATGGACGGATACCTTCCGGATGAGGTGCTGTGGCGCAAAAAAAGCCCTTACCCCAAAACCCATAACCCGGCATATTTAAGTCGGATTTCCAGTATTTTAAGGGAAATCATAAATGACCCTGCATCCCCGCTGCTCCGTATCGTAAAAAAAACCGAGCTTGAAGCATTGCTTAATGCCGACAGGGCAGTTCCGTGGTACGGGCAGCTGATGACGACGCCGCAGACCATTGCTTATTTCATTCAGGTTAATCATTGGCTGAAATTATATCATATCAGGATAGTTTAACAGGCAGCGCCTAAAGATACGGCAGCGCGCATCTGACATGTGCGCTGCATGCCGTTGCAGCCGCAGCGGACAAGCCTAAATATTTTGAAAATTGTATTGCAATCGCGCATCGCCTATGGTATAATTTTCACGTTGCGTTGAGAACATAACTAATGGATGCCGGCTTTAAGGGCCGGTTACGGAAGGGAGGAAAATGCCGTGAGAGAGGGGATTCATCCGAATTACGAGGCCACCACCATTAAATGTGCGTGTGGCGAAGTGATTGAAACGAGTTCTACCAAAAAAGACATTAAAATTGAAATTTGCTCAAAGTGTCATCCGTTTTTCACCGGCAAGCAAAAGCTTGTGGATACCGGCGGGCGCGTTGAGAAGTTCAGGAAGCGTTTCAATATGGACAGTAAATAAGTTTCTTAGGGCAAGATTCGCAAAGCGGTATCATAACCCCATCGCGGAACACGGTTCTCCGACCGCTTCTGGGATGGCGGCGTTTTTTCAAAATATTAGGAGGTGAAACAGCATGACAAAAGAGCTTAAGACATCAATTATCAACGATTTTAAAATCCATGAAACCGATACAGGCTCTCCCGAAGTTCAGATTGCTATGCTTACCGAGAGGATTAACCATCTCAACGAGCATTTGCAAACACATAAAAAAGACCACCATTCCAGACGCGGTCTGCTTAAGATGGTTGGTACGCGCCGCGGTCTTCTTAATTATCTTATGAAGAAGGACATCGAAAGATACAGAGCGATTATCGCTAAATGTAATTTAAGAAAGTAGTGTATTCGCGCAAATGGGCGGAGGAAACTTCGCTCATTTGTTGTATATCTGAAAAGCATTAAAACATTTCCAGACATCGTAAAACTTGCAGTCAGGCAATTGGCTTTAGCAGTTAGATTTGCTTTTTGCACTTGTATTTATAGATAGAAGGCAAATCTAAATGCTAAATACCCGTTGCCTCTGCAGGTTAAAACAAACAATAACAGCGAAAAGAGAGGTAAAAGGAGTATGACAAAAACATTTCAGACAACACTTGCAGGCCGCCCGTTTGTGGTGGAAACAGGGAAGATGGCACAGCTGGCGAATGGTTCGTGCATGGTACGCTATGGGGATACGGTAGTTCTTTGCAGTGCTACGGCTTCATCAAAGCCGCGTGATGGGATCGATTTTTTCCCGCTCAGCGTGGACTTTGAGGAAAGATTATATTCTGTCGGCAAGATTCCGGGCAGCTTTTTAAAGCGTGAAGGCCGCCCCAGTGAAAAGGCTATCCTGACGTCACGCGTGATCGACAGGCCCATACGCCCGCTTTTTCCTTCGGATTTGCGCAACGATGTTTCGGTAGTGGCTACGGTTATGTCGGTGGAGCAGGACAATTCTCCTGAAATTGCCGCTATGATTGGAGCGTCTATCGCACTTTCCATATCTGATATCCCGTTTGCCGGGCCGATCGGCGGCGTAATGGTCGGGTATGTGGACGGCCAGTTTGTTGTCAATCCCACTTGTGAGCAGCGCGAGCGCAGCAGTATGGCGCTGACGGTTGCCGGTAGCATGGACCGCGTTGTCATGATTGAGGCGGGCGCGCAGGAAATAGATGAAACGGTTATGTTTGAGGCAATTAAATTTGCCCATGCCGAGATCAAGAACATCTGCGGGTTTATAAACAGTATTGTCCAGCAGATCGGGCTGGCCAAATTCGAATATGAGCATATCGTTTTGGATGCGGATATTTTCGAGGATGTTAAGGCGTTTGCCATAGACAAGGTAAAGGCTGCGCTCGACACCGATGACAAAAAAGTGCGTGATGAGCGCATGAAGGTTGTGAGCGAGGAGGTTGCCGCGCACTTTGCCGAGAAGTATCCGGACAGCGGTGCGGCGTTTGGCGAAGCGCTCTATAAGCTGCAAAAGCTGATTGTGCGCCGCTGGATACTCGACGAGCAAAAGCGTGTGGACGGCAGAGGTATTTTAGATCTGCGTCCGCTTTCGGCAGAGGTTGGCATATTGCCGCGCACACACGGCTCCGGCCTGTTTGCCCGCGGCCAGACGCAGGTGCTCACCATAGCTACGCTCGGTGCGCTTGGCGAGATCCAAAAGCTTGATGGTATTGATGAAGAAGAATATAAGCGGTATATGCACCACTATAATTTCCCGTCCTACAGCGTGGGCGAGACCCGTCCGTCAAGGGGGCCGGGACGCCGCGAAATAGGGCATGGCGCTTTGGCGCAAAGGGCACTTGAGCCTGTTCTTCCCATTGAGGATGAGTTCCCGTACGCAATCCGCCTTGTTTCGGAGGTGCTCAGCTCAAACGGCTCAACCTCACAGGGCAGTATCTGCGGAAGCACCCTTGCGCTGATGGACGCCGGTGTTCCTATCACCGCGCCCGTTGCCGGCATATCGTGCGGACTTGTTACTGAAGGCGACCGGTATATCACCATGGTCGACATCCAGGGCCTGGAGGATTTCTTCGGCGATATGGACTTTAAAGTGGCCGGTACCAAAAAGGGTATCACCGCGATTCAGATGGATATTAAAATACATGGTCTCACTTACGATATCATCCACGATGCGCTTATGCAGACCAGGGACGCCCGCTACTATATTTTAGACGAGGTAATGCTTAAGGCCATAAATAAGAGCAGAGAAACCCTTTCGCCCTATGCGCCAAAGGTTGTTATTATGCGTATTGATCCCGAAAAGATCAGGGATGTTATCGGCACAGGCGGCAAGGTGATTCAAAAGATCGTAGCCGATACCGGTGCGAAGATCGATATTGAGGATGACGGCCGCGTGCTGATTTTCTCACCCGATCAGGCGTCGGGAGAAATGGCTCAGAAAATCATTGAAGGCATTGTAAAGGAGCCGGAGGTAGGGGATATTTACAAGGGCAAGGTTGTGCGTATCATGCAGTTCGGCGCCTTTGTGGAAATCCTGCCGGGCAAGGATGGCCTGATCCATATCTCAAAGCTTGACAACAGGCGTGTGGAGAAGGTAGAGGATGTGGTAAACATCGGCGACGAGGTCATGGTAAAGGTTATAGAAATCGATAAGCAGGGAAGAATAAATCTGTCCCGTAAGGACTTGCTGGTCAGCCAGGATAAAGCGTCGGTGTAAGGCTTACAGCTATAAAAGATATATGCGGGCGGAGGTCGCCCGCATATTTTATCTGATGCACAGCATAAATGTGTATTATCAATCCGGCATGAATCATAGGGGATACTAATCTTCTATGCTTCAAGGAATAAATTTAATGAGGTGAAAGCGTGTATTGCATGTATCATCTGGACAATAAGATCACTGTCGTTACTGAGAAAATCGAACATGTCCGCTCTGTGGCGATGGGTGTGTTCGTCTATAGTGGTTCCCGCCACGAGCCTGCGGAATTGTCGGGTGTTTCCCATTTGATAGAGCATATGCTCTTTAAAGGTACGCAAAAGCGCAGCGCCAAGGATATCGCTGAGGAGTTTGATGCGGTGGGCGGGCATTTAAACGCGTACACGACTAAGGAATACACCTGCTTTTATGCCAATATTTTGGATGAGAATATTGAGCTTGCCGCCGATATTCTTTCGGATATGCTTTTGAATTCTAAATTGGCTGATAAGGATATACGGCTTGAACGGCGTGTTATTCTGGAAGAGATCCATATGTCGGAGGACGCTTCGGAGGATCTGGTTCATGACATGGTGCTGGAGGCGGCGTGGGGCAAGGGCAGAGGGCTTGGCGCATCCATATTGGGGAGTCAGCAGACGCTGGAGTCCATAGACGCCGCAGCAATGAGGGATTACATGAACCGGATGTATACGCCGTCCAAAATAGTCATTGCGGTAGCGGGGAATTTTGACGACGCGGCGCTCAAAGCGCTGTTGGAAGAAAAATTTGGCAGCTGGCACAGAAGCGGAACGCCTCATATCACTGAAGGCACACCCTTTCTGGGAGACATGCTTGTGAGAGAGCGCAACATTGAGCAGACGCACATCTGCCTGGGCTTTGAGGGCCCTCCGACCGACAGTGGAGAGATGTATGCCGCCATGGCGTTTAACAATATTTTCGGGAACGGTATGAGCTCCCGCCTTTTCCAGCGTGTCAGGGAGGAAAAAGGGCTGGTTTACTCCATCTATTCCTATTTAAATCCTTTTGTGGATACCGGAGTTTTCGTGATTTCGGCCAGCATGGCTGCAAAAAACGCAAAAGAGGTTCTGAAAATCATATTTGAAGAGGTGGACAGGGCAACTTCGGAGATGCTGAGCAAGGCCACGCTGGGCAGAGCCAAGCAGCAGCTTAAAGGGAATTATATTTTGGGACTTGAAAGCGTCAGCACACGTATGCAGGGCATTGGCCGTTCGCTGATGCTAAACGGCAGGGTAAGGACGCCTGAACAAGTGATCGAAAACATAGACAAAGTCGATGCAAAGCGTGTTTCAGACTGTGTCAAAACTGTTTTTGATTATGATATGATGGCCTCTGCGGCGGTCGGAAATATTGACGAAGACTATGTACGTGAGCTTTTGAAAAGGTGAAGCGTTTTGTGAGCCGGAGCAATCTGTGACTTGACAAGTCTTTTGACGGAGCATATAATTGGTTATATATTTTCACGACAAGGAAGAAGATACCATGATGAATCAAATGAATGAATTGGATGCGTTGCGGCACAGTGCGTCTCACGTGATGGCTCAGGCGGTAAAACGCCTTTTTCCCGGCGTGAAGCTTGCAATAGGCCCTTCGATTGAGACAGGGTTTTACTACGATTTTGACGCCGATACGCCGTTTATCACCGCCGATTTGGAAAAAATAGAGGCGGAAATGAAAAAAATCGCCAAGGAAAATTTAAAAATAGAACGCATAGAATTGCTACGGGAAGAAGCTCTTAAGCTTATGGCAAACGAGCCGTATAAGATTGAACTTATCAACGGACTGCCGGACGATGCGGTGATTTCGTTTTACAAGCAGGGAGAGTTTGTGGATTTGTGCGCCGGTCCTCATGTGAATTATACGAGCAAGGTCAAGGCGTTTAAGCTCTTGAGCGTAACGGGAGCTTACTGGCGCGGCGATTCTGCGAACAAAATGCTTCAGCGCATTTACGGCACAGCGTTTGCCAATAAGGAAGCGCTGGAGGAACATTTGCAGCGTCTGGAGGAAGCCAAAAAACGCGACCACAGAAAGCTTGGGCGCGAGCTTGATCTGTTTGATATCTACGAAGAAGGCCCGGGATTTCCGTTCTTTTTCCCAAAGGGCATGGTGCTGCGCAATCTGCTGGAGAGCTTTTGGCGTGCCGAGCATGCAAAATGCGGATACACCGAGATCAGAACGCCCGTAATCCTGAACGAGGAGCTTTGGCATCGTTCGGGACACTGGGATCACTACAAAGACAATATGTATTTCACCAGGATAGATGAAAATGACTATGCCATCAAGCCCATGAACTGCCCGGGCGGAATGCTGGCGTTCAAGCGCAGGCTGCACAGCTACCGTGATCTTCCGCAGCGCATGGCCGAGCTTGGGCTGGTACATCGTCATGAGCTTTCGGGCGCATTGCACGGGCTGATGCGGGTACGCTGCTTTACTCAAGACGACGCACACATATTTATGACGCCGGAGCAGATTGAAGCCGAAGTATTAGACGTTATCGCACTGATTGACAGGTTCTACAAGGTGTTTGATTTTAAATACAGCGTGGAGCTTTCCACAAGACCCGCCGATTCCATGGGGTCCGACGAGCAGTGGGAGGCGGCCACAAATGCGCTTAAGCACGCGCTTGAAGTGAATAAAAAGGATTATACCGTTAATGAGGGCGACGGCGCTTTCTACGGCCCTAAAATCGATTTCCATCTGGAGGATTCCATAGGCCGCACATGGCAGTGCGGGACCATTCAGCTGGATTTTCAGATGCCGGAACGCTTCGACCTGGCCTATATTGGCCCGGATGGGGAAAAGCACCGCCCTGTTATGATCCACCGCGTGGTGTTTGGCAGCATAGAACGATTTATTGCTATTCTGACCGAGCATTTTGCCGGTGCCTTTCCGCTGTGGCTGTCGCCGGTTCAGGTAAAGGTAATTGCCATTACAGACAGCCACCACGCATACGCAAGCGGCGTTTACCAGGCTTTGCGGGATGCCGGTATCCGGTCCGAAATAGATTTGCGCAGTGAGAAGATCGGCTATAAGATCCGTGAGGCGCAGCTTGAAAAGGTGCCGTATATGCTGATCGTGGGGGATAAAGAGATGGAATCCGGTGCCGTGGCGGTAAGAAGCCGCAAGAGCGGCGATATGGGAAGTATGGGGACAGATGCGTTTATAGGGATGGTTTTAAAGGCCGTTTTGGAAAAAGCGCTTGATGCATAAAAGGCACTAAAAGCTTTTGCTTTTAATGCCGGGCTTGCGCCGTCACAGGTTTTTTAGCAGCGCATCCTTCAACATGGCCAGCGCTCTGGCGCGGTGACTGATGCTGTTTTTCTCGACGGAGCTCATTTGGGCAAAGGTTTTGTCAAACGCGCTTACCCAAAATACAGGATCATAGCCAAAGCCTGCGTTTCCCGCAGGCTTTTCGGTAATCATGCCGTCTACGGTCCCCCTGCCGATAAACTGCCTGCCGTCGGGCAGACAAAGGGCGACTACCGAAACGAACTGTGCGCTTCTGAGCGCGGGAGGTACGCCTTTAAGTTCATTCAGCAGCTTAGTGATAAACATGTCCGCACTGGCGTCCTCACCGGCATATCTGGCCGAAAATACGCCGGGTCTGCCGCCCAGCGCATCCACACAAAGTCCCGAATCGTCGGCGATCACGGCTGTGCCTGCAAACTTGGCGATTGCTTTTGCCTTAAGCAGGGCGTTTTGCTCAAAGGTAGCGCCTGTTTCATCCACATGGGTATCAAAGCCTGCGTCGTGCTGGCCGATTACTTCTATGCCGATACCGCCCAGTATGGCGGCAAATTCACTTATTTTTCCGGCATTGTTTGTTGCAGCAATGACTCGCATATTTTGTACGACCTTTCTTTGTTTTATCGCTAAAATATTACAACAAATCCGGCGAATATGCAATATATACAACAACTTTATTTTCATCAGGTTAGGATGCCGCCAACGTTCACAAAAATTTAAGAATTTAATTATAGAAGGATATTGCGCTATGAGAAAAATTAGTGTAAACTACATGTAGTTTTTACAGGTAAAGAAAAAAAATAAGGCAACAAAAAACAGTAGATGAGAGGAAGACTGTGATGATGATTTGTAAACACTGTTCATTTGAAAACGAAGACGGTGAAAAGGTCTGTAAGGCCTGCGGAGAACCATTAGAGCAGGATTTACAACAGCCTGATGCTGCTGCCGGATCTTCGGAGGAAACGTCAATAGAGCAAATGGCTACGGATGATGCGGACATACAGGATGTGCGGGATGAAGAGCTGCCCGTATTTACCGAGGCCGGTATGCCTGACGGGGAAGACGCGCAACCCGAAGAAGCGGAGGACGATGCGGCTTTTTTTGATGAAAAGCCTGACAATGAAAGCAAAAAGAGGCCTTTCTTTTTTGCTTTTTCCGGCATCATTGCGCTTGCCGCGATTTGCCTTGGCATGTGGCTCTTGTTCACAGGCATATTTGCGCCCAAGTATGAGCTTCCCGTCGACCGTTCGAAGTTTGATCTTCTCTATATCAAAGACGATATGCTCTACGCCAAGCCCATCTCAAAGGCAGTCCGCCAGCTTTCAGACGCCATGTCGGCCAGTTCCGAGTATCCCGTTATGTCGGACAGTGGTACCATTGTTCAGTCCAAGGACGGGAAAACCACTTATTTCCTGGAAAATTACGATTCGGAAACCATGCAGGGTTCTCTGTTTGTAAGCTACAACAATAAAGATAAGGTTCATATTGCGGACGGTGTTATCCAGGGCTTTACCGTGTCGCCCGACGGAAAGTCTGTGCTCTATCTGACAAACGCTGACCTTGAACAAGGCAGCGGAACGCTCAACTTTTACAAAAAAGGCGGACAGGTGCAGGTGCTGGCGGAAAAATCGGCCTATAATGTATATCTGTTTGCCGACGACAGCAAAGCCGTGGGCTATATTGACAATTACGACAATGCATCCTATTCCGGTGAACTCTACTATATGCCTGTCGACGGACAGGCGGTAAAGGTAGACGACGGCGTGGTCATTTTAAAGAAGCTTTCTTCCAAACGTGAGATCATCTATCTTAAAGACATGAATATGCAAGACTATACCTGTGATCTTTACTGCTGGAGCAGCGTTGGCGGGTCCGAGCTTATTGTGGAGGATATCAACCAGAACTATATGAATGTATCTCCGTTCTCCGCCAAGACAATATACCTTAAAACGCCGGACAATATTACCTTGGATTTTGTGACCAAAGTGCCAAACAAGCCCGCGCAAATCATCATGTCGGGACTTATGGGCTTTTTCTCCTACGATATCGAAAACGGCAACTACTTGCTGGCTAAAGCGCCTGAGGACGACAGCAGAACACCCGATATGTATCTGAATAAAAAAGGCAGGGAGCCTGTCAAGATAGCGGAAAAATTTGTTGCCCAGCAGCACGGCAAGGCATCGCTGGATTACAGCAGAGTTGTATACCTGAATGAATATGATCAGGCAACCAATAGGGGCAAGCTGCATGTGAGGACCAATTGGTTCGGACTGATAAAAGACAGAGTTATAGCGGAAAATGTGTTTGTGTTTGCCCTGACGCCTGATGCTAAAACGATTGCCTATCTGGCAGACACCGATGAAAAGGGCGCAGGTTCGCTGTATGTATACAGAGGGGGAAAGAGCCAGCATATTGCCGACGGTTTAATGTATCAGGATTTCATCCTCTCGCAGAACGGGAAAGCGATTTTCTATATGACCGACATTGACGCGCAAACCAATACAGGCAACCTTTATATGATAAGGACTTACGGCGGCGGCCCTATGCAGATAGACAGCGGTGTGTACAGTGATTTTTACAGCAGAAGCGACAAAAACATTATTTATATGAAGAATTATGATTCTGAAACGCAAAAAAGCGATCTGTATATGTGGAAGGGCTTCGGCGATCCGGAGCAGCTTGACACAGGCGTAGGGGCTTTGCTGTTTGAGACGAAAATACAGTAGGCTGGCCGATTTTCAGGCATTTTGTCAATTGTCCTGACTTAACATACAAATATCCCGCAGCCAAGGCTGCGGGATATTTGTATGTGTGTTATAGAAACATCACTTATTCAAAGCTTTCCATATGGTCATACGGATTAGACCTCTCAATTTTATTGGTTCATTGATTTTTTCAATTGTTTATCCAATAAAAATTGATAATAATCGTGGATATCACGGCGGCCTTCTTCCTGCAACTGTGAAATGTCAAGAAGATTTTGGTTTTTGTATAATAAACCGTCCTCTTTCACCTTGAATTTCCTGCTGGCGCTCCTGCCTATAATGTAATCGACCGTCACATTATAGAAATCGCTCAATGCAATCAGGGTTTGATAATCGGGAATCCTTTTGCCTGTTTCCCAATAACACACACACGGCCGGGTTACTTTAAACAGATTAGCGATTACCTGTTGCGAAATTCCCTTTTCCTTACGCAATTCCTTGAGCCTTTTTCCGAGCGAGTAGCACGTATCATACCCATTACCTGCATTTTCACTGCCGATGGGCATTTCTGTTTCACCTTCCCTTCATATTCAAAACGGATAACATATGCCTTAATATTAGCATATTTGCAAAACAATTGCAAGATTTTTACCGGCCATATATAAAAAAATCGGACTTTTGCATGGAAAGTGTTTTATCACACAGATAAACGGGCTTTTATGACAGGTTGTGCCGTCGGCTTTTTTTGTGCCAATATGTCTTATTTTGTAGATATTTAAAAATCTTTTGTAATGTGTATGGCTTAAACAATTGATTTTTCCGCCTGATTGTTATATACTGTTTTATGTAGGCTTGAATTCAGCAATAATGTGAAGGTGACAGCCCTGTAGTATGGGGGGTATAAAAGCCTTCAATATTACCCTATAACAAAGGAGATGGCACTATGTCAAGGAAGCTTTTTACATCTGAATCTGTAACCGAAGGACATCCTGATAAAATATGTGATTTGATATCCGACGCCATTCTTGATGATATTATTGCCAAGGACCCGGGGGCTCGTGTTGCCTGCGAGGTGACGGCGACAACCGGCCTGATTATGGTTGTGGGTGAGATCAGTACGTCTACCTATGTGGATATACAGCAGGTGGTGCGCCAAACGGTCAGGGAGATAGGCTACGACAGGGCGAAATTCGGCTTTGACTGCGATACCTGTGCGGTGATCACTGCACTTGACGAGCAGTCTCCCGATATCGCCATGGGTGTTAACGAGTCGCTTGAAATGAAGCAGCACCTTTCAGATGATGAGGACGCCGGGCGCAACGGGGCAGGGGATCAGGGAATGATGTTTGGATTTGCCTGCAATGAGACGCCTGTGCTTATGCCTATGCCTATCTATCTTGCGCACAAGATGGCCCTGCGCCTGACACAGGTGCGCAAGGAAGGGCTCCTGTCTTACTTGCGTCCGGACGGCAAAACACAGGTTACTGTAGAGTATGAAAATGACAAGCCTGTAAGGATCGACACTGTGGTGGTGTCAAGCCAGCATGACGCGGAGGTTTCATTAGACGTTATACGCCGTGATGTTATTGCCAATGTGGTACTGCCGGTTTTGCCTCCTGAGCTTGTGGATACGGATACAAAGTTTTTTATTAATCCCACGGGCCGGTTTGTTGTCGGAGGGCCGCAGGGGGATTCCGGGCATACGGGCCGGAAAATTATTGTGGACACTTACGGCGGGTATTCGCGTCACGGCGGCGGCGCTTTTTCGGGCAAGGATCCGACAAAGGTAGACAGGAGCGCGGCGTATGCGGCGCGGTATGTGGCTAAAAATATAGTGGCTGCCGGGCTGGCCGACAAGTGCGAGCTCCAGATTGCTTATGCTATTGGTGTGGCAAAGCCTGTCTCGGTTATGGTGGACACTTTCGGAACCGCTAAAATAGACGAAGCTGAAATTCTAAAGCTGGTAGAGCGCAATTTCGACTTGAGGCCCGCCGCGATTATCAAAAACCTGGATTTGAGAAAGCCGATTTATAAAAAGACCGCGGCTTACGGACATCTGGGAAGGGAAGACTTAGAGCTGCCATGGGAAAGGACGGACAAGGCCGCCGCGTTAAGAGCGCAGGCCGGGCTGTAAGTCCTGCGTTTGCCTATACGCTGTCATAATTAAATTTGCGCTTCAAGCGGATTAGGAGGAAATCTGATGGTATTATCCCAGGTAAAAGAGATTTTAAACGCGCAGGTTATAGCGGGGGAGCAGTTTATTGGATGTGAAGTATGCACGGCCTGCGGGAGCGATCTCATGAGCGACGTTTTGGCATTTGTCAAGGAGCAGGGGATACTGCTTACCGGGCTTGTGAATGCACAGGTTGTTCGCACAGCGGAAATGATGGATATTAAGGTGATTGTTTTTGTACGCGGCAAGGTACCCAATGATGAAATGGTACGAATGGCGATACAGAAGGAAATGGTGCTTATGTCCACCGGCTTTCCGATGTACATAGCCTGCGGCAAGCTCTATAACGCAGGCCTTATACCGGGCGAATAAGCCGGGGATGGAGGCGTTTTTATGAGTGATGTGATCAGGCTGCACTTTGATGTGGCAGGGGATAATCTTACCGAAGCGGGCGCGGCGGCGGGCAGTGTGAAAAAGGTACTTCACCAGCTCGGCGTTGATCCGGCAGTTATCAGAAGGGTTGCGGTTGCCATGTATGAGGGCGAGATCAATATGGTAATCCATGCCGACGGCGGAACGGCCGACGTTGAGATAACACCGGAATATATTAAGGTTGTACTCACAGACAGCGGCCCGGGCATAAAAGACATTGACCTTGCTATGACGGCGGGGTATTCCACGGCCACTAAGCGGGTAAGGGAGATGGGTTTTGGCGCCGGTATGGGACTGCCGAATATGAGAAGTTACAGCGATGAAATGAATATAACATCAGAAGTTGGCGTAGGAACAACAGTAGAAATTTTGATTTACACAGGTAAAGACCGCTCGCCTGTTAATATGGCGGCGGAGGCATAGCTGAAAGCGGGTGAGCAAAATGGAAAGGAACTACTTTCATTCGGTCATGCTTGATCGGGATAAATGCATGGGCTGCATCAACTGCATAAAGCGGTGTCCGACAGAGGCGATCCGCGTGCGGCATGGCAAGGCTAAAATCATTAAAGAAAGATGTATTGATTGCGGCGAATGTATCCGAGTATGTCCGTATCACGCCAAAAAGGCGGTGACCGATCCTTTTGACAGGATTTACGCATATGCATACAAAATAGCCCTGCCGGCGCCTACACTGTACGGACAGTTTAATAATATCGAGGACATCAACATTGTTCTTAACGGATTAAAGCACATCGGCTTTGACGATGTGTTTGAGGTCGCGCGTGCGGCCGAGATCGTGACGGCTGCGTCTGTTGACATGATAAGCCAGGGCAAGCTTGTGATGCCCATCATATCGTCTGCGTGTCCTGCGGTTGTGCGGCTTATCCGGGTCCGGTTCCCCAACCTCATAAAGCATGTGCTCCCCATTCTGTCACCTATGGATGTGGCGGCAAAGCTCGCAAAAAAAGAGGCGGCCCAAAAAACAGGACTTGCCCCGGAAAAGATTGGGGTGTTTTTTATTTCGCCCTGTGCCGCCAAGGTAACCGTTATGCGGGATCCGTTAGGGCAGGAAAAGTCCGAGGTGGACGGCGTCATTGCCATGAACGACATCTATATGAAGCTGGCGCCCATTATAGGCAAAATAAAGCCTGAGGAAAATCTGGTGAAAGCCAGCCTTAAGGGTGTGGGCTGGGCAAACAGCGGCGGTGAATCCTTAGCGCTCGGAAAAGACGAGTATATTGCGGTTGACGGTATTGATAACGTGATCAAGGTGTTGGAGGAGCTTGAGGACGAGCAGCTTACCGACATTAAATTTGTGGAAGCATCCGCCTGTGTGGGCGGATGCGTGGGAGGGCCGCTTGCGGTCGAAAACGGGTTTGTGGCGGAGACCAGGATCAAAAGGCTGATGAAAAATCTTGGGCCGGATAATACACAGTCCGAAATCCCTGAAGTGGCGCTGGCAGACGTTTTGTGGAGCAGTAAGCTGGAGTATACTCCTGTAATGAAGTTAGACGACGATATGCTCACCGCTATGAGAAAGATGGAGCAGCTTGAGCGCCTTGCCGAGGATTTGCCCAAGCTTGATTGCGGCTCATGCGGCGCGCCGACATGCAAAGCGCTGGCTGAAGATATTGTGCGGGGCTTTGGCCGTGAGATCGACTGTATTTACAAGCTGCGTGAGCGGATACGCAAGCTTGCCAATGAGATGGTGGATTTAGAGGAAAATCTGATTGCATTCAGACAGGATGAGCAGGAATAAGTAAGCCGATATGCTTTAGCGGTATAAAGTATGGTGCTTTCTTTTGTGAGAAGGGAATGAATTTAGAACTATGAAGGTAGATAAACTTGCCGATGAACTGGGGCTTAAGCTTCTTGTGGGCAAAAGCGGGCTTGCAAACGAGGTAACAGGCTGCTATATATGCGATCTGCTGAGCTATGTCATGGGCCGGGCGTCTAAGGGGGATGCTTGGATTACGGTGCAGACCAATATTAATGTGATTGCGGTGGCTGTGCTTACCGAGGTGGGGTGCGTTATCGTGCCTGAGGACATTGAAGTGGATGAAAAAACGCTTGCCAAGGCTGAGCTTGAAGGAATAGCGGTCCTGTCTTCATCCCGTAGCGCCTATGAGCTGGCGTGTGCCATAAAAGCGCTTATATCGGTGTAGGCTGCAAAAGAAGGGGTGTGGACGGGTGAAATATTTTTATGATCTGCATATTCATTCCTGTCTGTCGCCATGCGGGGATGCGGATATGACGCCTAACAATATCGTGAATATGTCCCGTCTCAAAGGCCTTGACATTATTGCGGTAACTGACCACAACAGCGCCGGTAATGTCGCAGCGGTCATGACATGCGGGCAGCAGGCGGGGGTGCTGGTCGTGCCCGGGATGGAGATAGAAACCTCTGAGGAAGTGCATGTTCTGGCGTTTTTTCCTTCGCTTGACAAATGCCTGCAAATGGATTCGATGATAACTGCCGCCATGCCGCAGCTTGAAAACAGGGAAGAGATATTCGGTGCGCAGCACCTTCTAAATGAGCGTGATGAGTATGTGGGCTCTGTTTCGCGCATGCTGGTTACGGCCGGCAAGCTGTCTATAGAAGAGGTTGCGCGTCACGCGCAAATACTCGGAGGGGTCACCGTGCCGGCGCATGTTGACAGAAGCTCCTACAGCGTGTTGTCCAATCTGGGCTTCATACCGCCCGAACCGGGATTTACCTGTGTGGAGATTTCTAAAAACACAGACCGTGACCACGCTATACGAAGATATCCTTTTCTTTCGGATTACCACATCTTATCTTCATCAGATGCGCATTATCTGGCCGATATATCCGAGCCGCAGCAAACGCTTGATTTGCCGCAGCTGTCTGCCGAGGCTGTTGTTTCGTTTCTTAAAACCCACAGAACAGGCATAAACGATATATAGCCTTGTGCTACTAAAAAACAGATAAAATTTTCAGCAAATATTCTCTATAATTCGTCAAAAAAGTTTGCTTTAACTATAGCTTTTCTAATGATAATGTGATATACTATTTGACGGTGCTTTGAGCATCGTTTTTTCGCGCGCATCATTGTTAAAGCCTTAACAAACTTTTGCGTGCCGAACTAAGGCTATTTTTGTTGGTATGTCACAAGCCTTAGCCCGTGAGAAGCGTTATAAAATTATCTTAGGAGGACCGCAGATGAGTGAGAAAAAGGTTATTACTTTTAAGGGCACAAAGGAGCAGGAAGCTCGACTCTTAAAAGCGATTGAAAGCCATAAGGGGCAGCCCGGATCGCTTATGCCGATTTTGCAGCAGGCCCAGGAGATTTACGGCTATCTTCCAATAGAGGTGCAGCGTATTATTGCTCAGAAGACAGGCATTTCCATGGCGGAGATTTACGGGGTAGTGACATTTTATACCCAGTTTTCCCTGTATCCCAAGGGTGAGTACAAGATCAGCGTCTGCATGGGAACGGCTTGTTATGTCAAGGGTGCAAACGCTATATTGGACAGACTCAAGGAGCGCCTGGGGATAGAGGTTGGTGAGTGCAGCTCCGACGGCAAATACTCGCTGGATGCTACCCGCTGCATAGGCGCGTGCGGTCTTGCGCCGGTTCTGACTGTTAACGACGATGTTTACGGCAGGCTTGTCGCGGACGATGTTGACGGTATATTAGCGAAATATTGATATGCAGGAGCTGTCGTTACATGTGCTTGATATTGTGCAAAACGCTGTTAAAGCCGAGGCAACGCTGATAGAGATCGATATCGCGCAAAGCGTGCAGGAGGACACTCTCTGCATTACGGTGAAGGATAACGGCAAAGGCATGACGCCGGAATTCCTGAAAACGGTTACCGATCCCTTTTCCACAACAAGAACGACTCGCCGTGTGGGGCTGGGTATACCCCTTTTCAAGGAGGCGGCGGAGGCAGCGGGCGGCAGCTTTGACATAGAAAGCGCGCCGGGAGCCGGGACACGCGTGTGCGCTGTGTTTGGTTACTCACACATTGACCGTCAGCCTATCGGCGACATGGCTTCCACGCTTTTGTCAGTGGTGCAGTGCAATCCCGATATCGAATTTGTCTATCATCACAGCAGTGACCTTGGAGGCTTTGATTTTGACACACGGCAAATAAAGAAGATACTGGCGGGAGTTCCCATCACAAGCCCGGACGTCGCGGTATGGATGAGGGACTATTTGAATGAAAACATTGAAAAATTATATGGAGGTGCACAATAAATGAAGTCATTGGCAGAGCTTGAAGCGCTAAGAAAGAATGCTTTAGAACAAATCCATATGCGCCATGACAGAAAAGACGGCATAAGAATCGTTGTAGGTATGGCCACCTGCGGAATTGCGGCGGGGGCCCGGCCTGTGCTGGGCGCGTTTATGGAGGAAATAGCAAACAGGAAGCTTTCCGATGTGACCGTGACCCAGACGGGATGCATAGGGGTTTGCCGTCTGGAGCCTGTTGTTGAAGTCTATATGCCCGGCCAAGAGAAGGTAACATATGTTAAGATGGACGCACAGAAGGCAAAAAAGGTTGTAGCGGATCATATTGTTAACGGTTTGGTCGTATCGGAGTATACCATCGGAGAAGTTGAACAATAATAGGGAGGGGAAGCGGTATGAATTTATATAGAAGCCACGTCTTGGTCTGCGGCGGAACGGGCTGTAATTCGTCGGGTTCTGCTAAGGTTTTCGAGGCGTTTGAGGCTAAGATAAAGGAAAAGAATCTGGATAAAGAGGTCATGGTAGTCAGGACGGGCTGCTTCGGGCTTTGCGCGCTCGGTCCTGTCGTCGTCGTGTATCCTGAAGGCTCCTTCTACAGCATGGTTGAGCCCGGGGATGTAGAAGAGATTGTTGAGGAGCATTTGCTCAAGGGCAGAATTGTAAAGCGTCTGTTATATTCCGAGACCTTGCCCGCAGAGCAGAGTGACACTATATTATCGTTAAATGACGTTGATTTTTATAAAAAACAGATGCGTATCGCACTGCGCAACTGCGGTGTGATAAATCCTGAAAAAATTGAGGAATACATTGCTTTTGACGGCTACAAAGCGCTTGGCAAGGTGCTCACGCAAATGAAGCCGGAGGAAGTGATTGAGGAGATAAAGAAGTCGGGTCTGCGCGGCCGCGGCGGCGCAGGTTTCCCCACAGGGGTAAAGTGGGGCTTTGCCGCAAACGTTTCCGCCGACCAAAAATATGTTGCCTGTAACGCGGACGAAGGCGATCCCGGCGCGTTCATGGACAGAAGCGTGCTTGAGGGGGATCCCCATGCGGTTGTAGAAGCCATGGCAATCGCCGGGTATGCCATAGGGGCAAGTCAGGGCTATATTTATGTCCGCGCAGAATATCCTATTGCGGTTGAGAGGCTTCAAATTGCTATCAAGCAGGCAAAAGAGTACGGGCTTTTGGGCAAGGATATCTTTGGCAGCGGCTTTGATTTCGACCTTGATATCCGTCTTGGCGCCGGCGCGTTTGTGTGCGGTGAGGAAACCGCGCTCATGACTTCGATCGAGGGCAAGAGGGGCGAGCCCAGATGCCGTCCGCCGTTCCCTGCTGTGAAAGGATTGTTTGGCAAGCCGACGGTTCTGAATAACGTCGAGACATACGCCAATATCCCCATTATTATCAATAAGGGCGCCGACTGGTTTGCCGGCATAGGTACTGAAAAGAGCCACGGCACAAAGGTGTTTGCGCTGGGCGGCAAAATCAACAATACCGGCCTTGTGGAAGTGCCGATGGGCACTACGCTCCGTGAGATCATAGAAGAAATCGGCGGCGGTATTCCAAACGGCAAGAAGTTTAAGGCTGCCCAGACGGGAGGCCCCTCCGGCGGATGTATTCCCGCAAGCCTGATCGATACGCCCATTGACTATGACTCGCTTATCAGCATAGGCTCAATGATGGGCTCCGGCGGCCTTATCGTTATGGACGAGGACACCTGCATGGTGGATATTGCAAAGTTTTTCCTTGAATTCACTGTTGACGAGTCCTGCGGCAAGTGTGTGCCGTGCAGAATAGGCACTAAGAGGATGCATGAAATACTTGAAAAGATCACAAGCGGAAATGGCATGCTCCAGGATATTGACAAACTCGAAGCATTGTGCAACAGCGTTAAGAGCTCGGCGCTGTGCGGGCTTGGCCAGACGGCTGCCAACCCCATCTTAAGCACACTGCGTTATTTCAGGGACGAATATATCGCCCACGTTGTGGATAAGAAATGCCCTGCCGGCGTGTGTAAATCACTGCTGGTTTACAAGATTGACCCCGATCAGTGCAAGGGCTGCAGCATATGCGCGAAGCATTGCCCGACCAATGCCATTTCAGGCAAGCTCAAGTCGCCCTATGTCATAGATACGGAAAAATGTATCAAATGCGGTGTGTGCGAGGCAAAGTGTCCCTTTAATGCGATATCCAGATAGAAAGGAGAGATGAAAAATGCAGACAGTTAATATCAAGATCAACGGCAAAGAGTTGAGCGTTCCTGCCAGCTATACGGTACTGGAAGCGGCGCGCCTTGCCAATATAGATATTCCTACCCTGTGCTACTTAAAAGGCGTAAACCAGATCGGCGCGTGCAGAATGTGCGTGGTTGAGATCAAGGGCGCCAGAAGCCTTCAGGCGGCCTGTGTTTATCCTGTCAGCGAGGGTATGGAGGTGAGCACTAATTCGGCGTTGGTCAGAGAGTCGCGAAAGACAACGCTCCAGCTGATTTTATCCAACCATGATAAAAAGTGCCTTACCTGCGTGAGGAACCGCAACTGCGAGCTGCAGACGCTTTCTGATGAGCTTGGCATAGGCGATATTCCCTTTGAGGGAGAGGTCTCTGACGCAAGATGCGAGATTGACAATATGTCGCCGTCTATTGTGCGTGACAACAATAAATGTGTCCTGTGCCGCCGCTGCATAAGCGTGTGTAAAAACGTGCAGACGGTAAGCGTTATCGATGCCAAGGAAAGAGGCTTTAAGACCAATATCGGCTGTGCGTTTGATAAATCGCTGGGCGAGGTCGCGTGTGTGAACTGCGGTCAGTGTATTGCGGTTTGCCCTGTCGGCGCATTGTATGAGAAGGATACCACCGAAAAAGTATGGCAGGCGATTGAAGATACCGCCAAGCACGTTGTTGTCCAGACCGCTCCGGCTGTCAGAGTGGCGCTGGGAGAGGAATTTGGCATGCCGATAGGTTCGCGTGTGACAGGCAAAATGGTGGCTGCGCTTCGCCGGATGGGCTTTGACAGGGTGTTTGACACCGATACGGCTGCCGATCTTACCATTATGGAAGAGGGCACGGAGGTTATCGAGCGTATTACTCAGGGCGGCAAGCTGCCTGTTATCACTTCGTGCAGCCCCGGCTGGGTGAAGTTCTGCGAGCATAACTATCCGGAATTTTTAGATAACCTTTCCACGGCAAAGTCCCCCCACGAGATGTTTGGGGCGCTGATTAAGTCATATTACGCCGATAAGGCAGACATTGATCCTAAAAATATTGTGGTCGTATCGGTTATGCCGTGCACCGCCAAGAAATTCGAGGCAGAGCGGCCGGAGCTTTCAAACGGCGGCAATCAGGATGTTGATATGGTCATCACGACCCGCGAGCTGGCCAGAATGATCAAGCAGGCAGGTGTTGATTTTGTTAACCTGCCCGATGAAGCGTTCGACAATCCGTTCGGCGGAGCGTCAGGCGCGGGCGTTATCTTCGGCGCGACGGGCGGCGTTATGGAGGCTGCGCTGCGTACCGTTGCGGAGGTGCTCTCCGGCAAGTCGCTGGACGATTATGAATACAAGGTAGTGCGCGGCACCGACGATATCAAGCGTGCGGAGGTCGATGTGGCCGGCAGAACCATAAAAGCCGCTGTGGCACATGGTCTGGGCAATGCCAGAAAGCTTTTGGACGCTGTTAAGGCGGGCAAGGAAAGCTACGATTTTATCGAGATCATGGCATGTCCGGGCGGCTGCGTAACGGGCGGCGGGCAGCCCATTGTAGACGCGAAAAAGCAGATGGACATCAATGTGAAAGCTGAGCGTGCCAAGGCGATCTATGCTGAGGATAAATCGCTACCGATAAGAAAGTCGCATGAGAATCCTGTGATCAAAAAGCTTTACGACGAGTTTCTTGAGAAGCCCGGTTCGCACAAAGCGCACAGACTCTTGCACACGCATTATACCGAGCGCGAACTGTACTAAGAAAAGTTTATAACTAAAGAAAAAAGCGGTGCTTACACGTTGTAAATGCCGCTTTTTTATAGGATACTATAGCGGAGCCGCCATAAGCGCGCCCGGCCGGATGAAAATACACAAAAAATCTTGTATATTATTACAGGTTATATTATAATAAATACAATCAAAGGGATAAACCCTATCGGGTTTATCTCATATGCATTTATTATATCGGTGTGAGCAGGGCCGACTACGGCTTGTACTTATGATATAATAAACGCAATTTGTGGATATAAAGCCTTTCGGCTTTATTCTTTATGCGTTTATTGTATCGGTGTGTAACAAGCCGACTACGGCTTGTACTTATGATATAATAATGAGTGTATTGCAGTTGATTAAAAAATGATCGGGAGGTCTTTTACTTTATGGGAAAACTCTTCGGAACCGACGGCGTGCGCGGGATCGCTAATTATGAGCTTACGGCAAAGCTCGCATTTGATCTGGGGCGTGCGGGCGCATCAGTGCTTACGCATGAATTGGACCATAAACCCAAAATACTGGTCGGAAAAGACACCAGATTGTCGGGGGATATGCTTGAATGCGCGTTGGCCGCAGGCATATGCTCAATCGGTGCGCAGGTAGTTTTGCTCGGTGTTATCCCTACGCCCGCTGTGGCGCATCTGGTACGAAAATACGGTGCGGACGCCGGCGTGGTGATCTCAGCATCGCATAATTCTTTTGAATACAATGGGATTAAATTTTTTAATGCGCAAGGGTATAAGCTAAATGATGAAATAGAAGCCAAGATTGAAGAAATTATTTTGGGCGGGCCCAGCGAAGACGAGCTGCCGCCGACAGGGGACGGGGTAGGCCATATCGTAAGAAGCAAGGATGCTTTGCGCGACTACATAGCATTTGCTAAAAGCACTATCGACTGCACGCTGGACGGCTTAAATATTGTCGTGGACTGCTCAAACGGCGCTAATTACCAAGCCGCGCCCGAGACATTTCGTTCGCTGGGGGCGGCGGTCAGCGTTTTGGCCGATGTCCCGAACGGTATCAATATTAATGCGGACTGCGGCTCTACGCACATGAAAAAGCTGTGTGAGCATGTAAAGTCGGCAGCCCTACCCAGCGTGGGAATAGCCTTTGACGGTGACGCGGACCGTATGCTTGCTGTGGATGAAAACGGCGAGGTTGTAAACGGCGACGAAATCATGATGATTGCAGGCAAATACTTAAAAGAGCAGGGGTGCTTGGCGGACAATACCATTGTTGCCACGGTTATGAGCAACCTGGGCTTCACCATTGCCGCCAAGGAACAGGGCATTTCGGTCAAACAGACGTCGGTGGGGGACAGATATGTGTTGGAGTGCATGATCGCAAACGGTTATACCTTGGGCGGCGAAGAGTCGGGACATATTATTTTCCTTGAGCACAACACCACTGGCGACGGACTTGTATCGGCGCTGCTTTTGCTGTCCATCATCAAAAAGACCGGCAAAACCTTGTCGGAGCTTAGAAAGATCGTCAAGATTTTGCCGCAGGTGCTTGTCAATGCCAGAGTAAAAAATGAGAACAAATCAGAGCTCGGCAAGCATCCTGTTATCCTTCAGTCAATCGCGCAGCTTGAGGCGGAGCTTGCCGGCTGTGGCAGGGTGCTCATACGTCCGTCCGGAACAGAGCCGCTGGTGCGCGTTATGCTGGAGGGAAGCGACAGGGATACGCTTGAAGCCAAGGCGCGCTCACTAGCCGATGCCATAGAGCAGCTGTTGGCCTAGGCATAGCGGCGATTGACCTTAATCAACAGACACAGGAAGGCATTTGTTTTGATACGTTTATGTGATTTTCTGTGTGCTTACTTTTAAAACAGGAGGCAGTTTTTCATGTCGGGACATTCCAAGTGGAGTACAATAAAGCGGAAAAAGGGCGCAAACGACGCCCAAAGAGCCAAAATATTTACTAAGATTGCAAGGGAGATCACAGTTGCGGTAAAGGCCAGCGGACCGGATCTCGAAACCAATTCGAAGCTTGCTGATATCATGGCGAAGGCGCGCGCAAACAACATGCCAAATGATAATATCATGCGAACCATAAAAAAGGCATCGGGGGAGGCAGGCGGCGAAAATTACGAGGAAATCACCTATGAAGGTTACGGCCCAAGCGGTGTTGCGGTTATTGTCGAAACGCTCACAGACAACAGGAACCGTACGGCAGGCGATATGCGCCATTATTTTGACAAATATCACGGCAATCTGGGGCAGACAGGTTGCGTGGGGTTCATGTTTGACAAGAAGGGCATCATCATCATTGAAGAGGAGGCCGTGTCCGATGAGGACGCGCTGATGCTTGACGCGCTTGACGCCGGCGCGGAAGACTTTGCAGCCGAAAGCGGATATTTTGAAATCACCACAGCACCGGAAGCCTTAAATGCGGTTCGTGATGCGCTAAAGGCTAAAGGCTATCATCTTAGCTCAGCGGAGGTTGAAATGGTTCCGCAGACTACAACTGATCTTACGAACGAAGAGGATATCAAATATATGCTCAAGCTGCTGGAAATGCTTGAAGACAACGACGATGTCCAGAATGTGTATCACAACTGGGGCAACCCTGTAGAAGAATAGAATATTAATATTGAAGTTAAAGGCCGCATCTAAATGATGCGGCCTTGGTATTATATGATATCAGGTACTGCAAAGCTGTCGCCCGTTTTTTCCACCCATTGCTTGAGTTTATTATTAAGTTCAACCAGCTTATGATGATAGGCTATATTATGGGCTAAATTGACAAACTCATACGGATCATCCTTTAAATTAAACATGAGCCACGGCATGTTTTCAAAGCAGGCATATTTATAGCCGTCCTTTGTGACGATTCCCCGCCACGGTTTATCTATAGAGTAGCCGTGGCCTGTCGGTACCACGGACTGCAGATATGCGCTGTCGGGCTCCTCCGGCTTTGCGTTTTTGGGGAGCCGGTATGTAGAATAGTCAACTCCCTCCATCCATTGCGGCTTTGCAATGCCGCACAGGCCAAGCGTTGTGGGCGCAATGTCGACATGGTTTACGGGCACGTCAGGGACCATACGGCATCCTCTGCCCTCGTAGGACATGGGTTTTTCACCGGAAATGATAAAGGGTATGCGTATTGCTTCCTCAAAAGGGGCGGTTTTCCTGAAATGTCCATGGCTGCCATGCATGTCGCCGTGATCGCTAAAAAACATGATATGCGTATCAAACAGCAATCCGTTTTGCGTAAGGGCGGTTATAATGCGGCCGATATTATGATCCAGGTTTTCAATCATGGCATAGTAGCCGGCCAGATCCCTGCGTGCCCTTGGCATGACCGAAGCAACGTCCGGAACATTGGGGCGAAGGGATACCGTTCCCGGGTTGTGGCGCTTCATGTATTCCTCCGGTGCTACGTACGGGTCATGGGGCGGCTGTACCGATAAAACCGCAAAAAACGGCTCACTGTCTGTTTGCAAAACGCTTCCCTTTTCATTAATATAATCGATCATCAGATCAGTCAGGGCATCAGTTTCATATCCGTCAAGCCGGTAATGAAAAGCGTTGTCTCCTTCTCCGCCGTGCACATAGCTGTCCCATTGGCTGTTGTTGTTTTCAAATCCAGTCCAGTGTTTGAATCCGCCTCGACTGTCGGGTGGGACGATGTGATATGCCGCCCTGCCGGTGCGCTCTTTAAAGCCGTCTAAATGCCATTTGCCTATGTAGCAGGTATCATAGCCGTTGTCATTGAACACATTCGCAACTGTTTTCTGCTTGGGATCTAGCTTGTATTCATGACCCGGAACACACTTGTGCGGGTAGAGCCCTGTCAGCATGGAGCCACGAAACGGGCAGCACAGCGGGAATCCGGCGACCGCATGTGTAAAGTTGACACCGGTAGACGATAACCGGTCTATATTTGGTGTGAAAACATTGGGATCGCCGCTGATCCCAAGCGCCTGAGCCCTGTGCTGGTCGGAAACGATCCATATGACATTCGGTTTAGAAGACATAAACATTCACCCATTTCCAATATTTTATCGTTATTCACTGATTCATAATTTTATCATGTTTATGCTGAAAAAGCCAGCGTTTTCTAAACTTTTACACTTTTGTCCTGCAAGGAAAAAATCGAAGGCAATACTTTGTGTATTAACAAGATTTTTGACACAGCAGGGCATAATTTTCGGCCAATAGACGAATAAATGGATTTTTTAAACAAGCCCTAGGGTGCAGTCTGGACAGCATTTAAAAACAGGGCAGATAATTGACATATGGCTGCAAAAATGGTATGATAGCTTTCGTTGTGAAGATAAAACGCGGAGCCGGAATATAGCGTAAAAAATGGGGGAGATAAAGACATGGAACACAACACTGCAAAGAAAATTCCTGTTGTTTTGATTGCGGATATCTATCATGAGCTGTCTGATTTTGACCAGCTGGATCTTGTCGTATTACTGAGCCGGCCTGAATTTGAGGTAAAAGGCTTCATTCTGGATCAGATGCGGACGGAATGGGGAGAAAAAAGTCATAGTACGAAATATGTTGAGAAAATTTTTAAACTGCTTGAAAAAGAAGAGATTCCGATAATAAAGGGCGTCGGCAGGGAAATGCAGTCGGCGGATGATGTTAGCGACCACAGGGATTCCGAGGCATCCATTGTCTTTTTGAGAAACATGATGGAGAAGCAGGAGGGGTTGCGGGTGTTCTGCTGGTCGTCTTTGACCGATATCGTTATTGCCTATAAAGGCGCTTCCGAGAAAGTCAGGGCAAATTTGCACAGGGTTTATGCAAACATCGGATGGTTCAAATATTCACTTTACCCTGAATATGAGCAGACCCGGGCGCAAAGAGAGTGTAATGTGATGTACGACAAGATTGCTTTTATGGAGGCATTCACGTGCGGGATGCCGCTTGCATGGCTTCCCTGCAATGAGGGTGCCTGGAAGCTGTCTTTTGGCAAAGTAAGTGAAAATTTGGCCGGACCTACCATTAAGTGGCTTGACCATGAATTATGCCACTATCACTTGATCAGAGAACTGAAGGGGAAACGGCGCGGCGGAAGAACCCGGTATTTTGTAACCATAAGAGAGGAAATGTATAATCCAAAGCATTCTCCGGTGCCGGAACCTCTTGGAGACCCCGTAAGAGAACTTGAAGCTATGGACAGGGACGATGTTTATTTGCGACCGATACGAATGTATGAAACACAATCGACATACCATGCGGTTTGTGAAGCGACTGGCGTGAAGGCGTCGGGTATTAAGGCTCAATATTACAGTGTTAACTTCACAGAGGTAGACGGTGTCCCATACCTTGAGCACTTTGAGAAGAGCACAGACGGTACTATGATCCTGACAGATACGGACACTGATGTCATGTACAACTTTGTTTTTGAATCACTAAAAATTGCAAGAGGGGTTAAGGAAATATAGACCTACGGTTATAATTAAATACCACCGGTTGATCAGCCGGTGGTATTTAATTATATAATATATAAATCTAAAATGACTTTCTTGCGTATTTTACAGGGAAGCCTTTGCCTTTTCCACAAGCGCGCTGAATGCTGCCGCATCTGAGATCGCTATTTCAGAAAGCATTTTGCGGTTGATCTGGATTCCGGACTTTTTAAGACCGTTCATCAGTCTTGAATAATTGATATTATTCATTTTTGCCGCAGCACTGATCCTGGTGATCCACATCCTGCGAAAGTCTCTTTTTTTAAGCCTTCTTCCGATATAAGCGTATACCAAAGACTTCATAACGGCTTCGTTTGCGGTTCTAAACTGCTTGCTTTTAGCGCCGCGATAGCCCTTTGCAAGCTTTAATATTTTTTTATGCTTTTTTTTATTGATAATAGCGCCTTTGATTCTTGCCATCTTTTATCCCTTCTTTCCAAATTTATAATATTACTTGTACGGAATAAGCTTTTTAATTGTAGCCTCGTTTGCGGGACTTGCATACGCTGTCTTTCTAAGCCCTCTTTTTCTTTTGGTCGATTTTTTGGTCAGTATGTGGCTTTTAAAAGCATGTCCTCTTTTTACCTTGCCGGATTTAGTCAGAGAAAATCTTTTTGCCGCTCCTTTATGCGTTTTTATTTTAGGCATAATGGTACACTCCTTCCGAATTTTTAATAAAGGTATTTATTTATATTTCACCGGAAAACGTCTTTATTTAGTTTCCTTCGGTGACATAATCATTGCCAGACTTCTGCCTTCGAGCTTGGCGTTCTTTTCAACGGTGCCGTAGCCTTGCGCCGCATCCGCAAATTTTTTCAAAAGCTCTGTGCCCAATGACAGATAATGTATCTCACGGCCCCGGAAACGCACACTGACCTTCACTTTACTGCCGGCCTTTAAAAACTTGAGCGCGGCATTGAGCTTGGTTTCAAAATCATGGGTATCAATGGATGGAGAGAGGCGCACCTCTTTGAGCTCAACCACTTTTTGGTTTTTACGGTTTTCCTTCTCACGCTTGGCGCTTTCAAAGCGATACTTGCCGTAATCCATGATTTTGCACACGGGCGGACTGGCAGCAGGCGCTATTTTGACAAGATCGAGGTTGGCATCCATTGCGGTTTTCTGCGCCTGTGCAATGTCAACAACGCCGAATTGCGTACCGTCTTCACCGATCAGGCGAACCTGTTTGTCACGGATTTCTTCGTTGATCTGAAGCTCTTTGTTACTGATAAATATCACCTTCCACACATGTTATTTTAAACGCAAAGCATAATAATAAAGCGGATGAAGCATTGTCATCCGCATAAACATAAACACAACACCGCCGAAGGGCGGAGCATATCCAGTTATTGACCGTACTGGCTGTGCCGCACGGTGAGAGCGGAAAACTCTGCTTTATTATTTTACTTATCTACTAATATACCACATATTATGTGGCAATGTCAAGATAAACTTTTGAAAATTTAACCGTTTTTAAGCCTTACGCTTGTATTTTGTTTTGCGCTTTCTGACGCAACGAGCCGTTTAGAATATGCTTTCTGATTCTGAAGCTTTTGGGCGTGACCTCCAAAAGCTCATCCTCCGCCAGAAATTCAATGGCCTCCTCCAGGCTGAGCTTTTTATACGGCACCAGCCGCAGCGCATCATCGCTGCCGGAAGCGCGGGTATTGGTCATCTGCTTTTTTTTGCACACGTTTACCACAATATCGCCGGCTTTGGGCGATACTCCCACAACCATACCCTCGTACACAGGCGTGCCCGGGCCTATAAACATAGTTCCGCGTGCCTGTGCGTTATACAAACCGTAGGTTACCGCTTCGCCTGTTTCATAGGAAATCAGGGAACCTGACAAACGCCTCACGATGTCACCCTTATACGGCACATACCCTTCAAATATGGCATTCAAAATGCCCTCACCCCGCGTATCGGTCAAAAAATCGCTGCGATAACCAAACAAGCCGCGTGCCGGAACGATATATTCAAGGCGCATGCGGCTGCCCGCAGGTCCCATCTGTATCATCTCAGCCTTGCGGGCGCCCATCTTTTCCATAACGGCGCCCATAAATTCCTCTGGCACATCGATATAAAGCCGCTCAACGGGCTCGTGCAGCTTGCCGTCTATCTGTTTAAACAGTACCCTTGGGGTACTCACCGCGAACTCATACCCTTCGCGGCGCATAGTTTCAATGAGTATGGATAAATGCATCTCGCCGCGGCCGGCAACCTTAAAGCTGTCGGTAGTATCGCCGTCCTCCACGCGCAGGGAAACATCCTTCAAAAGCTCCCGATACAGCCGGTCGCGTATCTGGCGTGAAGTGACAAACTTGCCTTCACGGCCCGCAAACGGGCTGTCGTTTACGCAAAATGTCATCTCAACAGTGGGCTCGCCGATTTTCACAAACTCAAGCGGCTCGGGGGTATCCGGCGCAGTGATGGTATCGCCTATGGTGATTTCCTCAATGCCGGAAAAACACACGATATCTCCCATGCCAGCCTCGGACACGCTCACCCTTCCGGTGCCCTGGATCTGATAGATATTGACAATCCTGCCTTTGTGCGGTTCATGCGCGCCATGAAAATCACACACTGCAACATCCTGATTTTGCAGCAATTTGCCGCGTTCTATGCGCCCTACAGCCATTCTTCCGACATATTCGTTGTAAGCGATTGAGGAAACGAGCATTTGAAGCGGAGCGTTCTCGTCCCCGTCAGGCGCAGGGATATGATTCAAAACTGCTTCAAACAGAGCGGTAAGGTCCTGTGCATCGTCATAAGGGGACAGCGACGCCGTGCCTGTGCGCCCCGAACAAAAGATCACAGGGCTGTCAAGCTGCTCATCGCTTGCGTCAAGCTCTAAGAACAGCTCCAATACCTCGTCCACAACCTCTTCCGAACGGGCATCGGCGCGGTCTGTCTTGTTTATGACAATGATGATCCGGTGGCCCAGATCAAGTGCCCGCTGCAGCACAAAACGCGTCTGCGGCATAGGGCCCTCGGCCGCGTCCACCAGCAGCATAACGCCGTTGACCATTTTAAGCACGCGCTCCACCTCGCCGCCGAAGTCGGCATGGCCGGGTGTGTCGACAATGTTTATTTTCACGTCATTATAATAAACCGATGCGTTTTTTGAAAGTATGGTAATGCCACGCTCACGCTCAAGCGCGTTGCTGTCCATCACCCGTTCTTCAACCACTTGGTTTTCCCTGTAGACGCCGCCCTGCTTTAAAAGCTGGTCTACCAAAGTCGTTTTGCCATGATCAACATGGGCAATAATCGCAATATTTCTCAAGTCCTCGCGTATCAAAATATCTTCTCCTTTTATATCCTGAAAAATTATCTATAACTAAAACAGTATATCATATCCTATACCGAAAACAAAAGTATTTTTTTGCAAAAAGTTATAGAAATTCCGAAAAAGATGAAAAGAGCACTGCAAAGACAAACGTCATAAATAAGCTTTTTTTGGTTGACAGTCCGGTTAGCTTAAACTATAATGATATTAACGGAATTGCTTATGAATACTAAAGGAGGAACAGATGTGTCTGACAACGGAATAGATGTATCGGAGAAGAAAAAAGCTTTGGACGCCGCGCTCAGCGGAATAGAAAAACAGTTTGGAAAAGGTTCTATCATGAAATTGGGGGAAAACCCCAAAATGAGCATTGAGTCCATTTCCACGGGCGTGCTTACTTTAGACCTTGTGCTTGGGATCGGCGGTCTGCCGCGTGGCAGGATTGTCGAAATATACGGGCCGGAATCGTCGGGCAAGACTACGGTTTCGCTGCATATTATTGCCGAAGCGCAAAAAATAGGCGGCGAGGTCGCATTTATTGATGCAGAGCATGCGCTTGACCCCGAATATGCGAAAAATCTGGGCGTTGATATTGATAATCTGATCGTGTCCCAACCGGATACCGGCGAGCAGGCCTTGGAAATCGCCGAGGCTTTGGCGCGCAGCGGTGCGATTGATGTTGTTGTGGTGGATTCTGTAGCAGCGTTGGTGCCCAAGGCGGAAATCGACGGCGAGATGGGCGATTCACATGTGGGGCTTCAGGCGCGTCTGATGTCGCAGGCGCTGCGCAAGCTTGCGGGCGTGCTCAGCAAATCCAATACTGTCGCTGTTTTTATCAACCAGCTTCGTGAAAAGGTGGGCATTTCCTACGGTAACCCCGAAACCACCACAGGCGGGCGGGCGCTTAAGTTTTATTCTTCTGTGAGGCTGGATATTCGCCGTATTGAGGCGATTAAAAGCGGAACGGAGGTTGTGGGCAACCGTACGCGCGTAAAGGTAGTGAAAAATAAGGTCGCGCCTCCTTTTAAAGAGGCGGAATTTGATATTATGTACGGCAAGGGCATTTCAAAGGAAGGCGTGATTTTAGACGTTGCCACAGACCTTGGCGTGATACAAAAAAGCGGCGCGTGGTTTTCCTATGAAGGCGAAAAAATAGGGCAGGGACGCGACAATGTTAAAAAATACATGATGGATAATCCGCAATTCACAAAGACAATAGATGATCTGGTTCGTGACAAGCTGGGCTTAAAGCAGTCGCAAAGGATTGACAATGAGTGGGTAGGCGGCTTGGAAAAGGCGGGCGCATCAAAGGGGTCAAAGAGATAAAAAATTTTCTTCGGCAAAAATGGAGGGATACTGACAATGGACAAAAACGGTTTGGTTTTTTCTATAGAAAGAGGCTCTGTTCACGACGGACCCGGCCTTAGGACGACAGTTTTTCTCAAGGGCTGCCCGCTGCACTGCCTGTGGTGCCACAACCCCGAATCGCAGTGCTTTTCTCCCGAACTGTATTTTTTTGAAGAAAAGTGCACGTTGTGCGGCGCATGTGTGCCGGTTTGCCCAAATAAATGCCACAGCATCAAGGACGGCGTACATAGCATTAACCGGGCGGCTTGTACCGCACGCGGCAAATGCGTTGATGCTTGTCTGTGGTCTGCTCTGGAGATAAAGGGAAGGCTGATGAACAGCGGGGAAGTCATGGAGATCGTGAAAAAAGACAGGGCTTATTATGCGGCTTCGGGCGGCGGGCTGACATTGTCCGGCGGTGAGCCTATGAGCCAGTTCGATTTTGCCTATGAGCTTCTCGGCTTATCCAGGCAGAGCGGAATCCACACCTGCATTGAAACAAGTGGGTTTGCGCCTACGGAAAAATTTGAAAAGATCGCAGAGGTCGTAGACCTTTTCCTGTTTGACTATAAAGAGAGCGACGATGAGAAGCATATACAGTACATGGGGGCGGATCAAAAGCTGATCCTGCAAAATCTTTTTGCGCTTGACAGGCTTGGCGCAAAGATTGTGCTGCGCTGTCCTGTCATACCGCATTTGAACGACCGGCCGGAGCATCTTAAGGCCATTGCCGAATTGGCCGAAAAGCTTGTTAACATTACAGAAGTAAATATCATGGCGTACCATCCTATGGGGCAGTCCAAAAGCAAACGCCTCGGCAAGGAATATCCGCTCCAAAACAGCGAATTTGCGCCAAAGGATCAGGTGGAAAACTGGATTGCTTTCATAAAGGAAAATACGTCGGTTCCCGTGCGGAAAGGATAGATTAATAAACATCTTGTATTAAAAAAGAGCCTGCGCCTGTAGGCTCTTTTTTAATACAGCTGGTTAAACCGGTACGAAACATTTCCGCTTTTGTCGACATCCACAAGGATATAGCGAAGCTTAAAATTGATTGACACAAAATTGTCCGGCGTGATATCGTTTGAAAAACCGGGCGTGGAAATATAGCGCACACCGTCATACGGCGTGGCGGCTGTGGCCCAGTTATTGTAGAAAACGTATACCTCATGACCTTTTTTAACGGTATCGGCAAGGATGTCTTTGAGCAGCTGCGATTCTGCGTCCGAGGTAAATTTCATATTAGTCGGCATAAATACGAACAGGTTTTTTGTACTCAACGCATTAAGCTCGTCCATAAGCCAGCTCCACTCCTTGCCGCTCATGAAATCATCTTCCGTATCAAGGTGGATGAAGGTATTGCCGTCCTTAACAAAACTGCCGTAGGTTTCGCAGGTTATGGTGGGTATTGTCATATTATCCTTGATTTTGGGCGTGGTATAAAGGCTTAAATACGCGGCGATATCAGCCTGTGAATCCAGTGCGCGCATTGCCCTTTGCATGATCAAATTGTTGAAAAGGGTGTTGGGCTCGCGCATATTGCCAAATACGGCAATGCGCAGGACTTTATTATCATTATTAAGCGGCGTGCCGGTTTTGTTTGCACTGTCGGTGCCCTTTTTGCTGTCAGGCAGTGTTATCTGGTCATTATTCCCGCCCACGTGGACCGCAAAATAGGTGACGGCATCGCCAAGAGCCACGCTTACGAGAGCGGAACCGGGTTTTTTGCCGATTACCGCAGTACGGTTGAGGGAAATGACATCACCAGAAAGCGTGACCTTCATATCGGTTATGGGGATATGGGCTAAATATCCAGCGTCGTCCCTTGCCCAGAACCAAACGTCCTTTGCTTCACCTACGTTAAGATAGATATCTTTATTAGTATGTTCAATTGCGTATGGGCGATCCAGCACCTTGATCTGCAAGCTCACTGATACGTCGTGATATTTGGCTGTTACGGTGGCTATTCCTGAGGTGGTCGGGCGGAATTCATTGTCTGAAAAGCTCCCGGCTGTGCCGGACACGCTCCAATTGACCTTAGACTGATCAAACGGTACGGCGGAAAGATATTGATTAAACGCCTGCAAAGACAGCCTAATACGCGAATTTACCCAAACCATGTCGCCGTCGGGAATGATCTTCAAAGCGGAAACGTTATTGTCCTGCGGCTGATCCGATTTGATGCCAAGCACGGTGGAAACCTTGCGGTACGGCTTTTCGGACGGGGTATTCACCAATTCCTGACTGCCGCTTACCGGGTTTTTGGCAACCATTTGGGTGGAGCCTCCGCCGTCTAGGTTTATCGCGTTATATACGCCGATGCTTTTCATAAACTCCGCAAGCTCGGTCAGCGTCATGCCTCTGGAATTATTCTGGCGGCCGTCCACTGTCACCAGATACAGTATTCTTCCGGACTTGTCGACGCCGGCCGCCGTCCTGGGGTTATTACCCGCGGGATTGTGCGAAAAGCCGGACGGGATCTGACCGTTTTGCAAAATCTGCGCTCCGCCGCCTGCGGCAAGGGTAATGTCAGAAGTATTGATGTTTGAAGAAATTTCTATGGTTACCTTATCGCCGGCATGAAAATTATCGATCAAAAACGTATTCCAATCGCTTAGCGTGGCTAAGACGTATGTGTCACTGTCAAGGCTTACAGGCTCTGAATTGAAGCGTATTTCCTTCACGATACCGTCCTTTACTACCATCTCATGAAGCGTGCCGGTAGAGTCCAGCGAAACGCTGTCCCAATATTTGTTGTACATCATAATGCCGGAAAGATCATCATATTTATTCAGCCCCTTTATGACATGTCTGTTTCCGTTGGGGGCCACAAGCGTCATGGTGTATTGGAACATATTGATAAAAATATCGTTGTCCCATGACTGGGCGAGGGTATACATTTCATTTCCGTTTGAGGGCGACGACATAAGCGAGCCTTTTGAATACACCGGCCCTACGGGCGAACCGCGGCCTGTCGTCTGACCCCAGCTGAAAAAATCTGAATTGACGGCGGCAACCGTATCGTATTCCTTCGCTATTGCTTCTACCGTATTCAAGTAGCTGACCCCTCTCGGATCGGAGAGCACTTCAAGGGCAAGATGCGGCTCTTTTAAATCGGCTTTAACTACTTCGGCATTGTTCCATGTCCGGTCAGACATAAAAAGCTTGTAGCTGCTCCTTGTCACGCCGCGTGACAGGTCCTCAGTGTCTATGTAGGAATAGACGACCGATGCCGCGAAAGCTTTGGGAGCGATTAAAACCAATATCATATAAATTGACGCAACGAATGCGGTTAGTTTTTTTGTCATAGGGCTATACCTCGTGTGATTTTATTTCTGTTGTCAAAAGTGCGGCAATACCTGCGTAGATATCCGCGCTGTTGTTTTTAAACCTTTCGCATATTCTTTCGGCGTGATCCATATCGCCCGCAAAGAACCTAAGCTCAAGGACGGGCAGATCATGATCCAGTAAATGCATTTCGGCGGAGAACTGGTTGTAGTTGACGGGAACAACCTTTGCCGTCAGCTGGCGCCTTTTTCGCTCTGAAGCAAACATGTCCGAAATTGCCTGGGAAACATATTCTCGTATTTCAAGCGGAATACGCATATAAAAGTGCTGTGCGGATGTCTGGCCTTCGGCTGTCAGCGCATACACCAGCTTTTGTTCCATACTTTTATATGTATAGATCTCCTTTGCCCCGACCAAGAAGTCCAGCGCTGAAAGCAGGTCAAAATAATTGATTTCTGCACTGGTCAGGGCGATTTCAGTTATCTGCGGTATAGTTAAAGGCTTGTCCGCTTCAATTAAGGCATGCAGCACAATAAGCTTTATTTCCAGCGGGTCTTCAATTTTATAAAGGTGTTTCATGCGCGCCTCCTGCGACAAAAACGTCTGTCACGCTTATTATAACACGAACTCCAACGAAAAATATGGTAGTTTATGCTGAAATAAAAACAGCGTTACTATTTTTATTATAACACAAACGGAGCAAAAGTTATAGTGCAAATATTTCTTTTATGCTATAATGATACAATAAATATGTGACATGGTTTTTAAAATTGTTTTATATTCTCAGGAGGGACAGCATGGCATATCAGAGTGATTATGTGCGTGTATTATCTGAAAAATTAAAAGCATTGGGCGTAAGCGACTACGGCTTTGCTAAATCCGGTGCACCGGATGGCTGCCCATGCCCGGACCTGCCATATGCGGTCAGCATTGTGGTGAAGCTGTCGGATGCGGTGGTGGATCAGATTACAGACAAACCCACCTTTTCTTACTTCCATCATTACCGTACAGTAAACGCATACATAGACAATATCATTTTGCAGACCGGCATGCTGATTGAAAGCCTCGGCTTTCGCTATTTTCCGATTGCCGCGTCCCAGTCCGTCCCGGATGCGGGTTCGTACGCCGGACTGTTGTCACACAAGGCCGTGGCGCGTACGGCAGGGCTTGGCAGTATTGGCAAAAATGCGCTTTTTTTATCAAAAAAATTTGGCGCGCGCGTCCGGCTGGGCACGCTTTTGACAAATATGCCGCTGCCTTTGGCGGATGCGGAGGATAACATTGATTTGTGCGGCGACTGTGATTTGTGCGTCAGGACATGCCCGGCGCTTGCGCTGACCGGCCGTGTGTGGCATGAGGGGATGGCAAGAAGCGATATTATTGACGCGGGTGCGTGCAGCAGGTATATGAAAGAAACATTCCAAAGCATCGGGCGCGGAGCGGTTTGTGGAATCTGCATGAAGATTTGCAAATATCAGGGGGAGGGCAGCAAATGAAAGAGAAAACCGATATGCTGTTTTATGAAAAAGAGTTGTATGCGCAAGGATTTAGGCTGATTGCCGGCGTTGATGAAGCAGGGCGGGGCCCGCTGGCGGGAGCGGTATACGCCGCGGCGGTTATTTTGCCGCCGGATATGATCATAGAAGGGCTTGATGATTCCAAAAAACTGTCTGAAAAAAAGCGTGAAGCGCTTTTTGATGTCATATGCGAAAAAGCCCTCGCATATTCCGTGTGTGCGGTTTCAAACGAGGAAATAGACAGGATAAATATTCTCCGCTCAACGCATAAGGCAATGTGCGGAGCGGTCAGTGGGCTATCGGTCCGGCCCGATTTTGTGATCATTGATGGTAACAGCATAAGCGGGCTTTCCACTCCGCACAAAACCATTGTAAAGGGGGATGGCTTGTCAGCGTCAATTGCCGCCGCGTCCATCCTTGCAAAGGTAAGCAGGGACCGGTACATGGGGCATCAGGCGCAGCTATACCCGCAATACCGTTTTGACAAGCATAAAGCATACGGCACGGCACAGCATCTGGCGCTGATTGCAGAGTATGGGCCTTGCCCCATCCATCGCAAAACATTTAAAGGCGTAAGGGAGCATATCAGATGATAAGCAAAGACAGGGCAAGCATCGGCAGCTTCGGCGAACACGCCGCGAAAGCGTATTTGATTAAAGAAGGCTATTTGATCGTGGAGACGAATTTCAGATGCAGGCAGGGTGAAATTGACATTGTCGCCAAAGACGATGGCTGCCTGGTGTTTGCGGAAGTCAAGACGCGAAAAAACTGCCGGCATGGCACTCCTGGAGAGGCCGTGGGCGCCTTGAAGCAAAAAAAAATCGTCATAGCGGCACAAGAGTACATGATGCAAAATAAAATAGATTGTACCGTAAGGTTTGATGTGATCGAGCTATTATACTGCAATCGTGCAAATGGCTACCAAATAACAGCTTTAAACCACATCAAAGATGCGTTTATGGGGGTGTAATCATGTATTCTTATACTGTTGTTGATGCGCACTGTGACACCATCAGCGAACTGTACAGACCGCTTCGGCTCTATCAGAATGACGGGCATCTGGATATAAAAAGGCTGAAAGCATATAAAAACTGGCTGCAATTCTTTGCCTTGTGGGCACCGCCGCAGCTTGACGCAGTTGGCGCCTTTCAACGCTGCGAAACGATAATCCGCCAGTTTCATGAGCAGCTGGCGAGGTATTCGGCGTACATAGAACAGGTTGCTAATATAAAAGAAATAGAATCTGCGTTTGGCAGGCGGAAAATTGGCGCATTTCTGACCCTTGAAGGCGGCGTGCCGATAGGCGGTGATCTGGCTGTGCTGGACTGGTTTTACGCGCAGGGGGTGCGCTGCATTGCCCCTACCTGGAACAACAGCAATCTGCTTGGCACCGGAGCGGGGGAGGAGGATCCTGTAACGGGGCTTACCTCACTTGGCAAACAAGCGGTATCACGCATGAATGCGCTCGGTATTATCGTGGATGTGTCGCATTTGTCTGAAAAGAGCTTTTGGGACGTCGCGCAAGATTGCGCAGGGCCGTTTGCGGCCACGCATTCTAATGCCCGCAAAATCTGCGACCACAGGCGAAACCTTACCGACGAGCAGTTTTTAGCGGTTGTCAGAGCGGGCGGCGTTGTTGGCATGAATATGTATCCGCTGTTTGTTACAGGCGGGAAAAAGGCGGGCATTGATGATCTTATCCGCCATATCGAGCACTTTTTGTCGTTGGGCGGTGCGGATAATATCGGGCTTGGCTGTGACTTTGACGGTATTGATTACGGCCTTGAGGAAATAAAAGGTGCAGAGCATGTGTATCTGCTCTTTGATCGAATGAGGCGCATGAACTATCCCGATAGTCTGATAGCAAAAATAGCGTCGGAAAACTTCCTGGGTCTTATAAAAGCCGTATGCCGGTAAAATGCCGGCAGTAATTCTTAAATTTGACGTGATGTTATAGAAAAGTGCCGTCGGACGCGGGCTGCTACATTGCGGGTAAGGCTGACAAGGCGCCGTCGGAAGTATATTTTGGGGTTGAGGAGCGTTTATATTATCGCTCAATTATAAAAGTTATTAAATAAAAACTTGCAAATTTGCTCTGCATGTGATACTATATATATGGTTTATGGTCATTTTTTGAAAGAAGCACAGTCTATTTATTCAAATTATACATTTTCGGAGGGTGATGGGATGGAGCTGTTCATTGCAAAAAAGGCGAAAGAGGTCAGTCCGTCGTCTACGCTTGCAATTGACGCTAAATTTAAGTCGATGAAGGCGCAAGGGCTTGATGTTGTAGGATTCGGCACGGGCGAGCCGGATTTTGATACGCCGCAGCATATTAAGGATGCGGCTGTGGAGGCGATATCTGCGGGAAAAACGAAATATACGCCGGCTTCGGGAACGCTTGAGCTGAAAAAAGCTATCTGCGGCAAGCTGCTGGCCGATAACGGCCTTGAATACGAGCCTGCCAGTATCGTGGTGTCCAACGGCGCGAAGCATTCGCTTGTTAACGCGTTTATGGCGATTTGCGATCCCGGCGATGAGGTCATTATTCCCGCACCGTATTGGGTGAGCTATCCTGAAATGGTCAAGCTGGCCGACGGTGTGCCTGTGGCACTGGAAACGACTGAAGAAAATGGATTCAAATTTTCTATTGATGACTTAAAGGCAAAAATTACGCCTAAAACCCGGGCGCTTATTATCAATTCTCCCAGTAATCCCACAGGAATGGTGTATTCCGAGGCGGATTTAAGGGCGATTGCGCAGATTGCGGTGGAGCATAAGATCTATGTGATTTCAGACGAGATATATGAGCATTTAATATACAACGGCAAGCATGTGAGTATAGCGTCATTCGGGGATGAGATTAAAGAACTGACCATAGTCATCAACGGCGTTTCCAAAACCTATGCCATGACCGGCTGGCGGATAGGGTATGCCGCGGCCGATAAGCGGCTGGCGGGCGTGATGTCCAACATTCAGAGCCATGCGACATCCAATCCCAATTCTATCGCCCAGGAAGCGGCTGTCTGTGCGCTTACTGGTTCCATTCAGTGTGTGGAGCAGATGCGGGAGGCATTTTTGGCGCGCAGAAATTACATGGTCGGCAGAATAAACAGTATTGGCGGTGTATCCTGCCTTATGCCCGAAGGGGCGTTTTATGTCATGATGAATATATCGCAGTTGATTGGCAAGACCTTGGGCGGCAGGCACATCGGTGGCTCCGATGATTTTGCCGACGCATTTTTGGAGACCGCAAAGGTAGCTGTGGTATCGGGGAGCGGCTTTGGCGCCGACAACTATGTGCGCTGGTCATATGCCACCGACATGGATACCATTAAAACAGGGCTTGACCGTCTGGAGACGTTTTTAAAGTCATAACGGTGCGATAACTTACAAAAAAAGCCTCAGGTTTTCAGAATCAAAACCTGAGGCTTTTTCATATGCTTTTAAAATTATTTGTCGCCCAGCAGCTCCTTGACGGAGGTAGCCAGTCCCGCAACGCCCTGGATATTGCTTGGAATGATAATTTTTGTTGCCTGACCCTGCGACATTTTTTCCATAGCCTCAAGTGATTTAATGGTCAACATGCCGTCGCCGGGCTGGGCGTCGTTAATCATTTTTATACCTTGTGCCGTAGCGCTTTGTACCTTAAGTATTGACTCGGCTTCGCCTTCGGCGCGCCTGATGGTAGCTTCCTTGGCTGCTTCCGCCTCAAGAATGGCAGCCTCCTTTTTGCCTTCCGCGCTTAAAATCAAAGACTGCTTGTTGCCTTCCGCAACCAGTATCGCGGAAGTCTTTTCGCCTTCGGCCCGCAAAATGGCTTCACGGCGCTCACGCTCCGCCTTCATCTGCTTTTCCATAGCGTCCTGAATGGCTTTGGGCGGCATGATGTTTTTAAGCTCGACACGGTTGATTTTGATGCCCCAGGGGTCTGTCGCTTCATCAAGAATAGCGCGCATTTTTGTGTTTATGGTGTCTCTGGAGGTTAAGGTCTCATCCAGCTCTAAGTCGCCTATGATATTGCGAAGCGTTGTGGCAGTCAGATTTTCGATAGCCGCCATGGGGTTATCCACGCCGTACGTATACATTTTCGGATCGGTGATCTGGAAATATATCACAGTGTCTATTTGCATGGTGACGTTATCCTTGGTAATAACCGGCTGCGGGGCGAAATCCACTACCTGCTCCTTCAAAATAACGATTCTAACGACCCTTTCAATGAACGGAATTTTGAAATGGAGCCCTACGCTCCAGGTGCCGCTGTATGCGCCCAGACGTTCAATCACATATGCATAGGCCTGGGGCACTATCTTGATATTGCCTATCAGAATGAAAAGTATAACGATTCCCAACGCGATGAGTACGAGCTGTTGCAATTAAATTACCTCCTTCATTTTACCTGATCAGATATTTTTATTTTATAAGAAATTGCGCTAAATCACATTACCGGGCAAGATACTAAAACATCTGCCACATTTACTGCGTAATGCCAGCGGGCGCGGCCCGCTTTTTATGCCGGGGACTGCTCATCCAAAGCCTGCTCCACAATAAGCTTAACACCCTGGATTTCTAAAATATTCACCTGTGCGTCAAGGGCGATTTTATCGCCTGTCTTGCTGCGGGCGGTCCACACCTTTCCCGCTGTTTTTACAGCCCCTGTGCCATTGATGTTATCAATTGCTTCAGTAACGATGCCTTTTGTGCCAACCACGCTGTCGGCATTGGTTTTTTCGGCTTTGCGGTAGAGATATTTTTTGAAGAAATTGCGTGTAAACAACAGGAAAATCGCAGACGATACAAAGAAAATCGCCATTTGCAATATGAAGTTGTCCACACCGCAGAATACCGCTATCATTGTGACGATAGCGCCAAGGGCAAACCAAATACAAACCAGGCCGTACGTCACAGCCTCAACTATGAAGAGCACTACCGCAATAATCAGCCAAACAAGCTCTGCCATTTTCATCACCCCTTGAAAATATTATACACTACGGGGCTAAAATATGCAAGACGAAAACTTGCGCTTTGCAACCTTTCATTGGAAAGCATAGGTAACCTTGATAACGCGCACTTTGCCTCCGGCTTTTACGCTGCCGTCGGAATAAAGCTCAACAGAGGCAATCCTGTCTGAGGTCAGTTCGCTTTGCTGTATGGTGATGTATCCGACAGTATCGGGTTTCTTTTTGTATATCACCACATTTTCATCCATGGGATAGACAATGCCGTTTACCCTTATGCGGTTGTAGTCGACAGCGTCCACAGACGAAGCGCTGTCCACCTTGGCAAGGGCTGTCATTTTTGTAAGTTTTCCGCCGCTTAGCTCAAGCCGTACAGGCTCGCCGGCATTCACAGAGTAAATCACATTGCCTGAAAAGGTGCTTTGCGCTCCGCGGATATCCACTGTGTATGTGCCGGATATGTTCATGGAATTGGCGTCGCTTGTTTTGCTTGACACAACGATACCGTATTGTGTCGCCGACGAGGTGATGTTGTTGAACAGAATAACGCCGATATCATCAAAGCCTACAGACACCGCATAGTCAAGTATATCGTCCAAGTAAAATCCTGATTGGGTGAGATCCGACAGCCGGATGGTAATCACATCGGCGGCCTGCCCTGCATTGTTGGATACCAGGTCAAACAATACAGCGCCTTCGGCAATGGATTTGCCGTTAATGGTTCTGTTTTCTTTGTTAAAACTGCCTGCCAGGTCCGGTGCGTTTGATGGTGAAAGCGACAGCAGCCCGTCTGCAAAGCTCAGACGTACCAGAGCGCCTTTGTAGTTGCTGTAGTCTTTTACCGTTTTGTATTTATAGGTGTTGCCGTCACCCATGAATATATTCGCGAAATATTCCAGCTCGCCCTTGTTATCACCGTCCTCGGCCATGGCGGAAACTGTGCTTGTGAGCACACCGTAATCAAGCGAGGCGTTGTTGGTAATATTGGCCACGCCGGCTATCTTGCCGTCTTTTCCCAGCAAAAGCGTAACACGGTCGCCTATCTTAAAGCTGCCGGCGGATTCGTCAAGCTTTGCGGTGGCCTGTGCGGTTTCGATCTGATACGTTTTACCGCCAAGCTCTATGCTTGTAACATATGCTTTACTCGGAAAGGCTTTATCATATATGCCTGTGACCTTATCTGCATACACATCCATTGTGTTGGTTACAGGATTGTAGTACACAACATCGTAGCGTTTGATATCGACAAATCTTGCGGCCAAACCATCACGGTAGACCGTGACAAGGTCGGGATTGGCGATAGTAATGCTGCCTATGGTATTGTCGCCCGTCTGCATATCACGCACCGCAATAACCGGCGTGATATGCGGCGCCGGCAAAAGCAGGGCATAGTCCCATCTGCCGTCGTATTTGCCCTTAAGCAGCACCTGTGCGCCGGGCGCTATGTTTTGCTTGACAGCGGCAAATGTGGTTTTGTTTCCCTCATAGTAAATGGGAAAAGCATCTTCAAACGCATATTCCGTACTGCCGTTTTCGTCGATGCAGGCGTATTTGTTATCATCAAGATTCTTTTTGACAGTAAGCCGCCGTGTATACTGCGTCACGGGACTTGCCATGACGACACGCTTTTGGTCGTCAAGGTACAGCTTCACCGTGCTGCCCAGCATGTTGTCCACATTGACAAGCGTTTTGTATATGCCGTCGCCCGTCTTGATCTGATCCGCGCTCAGGGACTTGTCGTTTTGCTGAGTGGCAGTTATGGGGGTTTCGTCAATGACGGTGTATCCCATAACATCCAGGGGCGTTTTCCTTACGCCGTTTGCCACGCCGGGGTTTATTTCGGTTTCAAACAGCCTGCCCAGAATCAAGGCCATATTGCCCCGGGAAATAACGTCGGAAGGCGAGAAAACAAGGCCGTCTGTCAGCCCCAGGGCGGCCGCTTTTTGTATGTAGTTGTCGGGCCAGAAGCTGCCGACATCCTTAGTCGCGTAGCCCAGCATGCGAAGCGAGATGGTGATAGCCTGTGCGTAGGACAAATTCTCCTCGGGATGGAAGGTGCCGTCGGGGTAACCGAGGATCAGGGCGTTTTTCACCGCATAATTGATATATTTCAACGCCCAATGGTCGGCACGCAGGTCCGAAAATGCGCTGGTACCCGAATTGGACATAGCTTCATTCTGCTTGCCAAGCACATAAACGGCGACTTTTGCGAATTCCGCCCTTGTCAGGCTGTCGTCAGGACGAAAATTACCGTCAGGATCGCCCGTGATCACGCCCAGCGTTTTTAAAAGATCGGCAGAGCCCGCGTACGGGGCACTGCTGTCTATGTCCGGAAAAAACACGCTTGCGCCTACTGCGCCAGCGGAACCTACCAGCATGCAAAAGCACAGTGCAAGGCCTATCAGTTTGTGGTATTTCATCTGTTATCACCCTTTTTCAATTTTCTGTAGACTGACCTGTTTATGCTGTACTACTCAAACCGCAGCGCCTCTATCGGGTTAAGCTTAGAGGCTTTATTGGCGGGGTAGAGCCCGAAGAACACACCCACGCACATAGAGAAGGAAAATGCCATAAGTACTGTAAATATGTCAGGGATTGCGCTTATGCTCAGAAGCTTTCCGAGCCAGTTGCCAAGCGCAATCCCAAGTGCAATTCCAACGATGCCTCCCAGGGCGCTCAGCATAACCGATTCTATCAGAAACTGGCCTAAAATATCGCGGCGCTTGGCGCCGATAGCTTTTCTTATGCCGATTTCACGGGTGCGTTCGGTAACCGATACCAGCATAATGTTCATGATGCCTATACCGCCGACCAAAAGCGAAATTCCCGCGATTCCAGCCAGCATGGAGGTCAGCATGCCGGTGACCTGATTCACTGTTTCCATAAGCTCCTTTTGATCTAAAATGGAATAGGCGTCGGTGCTTGAAAACTTTTTATACAAAAAGGTTTGCAGACGGGATTTTGCCGTTTCTACCGTGCTCTCATTACGCGCCTGTGTGTAATATGAGCGGATTGTGGCGTTTCTTAAAAGGCGGGTAGCGGCAGAATAGGGGATAATGACCCTGTCATCGGTGGAGCTTTTGGAGGAGTCCTGTTTTTCTTCAATTACGCCGACAACGGTAAACGGATAGCCGTTGATTTTAATTTGCTTGCCAAGCGGGTCGCTGCCGTCAAAAAGCTCCTGCTTCAAATAGGTGCCGATCAAAACTACCCTTTGTCTGTGCTCCACGTCGGAGGCTGTCAGAAAGCGGCCCGATCCCACATGGGTATTTCTGATATCGGCGTATTTTTCGTTTGTCCCCTCAAGGGAGGTGGTGTTGGTATTTTTATTGCCGTATTTAATCATCAGGCCGGACCCTGAGGCAACAGGGGCGACGCCGTTAAATACGTCTGAATTGCTGTCGATGAATTCTGTCATGGTTTCGGGGTCCATGGTGTTTGAGCCGCGCCCCGTGATGTTGACAATAAGCATATTTGAACCATACTGGGAGATGCTCTCTGTAATGCTTTTGGTAGAGCCTTTTCCAATGCTGATCAATGCGATAACGGAACACACGCCTATAATGATGCCCAGCATGGTCAAAAATGTGCGCATTTTATTGCCCAGGATACTTTTGCCCGCCATTTTAAAAGCCATGGTAAAATTCATATAGGCTGCCCTCCTGTCAGGTCTGTTTCAGTCAGAAGGGCGGTGTCGGAAGCAATCATACCATCCTGAATGCGGATGGTGCGTCCGGCCTGTTTGGCCACATCGTTATCGTGTGTGATCAAAACGATTGTCTTGCCCTCCGCGTGAAGCTCCTTCATCATAGCCATTACTTCCATGCCCGATTTGGAGTCAAGGTTTCCTGTAGGCTCATCGGCCAATATGATTGGCGGCCTGCTTGACAGCGCCCGCGCGATAGCCACCCTTTGTTGCTGACCGCCGGAAAGCTCCGACGGCCGGTGATGGATTCTGTCAGTAAGCCCCACACGCGCCAAGGCTTCAAGCGCAAGCTTTCTGCGCTCAGACGCCGCAATGCCCATATAGATCAGAGGCAGCTCCACATTTTCGAGCGCGGAAAGCTTGGGCAGCAGATTAAAGCCCTGGAAAATAAATCCGATTTTCCTGTTTCGGATGGCGGCAAGCTGGTTTTCCCTTAGCCTGCTGACCTCCTGACCTTCAATGTAATATGTACCGCTTGTGGGGGTATCAAGACAGCCCACCATATTCATCAGTGTGGATTTCCCGGACCCCGACGGGCCGATGACAGCCACAAACTCCCTGGGACGCACATGCAGGCTGACATCACACAGGGCAGGGACCTCAATATCGCCCATATGGTAGATTTTATATATGTGCTCAATTCGTATCATATCATTGCTCCTTATCGCCCAGATGTGCCTCCCGAGCGGCCGGCGCTTCCGCTGCCGCCTGTGGAATATCGCATAGTGCCGCCGCCTGCCGGCGCACCCATACCGCCCATGCCGCCGCCGGGACCCATCATAATATTAGTGGAGGTGCTTGTGCTTGAGGCGGTGGAAACATAAATCACTTCGCCCTCGTTAAGGCCGCTTATAATCTCTGTTTCATCCTCACTGCTGATACCTACGACCACCTCACGGCGTTCGGCCGCCGCCAGTGTGCCTGCCGAGCTGCTGTTCCTGCTGCCCGATGCACCGGGGGAGAGCAGTGAGGTCATGGGATTGCCGGAGCGGGCCGAAGCTCCCGACGGCCTGCGGGAAGCGCCCCCGCCCGAAGCGGCATTGCCGGAACCGGGGGTGTTGGAAGGTGATGCGCTTGTGGGCGGTGTGCCGCTGCGGCTGCCGCCGCCGGATGCTGTTCCGGAAGGCTGAACAAGCACAACAGACTTGCCGTTTATTTTCTGTACGGCTTCAATAGGTACCTTAAGCACGCCCGTTTTGCTTTCCGCCACCACACTGGCGTTGACATTCATGCCGATTTTAAGGTCACCGGGCGCGTCAATTGTCACCTCGACAGGATAGGTGGTAACGCCGTTTTGAGAAGTCCCCTCCTGCAAGACCTGCGTGATGATGCCCGAAAGGTCTACTTCCGGCAGCGCGTCTGCCGTCACCTTGACGGGCTGTCCGATCTTGATCTTTGCGATATCCAGTTCATCCACATCCATGGTAAACTTCATTTTAGACATATCGGCAATGGTGGCAAGCACGGTTGAGGTTGTGGAATTGCCTACCGTATCCCCAGCTTTTGCATCCTTCTTTATGACCGTTCCTGTGATAGGGGATTTGATCTGATAATCCTCAAGCTGCTTTTGCTGTGACGCTAACGAAATCTGCAGGTCGCTGTAATCTAGATTGCTTTTTTCTATGGTGTTTAAAACGCTGTCATTGGTCAGTTCAAGTATTTTTTGACCTTTTTCTACCCAGTCGCCGTCTTTGACAAATACCGATTTAACCGTACCGGCAGTTTTGGCAGACAGGGTCTGATTTTCAGAAAGCGCAGCCGTTCCCGAGGCAGGGGAGAGCTGGCCGTCAATATTGGCCGTAAAAGTCATCCCTGCGCTGATGGCGCCCGGGTTTTCAAGCGTGATTTCTACGTTATATAAAACGCTGCCGTCTGATGAACGGACAGGCGCGTTGCTGATATTGCTGACCGTGCCGTATATATCGCTGGTCATGAAATCGGCGCTGGTGAGCTGAGCCGACTGGCCGACATAGATATACTTAAGCTGTGATTCGGAGAAGGGGATAGTAACAAGCAGGGTTTCATCGTTGGATAGTTCGCCCAGCTTTGCGTTTGCCGAAAGCTCGTCTCCGGCCTTTGCCGAAAAGCCGCTGAGCCTGCCCGAAGCAGGAGCGTATACTGTCCAGTCTTTCATGGCGTTGTAGTTTGACCGGTTGGATATCTCGGCTTTTTTGATAGAGTTGACGGCTTTGTCTATACTCAGCCTGAGGTCTTCATCGTCGAACGAATATAAAAGATCATCTTTATTGACAACGTCACCCTCTTCAAAGGGCGCGGACAAAATACTGCCCTTGACCATCGGCACGATATCGTACTTCGCCATGGGCTCCATAACGCCGCTTCCGGTAATGGTCACAGCAATATCGCCTCGCGTCACCATCGAAGTCTGCTGGGTAGCGCTCGCAGTCCGGAGCGCGTTTCTGGCGGCAAACCAATTCCATGTGCCCAGAGAAACAACAGCAATCACAAGAATAATCAAAGTGATCGTAACAGGCTTTTTCCACTTTGTTTTGCGTTTTAACCTGGTCGAAAGCCCGGGCGGAACAACGGCAGACAGAAGCTTGCGTGCAGACGGCTTTTCTTTGTCGTTTTCCTCCTCATCCGCTACATTGGGCATGTCCGGCTCCTCTGCTGTTATTTGAGGGCTGTTTTGTTCAAGATCCTTTTTACTCAAGACTCATCTCCTCCATCCATAACAATGCAATGCGTATGTAAAATCAATTTTATCATACACCTAAGTTATAAACGTGCCATGAACATTTTGTGAATAATCCGTTAAAACATATCAATTTTCATGCAAAGCTCTGTCGGTGTTCGGCTGGTTTAATTATAGCATATGGTTTGATTTGATAGCAATCTTTTGCTTTTGCTAAATTTGACCTGAAAAACAAAAAAGAGCAGGGGGGAAGTCTGTCTTCCCGCCTGCTCCAGGGGATTATTTTATTTTACCTTTTGCCTTTTTACCTTATAATTTTTAAATCTCTGATATATTTCGGGATTGGCGTGAAAAAACCTTAACAGGTGCTCAATACTGGAGACGGTATTTTTGCTTACCATATGTTCCACCATTTCTGTTTCGGCAAAAATATCGTTAGGGCTTTCGTGTGAGATCATTTCAAAGAAATGCTTCATGACGTCGTGCCTGTGCAGCAAATAGGCGCCCGCTTTTTCACCTTCCTCCGTCAATTTTATGATACCGTATTTCTCATAGTCAACAAGGCCTGCCTTTGAAAGCTTTGCAAGCGTCTTTGACACCGAGGATGGCCTGACATTCAAATCCGCCGCCAGTTCATTGACCCTAATGTGGCCGTTGTCACGTATGGCTCTGCAGATCATTTCCAAATAATCCTCCAGGCTTGGCGTCAGTACATTTTTATTTTTGTCTAAAAGCTGATACCCTCTTGCCGTATAAAACTTTTCATCATTCATGCGCACACCATCCTTTAAAGGTAAACCTAAACAATTCATTATATGCGTAACCAAGGCGGTATATGGCACATATAATTAGTTTAGGGAAACTTTTTGACCCCTAATATATTGATATGGAGCTAAAGCAAATGGATAATAACGTATCTACACTCGATTGTCTGCCGATAGGAAGGCAGGGCAGGATCATGTCGTTAATGTCGACGGGCAGCCAAAAACGCCGCATGCTGGACTTGGGGCTTGTGGCAGGAACGACTGTTGAGGCTTTACATAAGAGTCCGTCGGGAGATCCGGTTGCCTATTTTATCAGGGGAGCGGTCATCGCGCTTAGAAGCGAGGACGCGCAAAAAATCAGGATAAAATATACTTTGCCGCAATGATACGGCATAAAAAGGGGGCATTCTGCGAAATAATGCTGTTCATGGAATGCCCCTGTTCATTATGAGGGGGACGGGAACTATGCGGTTTTTCAAATGGTCTGCCGGTGAGGCAGCCAAAATCAATGCGTCAAAACCTACGATGCGCGCGCAGAATGCCAAAGTTATTGCGCTGGCAGGCAATCCCAACGTAGGCAAGAGCACGGTTTTCAACGCGCTGACAGGAATGAATCAGCATACGGGAAACTGGGCTGGCAAAACGGTTGCCAATGCGCAGGGAATGTATACATATCGCAATGAAGATTTTGTCGTGGTGGATATGCCCGGAACATATTCCTTGTTGTCCAATTCTGTGGAGGAGGAGATTGCCCGGGACTTTATTTGTTTTGCAAATCCTGATTTGACGGTTGTTGTCGTTGATGCCACATGCCTTGAGCGAAACCTTAATCTGGTGCTTCAAATCCTTGAAATTACAGGCCGGGTGGTGGTATGCGTCAATCTGATGGATGAAGCGGAAAAAAAGCATATACAGATTGATTTGGATAGGCTGTCCGGCTTGCTTGGCGTTCCGGTTGTGGGCACAAGCGCACGCGCAAAACAGGGTATAGACGACCTGAGCGAGCAAATTTACCGCTCAGCGTTTAAAGCAGAGGAAACAGAAAGGTTTGAACTCAAATACAGCGCAATCATTGAAGACGCTATAGCGATACTGTACCCTTCAGTCAGCGAAATAACAGACAAAACAGACCCAAGGTGGGTCAGTATAAAGCTGTTGGATTCAGACGATACGCTAAGCCGGTCACTTGATGCGCACCTGGGGTTTGACATCACCGCAGATGCTGCGATGCAGGCAAAAATGCAACAGGCACGCCAGCTACTTTTGGCGGCGGGCCTTGAGACGGAGAGCCTGCGCGATACGATGGTATCGCAGATTGTGGCGACAGCAGAAGAGATTTATGGCGAGTGTGTGACGGCGCAGCGTGCGTCCTGCCATGCGCGCGACAGGATGCTGGACAGGATTTTTACAGCCAGGCTGACAGGAATCCCCATCATGCTTCTTTTTATGGGTATTATTTTCTGGCTTACGGTTACCGGTGCGAATTATCCGTCCTCGCTTTTGGCGGACGGACTGTTTTGGATAGAGGCAAAGCTTTATATTTTGTTTGAATGGCTGGGTGCGCCGTGGTGGGTGACGGGGCTTTTTGTTTCCGGCATGTACCGCACGCTTGCGTGGGTCGTGTCGGTGATGCTGCCGCCCATGGCGATCTTTTTTCCGCTTTTCACGCTGCTTGAAGACGCGGGCTATTTGCCGCGCATAGCGTTTAACATGGATAAATTTTTTAAAAAAGCCTGCGCTCACGGCAAACAGGCGCTCACCATGTGCATGGGGTTTGGCTGCAACGCTTGCGGCGTTGTTGGCTGCCGCATTATCGACTCTCCGCGCGAGCGGCTTATTGCCATGCTCACCAACAATTTTGTGCCGTGCAATGGCCGGTTTCCCACGCTAATCGCAATTATTACCATGTTTTTTTCGGGAACGGTTTCCAATATGATATTAAAATCTACAGTGTCAACGCTCATGCTTACTGCGGTTGTGGTGCTGGGCGTGGTCATGACACTGCTGATTTCAAAGCTGTTGTCAAAAACCATATTAAAAGGACTGCCGTCTTCCTTTGCGCTTGAGCTGCCGCCATACCGCAGGCCGCAGGTAGGTAAAGTTATTGTACGTTCGGTGATGGACCGCACATTGTATGTGCTTGGGCGCGCGGTGTGCGCGGCTGCCCCGGCGGGGCTTGTGATTTGGCTTATGTCAAATGTTACAGTAGCGGACGTAAGCCTTCTTTATTACTGTACAAATTTTCTCGATCCTTTTGCGAGGCTGCTCGGCCTTGACGGCGTGATTCTGATGGCGTTTATTTTGGGGTTTCCGGCCAATGAAATTGTGATGCCTATTATCATCATGAGTTATCTGTCGATGGGAAGTATGGCGGAATTTGATGATCTGAGCCAGCTGTTCGGACTGCTTTCGGAAAACGGCTGGACATGGATCACAGCCGTTTGCACCATGCTGTTTTCGCTGATGCATTTTCCGTGCGCCACCACCTGCTGGACAATAAAAAAAGAAACACAGAGCCTTAAGTGGACTGTGCTTGCTTTTGCGATCCCTACTGTGACAGGGATTGCGGTCTGTTTCATCGTTGCAAACCTGTGCCGTTTGGCAACGCTGTTTTTGAAATGATACGCTGCCCTGTTTGACTTTCAATTAACTGCTTATGCCGAGAAGGCCGCATGCGTTATCATAAAAGATTTTTTTGCGCTGCGCATCCGAAAGCGGCAGGCGCATAAACCTGGCAAGCTCGCTTTTGTAATCGGCAAGAGGGTAGTCGGTGCCGAAAAGGATTTTATCAACGCCATGCTTTTCGATGATGTGCATGGCTTTGCTCTCCGGCAGCTCAAAAAGCGTGCTTGACGTATCAAAATACAAATTTCTGCCCACCAAATACTGCTCGGCTTTATCCCACTCGAAAACGCCGCCCAGATGCGCGCCGATGGCTACCATATTGGGATACCGGTCCAAAATCCAGGCTAAGCGGCGGGGCGTTGTCAGGTCGCCACGCCGGTCGCCCATGTGAAACAGTACGGGAAGCCCAAGCGCTACAATCTCTTCATAGATAGGCAGCATCTTGGGCGTGTCGTAGCAGAAGCGCTGGAAGTCGCCGTGCAGCTTGATTCCCTTAAGGCCGAGCGCTTTGATGCGCCCCAGTTCTTTTTTATAGTCCGCATAATCCGGATGGATGCTGCCAAAGCCTATCACGAGGTCGGGATATTGGTGCGTAAGCCCGGCCAGATAATCGTTTACGTTTTCTACCTGAGACGGCTTGGTGGCCGTTGAAAGGGCGACGATTTTGCTGACATTGGCGGCCTTAGCCGTTTGCAAAAGCTGTGAAAAATACCCTTCGCTTGCAGGCTCCATATGGTAGTATTCCTTTAGGTTCAGTGTTGCTTTTTGCGCTATTTTATCCGGAAATGCGTGCGCATGAAAATCGATAATTTTGTAGTCCATTTCAGTCTGTCCCTTCTTTGCCGCGGTTTCTTGTTTTTACACAAAATCACATAAAATGCTGTTGCTCACACTAAAGCCCTGGTGCGTAAGATAAATACGCTCTCCGGCTGTTTTCAAAAAGCCCGTACGTATATGCCTGGCCAGCGCTTTGCCAAACAAATCACAAATGTCTTTCTCGAATCGCTGTTTAAAATCGTTAATGTCGATGCCGTCGCATAAACGTAGTCCCATAATGATAAATTCGCTGATTTTGTCCGACTCGGATAAAAGCGTTGTTTCCACTATGGGCAAGCAGCCTTCCGAAAGAGATTTGATATATTCACCTATATCACAGACATTGGCCCATCGCCGCTCTCCGTCGTAGGAATGCGCGCCCGCGCCCAAGCCGGCATAGTCATCGCAATGCCAATATTTTAAATTGTGCCTACATTTGCGGTCTTCTTTTGCGAAGTTAGAAATTTCATATTGCCCATATCCGCTTGCGTCTAAGTAAGAAACAGCCAGGTCATACATTTGCCGCTCTGTGTCCTCATCGGGCAGGGAAAGCCTCTGCTTTTCATGCTGTTCATACAGCGGCGTGCCCGGCTCTAAGATCAGGCTGTATGCCGAAATATGTTCGGGAGCCAAATCGCAGACAGCTTTGAGCGTTTTTCCAAAGCTGCCAAGGCTTTGGGCGGGAAGGGCAAACATCACGTCAATATTGACATTCTCAAAACCCGCGCGACGGATCATATGATAGCTTTCTATAGCGTCACAAGCGGTATGCAGCCGTCCGAGCGTTTTCAGCTCATCATCGTTCATAGACTGCACGCCCATGCTGATTCTATTGATCCCTGCCTCTTTATACGTTTGCAGCTTTTCTTGCGTCAGAGTGGCAGGATTGGCTTCAATGGTTATCTCGACGTCACCGGCAATACAAAACCTGTGTCCGCATGCCCATAATACCTGGGCAATCAGGCTTTCGTCTATACAGGACGGTGTTCCGCCGCCGATAAATATGGTGTCAAGCTCTTGTGCTTTACACATATCTATTTCTTTAATCAAGGCGTCAATATAAGCTTTATGCAGCTGCGCTGAGCCACTTGCACATGAAAAAAAGTCGCAATAGGCGCATTTCCTTACGCAAAACGGGATATGGATATAAAGCCCTTTTGCCATATCTGCCCTCCGTTATTCGTCCAGCTTCAGCACCGACATAAATGCTTCCTGCGGCACCTCTACGCTGCCTACCTGACGCATACGTTTTTTACCTTCCTTTTGCTTCTCCAGCAGCTTCTTCTTTCTGGTGATATCGCCGCCGTAGCACTTGGCAAGCACGTCCTTGCGCATGGCCTTCACCGTTTCGCGCGCAATGATCTTACCGCCTATCGCCGCCTGAATGGGAACCTCAAACATCTGACGGGGAATGGCATCCTTGAGCTTTTCGGCAATACGCCTGCCTCTGGCGTATGCTTTTTCCTTATGCACAATAAAGGAAAGCGCGTCCACAATGTCGCCGTTTAGCAGCATGTCCATTTTCACCAGGTCGGCCTTCTTATAGCCTGTCAGTTCATAGTCAAACGACGCATAGCCGCGCGTGCGCGACTTGAGCGCATCAAAAAAGTCGTAGATGATTTCGTTTAGCGGCAGTTCATAGTGAAGCTGCACTCTGTCCGCATCAATGTACTGCATGTCTTTGTAAGTCCCGCGCCTGTCCTGGCAAAGTTCCATAATGCTGCCCACATAATCCTTGGGTGTCATGATATTGGCGGAAACAATGGGCTCCTCCATGTAGTCAATGTGGTCTGCGGAAGGGAGGTTGGTCGGGTTGTCGATATCCAGCATCTCGCCGTTGGTTTTTCTGACCTTATACACGACGCTGGGCGCTGTGGTGACAAGGTCCAGGTTATATTCGCGTTCCAGGCGCTCCTGAATGATCTCCATATGCAAAAGGCCTAAAAAGCCGCACCGAAAACCAAAGCCCAGCGCAATTGAGGTTTCCGGCTCAAATATCAGCGACGCATCGTTTAGCTGCAGCTTTAAAAGCGCGTCGCGCAGGTCGTTGTATTTTGCGCCGTCGGCAGGATAAATGCCCGAAAATACCATGGGCTGCACCTCGCGGTAGCCTCTAAGCGGCTCAGATGCAGGGGTGTCCTCTGTTGTGACAGTGTCGCCCACGCGGGTATCGCGCATGGACTTGATGCTTGCGGCAATGTAGCCCACCTCTCCGGCGGACAGCTCGTCTGCCGCGACCATGCCCATTGGCTTTAAATAGCCTACCTCCACAACCTCATAGCTGGCGCCTGTCGCCATCATACGAATGGTCTGCCCGACCACCAGCCTGCCTTCCTTGATACGCACATATACAATAACGCCGCGGTAGCTGTCGTAGTAGGAATCAAAAATCAGTGCGCGCAAAGGGAGATCGCAATCGCCTTTGGGCGCGGGAATTTTGGCTACGATTGTCTCAAGCACAGCATCGATATTAATATCGTTTTTTGCCGAAATCAAAGGCGCGTCATGCGCGTCAAGGCCTATCACATCTTCAATTTCTTCCTTTACCATATCGGGATGCGCGGCGGGCAGGTCGATCTTGTTGATGACAGGCACAACCTCCAAGTCGTGTTCAATAGCAAGATAGGTGTTTGCCAAAGTCTGCGCCTCGATGCCCTGTGACGCGTCCACGACCAGAACAGCGCCTTCGCAGGCGGCAAGGCTTCTGGACACCTCATAGTTGAAATCAACATGGCCCGGCGTGTCGATCAGATTTAAAACATAGTCATTCCCGTCGTTTGCCTTGTAATTAAGGCGTACGGCGCGTGCTTTGATGGTAATGCCGCGCTCACGCTCCAGCTCCATATTGTCTAAAAGCTGGCTTTCCATATCGCGGGCGTTCACCTCACCGGTATGCTCCAAAAGCCTGTCCGCCAAGGTGGACTTGCCGTGATCTATATGCGCGATAATAGAAAAATTCCGCATAAATTCCTGTTTGGACATAAATATCCTCCTGCAAAGAATGCCTGATTAAATGGACATCCCTGTATAATCCCATACAAAATTCTCAATAATTATAACACAGCCGTGCGCGCTTGTCAGCCTTTTTGTTTGTGTACAGTCAGATTTTTTATTAAAAAATTTTCTTTGTGCGCGGGTGGTAAAATAATTTACAACAGCCTGCCACAGGTGGTATAATGCGGTATACGATATATTTTGATATGTGTTTTTGATTAAAACAAGACCAGTCCTGCCATAGACTCAGACAGAAGCAAGCCTTCTTGTGTGTACCCATGGCGCAGGTGAGAGGAAAACAAAACAATACAGGTGTATGCGATGTTTGATTTGGCACAACAGCTTAAAAATCTGCCCGAAGCGCCGGGCGTATATCTGATGCACGATGCGCAGGACCGCATTATATATGTGGGTAAGGCCAAGGTGATTAAAAACCGTGTGCGCCAGTACTTTCAGTCTGCCAAAAACCACGGCGCCAAGGTGCGCGCCATGGTGAGCCACATTGCGTGGTTTGAATATATCATTACCGATTCCGAGCTTGAGGCGCTTGTTTTGGAATGCACGCTGATCAAAAAACACAAGCCTCATTATAATATCCTGCTTAAGGACGATAAGCATTTTCCCTATATCAAGGTAAGTATGCAGGACGATTATCCGCGCCTTACGGTCACAAGGAAAATGACAGACGACGGCGCGCGCTATTTCGGCCCTTACACAGGTATGGAAATTGTAAGACACATGCTTGACATCGTTGGCCGGATTTTCCTTATCCCGACATGTGCCAGACGTTTTCCCGCCGACATAGGGAAGGGCAGGCCGTGCCTGAACTATCAGATAAACAAGTGCTTTGCGCCGTGCAGGGGAAATACGAGCCGGGAGGAGTACCGTGAGGTGTTTGCCGGAATATGCAGCTTTTTGGAAGGCCGGCACGACGCGCTTATCGCGAATCTGACCGCTCAGATGGAGACAGCGTCAAAGGATCTGGCGTTTGAGCGGGCCGCGTCTCTGCGTGATAAAATCATCAGCATACGTGCCGTGACCCAGCGCCAGAAGGTGGTTTCAGACTCTGGCGCGGATCAGGATATCGTCGCGTTTGCCTGTTACGACGGCAAAGCGTTTGTGGAAATATTCTTTGTGCGCTCAGGCCGGGTCACAGGCAGGCAAAACTTCTGCATAGACGATGCGGAAGGGCTTGAGGACGCAGAGATTATGGACGGATTTTTAAAGCAGTATTACGCCAGCGCCGTATTTGTTCCGCGAGAGCTGGTCTTGTCCTGCGAAACAGAGGATAAGGCTGTCTTGAATCAATATTTGTCGGAGCGGCTGGGGCGCAAGGTGACCATAACCGTGCCGAAGCGCGGTGAAAAGAAGAATATTATTAAAATGGTTGAAAAGAACGCATGGCAGGCAGTGGAGGACTACAAGCTCAAAAAGCTTAAGAAGGAAGCCGACACGGGCGCGCTCCAAAAGCTGGCCGCCTGTCTGCAGTTTGGCTCTGTGCCAAATAGAATTGAAGCATACGACATCTCAAACATATCGGGTACCAGCAATGTGGGGGCAATGGTTGTTTTTGAGGGCGGAGTGCCTGCTAAAAGCGAGTACCGCAAATTCCGCATAAATTCTGTAGCGGGGCAGGACGACTACGCCTCTATGTCGGAAATGCTTTGCAGACGGTTTACCCATGCGCAAAGAGAACAGCAGGAAATTCGTGAAGGTAAGCTCGCACCCGGCAAAGCAAAATTTACAAAGCTGCCCGATCTTGTTTTACTGGACGGCGGCAAAGGGCATGTTTCGGCTGCAAGGCGTACGCTTGATGCGTTGGGGATAAGCCTGCCGCTTTTTGGCATGGTTAAGGACGAAAAACACAAATTCCGTGCGCTTGTGGATGAAGAAAGTCAGTTTACACTACCCAAAAATTCGGCTGCCTACACGCTTGTGGGCAATATTTCAGAGCAGGTGCATAAAACGGCGGTGGCGTATCACATAAATTTGCGGGGCCGGAAGGGAATTTCATCCGAGCTGGCGAATATAGACGGCATAGGCGATGTACGGCGCAAGCTTTTGATGAGGCGGTTTAAGTCGGTGGGCGCCATAGCTGCGGCAAGTATACAGCAGCTTGTTGCCGCAGGGCTTGATAAGCGCAGCGCCGCCAATGTTTATGCGTATTTTCACCGGCAGGGAAGTGAAACCCAGCCATAAATGGCTCTATTATTTAGGATAGGAAGATGTTAATGAAACGCCTTGCGGTTTTAGTCTTGGCAGCTATAATTTTTCTTGCTGGCTGCAATCCGATGGACACGATACAAAGCCCGCTGCAGACACACATGCCGTCAGGGGTACCTGTGCCTGGCGGGTCTTTAAGCCTGCCTGTTTATGATTTTGATACATGGAACCCCATTGCGACAAAATCCTCATCGGTCGTTCAGATCAATACACTGATATATGAAGGATTGATGAAGACTTCACAAGACCTGTCCGCCGAGCCATGTCTTGCCGAAGGGTACAGTGTTTCCGCCGACGGTCTTGAATACACGTTTTTCTTGCGAAAAGGCGTCGTTTGGCACGATGGCAGCCGTTTTAGCGCACAGGATGTGAACTATACGCTGCAAAGTATTATGGCGGGCGACGGCATTTATAAAAAGGCGCTGGAAAATGTGGCCTCGGGCCGTGCGGCTGATAATAATACCTACGTCGTTACGCTTAAAGAGCCGATGTCAGGCTTTTTAGCTTTGGCTGACTTTCCTATTATAAAATCGGGCAGCATAGGCGCAGATCCTGCGGCAAGCTATATGCCCATGGGCACAGGCCCATACAAATATTCGGGCGCCGCCAGCTCAAAAATAGTCAGGCTGCTCGCAAACGGCAGCTGGTGGACCGGCACGGCGGCAAACATAAACGAAATCGTCGTTAAAATCCTGCCCGACCGAAAATCAGTCCCCTATGCGTTTGAGGCCAGGGAGGCTGACGCCTTTACAGCAAACGTGGACGACCTGTTTTCGTATAATCCCAGAGGAAACGCTGTGATGGTTCCGTATACCAACAACAACCTCACCTTTTTGGGCATCAATTCGCTGGATGGCGTGCTTTCAAGCGTGGCGGTGCGCAAAGCGGTATCGGCAGCGGTCGACCGGGACAATCTGGTGAAAAACGTGATGTTTGACCACGCCGTGGCATCGGATATCCCCGTCAATCCCAGCTCGTGGTTGTGCGGCGGCAGGACGGCGGAGCCGCGGGATATTGAAAAGAGCAGACAATATCTGCAAGCGGACGGATGGCATGCAGGTGATGACGGAATATTAATGAAAAAAATCGGCGAAAAGACACAAAAGCTTTCGTTTACCATTCTGGTCAATAACGACAATCAGCGCCGTATTGCAGCTGCAAATGAAATCAAAAAAAATCTGGAAGAAGTGGGCATGAGTATAATTGTGCAGACAGCGCCTTTTGAAGACTATGAAAAAAGGGTGGCGTCAAAGGATTACGCGGCCTTTTTGGGTGAAACGACGCTGCCCGAAACCTGTGAGCTGTCCGCCTTTGCCGGAAAGGATGCGGCGTTTGCAGCGTATCAGAGCGAGCAGATGGACTCGCTCTTTACGGCGGCGCGCGCCGCCGTGGCGAAGCAGGATATCAAGGACTGCTACGCCAGCCTTATCTCCGCCTTCACAGAGGAGGCGCCCGCTGTACCGCTGTATTTCGCGTGCGATGCGCTGGTATACAACACCAGAATAAAGGGCGACGTCAAGCCTGTTTTTGGCAATGCCTACGCCAATCTGGCGCAGTGGTATGCCGAAGCGCTGCAATAGTGACCCAAGCATCTGTCAGACCCGCCCGCTTCAGGGCGATCTTATATCTTAACATAATTGGGGCAATCTATATTTTTATGTCTGATTTCACCAATCCTTCCAAAAAAGCTTTGACAATTTTTCAGTTTTGTAGTACTGTAAAGAACAGACCATCGTTAAAGGTGAATTTGCGTATGGCATAAGCATTATTTCCGGAACGGGGGGGCGTATTTGTGGACAGCAAGCATATGTGGCTTTGGCTCACAAGCCTGCCGGGCATAAGCTCCGCGAAAATTACGCGGCTGCTGGAGCGGTTTGACACGGTTTTTGACATATACAGCGCCTCTGCCGGCGATTTTGCCGGCATAGACGGCATTTCCAAAATTGATATCGCCCAGCTTTCTGACAAGTCCATGCAGCGTACCGAGCAAATTTTGGCAGCTGTAAACGCTATGGGCGCCTGTATCCTGTATTATGATGACGCCGGATTCCCAAGTGCGCTTCGCTATTGCTATGAGCCTCCGTATGTTCTTTATGTGCTTGGCGAGCGGCTTTTGTGGGACAGGCTGTTTTGCATTTCGGTAGTCGGCACCAGAAAATTTACCGAGTACGGTGCCAAGATCACCTACAGTATTGCCTATGATCTGGCGAGGCATGGTATAACAATCGTAAGCGGCATGGCGCGCGGGCTTGACGGCATTGCGCACAATGCCGCGCTCAAGGCCGGAGGAAAGACGGTTGCGTTTTTGGGCAGCGGTATCAATGTAGTTTATCCGCCTGAGCACGGCGACCTGATGCGTGCTATTGCGCAAAACGGTGCCGTTATCACCGAATTTATGCCGGGCACTGAAGCCTATGGCAAAAACTTTCCCTATAGAAACCGGCTTATCGCCGCCTTTTCGCAAGGCGTCTTAGTCACGGAAGCGCCAAAAAAGAGCGGTACGCTGAGCACCGCGAATTGGGCGCTTAATTCCGGTAAGGATGTGTTTGCGGTCGCCGGCGACTATGACAGGATAATGTCTTTAGGATGCAATGAGCTGATTAAAAGCGGTGCCGCCAAACTTACTGACAGCGCAATGGATATTTTGGCCGAATACGCGCCTCAGCTTGAAAAGCTGGGCATTGAATGGAAGGATGTGTCGCTGCCCAAGCGCAGGATCATCAACCAAACGCCTGTCAATACCGTCAAACAGGCTTCTATCAGCGACCCCCAGTATCAGGAGCTGGGCGAGGATGAAAAGGCTATTTTGTCGATACTCATCAGCAAAAACGCCCATATTGACGAGATTTGCCGGGAGTCAGGCATGGAGATCGGCAATGTCAGCGCAATTCTTACCCTGCTTGAGCTTAGTGGATTTATTAACCAGCTTGCGGGCAAAAACTTTTCTATTCTCATATAAATATATCATGTAGCGTGTAAAATATTATGTAAATCCGCTTGTTTGGGACATAATAACAACGCAAAACTTTTTTTGGAGGTTAACCGAGTTATGGCCAAAAATTTGATCATTGTTGAGTCACCCGCCAAGGCAAAGACCATAAAAAAATACCTGGGCAATACTTATCAGGTTATGGCGTCCATGGGACATATTATCGATTTGCCCAAAAGCCAGATAGGCGTGGATTTGGATAATAACTTTGAGCCTAAATACATTACGATCCGTGGTAAAGGCGACCTGCTGGGCAAACTGAAAAAAGAGGCCAAGGCGTCGGAGCACGTGTTTCTGGCAACCGACCCTGACCGTGAAGGCGAGGCCATCAGCTGGCATCTGGCGCATGTGCTTGGTATAGCGGACGGTGAAAAGTGCCGCGTTACGTTTAATGAGATTACAAAATCGGCGGTTCAAAAGGCAATGAAAGAGCCCAAGGCTATTGATATTGACTTGGTGGATGCACAGCAGGCGCGCCGTATTTTAGACAGGATCGTGGGTTATAAAATAAGCCCCATTCTCTGGAAAAAGGTGAAGAAGGGGCTTTCCGCCGGGCGTGTACAGTCGGTAGCCACAAGGCTGATCTGCGACCGTGAGGATGAGATTGAGGCCTTTGTTCCAAAGGAGTATTGGAGTCTTGACGCTTACTTGAGTGATACAAAGTCCGGTAAGGAATTTAAGGCATCGTTCTATGGTAAAGACGGCGAAAAGATGGAACTGCCTGACGAGGCGTCAGTAAAGGCTGTGCTTGGTGTGATTTCCGGTGCGGATTTTGTCGTTACTGCGGTTAAAATCGGCGAGGCAAAGCGCTATCCCGCGCCGCCGTTCACCACCTCCACCATGCAGCAGGAGGCGTCGCGAAAGCTAAACTTCAATACCCGCAAGACCATGCAGACCGCACAGTCGCTGTACGAGGGCGTTGATGTAAAAGGCGTGGGCAGCATAGGTCTTATTACCTATATGCGTACCGACTCACTGCGTATTGCCGCGGAGGCGCAGACGCAGGCGCGCGGCTATATTGGTGCGGCATATGGCGCAGCCTATGTTCCTGCTGCGGCAAGGGTTTACAAGTCACGCAAAAATGCGCAGGACGCGCACGAAGCGATCCGCCCGACAGACGTAACGCTTGTGCCGATCAAAATTAAAGAATCGTTGACCAATGACCAGTATAAGCTCTATAAATTGATCTGGGAGCGCTTTGTGGCAAGCCAGATGGAAAATGCGGTTTTAGACACCGTTTCCGCCGATATTGATGCAAACGGTTACACCTTCAAGGCCAGCGGTTCTAAAATCAAGTTTGACGGATTTATGAAGGTATATATAGAGGGTACGGATAATGAATCAGACGAGAAGCATACTATGCTCCCACCTCTGAAAGAACAGCAGAAGTTGATAAACAAAGCGTTAAAGGACGAACAGCATTTTACCGCTCCGCCACCCCGATACACCGAGGCAAGTCTTGTCAAGGCGCTTGAGGAAGAGGGGATAGGCCGTCCGTCAACCTATGCGCCTACCATTACCACCATCATTGTGCGGGGATATGTGATCCGTGAGAAAAAGAGCCTGCTTCCGACCGAGCTTGGGCGCGTCACAACCGATATTATGAAGAAGCATTTCGACAAGATCGTGGACGTGGAATTTACCGCCAACATGGAAAAGCAGCTGGACGATGTGGAAGAGGGCAACGCCCCCTGGCGGCAGATATTAGAGGCGTTCTACGGTCCGTTTAAAAACGTTTTGGAAAAAGCTGAGGAAGAAATAGGCAAGGTCAAAATAGCCGACGAGGTGTCGGACGTGCCCTGCGATAAATGCGGAAGAATGATGGTGTACAAAATGGGCAGGTACGGCAAATTCCTGGCGTGTCCGGGATTTCCGGAGTGCCGAAACGCAAAGCCCATACGCACTGAGGCGGGGGTCGCATGTCCTAAATGCGGCAAGCAGGTGCTTGTTAAAAAGAGCAAGGCCGGAAAAACATATTACGGCTGTGAAGATAATCCGGGCTGCGATTTCATGACATGGGATATGCCCCTTAAAGATGAGCCTTGCCCCAAATGCGGTGGCCTGCTGGTGAAAAAGGCGCCGCGTTTGGGAAATAAAACGGTCTGCACCAATCCAAACTGTGATTATGCGGCGGCAAACAAAAAGGCCGCAGGTAAATCGGAAGGCAAAAAACAATGAAGGCTGCGGTAATAGGAGCGGGGCTTGCAGGCTGTGAGGCGGCGTGGCAGCTGGCAAACAGGGGGATTCGCGTTACGCTGTTTGAAATGAAACCCAAAAAGCTTTCACCGGCGCACCACAATGCCGATTTTGCCGAACTGGTTTGTTCCAATTCCCTGCGTTCCGATCAGCTCGCAAACGCGGTGGGGCTCTTGAAAGAGGAAATGCGCATGCTGGGCTCACTTATTTTAGCGTGCGCCGACCAGACCCGTGTTCCTGCCGGCGGGGCGTTGGCTGTAGACAGGGAAGGCTTTTCACGGTTGGTTACCGAAAAAGTGCGCACGCATCCGCTGATTGAGGTAAGGCATGAAGAAATGACGGCTGTTCCCGAACATGATAACGTGATTATAGCCACAGGGCCGCTCACGTCAGAAGCGTTTGCAGACAGTATCAGCAAGCTCACAGGCAGTGAATATCTGCATTTTTTCGATGCGGCGGCGCCGCTCGTTACTAAAGAAAGCATTGATATGGAAAACGCGTTTTTTGCGGCGCGCTATGACCGCGGTACGCCCGACTATATCAACTGCCCCATGACAAAAGAGCAATATGACGCGTTTTACTCTGCACTTATCGGGGCCGATACGGCGGAGCTGAAGGCGTTTGAGGGTGGCAAGGTTTTTGAAGGGTGCATGCCTGTTGAGGTGATGGCAAAACGCGGCCATGATACGCTGCTGTTCGGGCCGCTTAAGCCAGTGGGGCTTAAAAATCCCAAAACGGGCAGGGACGACTGCTATGCCGTGGTGCAACTGAGGCAGGATAATGCCGATGCCAGTCTGTATAATATTGTGGGATTCCAGACACATCTGAAATTTGGCGAACAGAAGCGCGTGTTTTCCATGATTCCCGCGCTGAAAAACGCTGAGTTTATGCGTTACGGGGTCATGCACAGAAACACATTTCTGGATTCCCCCAGGCTGCTAAACTGTTTCTATCAGCTTAAAACACATCCCGATATATTTTTTGCAGGCCAGATCACAGGGGTGGAAGGCTATGTGGAATCGGCTTCATCCGGCCTTGCGGCGGGCATCAATATGGCACGTCGGCTGGCCGGCATGGCTATGATAGAATTTAACAATATCACGGCCATAGGTGCGCTTGCCTCATATATTTCAGACGGCAGCGTTGCCAGTTTTCAGCCCATGAATGTCAATTTCGGCATTATGCAAAACTTAGACGCCCGCCTAAAAAACAAGCGCGAACGCTATGAAGCCATATCTGCGCGCGCTTTGCAGGCTGTGAGAGAACTGCTTGGTGAGTTAGCGTATAACCATTAACTTTCGAGGTGAATAATCATGAAACTGCAACCGCTTAAAATGAATCCTGTGTTCAAAGAGGCTATCTGGGGAGGCACTGCGCTGCGCGATGTGTTCGGCAAACAGATCGTATCGGACCACACCAGCGAGTCTTGGGAGATAGCTGTACATAAAAATGGGGAAAGTATCATAGCAAACGGCGAGTTTGCAGGCAAACCGCTTGGCGCGGCAATTGACGCCCTTGGGAACCGGCTGTTGGGCGATGCTGTGGTACAAAAGTATGGCCAGCGCTTTCCGCTTTTAGTAAAGCTTTTGGACTGCTGCGATAAGCTGTCCGTCCAGGTGCATCCCAATGACGCTTACGCGAATGCGCATGAAAACGGCGACCTGGGAAAAACCGAAATGTGGTATGTTTTAGACGCCAAGCCGGGCGCAAAGCTGGTATATGGTTTTGCAAAAGACGTAACCAAGCAGCAGTTTGAGCAGGCGATAGCCTCGGGGGAGCTGGAATCTGTTTTGAATTATGTGGAGGTAGCAAAGGGCGACTGCTTCTTTATTCCTTCGGGAACGCTCCATGCCCTTCAGGAAGGGCTTCTCATTGTTGAAATCCAGCAGAATTCCGACACAACATACCGCGTATACGACTATGACCGCACCGACGCGCAAGGCAGGCATCGTCAGCTTCATGTGCCAAAGGCGCTTGAGGTGACCAAGCTGTCAGCCAACAACAAGGATGATAACGCTTCGGTGCAACCGGAGATGATAGGCGATAACATCAAAACACACCTTGTAAAGTGCGAATACTTTACGGTTGACCGTTATGACATAATAAGCTGTCTTGAGCTTAACTGTACCAAGGATTCCTTTGATATTCTGATCTTCTGTGAAGGAAGCGGCCATCTGGCGTATGACGGCGGCAGCATTGCATTTACGGCGGGTGACAGCTTTGTGATTCCTGCGTATTTGAGCAGCTACAGTATTTGCGGGACATGCGTCGTTTTAACCGGGCGTGTTCCTGTTTAAATGCGGTTATGCCTTGAGGTGTAATAGCCTAAGAACAGCGTCAGTGCGACTATGATAATCAGTATGCCGCCCATCAGATAAGGCGTCATGGGCAGCAGCTGCGGCGTGATGTACATAAACTGCGCTGCGGTAACAACGGCAATATCCAAAAGGAATGCAAGCGCAATGATATAGCCGCTCCACAGGATACGAAATCGTCTGCTTTTGGCAAGCGAGGATTCGGCGTCCACGGGATCAAGCCGTAATCGGCTGTGTCTTATGGCATTGTATACGCCAATGCACAGCAGGGTTATCAAAATCTGCACGAGCACAAGCAGCATTATCAGATTCAGCGACTTTGGCGCATATCCCGTAGCTTTTCCCGCGATATCTATTCCTGTTGGCAAATACCCTTGCATGTGCGGGTAGAAAAAATATAAAAGAGCGGCAGTCGAGGCAATCAGGGCCGCATGTGCGCTAAACCACCACACAGACAAAGTAAGGCTGCTTTCAGTAAAGCCTGGGTCAATGAATTCTTGGTGCATTTGATGTGTTGCGGCATTGCTCCAGCCAAGCCGCTTTTTTAATGCTTGCACCGCTTTGCGCGCCATAAAGTAAATCATGAAAGCCCAAACACAATAAGCGCTCAAAAGAAGCTGCATCCACACATCAGAGACTGCCGTTTCGGTGCTCAGGCATAAAATCAGGTTGACGCAGGCAAGCAAAGCCCCTGCCGCCACAGACAAATACCGGTAAAGGTTTTTTATTTTTAATAGGGACTTGTCCTTCAGATTTTCCGGAGGCAATAAAATGCCGAAAGCGCCTTTGGTGTTTCGCCCTATGGGCATAAAGGTAAACAACAAAATCAAAATGAGAAATATAAATGTTTTCAGTATAATATAATAAATTTGCGGCAAAGCACATGCCTCCTTTTAGATGTATGTATTCTTTAGATTTAGAATAACAAAGTTAGAAAAGTCTAGTAAAATATGAAAATCAAAGTAATTTTAAGAAAACATGAGAAAAAACGAGTATTTAATGGAAACTAAGGCAAAATCATAGAAATACAGCCGGTTTTTATGTTTGCTCCAAACGAAAAGAATGAGTAATATAGTTTTGGCACTCGACGGAAGCGAGTGCTAATAATTTAAAATATTTTATAGGAGGTATAGATATGACTATCAAACCATTAGGCGACAGAGTAGTGATTAAAATGCTGGAAACAGAAGAAACCACCAAGAGCGGCATCGTGCTCCCGGGTTCGGCAAAGGAAAAGCCTCAGATGGCTGAAATTGTTGCCGTAGGCCCCGGCGGTATGGTTGACGGCAAAGAAATAAAGATGGAAGTTGCGGTGGGCGATAAGGTGATTACCAGCAAGTACGCAGGCACAGAGGTAAAGCTTGACGGACAGGAATATACCATCCTGCGCCAGAGCGATATCCTGGCAAAGGTAGGCTAAGCAAAAGCTTAGACTTTGCAAAACAGGGCTGCTTTAAATACTTGAAATTTGCTTTTGGTATTTTGATAATTCATTTTTAAGGAGGAAATAGGTTATGGCTAAGGATATTTTATTCGGTCAGGAAGCGAGAAAAGCGCTTGAGAGCGGCGTTAATCAGCTTGCCGATACAGTTAAGGTTACATTGGGCCCTAAGGGCAGGAACGTCGTTTTGGACAAAAAATACGGGTCTCCGCTTATCACAAATGACGGTGTGACAATTGCCAAGGAAATAGAACTTGAGGATGCGTTTGAAAACATGGGCGCCCAGCTTGTCAAAGAGGTTGCCACCAAGACAAATGATGTGGCCGGCGACGGTACCACAACCGCAACCCTTCTGGCACAGGCGCTTGTGCGTGAGGGCCTCAAAAATGTGGCCGCCGGCGCTAACCCCATGATTATCAAAAAGGGTATTTCCAAGGCTGTCGACGTAGCGGTTGAGACTATCGTATCCAATTCCAAGAAGGTTGACGGCAAAAACGATATTGCAAGAGTTGCGGCCATTTCCGCCAGTGACGAGGAGATCGGCGAGCTGATCGCGGACGCTATGGATAAGGTTTCAAATGACGGCGTTATTACGGTGGAGGAATCCAAGACCGCCGAGACATATTCTGAAATCGTAGAGGGCATGCAGTTCGACAGAGGGTACCTCTCTCCGTACATGGTGACTGATACCGACAAAATGGAAGCTGTACTGGACGATGCATACATTCTGATCACAGATAAAAAGATCTCCAATATTCAGGAACTGCTTCCTATTTTAGAGCAGATCGTACAGTCCGGCAAGAAGCTGCTGATTATTGCCGAAGATCTTGAGGGCGAAGCGCTTGCCACTCTGCTTGTGAATAAGCTGCGCGGCACCTTCACCTGTGTTGCCGTCAAGGCCCCCGGCTTTGGCGACAGAAGAAAGGATATGCTAAGAGATATTGCTATTCTCACAGGCGGCGAAGTGATCAGTGAGGAGCTGGGTTTAGACCTGAAGGAAACCAATGTTTCTCAGCTCGGACGCGCAAGGCAGGTTAAGGTGCAGAAGGAAAATACCATTATTGTTGACGGCGCGGGCAATGCCGACGAGATCAAGGCAAGAGTTGCCCAGATCAAGGTACAGATTGAAGAAACCACAAGTGAATTTGATAAAGAAAAGCTTCAGGAAAGACTTGCTAAACTGTCAGGCGGCGTAGCTGTCATCAAGGTCGGCGCTGCAACCGAGACGGAAATGAAGGAAAAGAAGCTGCGCATTGAGGACGCTTTGGCCGCTACAAAGGCCGCTGTGGAAGAGGGTATCGTCGCCGGCGGCGGAGCCTCCTATATTACGGCAATAGACAGCATTGCAAAGCTTCTGGGCACCACTGCCGGTGATGAGAAAACAGGCGTTCAGATCGTGCTTAAGGCGCTTGAAGAGCCTGTAAGACAAATCGCTGCCAATGCAGGCGTTGAGGGCAGTGTTATTGTTGAAAAAATTAAGTCCTCCGCGAAGGGAATAGGCTACAATGCCCTGACCGAAGAGTATGTTGACATGGTGAAGGCCGGAATCGTTGACCCCACAAAGGTTACCCGCTGCGCGCTGCAAAATGCGGCAAGCGTTGCCGCTATGGTGCTTACCACAGAGAGCATCGTTGCGGATAAACCTGCGCCGGAGCCAGCTATGCCTGCAGGCGCCGGCGGTATGGGCGGCATGGGCGGTATGTATTAATTTTAAAGTGTTGTATAAGAATACAAATCCCTGCGCCTTGTGCGCGGGGATTTTTTTTGGTATATATTTACCTGAATTTATCAAATCAAATAAATATATACAATTATTTTATTTGATTTTTAACAGTGGCTATGATATAATAATATACAGTAACTGACTTTTTTAAAAGTCATAGGAGGAGGCCTAAATTTATGGGTAAGCTTGCAAAAACAGTATGGATTTTTTTGGTGATAGTCAGCATGTGCGTATCCTTTACAGGATGCTCAGGTGATGATACCGCATTTTTAAACAGTGTGATTAAAACCGCAAGCATTCAGTCCGCCAAAGAACAGACAACAATGTCGATTAAGCTCGATACGAATTCACCCTTCATAGCGAATGACCCAGAGCTTAGGAAAGTTTATAACTTTATCAACTGTCTTACATTAACCGCTAATCAAACCTACATACAAGATAAGGCCAAAAATGCCATTTCTGCGAACACCGACTGTACCATAGCCACAGACGATATGTCCTTTAAAGTGACAGTCTGGGTTGATGCTGCCAAAGACAAGCTCGTGGAAATCTTTAAGATCCCTTCCATTGCCAAGCTGGCGCTTCCTCAGGAGTATGAAAATGCGCAGTATATGGTGATGGATATCAACGCGATGGCCGGCCTGGACTCTGCGGGTATGAATATGGATTATTTGAAAGACATGATACCGGCTTCGTTTGAAATGCAGGATAAGTATATGGCGTTCCTTCAGAATTATGTAAAGGCCACGGCAATCCATACGCCTGTCATAAAAAGAACGAAACAAACCGCACAGGGTACTGCCTACGAGTTGAATCTATCCGATAAGGGTTTAAAGGATCTCATACGTCTTGCGGCAAATGATTTTGCGGTAAATCCCCAAACAAGAGAAGCGGTAAAGACGTTTGCGCTCGACATTGCCGGCTATTATGAAAAGCTCAGCCCGACGGTCGCACAGTATAATATCAAGTCTCAAATAGAGTCGGCCTTTGCCTATTTGGAGCTTAATCCGTCAGACAATATTACTATTGTCAATGCTTTTGCTGATAAGCTAGACGGTGTAAAGCTTTTAGGTGACCAAGGCATTAAAATGACCTTTATTGTCAATTCAAGCGGTTATATTGTGGATTCCGACACCACCATAGACATATCCTTAGACCTGGCGGCAGGGCAGAGGCTGTTTGCCGGCACCGGTTCGGATGATCAAGGCAATTCTGCCGCAAGTGAATCAACACATTTCAATGCGGTCGTCAAGTATCACACTGTACTTTCCGATATCAATAAAATAAAAAGCGTGGATATGCCTGTGCTTACCGAGGAAAATTCAATCAATTACATTGACTTGATTCAGCAGGATCAGGATAAATATGACGATCCGGGTCTGATTGTGGAAGAGGAAGAGGCCCCCGTGCCGGAAGGGGAGATTCAGGTAAGATTGCCTTGGGGTGGCAGAATAGAATTTGAAAACAAACCAGTTATGAGTGACGATACATTGTATGTTCCATTGCATGAGTTTGTAGCAGCTCTATATGGAGAATCTTGGTGGAACGATGATGAAAAACAGCTGTATGTCAGAAGTTACGGTACCTTAATGCACTATACGCCCAATGATGACAAAATATATACAGACAGTATTATTTATCTTCTGAGCCGCCCTACAAAAACGTTTGACGGCGCTGACTATGTGCCGCTGAGATCTTTTGCGAGGATTTTTGATTTGTCTGTTGTCTGGGCTGAAGAAAAAAGCACGGCGTATTTGAGTTATTGATTTTATAGAAACACATTACGTTAAGTTAAGGGATACACGGTTTGCCGGAGGGCAGGGCGTATATCCCTCTTTTTTTGCGGCGATTTCACCTGTTGCTCTTCCAATTCTGAAAAAAATGCGGTATGATATAGTAATAGCGTAGTCAGACCATGGGAGGCAAATTAAAAATGACCGATATTACAATGAATTTAAACCCAATGCAGCGCGAGGCCGTGATGCACACGGAAGGCCCGCTTTTGATTCTGGCAGGGGCAGGCAGCGGAAAAACCACCGTTCTTGTCAACCGCATTGCCTATATGATCAGTGAAAAGAATGTGAGCCCATACAACATTTTGGCGATCACGTTTACCAATAAAGCCGCAAATGAGATGAAAACAAGAATTGCGAAGTTGTTTGACGGCGCGATTTACGATATGTGGGTATCCACTTTTCATTCTGCGTGCGTTAAGATATTGCGGCGGGGTATCCAGCGGCTGGGTTATGATGCCAGCTTTGTGATTTACGACACCACAGATACGCAGACCGTGTTAAAAGACTGCTTAAAGGAGCTTGCCCTAAGCGACAAGAATTTCCCGCCCCGTGCCGTTCTGGCACAAATCAGCAAGGCAAAGGACGATATGCAAAGCCCGCAAGCTTTTGCAAGGGTGTACGATTCAGACTTTCGCATGAGCAGAATCGCCGAGATATATGAACTGTACCAAAAAAAGCTCAAGGCAAACAACGCCTTGGATTTTGACGATATTATTTCTAACACCGTGCTGCTCTTATCGGAAAATCCCGATCTTCTCGAATACTATCAAAATAAGTTTAAGTACATATTGGTAGACGAGTACCAGGACACCAACAACGCGCAGTACAAGCTGATTTCGCTTCTGGCAGGCAAGCACAGGAACCTTTGCGTCGTTGGCGACGATGATCAGAGCATCTACAAATTCCGCGGCGCAAATATCCGAAATATTCTGGATTTTGAAAAAGAGTTTCCCGACGCGAAAGTGGTCAAGCTGGAGCAGAATTACCGCTCCACGCAAACCATTCTTAACGCCGCCAACCATGTGATTGCCAACAACCGCGGACGCAAGGGCAAAAAACTGTGGACAGACGGAGACAGCGGCGATAAAGTGTTGATTTACCGTGCCGAAAATGAGCATGATGAGGGCAGGTTTATTGCCGGTGAGATTGAAAAAATGGTTGCGTCAGACAGCCGCAGCTTTAGTGACTTCGTGGTTTTATACCGTACCAACGCCCAGTCGCGCGTGCTGGAGGAAATGCTTCTGCGGCAGGGCATACCGTACCGTGTTTTGTCCGGACTGCGCTTTTATGACAGAAAGGAAATTAAGGATCTTATTGCATACTTGCGTCTGATCCATAATCAGTCCGATAACATCAGCCTTAAGCGCATTATCAATGAACCGAAAAGAGGGATAGGCGATGTGACGGTAGGCCGAGCGGAAGATATCGCAAATGCGGAGGGCAAAAGCATTTTTGAGGTGATTGCTAATGCCGACCGCTATTCCGAGCTGCTCCGGGCATCTGTAAAGCTTATAGATTTCACACAGTGCATACAAAGGTTGTGTGCGGAAAAGGGCAAATACAGCATTACCGATTTTGTCAGCCGGGTGCTTGACGAGACGGGCTATACTATGCCGTTGATGCTTGAAAACAGTGTGGAAGCGCAGGGGAGGCTGGAGAATTTAAAGGAATTTTTATCTGTGGCCGCCGAATACGAAAAAAGCGCCGAAGCGCCTTCTTTGGAAGATTTTTTGGAAGGGGTATCCCTTATTTCGGATATCGACAACTACGATGAGCAGCAGGAGGCCGTTGTGCTGATGACCATTCATTCGGCAAAGGGGCTTGAGTTTCCTGTGGTCTTTCTGGCGGGACTTGAGGAAGGATTGTTCCCGGGGACGCGCTCTATCGGCGACGAAGCCGAGATAGAGGAGGAGCGCCGATTGTGTTATGTTGCATTGACGCGTGCAAAGCAAAAGCTCTACATTACAAATACTTTTTGCCGTATGCTTTACGGCTCCACGACCTATCCGAGGCCCTCAAGGTTTTTGCTTGAGATCCCTGCCGAGCTTACCGAGGCGTCGGGAAAACGCATGAGCTTTTCTGAGCGTTCCGCCCAGGCAAGCGCCTCCGCGCAAATCTTAGGCAGTACAAAGCCAAGGCTGTTTGATTCCATTGCAAAATCCACTAAATCAGGCCTGTTCGACGCCTTTGATGTCCGCAAACAGACGCAGGCTAATCTGGATTTTGCGGCAGGCGACCGCGTCATGCACAAAAAATTCGGGGAAGGTAAAATCATCGCCGCAACACCGCTTGGAAACGATGTGAAACTGGAAATACAATTTGATACAGTGGGAACCAAAAACCTTATGGCAATGTTTGCAAATCTGAAAAAATTGTAATATTGAGAAAATCACACGGCACTTCCGGCAATTTTATCCATGAAATACTGCCGAAGCTCTCCGATCAGGTACAAAGAGCCGCTGACCAGCACAACGCCGTTTTTGCCTGCAAGCTCAAGGGCAAGCTTGGCTGCGTCTGTCGGGTCAGGGCAAATGACGGCTTTTTTTATGCCGCTTATGCTTTCGGCCAGTTCCCCGGCACTTGCACTGCGCGGATTTGAAACGGTGGTTGTTATCACATTTTGCGCAATTGGCGCAAGGGTCTGTGCGCACAGCGCAAACTGCTTGTCGCGCAGCATACCAAGCACCAGTGTAACAGGTTTGTTTTTTACGATATCCTGCATTGAGCGTTTCAGCTGCGCCATTGCATCCGCGTTGTGCGCACCGTCTAAGATGACTAACGGGGCGGCCGACAGGATTTCAAATCTTCCTGCCCACGATACAGCCTTCATACCGCGGTAAACGGCTTCATCACTGACAGCTACGCCTCTTTCATTGCGAAGCACCTGCACCGCTGTAAGCACTGTGGCGGCATTGTATGGCTGATAGGCGCCTGCCAGCGGGATTTCCACACGCTCAAAACCGCCGCAATCAAAGATATTTCCTAAGCAGGAGGACTGAATATGACCAGGTACAGGCGCAATAGTCAGTCTTGCGCCTTTGTTTTCGCATTCATCGCAAATCACGGCAAGCGCTTCATCCCTTTGCTGGGGATATGCCACCACAAAGCCGTGCGGCTTGATAATGCCGCACTTTTCAAACGCGATCTGCGAAAGCGTGTCGCCAAGGTATTTCATGTGGTCGTAGCTGATGGATGTTATGATGCTGCAGAGCGGCTGCCCTATCACATTGGTAGGGTCAAGCCTGCCGCCCATACCGGTTTCAAGCACGACGATGTCACAGTTCTGCCTGCAAAAGTGCAAAAAAGCGATAGCGGTAATCACCTGAAACTCCGTCGGGCGTTTTTCAGGCTCCGCTATCAAATCGATTTTTTCTTTTACTTCCTGCGTAAGCGCTGTAAGCGTATCATCCGGAATTAAGGCGTCACCTATCCTGATGCGCTCATTAAAACACATAACGAACGGGGAAGTATACAGGCCCGTTTTATACCCCTGCGCCCGCAAAACAGACGCCAGCATAGCGGCAACAGAGCCCTTGCCGTTTGTCCCCGCAATATGGACAAAGCGCAGAGCGTTTTGCGGATCGCCAAGCAGACAGAGCAGATGGCGCATGTTTTCAAGGCCGTGTTTTACGCAAGTCCTGTGTGCAGTATGAATATATTCCAACGCTTCTGTATAGGTAATACGACTCACCTCTAAAACTTGTTTTGCCGGCCGGTTAATTTTGCATAGCCGCCAAGGTTTCCTCAACGCCGGCAAGCATTTGCGCATACTTCTCACCCTTTGCGCGTTCTTGCGCCACAACTGCGGCGGGCGCTTTGGAAACAAAGCTTTCATTTTCAAGCTTGCTGTGTACACGCTTGATCTCATTTATAAGATTTTCTTTTTCCTTCGACAGACGTGCGATTTCCTTTTCTTTATCCACTAAATCCTCAAGCGGAAGATAAATGTTTACGCCCTCCGCAACAACGGACACCGCGTTTTCCGGCACGCAGTCATTTGTCAGGCAGACCGTCACCGGGGAGGCGTTGGTCAGCTTTTCAAAAAATTTGACGCCATGCTCAAAAATCTGTGTTTGATCTGTAACAAGTATCAAGCCCGCTTTTTTAGACGGCGGCACGTTCATTTCGGAGCGGGTGTTTCGAATAGCCCGGATTGCGCCGCAAACAAGCGCCATACTGCGCTCCGCGTCCTCAAAAGCAAGATTTTTGTCAAACTCAGGCCACCTGCTGATCATGATACTTTCTCCGTTGTGAGGGAGATGCAGCCATATTTCCTCGGTAATGAAGGGCATAAACGGATGCAAAAGCTTCATGGTTTCACTGAGCACAAAGGTAAGCACATGCTGCGCTGTGGCAGCATCCGGGCTTTCCTTGTCCGACAGACGCGGCTTGACAAGCTCGATATACCAATCGCAAAAATCGTCCCAGATAAAATCGTAGAGCTTGGAAACAGCAATCCCAAGGTCGAACTTTTCAAGGCTCTCGGTCACTTCGCCGACAAGCCTGTTGAATTTACTCACGATCCACTTATCTTCTGTCTGCATGTCGCTTATGGGGGGCAGCTTATTTTCGGTAATTGTCAGGTTCATCAGCACAAAGCGCGACGCGTTCCATATTTTATTGGCAAAATTCCGGCTTGCGGCAACGCGCTCATCCGAAAAACGCATATCATTGCCGGGGGCGTTGCCTGTCGCCAGCGTAAAACGCAGGGCATCCGCACCGTATTTCCCCACAATTTCCAAAGGATCAATACCGTTGCCGAGCGACTTGGACATTTTGCGTCCCTGCGCGTCGCGCACCAAACCATGGATAAACACATGCTTAAACGGTTCTTTGCCCATGTGCTCCATGCCTGAAAATATCATTCTGGCTACCCAAAAGAAAATAATGTCGTAGCCTGTGACAAGCGTGGAGGTGGGGTAGAAGTAGTCTAGCTCCGGCGTTTTATCGGGCCAGCCCAACGTGGAAAACGGCCAGAGCGCGGACGAAAACCAGGTGTCCAGCACATCAGGATCCTGCCAAACGGCCCCGCCGCAGTCAGGGCAGGACGCTACAGCGTGCTTGGAAACAATAGTCTTGCCGCACGCGTCGCAATAATAGGCGGGGATGCGGTGTCCCCACCAGAGCTGGCGGGAAATGCACCAGTCGTGCACATTTTCCATCCAATTCAAATAAATCTTTGAAAACCGGTCCGGAACAAAGCTTGTTCTGCCGTCGCCCACAACATCAATGGCTGCCTTTGCCAGCGGTTCCATTTTGACAAACCACTGCTTGGAGGTAATGGGCTCCACAGTCGTGCTGCAGCGGTAACACTGTCCCACATTATGCGCATGCGGCTCTATTTTTACTAAAAATCCGCCATCCTCCAAATCCCTGATGATTTGTTTTCTGGCCGCATAACGGTCCATGCCCTCATATTTTCCGCCAAAAGCATTGATGGTGGCGTCGTCGTTCATCACCTTGATCTGCTCAAGGCCATGGCGCATACCCACCTCAAAATCGTTCGGGTCGTGAGCGGGTGTGATTTTAACAGCGCCCGTACCAAATGCCTTGTCCACATAATCGTCGGCTATCACTGGAATTTCGCGTCCTACTAACGGCAAAACAAGCGTTTTGCCTATCAGGTGGGAATAACGCTCGTCATCAGGGCTTACCGCAACAGCGGTGTCGCCCAAAAGCGTTTCGGGGCGGGTAGTGGCAATGGTGAGATACTCGTCTGAGCCTTTGACAAAATATTTGATGTACCAGAAATGGCCTTCCTGCTCCGCGTATTCCACTTCCGCGTCCGAAAGGGCGGTCGTGCAGCCGGGGCACCAGTTGATGATCCTGCTGCCCTGATAGATCAGGCCCTTGTTGTACAAATTCACAAAAACCTCAAGCACGGCTTTAGAGCAGCCCTCGTCCATAGTGAAGCGCTCACGCTCCCAATCACAGGAGCAGCCCAGCTTCTTTAGCTGATTGATGATTCTGCTGCCGTATTTATGCTTCCAGTCCCACACACGCTTTAAAAACTTTTCGCGGCCAAGATCGTGACGCGTCAGCCCTTCCTCCTTGCGTAAGGCCTCTTCAACCTTAATCTGTGTGGCGATTCCGGCATGGTCGGTGCCGGGTACCCACAGCGTGCAGTAGCCTGCCATACGCTTGTATCGAATCAAAATATCCTGCAGGGTTTCGTCAAAGGCGTGACCCATATGGAGCTGCCCTGTTACGTTCGGGGGTGGTATCACAATGGAATACGGCGCTTTGGCATGGTCTATTTGCGCGTGGAAATACCCGCGCTCCGTCCAGCTTTTATATAACCTGTCCTCAAATTCGGCAGGCTCATAATTCTTTGCGATATTTTGGCTTTCATTCATGGCAATTTACCTCCGGCAAGCTGATATCTTTTTATCATTTAAAACAGGTCGGGCAATATGAGGGAGCATGTGCCGAAAAACACGGCCAGCAAGCCTGCCGCCTTCAGCATGATAATCTCCCGCTCGGACGCTTCGCGTTTTATGATAAACGACAAAATATGCTTCGCAAAAAAGACGACAAGTGCGCTGGCGACAACAAACGCCAGACCTATTAATCTTATCAGCATTGATTTCTACCTCCGATTTGTTCATACCATGATAGTTTATTGCAAAACGCATCTTTTGTCAAGCGGGACAAGAAGATTTTGGCGTAGGGCGAGGTTTTGCGCACAAAAGTATTCAAGTATTAAAAAACAGGGCAAACAGCCGAACATTTTGTTCCTTCGGCCGCCTGCCCTGCGGGTTTCAGCGTTTTACACTTTGATGCCCTATGTTTTGCTTACTCCTTTTCGTCAAAAACGGCCTGCACTGTTACCGGCTTGTTTTTGGCGTTCTTTTCGGCCTTCATCTGCTGAAATTTCGCATTAACCTTTTCAAAAGTGCCGGGAATCATATCAATGATCTTTTCAAGCGCAGAGGATGCGGTATTAACCGGTAAAAGCTTGATCTGACCCTGACCGACTACCAGAAAAGCCATAGGGGAGATGGAAACCCCGCCGCCGCTGCCGCCGCCGAACATTGGGTTGCCCGAATCGATTGAGCTCTTGCCAAACTCACTGCCACCGGCTGCAAATCCAAACGAAACTCTTGAAATAGGAATGATCACACTGCCGTCAGGCGTTTCCACCGCATCGCCGACAATGGTGTTGACGTCCACCATTTCCTTAATATTCTGAAGCGCTGTGGACATTAAACCGTCAATAGGATGATCGCTCATAAAACAAACACCGCCTTTTTAAAATTTATTTAAATATAAGTTTATGCAAACATTATGCCGCTTTCCCCGCCGCATTTTTTATTTTGCCCCTGATTGATAAAACCATACATAATATCCTGATAATATGCACAGGCGCGATAGTGAAGATACTTTTCGCATAGACATTGACACAGGCTTTTCCAAACACAGGATTTACATTGATATCCATTTTGTGTATGCCAACCGTGTTGTAAACAACAGAAGCAAGCCCATATACCAAAGCGTAGGCGGCGCCGGCGGCTATGCCCGTCAATGCGGCATCCTCAAAGCCGACATCAAGCTTAAAGGTGAGCATTTTGCAGCTTAGTTTATTTTTTAAATATTTCAGCAGCCTGTTGATATCGTCGTCCATGTCTTTTGTTATCTTTTTAAATGCCGAAAGTCCGCCCATGAACTCAGAAAAACCCATTTTCGCATCCTTGTCGGACTTGTCCTTTTTATAGGCTTGCGGTTCGGATTCATCTGCCTTATCTTTTTTATTCCCAGTATATATTTTTACCCCCCAGACCTTTACTTTAAACACATTTTCGCCCGCGGCCCAAAGGTATTCGGTTTCCGCAGGCATGGGGATGAGTAAAAAACATATGATAAGAAGAAAAAACAGGCCAAGCAATGTATAAAGAAGAAGCATCTCTTTGCCTCCGTCACATTGATTTTTCCGTTACAGGCGGGTGATTTTCGCATAGATCATCATTTGCAAAACGGTAACATTTATATGTCTATCTGCATTTGAGCAGGGTCTTGCTGTTCGAGCACTACATCAGCGTCAAAATCGGGAAGGTCATTAAGGCTTATTAAACCGAAGCAACGCAAAAACTCTTGTGTTGTTACGTATAAGATCGGTTTTCCTGGGGCATCAAGCCTGCCCTTTTCCTCCACCAGGCCGCGTTCCGCCAGCTTGGTGACGGCCCAGTCGCTGTTCACGCCACGGACATGCTCAACAGTGTTTTTCGTCACCGGCTGATTATAGGCAATAATGCTGAGCACCTCCAGCGCCGCTTCCGACAATCCCTGCTGTCTGCGTGCGCCCGCGATAGCCTGAACATAAGGATAATATTCGGGGCGGGTGCATATCTGGTAAGCGCCGTCGATTTCTATCAGTGAAAAGCCGCGTTTATTGGCTGCATAATCACTTATCAAAAATGCAACGGCCTCTTTAACGGAGTCCAAATCGGCCTGCGCAATTTCGGCAAGGCGCTGCATATCCACCGCATCGCCTGCGGCAAACAGTACGCTTTCAATAATTCCAGGCAACTGCTGCTTCATCTGAATTATCCCCACTTTTTGCGTGTATTAATACAAAACTGTTTTCCGCTTTATCATAATCGACAAGAATCCTGTGCAGTTTAACCAGCTCCAAAAGCGCCAGAAACGTCGCGATCATTTCGGGCCTGCCGCAGCACTTGTCAAAGAGCTCGCCAAACCTGACCTTGCCGCGACGGCGTATCATCTCCGAAACAGTGTGTACCTTTTCCCTTACCGAAACCTTTTCACGCCGGACGATGCCTTCAAACGTCTTTCTAGGCGGCGGGGCACAGCGTGCGCTGCGTTCTAAAATATCCTCAAACGCTTTCATCAGATCATGCAGTGAGTAGGCACCGGTATAGGGAATAAACTGCGGTTCTATGTTGTCGGGCAGTTTAAAATACATAAAGCGCGATGAAAATTCCCGCTCTTTTAAAAACTGTGAAACCGATTTGTAGCGCTGATACGCCAAAAGACGTCTGACAAGGTCAGCCCTCGGGTCTTCCTGCTCATCATCGTCTTTCACCTTTGGCAGCAGCATCCGTGACTTGATGTACAAAAGCTCGGACGCCATGACTAAAAATTCGCTCGATATTTCAAGATCCAGCCCTTTCATCAGCGCAAGCGCCTCAAAATACTGGTCGGTAATAGACGCGATGGGGATGTCTATAATATTGACTTTGTTTTTGCTGATAAGCTGCATCAGCAAATCAAGCGGGCCTTCATACACATCCAGTCTGAAAGAAAGCTTGTCCATGCGCCTTGCACTCTCCTTATAAAAACAGATTTATAATCTGTCCGGCCGCCCAGCCGAATCCATTGTTTAAGCTATCTAAAATATAGCTCATGGGGTAACTCAGCGCACCTGTTGCAACAAGGATCAATAAGATTATCATACCGTACTGCTCATAGGAAAGCACAAACCGGTAGGCCTTGCGGGGCAGCAGCGAAAAAAGCACCTTGGATCCGTCGAGCGGCGGTATGGGGAGCAGATTAAACACCATAAAGCCCAAATTCAGCATATAAACTGCCGCAATCATCAGCAAAAGGATATCCAAAAGCTGCGACTGGACACCGGCCAAAAGCATGCCAACATGCAGGGCGATGTATAGGATAAAGGCAATGACAGCAAGGATTAGATTCATTCCGGGGCCAGCCAGTGCCACAAGGATAGTGCCGGATTTGATATTCTTGAAATTGGCAGGGTTGAACGGCACAGGCTTGGCCCAGCCGAAACCCAGAAACAACATGCACAGCGTGCCGAACAGGTCGAAATGCTTGACCGGATTGAGCGTGAGGCGGCCCACCATTCTGGCTGTCGGGTCGCCGCATTTGTTTGCCATCCACCCATGCGCCACTTCGTGGAAGGTAATTGCCACAATTACCGCCGGGACACGAATTAATATGTCAATCAGCATTGTTCGCAGATCTAAACCGCCGAACAGTCCGTTTAAAAACATTTTTGCACCTCTTTGCCTTATTGATATTGATAATAATGAGTTCAAGCATAAGCCTGAACAGCATTTTTTGTTATTATATAATATCAGCGCATAATTGTCAAAGCAATTATTGCTGTATAAAATACATCTGTGCGGGTTGCGCTCATTTTAAAAATATAAAATTTTCTTAAATTTGGGCTTGATTAATTTAGTATTTTATACTATACTATTCTAGCAGTCTGTTTGGGGCATTAGCGCAGCTGGGAGCGCACAACACTGGCAGTGTTGGGGTCAGGGGTTCGAATCCCCTATGCTCCACCAAATTTTGTTGAAAGATGTCGATAAAACAAGAAAACGCTCAGTAATGGGCGTTTTCTTGTTTGTGTTAAAAAAATCCCCGGCTATGCCGGGGGATAGTTATTGTATAAGTTGCTCTTGAATTTGACTAAATTATATTGTATAATACCAACTAAGAATAAATAGAAAATTTGGAGGATTTTATGAGGAAATATATAGCAATCTTATTATCTGCTTTTTTGTTCATAAGTTCGTTTTCGGCTTATGCTCAAAATGAATTTTTTCTTAAAGCCTTTAATATGCCTATAACAGATGTTTCTTCGATTGCGATTCAATATGTTGCATATGGAATTCCTGAGCAGAAAGTTTGTGTGTTAGATGATGCGGCACTAATAAATACTCTTTTATTGCAATTGCAGGATTTTGTTATCACTCACAATAATGCAGATCCATATGCAGGAATGCCACCGCAAGATATTTTGAAAACCTCAAGAGGAGGATATGAAATATCTTTTAATATTTCTGATGAAATCCGCTCTTTTTGGATCCTAAACGATGGGCAAATAGCAGAATATAGCCAAATACTAAGTAGGTTGCCTCAATTTAATTATTATTTCCCCGATACAGAAAAAATCAGCAACTGGTTAGATAAAACCTTAAATATTTCCCGCATCTGGCAATCACAAAAACAAAATATTTTACTACTCCGAGATGAGGATATTAAAGTGTATCTGCAAATCGACGATATAAAAATGCGTCTGTTTTTTGATTCGCAACCTAAAATTGTTAATGGGAGAACTATGCTTCCTGTAAGAAATGTCGCCGAAGCTTTGGGCATATCGGTTCACTGGAATGAAGAAAAGCAAGAGGTTTCTTTGAACGGTAATTTTTCAATTATATTGCGGGTTGGGGAAACCACTCCCGCATGGTATCCTTATGGTGATATCCGGTTAGATGTTGCACCATTTATTGAAAATGGCAGAACTTATGTACCTCTCAGATTTATTTCAGAAGAATTTAATAGAAATGTATCCTATGATGCCGCAACGAATTCGGTATATTTATCAAGCTTAATCCAGGATGGATGGTGCGTTGATTATAAAGGGAATTATAAGATCAAAGTTTTTCAGAATTATAATTTTGAAGGACGCTCCCATCGAGATTATATAGGGACTTTGTTTACCATCCCTTTTGAAGACCTTGAGTCACTGTCTAAACCGGTTAAAAGTATTATTGGAGCCGGCAGAATAAATATGACTCTTGACAATGTAGTAAATTTAACTCGTGAGAAATATTCTTATAGAGAAAAGTTTAAGGTTGAGTCTGTTTCAGAAAATGAATTCTTTATTAGCTCTGAATATAACGAATCAGAAAGCAATAATGGATTGTCAAGTGCACAAAGATACGCATTGATCTATTTAAAACAAGACGGAGATACTGTCCTAACTGCTGATATTGATTGCTATCCTGATTATTTCTTAGCATATAAAGATGACATTATAAATAATTTAAAATCCATAACTAATATTAACTAAACGCCCTGCATCTATTTCGTTCACCTCAGGCAAGTCGAAAGAAGTCAATTGCTGTTGTGGTTGGCTTCTTTGTGTTTTATATGGTAAACCATATCATTAATTTGCATTATTTTCACAAATAGAAATTGAAAGATTTATGCAAAATGCATTATAACGCGTTGAACTGTGCGTCAGATATTTGCGCAGGTGTGCTATGGTAACGATACCTTTTTCTATACACAAACCACCATTCTGTTCTTCATCATGAAAATCGCCTCCAACAGGGTATAATACCAGTTTGGAGGCGATTTTCCTATTTTGTCAACACGTCCTTTTTTTCACACAGCACTTGCGCATCACACTTTTTTTAACGCTCATCTTAGTAAAACTTAACTGTATTGTTGCTCCCCTCATATAGGTCCGTCAACTAAAACAATTCTATCTAAGTCGGGAGCATAACTCGTATCATTGTAAAACTTAATTGCATTATACCCCGCGTCAAGCCTTACCACGACATCTTTTGTATAGACATAGTTCCAACTTTCACTGGCACAATCAACATATTGAGATGGGATTCCATTTACCGCTATATAAAATCTTCTTGTGCTGCCGGCCATGTAATAAAGTCTTATTTTGTAGTCACCAGCCTCCCTAACATAAATATCATTCAATGTTATATAGTTGTTGGGATTACTGCCTATGTTAAATATTATCTTACCATTTGACGCAATGGATTTCGGGCCGGCATATGTAGTGCCGCTCATCGTATTCGCCTGATCTTCAGCTTCACGTGAGGAAGACAGATAAAACCAAGGCTGTTGTGATATTATTTCGCAATCATTTTGGATAGTTGATCCACCCGGTATATACCCCTTATTCCATGAAACAGGACAATTATCATTAAAATCATTTCCATTGCCATCTCTAACTGCGAATAACCGGTTGCCTAAATAAAACCCTGTACCCATGATGCTTGTATAGTCGGTTTGTATTGCACCTGTGTCCCAATTAATCATCCTGTTATTATCGAGGTGAGACAGTCCAAAACAATGTCCCAGCTCATGCATGGAAGCTGCGACCGTTACGCCAAATTCACTCCAGTACGGGCGGCTTGTATCATACATATTCATATTAGTAGTGTTGTAAAGTGTACTGTCTACCCCGCTTAAATCTTCGGGAATCGTATATAGGGTAGAACCTCCTACAGCAGCAAGAGCTCCTCCGCCTAATGCAAGGTCAGCAATTGAAACAAATACGCCATTAACCGTCACACGCTCACTGCAACTGATCATCACGTGATTTTTTATGCGATTTGGGTCAGCACTAACTTGCCCATGCACATAATTATATAAATCATAATCAGTGTAATTAGGGTTTCCTTCCGAAGTATACATTCGCATCTCCGCTCTTGTCTTGCTTGCATACTGAACATTTACAATTTCTTGCGTATCAGGCTCTCTCTCTATTCTGAATGTTTGTCTCCCATATCCTCTGTCATTCATACATTCCGCCCATGCCGACTGCGCAAGAAGAGCCATAAGCGCATATCTTTTTTTAGCGCTGGCAAGCGAATTATCTACATCCTGTGGCGCCTTGAAACTTCCATCGTCGTCACAAGGGACAAGATATGTAAATTTAACACCCGGGCCATCAACCTTAGGCTCATAATTAATAGTCAAATACTTGTCATTATGTCCGGGTGCCGAAAGCTTTATGGTATTAGCTCCCGGACTAAGCTGGGCAAGCGCCTTAAATGTCTTTTTTTCCGGGTGAACACTCCACTGCGTAGTGTCCCCTCCGTTTACTGAAACATTCACTTTGTCGGCAGAGCTTTCAGTAATCCCACGCAGTGTTAGTACTTCATAAGATATTGTCTCATTATTATTAATATTATTGATATCTATTTCTGATGTTGGCGTTGGCGTTGGTGATTCTACTACGAAATCAATCACATATGTATAAACAGCACAGTCATCCTCCGAATGAGCATATACTACTGCCCTGCCGCTTCCGCATGATACATCAACAGCGGCGCTGTCAGGTGAGTTCCAAGTGTACCCGTTCCTATCTGCCAGTTCTCCTGCGAAGCCTACCTCAGTTGTACCTGCCGGCAGGGTTACATCATAACCCCCGCCGGCATCTGTTGGCGAAAATCCGGGCACCGGGATCCACGTTCCATCTATCGTATATTCCAACCTTGACAGTTTTGCGTTACGGGACGGAATACTGATATATTCTCAAACTTCACAGTCTGGCCGCTGCGCACAACTCCGTCAAAACTAGGGTCTATTCTCAGGCGTTTGAGCGTTCCCGCCCATAAGGGTTGATCAGACATATCAATTTCATAGTCTGTATACCCGGAATTAGGTGCAATGGCAAATTCCACCATTCTATCCACTGCATACGTTGTGCTTCCCTCTGCTGTTGTACTCCAAAATATATGACCGGCTGTAGAATCCGTGTTGTTTCTCATTCTTATTTTTATTACCTTGTGATTTGTAAGATCGATCTTCAAATTATCAGCAGACTGTATCGCGGCACTGCTGCTGCCATTCTTATAAGTTGACGTTAAGATGCCCCCGTCGGCTGATACCGTGGTATTGGCGCTGCCGTAAAAGGTCCAGCCCTCTGTGCCGCTGTCAAAATTCCACGATGTTATTGGCGCTGGCGTCGGTGTTGGCGTTGGGGGTGGCTGTGGCGTTGGCATTCCGGCGGGTCGCAAATCAAAGTCATCAAAATAGTGCGTTCCGCCCCACGAGTCTTGCAGTATAAATCTGATTACGCTGTTATTGCCACTATTGAACCCGAATGAACATTGCCGCCACTGGTTGTTGGTGTTGGAGGTTGAGCCATTATCATATATCAGTGCGTTAGATGTATTAACTATCTTTATAGCGGTCCCGGAGTTGTTAGCTCTGTAATAGAAGTTCGCATTATAATCTGTATTAGGTGTTACCGAAATATCTTGGTAGGCGAAGGCCCAGCTGCCTGAAATTCCCGTTTTCTTTAAAGAATAGGTGCCTGAAAGCTTTTTCTCCGTTGTTACGGCGAACTGTGCGGGTACTGTCCAGCCGGAAAGCGTTCCCGTCTCAAAGCCGGGATTTTCAAACAGATTAGCCGGCACTATAAAGTTTATCACAAAAACATTCGTAGCATCACCATCCTCCGCCGTTATTGTAACGGTGGACGTGCCGGCATGGTTTATCATGTTTACGACCCCATCTGCGGGATCAAGCGTCATTGTTGCATACGGGTCCGCTTTGGTCGCACCCACTGTCACTGAAGTCGTGCCCTCAGGCAGTATTACATTATAAATCCCACCTTCATCTGTAGCCGAAAACCCGGGTACAGACGCAGCCGAACTGCCGTCAGGCTGATAGACAAGCGCCGATAGCTTTGCATTATGTGACGGATTTGCCACATACAGACTCATATCATCTATGTAGTGCGTCTTGTTAGAAGCAGAATCTGATACACTCAAAACGAGCTGGCTGTAGCTCCCGCTGTTGAAATTAATGGTATACTTTTTCCACAGACTGCTGCTTGCGTTATTAACAGCGCTGGTTCCCGGCAGTATGCCCCCGCCGTCAGCGGCTGCCCTTAGGATACGCATCTGCGCTCCGTTGTAACCGCTTGATTTCATCCATAACGTCCAGACGTAATCAGTGTTGGGCCGTACAGAAACAGTCTGACCTAAATAACCCCATGTGTTGCCATTTACCAGCTTGACAGAATACGTGCCGGAATGCGCCTGTTCGGTTGATATGCTAAACTGTGGATCCCTGTATGTCCAGGGTGAAAATGCTCCTGTCTCAAAATCCGCATTTGCAAGTATATTGTCCGGCGTTGCACTCACTTTGCTGATAAGACTGGGATCGATAGCCGATAGCAGAAAGGATAGAATAATCATGATTGCTAAAAATCTCTTCTTCATGTCAAATCTCCTTTTATTATTAATTCTTGCATGCACTGTACTTCTTGAAGCATTTCCACTGTAGTAAGATACCAAGTTAAGACTGTAAGAAATATCTGTTTACATGTTAGCCCCCCATTCCTACATACTGTAATGTAAATTTTTAGTATATTTTGTATGATATATGTATATAGATATTTTGTCAACATTTTTCGCATGACTCTTTTTTGCTTATTTCGACATATGAATCAAAAAATATTATTAGTGCTCAATTTAAATTAAAACCCTTGCTTCTGTAATTTCAACCGTCTTGTTTTATGCTGAAGCCTTTGTTTAAAATAAATATTGTGCTTATCCATCAGCCAATTGATTATCTTCCCACAAAAGGGTATAATGGTATTGTGTTGTTCAAATAAGCATTATTGATAAAATATGAAATTTGGTCTGAATTGAATCAGCGCATGATCGCATTAAGAGGAGGGAAAGGAATGGCTGTAGAGAAGCAATATGCATCAGATGTTGAAGCGATATTATCGCATAGGCATGATAACGGAGCTGACCTTTGGACCGCACCCGACAACCGTCTGCTAAAAGGTGCGCCGTTCTCAACTTTGGAGAGCGTACTGTACTTATTGGAATTGGGCATGGACCCCACAGAACCTTTACTCAAAGAAATCGCCGAATTGATATTTGGTACTTGGCAGGAGGATGGACGCTTCAAGATGTATCCTACAGGCTTTATTTACCCGTGTCAGACCATCCACGCCGCCAATGCGCTTTGCCATATGGGGTATGCCTCCGATGCCAGACTGCAAAAAACCTTCCAGCATCTTTTAAATATCCAGTATACAGACGGCGGCTGGCGCTGCAATAAATTCAGCTATGGCCGGGGCCCGGAAACCGAATATTCAAATCCCTTCCCAACGCTTACTGCCCTGAATGCGTTCCGCTTTAGCGACTATTGGCGCAAAGAACCGGCGCTTGACAAGGCCGTGGATTTTTTGCTGGAGCATTGGACAATCAGGAAGCCGATCGGCCCTTGCCACTATGGAATCGGTACATTATTCATGCAGGTCGAATATCCTTTCAGAAACTACAACCTTTTTGTTTATGTCTATGTTTTATCCTTTTACAACCGGGCGACGGGGGACAAGCGGTTTCGCGAAGCCTTGGAAGCACTGGAATCCAAAATGGCGGATGGGCAGATTGTGGTTGAGCGTGTTGTGCCGAAGCTGGCCAGGCTTTCTTTCTGTAAAAAGGGTGAAACAAGTGCATTGGCAACAATACGCTATCATGAAATTCTACAAAACCTTCAAACAGTAAAATAGCCTGTATTCATAGTATGAGTATAATCAACTTTAAAATATAACATCATAGAAGCGAAAATCCGAAAAATGCTTTGGCATCTTTTACGTTATATGATATAACCAGGCATCCCCGCAAAAAAAGAAAAGACCTAAAAGTACATATTGACTATGGCCTTTTCTCTTAAAATTTACATTATGTCATTTCAGTTCAGCAGGGTGGGGGAGCAGGCATATCATCACAGCATCCGCAAGCCTCTGAACACACCTCGCTGTCCTGATTGGCATTCTGGCCGCATTCCTCGGCAATTTGTCCGCCTTGGTTCGCGTTCTGGCCCCTTTCTCCGGAGATTTGTCCGCCTTCCTGAGCTTTTTGTTTCAAGCCCGCTTCACTGTCTTCATTCGCGTTATTATTAGTATTATAAATCGTAATATAAACTGCAGGTACGCATTTGTCATATTTGACAACGACGCTTTCTTCCGGCTTTTTATCGGTATTATGCTTTGAGTTACATGGTTTAATATATTCGTACATGATAGATTCACCCCCTGTCTGCTTGACACACTGATAGTATATGTTCAAGTTTACATAATGTGTATATTGTTTGATACCTGAGCAGCAGCTTGAAACTGCCGAAAAAAGCTTTTCTGACATCTGTACTGAATTAAACTGTTTACAATCACGCAATCTGTGATATAATAAACGCAATCATAATTATTAGGGGGGAGCGGCGTGGCAAAAGCGGGAAAAGCCCTGTTGATGCGCTATAACGCAAGAATTATTCTCTGCATGTTTGGGATATCGGGAGCGGCCGCACTGATATATCAAATTGTATGGTCAAGATGGCTTCAGTTTATTTTCGGCTCAACAGTTCAGACGGTATCAACCATATTCGCCGCATTTTTGCTTGGCTTCTCGCTGGGTTCCTATTTTTTCAGAAATTTGGCCGATACTACCGACAAGCCCATAAAAATCCTGTCGTATATTGAAATCGGCATAGGGCTGTACGGCTTTTTAATGCCGCTGATTTTGTGGCTTGCCGCCTTAATCTATCCGTTGATTGCACATTACATGATTATCAAGACCATATTTTGCATGCTCATCATATTGACACCCACAACACTGCTCGGCGCTATTTGGCCCTTTGTCAGCAGATATTATCTGAAAAATGACAGCAATCTTGGCAAAAAAACCGGCAGTATTTATTCTGTCAACTCGCTCGGTTCATGCGTCGGAGCGTTTGCGGGCGGATTTATATTTGTTCCTCTTTTCGGCATTACGGCAACGGCGTTCATTGCCTCTGCGCTTAGCATAATTGCCGGCGCGCTGCTATTTTTTATCAAGGAGGAAACAATAAAATGAAAAAAAACATAGCCATTATTATTGCTTTTTTTCTTTCAGGCGTTTCGGCGTTAATTCTTGAAGTCACCTGGATACGGCCCATCGGTTTTGTATTTGACTCCACCATTTATACTGTGTCGGTGATCACGGCGTCGCTCATGGCGGGACTTGCTTTGGGGAGCTTTCTGGCAGGAAAGCTGGCCGACAAGGTTAAAAAGCCGCTGCTTATGTATGCGCTTTTGGAATGCGGCATAGGCTTATCGGCCTTGGTTTTGCTTGAGGCATTTAATCTGTTGCCCAACTTTAACCAATATCTGCTCGCGATAAATTCGCCTATGCAATACAGCATCGCCCTGTTTTTTTCGGTAATGTTTGTGCTGCTGATACCCACAACGCTTATGGGCGCAACTTTTCCCGTGGTCACTAAGTTTTATGTATCCGACAGAATAGGCAAGGGGATAGGGGAGCTTTATGCGGCAAATAATATGGGCGCCATTGCGGGCTCGCTGCTGGCCGGCTTTCTTATTATTCCGGTGCTGGGTATTAAGTGGACCATAGTTTTGGCCGCTTCGCTGAATATAGGTGCAGCATTGATGGTCCTTGTGGTTTTCCACCGGGGGTCTTTGAAATTTGTTCTGCCATCCGCAGTTATTTTATTTGCTTTGCTTTCATTTTCTGCCGATTACAGCATGACAAATCTGTATACAAAAGGATTTTTCGGACTGTTTGGAAATAATTACCTGGGCAATAGAAGCATAGAATACTACAAAGAGGGTGTAAACGGAAGCGTGGCCGTTATGAAGGAGAATCCCGGCAGTCAGATTTACCGGCTGTTTATCAACGGTCAGGGCTCAAGCAGCCTTAGGCTGAGTGATATGAGGGTCAGCGGATTGCTTGGCTTTTTGCCTAGATGGGTGCGCCCCGAAGCCGACAATGCTATGGTGATAGGCTTTGGTGTGGGCGGTGCATCAAGGGTTCTTAGCTATCAAATCGATACTACAACGGTGGAAATTGAGCCGGATGTCTTGGAAACGGCGCCGTTTTTTGAGCCGCTTAACAAGGGTGTGTTGCAAGATCCCAAACACAAGGTCGCCTTTGATGATGCGCGTAATTTTCTAGCCACAACGGATGAGAAATTTGATATTGTGGTCAATCATCCGCTCGATCCATATAAATCCTTCTCATCATTGCTCTTTACAGAGGAGTTTTTTGAACTCGTTAAAGCAAAGCTGACGCCCGACGGAGTGTATGTTCAGTGGATTCCTATTTACAACCTTTCCATAGATGAGTTTAAGGATTTTTATTATACCCTAGACAGCGTTTTTCCGCACCAGCTGGCCTTTATCAACACCAAGGCAGGGGAGATTAACATCCAGGGCAATACGGTGCTTCCAAACGGAGGCGAATTAATTATTATTGCTTCGGCGCAGCCTGTGGATATTGACATGGCATCCCTTACGCAAAGCTTTAACCGTCTGACGACGCAGGAAAAGGATATGCTCTCCATGCTCAATCTTTCATCACCCGAACAGGTTATGAATTTGTTATTGTTTAAGGGTGAGGAATTAGACGGCTATTTCGACGGTGCAAGAATGATTACAGACGATTATCCTAAAATGGAGTTTGCCGCCGCTATGAATAAAATAAAAAACACCAGTTCAAGTGATCAGGTTATCGCGCATATTTTAAATTACGCCAAGAGGAAACAACGCCAGTAGCCAAAAACAATATTATTATAAAAAACTACAGTACGGCTTAGCCGTTACTGTAGTTTTTTATGCTTCAATCAACTTTCCTTTTTACATGCAGGTTCGGCTTTTTGAAAGTAAATACAATTCTCGTCAGACACGTTTAAAGTAGATGCGCATACCCTTTCCAGATTACATTTGCCATCCTTCTGGTGGATACATGAAGAACTGCAGTTAATGTTTGTCAAAACCTCACCTCCGATTAAAACCTGATACGGTAAGTCTCATTTGAATTTAGTATATGTATTTTTTTTGTTACAATACAAGCTGGTATAAATTTGTATTCCGTTTAAATACAACATACCCGCAGGAATTGAGGAGGGCAAAATTCCTGCGGGGTATTTAAACAGTCCCACATCATGCGCATGCGCGGTGCAAGACTGGTAATACTGAAGGTATAAAGTAAAGCTACATTATACATAGTATGACAGCAATAAGATTTGGTTACTCATTTTAATAATTTACCATAAAAATATTATGGAAACCATATCAATCTTTTTTTTTGACAAAAGCTTTTGAAATGTGATATATATTCAGCAGACATTGAATATCAGATAGGATGGGGAACAACACATGGGATTTGTAGAAGGACCAAGTCTTCCTGAAAAGAGGGTAGGCGCTGTTTTGATTGACTTCAGAGCCGGACAGGAAATGATACAGGCTCTGCAAAATTTAGGTATAAAAGTTTTTTTCTCATGCCGATCGGATGAACTGTCCGCGCCTCTGTGCGGGCATCCCGATATGATGATTCACCATATCGGCGAGAATAAATTTGTCTGTAGTCCCGACACGTTTAACTATTTTGGTAAAACGCTTGGCCCGCTCGGCGCCAAGATTTTGATTGGAAATAGCCCTTTATCGCGTACCTACCCGCTTGATATCGCATATAATATAACAAGATTGGATGGGGTTGCTTTTTGCAAACAAAAATACACTGACAAGACTGTTTTAACGGAACTTGGCAGAAGATCGGTTAAATTAATAGACATAGCGCAAGGCTACAGCAAATGCAATATCTGCGTGGTCAGTACAAATGCGATCATGACAAGCGACGAAGGAATTGCCAAAGCGGCAGTAAATGCCGGCGTACATGTGCTCAAGATTTCTGCCGGACATATTGACCTTGACGGCTTTACATACGGTTTTATCGGCGGAGCTACCGGCTTGATCGCTGCCGATACGCTTGCGGTATCAGGCGATATCAGCCTGCATCCGGATTATAAAAGTATGGCAGACTTTTGCGGACAGTTCAATGTAAAGCTAATAGCCTTAACAGATAAAAAACCTGTGGATATCGGATCAATTATTCCATTAATATATTAAAATATGGTTGGAAAACACCTTCATCGGCATGGTTAATAGTCTGTGAAAAGGGAAAATTTTAACGCGAATATCATACCAGCATATAGATATACTACTTTTAACAGGAAAGGATGTGAAGGTGTGTGCAAGACCTTGGCAGTAGGTTTGGAAAATGATTCCGAGATAAATTACGTTGATATAAATTTCTACAACCGAACCGATTTAGAGCTATTTTGTGACAGTTTGGCCGATTATATTATGAAAAAATATGAAAAAGCGCTGCTGTACAGAACAATTAACCATAACTTTTGTTATTTGAATGCTTCTGAGAAAAAAGAGGTTTACAGAAAAGCGAAGCAGATAAAATCGCTCAAGGAAATTGAATATGAATTTGAAGTGAGGCAGAAAAAAATAATAAAAGAAAACCTGTTCGATTATATTGAAAATTCAAACCAGATGGTTTTAGACGGCTTTGTGACATTCCGGCTGCAGGATTACATGCAACGGCTTGAGGATTTAGTGGATAACGCCGTAGAGGAGTACATGATTCAAAAGGAATATGATGAGTTTATCGGTTTGCTCCGATACTTTGTCGACATTCAGCAGCCTGCATATAATACCATCCATGTCATAGCAAATGTCGGTGGAACTTATACCATTATGGACAGTGATTATTGCGAGATCACTAAGGCGTGTATTTCTGATTTTTTAGAGGATGCTACAGCCGGAGAGCTCAACTATGACGATGTTTTGATTTCAGCATTGATTTCATTAGCGCCAAGAAAAATATATCTGCATAATAAGAACAGGATTTACAACGCACAGCTTTTAGAAACTATCAATAGTGTTTTCGGAAAGCGTATTGTGGTATGCGACGGATGCGGTATATGCGGCCGTTTATTAGAATCTGACATAAAATTGCCTTAAATAACAATTCAATTCGCATAAAGAACGATTTATATTAATTGGATTTTGAGCGTTTTTGGGAAATATCTGCTTCCCCTACGATAATCGCCATAGATAAAAAAAGCAGGCCGGTTGAAATTGAACCGGCCTGCTTTTTGATTATTTGTTAAAATTTTTTATAATATGATATTTCGTTCGCTGATGAAACGGGCTACCTCCTCTTTTGTCGGCAGTGAGCTCTGTGCGCCCAGCTTGCTGACAGCCAGCGTTGCTACCACGTTTGCGTATTGCATAGCCCGGACAATATCCTTTGTTCTTAGGTATTCATAAGTCAAAGCTGCCGTATAGGAATCCCCTGCTGCCGTTGTGTCTACGACATCTATAGGAATAATATCAAATTTACGTGCTTCACTGCCATCCCACAGCAGGCTTCCCCTTGAGCCCATTTTTATGACAACATACTTGGCGTCTGTACGCTTTTGAAGAATTTCGGCCGCCTTTTTGGCGTCGGAATCAGTATCAATTTGAATACCGGTAAGCGCCTGAGCCTCTGTTTCGTTAGGCGTCACCAAGAACAAGCCTCGCATGCGCTCCAATTCAAACGCTTGCGCGGGAGCCGCGTCCAATATCACAGGGATACCTGCCTGTATGGCCTTCCTGGCGGCGTATACCGACATTTCCACATCAATCTCCAGCTGCAGCATAACCGCATCGTAGCCCGCTTCTAAGGCCCTGTCAACGGCATCTGTACCAATGCACTGATTTGCGCCGGGAAATATAATAATTCTGTTGCTTCCGTCTTTTTCTACGATAATTGCCGCCAAACCGCTCGCAACCTGAGAATCAATTTCTATAAACGAAGTATCTATGCCATCTTTTATCAGATCATTTACCATTCTGTGACCATTGGCATCGTCACCGATTTTGCCTACCATAGCCACCTCTGCGCCGAGTCTGGCGGCTGCTACGGCCTGATTGGCGCCTTTTCCGCCGTTTGCAACGTGGCTTTCCCGGCCAACAACCGTTTCGCCGGACTTTGGGAACTGCTCTGTCATTAAAATCAGATCCGAATTAAGACTGCCAACAACCAATATTGAAGGAACGCTGCTCACAAAAATCGACCTCCACCCTTATTTTATTTCTGTTTTTGTTATTGTTTTGATATTCAGCTCTTCCAGTTGCTTGGTATCGACGCCCGCAGGCGCTCCGCTCATCAGTTCCGAGGCGTTTTGCACCTTCGGGAAAGCTATGACGTCACGAATAGAGCCGCAGCCTGCCAAAAGCATAATAAAACGGTCTAGGCCGTAGGCCATTCCGCCGTGCGGCGGTGTGCCGTAACGAAACGCCTCCATCAAAAAGCCAAAGCGTTCCCAGGCCTCATCCCTGCTAAAGCCCAAAATCTCAAACATTTTCTGCTGCAGTTCAGTATTAAAAATACGAATGCTTCCCCCGCCAAGCTCACAGCCGTTTAAAATGATATCATACGCTTTTGCGCGCACTTTTTCAGGATTTGTTTCCAAATACGGCAAATCCTCATCCATCGGCGCTGTAAAGGGGTGATGCTTTGCGGCAAAACGTTTTTCCTCCTCGTCATATTCCAGAAGTGGAAATTCGGTGACCCACAAAAGATCAAAAGTGCCTTTTTGAATCAACTCAAGCCTTTTTGCAAGCTCGACTCGAAGAGCGCCAAGCGAATCAAACACTACGCTGTCCTTGTCGGCCACAAAGAGCAGCGCGTCCCCCACTTCCGCTTCTGTTGCCGCAAAAATTGCCTCAATTTCCTCAGGCGCAAAAAACTTTGCGATAGGTGAACGGACGTTGTCCGCCTCACGCACCATCCACGCAAGCCCCTTTGCCCGATAGGTCTTTACAAACTCACCTAAGGCATCCAAGTCCTTGCGGCTAAGGCTCTGTGCCCCACCTTTGACAGTGATGGCGCGCACACTTCCCCCGCTTTTTACAGCGTTTGCAAACACGCCAAAGCTGCAATCCGCTACCAGATGAGAGATATTTGTTATTTCAAGTCCAAAGCGGGTGTCGGGCTTGTCGGAACCGAACCGTTCCATTGCCTCGGCATACGTGATGCGCTTAAAAGGGACGGTAATTTCAATATCCATGATCTCTTTGAACACACGCGCAATCATTTTTTCATTGATACCAATCACATCGTCTATTTCCACAAATGACATTTCAAGGTCGATCTGCGTGAATTCAGGCTGCCTGTCTGCACGCAAATCCTCATCCCTAAAGCATTTGACGATCTGGATGTAGCGGTCAAAGCCGGACAGCATCAAAAGCTGCTTATATAGCTGCGGCGACTGCGGAAGCGCATAAAAGCTGCCGGGATGCACCCGGCTCGGAACCAGATAATCACGCGCCCCTTCCGGTGTGCTTTTAGTCAGCATGGGTGTTTCTATTTCCAAAAAACCGTTTTCATTGTAAAAATCACGCGCAACCTTGGCTACCTTATGGCGCAATATCAGGTTTTCCTGCATGGACGGGCGGCGCAGGTCGAGATAGCGGTATTTCAGGCGCAATTCGTCCTTTACGTCTGTCTTATCGTCCACGGCGAAAGGCGGCGTTTGCGCCTTGCTTAAAATGCGCAGCTCGCTTACCTTGATCTCTATCGCGCCTGTCTTTATCTTAGGATTGGGCGCGCTGCGCGCCACAACCTCTCCGACCGCCGCTAAAACAAATTCATTGCGAACGGTGGCGGCTTTGTCAAAGATAGCTTTGTCTGCGGTATTGTCAAAAGAAAGCTGAATAACGCCGGTGCGGTCACGCAAATCAATGAAGATCAGCGATCCAAGGTTTCTGTACACATCAGCCCAGCCCATCACCGTCACCGGCTGGCCAATATTTTGCTCTGTAAGCTCGCCACAGTAGTGCGTGCGCTTTATCCCCTGTAAAGTTTCCACATATTACACCTCGCCAAATTAGTTTTATGTTGTTATTTCAAAGCTTGCGACAATTCATCAAGCGCAATTTCAACTGTTTCGCCATTTTCCATGTTTTTAAGCCTTGCCCTGTTTGTTGCAACCTCATCGTCGCCCAGAACCACGCTGTATGCAAACCCCATTTTATCGGCATATTTCATCTGTGCCTTCAAGCTCCGGTTCATTCTATCTTTTTCGCAGCTGATGCCTGCCCGCCTAAGCCCATACACCAGGCTGTCGGCAAGCATAGCCGCTTTTTCGCCGATATTGGCAATAAACAATCTGGCTTGTGGCGCATCCCCAAAGCTTACGTTCTGCTGCTCCATTGCCATAATCAGCCGCTCAAGCCCAAGCCCGAACCCAATGCCGCAGGCGGAAGGGCCGCCAAGCTCTTCTATTAATCCGTCATAGCGGCCGCCGCCGCATAGGGTAGAAGCGTTTGAAATAATTTCAAAAACCGTTTTGGTGTAATAGTCAAGCCCACGCACAATATTCGGGTCTACTGTATAGCTGATGCCTAAACCGGAAAGATGGCTTTTAACCTGCTCGAAATGCGCATCGCAGGTTTCGCAGATATGCCCTAAAAGCTTTGGCGCATCTGCCGCTATTTGGGCGCAAACCGGCGATTTGCAGTCCAAAATACGCAAAGGATTACGTTTTAGTCTGCTCCGACAGGTTTCACACAATGCATCGATATGCTTTTCAAAATATGCTTCCAAGGCTTTATTGTATTGCTTCCGGCATTCGGGACAGCCTATGGAATTGATAGCCAGCTTCAGGTTGTTTAATCCTAATTCTTCCAAATAAGACATTGCCAGGGAAATAATCTCGGCATCGACATTGGCTTCGGCAGAGCCGAACACCTCAACGCCAAACTGGTGAAACTGGCGAAGTCTGCCGGCTTGTGGCTTTTCATAGCGAAAACAGGGAATAATGTAATACATTTTGGCAGGCAGCGTATCGGCATACAGGCTGTGCTCAATATAGGCACGCGCCGCCCCGGCGGTGCCTTCGGGGCGAAGCGTAATACTTCTGCCGCCTTTGTCATCAAAAGTATACATCTGTTTTTCCACAACGTCGGTAGTATCCCCCACCCCGCGCAAAAAAAGCTCGGTATGCTCAAACATCGGCGTGCGGATCTCCCCAAAGCTGAACCTGCGGCAGATATCGCGCGCCTTATCTTCTATATAGTGCCACTTATCGCTTTCCCTAGGCAGCAAATCATTTGTCCCTCTTGGCGCTTTTGTGACAAGCATTTTAATTCCTCCAACTAAATCACGTGATTTTTTACAGCATCACTAGAAAAAATCTCCCGCAGGCTTGGTCGGGAGATTCCTTCATCACCTTGTGTTATTGTACCTTGAAATACCAGTGTTGTCAAGATTTTTTTGGGCTTGCTATCATCGCCGGGCGTTATTTATCTGCCCGATATCCATGTACGCATCAGTCGGGAGAACATTGCCCCGAAAGTCATTTTTTCGACAGCGCCATTGGCTATAATATCAACACTCCCCACCTGCTCGCCGTTTTCTGTCAGCCGCAGCTCGCCAAGCTTGTCGCCGGGCTTTACGGGGGCGGCTATATCGGAATTGATCAGAAGCTCACGTTTTATCTCCACATTGCTCCCCTTTGCCGTAAGCCGCTCATAATTCACCTTTGCCTTGATGGATACCTCGGATTTCATGCCCTTTGTGACAGCGGCTGTTCCCAAATCCTCGTCTGCGGTTACGATTCTTTTGACCGAATAGTTGGCAAAGCCATAGTCCAGCATTTTTGAAGCGTCGGCAAAACGCTGCGGTGACGTGGGCGCGGCCATTACAACTGCAACCAGCTGTAAATTATCACGCATGGCCGTGCCCGACAGGCAGTAGAGCGCACTGTCGGTCGAGCCGGTTTTCAGCCCGTTTGCGCCCTTGTAGAACCGGACCAGCTTATTGGTATTGGCAAGCTGGAATTTGCCGTCACGCAGGCTATCCATCCATATGGTTGTGTAATCAAAAATTTTAGGGTGCTTTAAAAGCTCACGCGACATAATAGCGATGTCCATGGCCGAAGAATAATGCCCATCGGCGTCCAGGCCGTTGGTGTTTTTAAAACAGGTGTTTTGCATACCAAGCTCGGAAGCCCGGCTGTTCATAAGCGCCACAAAGCCCTCTTCACTGCCTGAAATATGCTCCGCCATAGCGACACATGCGTCGTTGCCCGACGCGACGGCGATCCCTTTGAGCAGATCGTGCACGCTCATTTCCTCGCCTGTGTCCAAAAATATGGTGGAGCCGCCCATACTCTTGGCGCGCTCGCTTGCCACCACTTTATCTTCAAGCTTAATCCTGCCCGAATCAATCGCTTCCATAATAAGCAGCATGGTCATTACCTTGGTGACACTGGCAAGGGACAATTTCGCATCGGGATTTTTGCTGTAGAGTATTCTACCTGTGGTGCCTTCCATAAGTACGGCAGACTTGGCTGAAAGCTCAAGCGCGGCCTGCGGCTCAGGATTTGCGCCGTAGCCTGTGATGCAAAAATTAATGCATAAAATAACGCTGATTACGATTGCGATAGCACGTTTAGACATACAAAAACCTCCCCTGTTTGTGCAAAACCTTCTTGTCTAAAGATTATGCAAAGGGGAGGCTTGTTATTCTTTATCTTGTAATCTTTACGCTACAGGGTAGACTTTTTGTGCCATATCCACCAGTCCTGCGTCTATTTTATATTTTTGCGCGCGGCGGTATTCAAAAAACTTAGTCGCTACCGAGCCGAACAGTGCATAGGAAAGCACATCCTCCTCCTGCTCGATATACTCTTTGATCTCCTCACGGTAGGTATCGAGCTCAGGCTTTAAAAGATCAGCCGGGCGGCAGGTGATTCTCTCTTCGTCGCCGATAATCTTTCTGACAATCTCATCGGAAATAGGCATTGGCGTTGTGCCGTATTCGCCCTTTACGATGCCCTTGGTTTCCTTGGTGACCATTTTGTAGCGCTCACCGGTAATAACGTTTAACACCGCCTGCGTACCGACGATCTGGCTGGTGGGCGTTACAAGCGGTACAAAACCCATATCCTCACGCACACGCGGCACTTCCTGGAGCACTTCCATGTATTTGTCTTCTTTACCCTGCTCCTTAAGCTGAGACACAAGGTTTGAGAGCATGCCGCCGGGAACCTGATAAAGCAGCGTATTGACATCCACGCCCAAAAGCTTTGGATCAAGGAGGCCGCTGTGCAAGTATTCTTCCTGAATCGGTCTGAAATATTTTGCAATGTCGGTAAGCAGCTCAAGATCGTACCCCGTGTCATATCCGGTACCTTTAAGTGTTGCCACAAGCGGTTCTGTTGGCGG
>JAKJBW010000005.1 GCA_022706785.1 Bacillota bacterium
CCCGCATCAGCAGGTTCATCAGTTCCATTTCTTGCTCCGTAAGTGCGTTCCTTGTTGTTTTCATCTCATAACCTCCTCATTTTTATATGGAGATTATTGCCATTTACACGCGCGAATATTCAGCCTCCATGGGCGTTATGCTTGGACGTTCCATGCGCCATATTTTCCGAAGCATGGACACCATTATCACGGTCACCATCATGCCGATTGCGTTTATGCTGCTGTTCGTCTACGTGTTTGGCGGAGCCATTCAAGCCGGCACGGATAACTATGTGGATTATCTGCTGCCCGGTATCCTGCTGATTGCGATTGCAAGCGGCATATCCTATACGGCTTACCGTCTGTTTATGGATATGCAACGGGGCATCTTCGAGCGGTTCCATTCCATGCCCATTGCGCGTTCGGCTGCGCTGTGGGGGCATGTGCTGACCTCGCTGGTATCCAATGCTATCTCGGTTGTCATCATCATTCTCGCAGCGCTGGTTATGGGCTTTCGCCCGTCGGCAGGAGTATTGTCATGGCTTGCCGTAGCTGGCATACTCGCGCTGTTTACGATGGCCTTGACATGGGCAGCGGCGATTGCCGGACTGTCCGCAAAATCGGTGGACGGTGCAAGCGCCTTTTCCTATCCGCTTATTTTCCTGCCGTTTATCAGTTCAGCGTTTGTACCAACCGAATCGATGCCGGGGCCTGTCCGCGCCTTTGCTGAAAACCAGCCGGTCACCTCCATCGTCGGGGCGATTCGCTCTTTGCTCACGGGGCAGCCTGTCGGTAATGACATTTGGATTGCGCTTGCATGGTGCTTGGGTATTCTTGCCGTTGCTTATATTTTCGCAATGCTGGCTTATAAACGTAAAACGGTATGAGCTATAGTCATTGCAAGCGCTGCAATCACGTTTAGTATTTATGCTTATCAGAATATGCGCTATGACGTAAAACCGTTAAAAAACATATCGTGAGGGTTATGGGCAGCATAGGAAACCGCCCTTTAAAGGTGAAACAACCGGATGAGTATAATTCTATAAAAGAATGTCGACTAAAGATGCGCTTTTGAACGCAAGATTCTACTTTTACACGAAAAAGTAATTAAAGAGCGATTACGAGGGAACAATCGTGAAAGTGTATCAAATTAGGGTTCTAAGACAAAACGATTAAACGCACAATAAAAATCCGTTTTCTTAAAAAATATTTTCTAGAGGAACGGGCTATATTTGGAATGGCTACGCCGCCAGGGCTTTATACACTCAAGCTTTTACAGGCGACTGACTTCATAGCACGGATTTTCAGCTTTGTTTTGCCATCAACTCTTTTTGATTCAATGATTTTCTGTAAGGCCTTGACATAGACCGTTTTATCACATGCGCCGCTTTGAAATGCGGCCATTGTTTTGTCTTGAAATTTTACAAAGCATTCCGCCAGCCCCCATGCGGCGGCCATTTGTACATAGTAAGCATTGCTTTTGGTGTCTATGTATATCTTAAGCACACGGTCAATATAAGCTTCGCAGATAAAGTAATCCATCAGCATAACCAGTGCAAACCGGTGGGAAAATTCATGCTCAGAATCCAGATATGATGTTATAAAATCATACATCTCCTGTTGATTTTTTGCGGATGCTCTCAATCCGGTGCAAAAGCTGTCGCACACAGCCCAGTTATTAATCCTGGGAAGAAATTTTTCTGTCAGCTGCAGGATAGCTGTGATATCGCCCTTAATATAGCCGATCACCAGTCCTGCAAGCATAACCTCCTCAAATAATATATTGCCGGAACAGACGATAAACTGCTGATAATCACCGTTTGCAATTTGCTTTGCCAGCCTGCGCAGCACGGGAAGACGGATGCCTGCCAGGTTTTGGGGACTGCCCATCAGCTTTTTTTGAAAATCAGCGTATGTCCTATCCGCTTGTGAAGCTAAATCTTCTATAAAAATTTGATAGCTTTCCTTATTCCAATGGTTTGGTATCATAACAGCCCCTTCTTTCCAATACACGGTCTTGCAACCCGCCGCAGCCCTGAAAGAAGTGCCGTAACGCATCATTTCAAAAGCCTGCGCACCTCACGATGACCGGGCATAAGCTTATCCATCACCGCATAAAAGCCCTTTTGATGATTGGGATGCAGAAAATGCACATATTCATGCAAAACAACATAATATATCGCTTGGTCGGGCTTTCCCATTAACAGCTTGTTTAGCGTAATACAATTTTTGGCACGGTGACACACCCCCCAGCGGCTCTTCATAAGGCGCACACGAATGGCGGGCGGCTCGGGCAGCACTTCGGCAAACAAAGGGTAAATTTTATCGCTTACAGCGTTAAAACAGGCAAGGCACGCATCATCGCTCCACTGCCCGGCGTTTGCAAGGGCAGCTTTTTTTGCGGCAAGGCGGTTTTGTGTTTTCAAAATCCAGTCTGTCTTTGATGCGACAAAGGTATCAATTTTGGCAAGGCTGACGGAGCGACCTGCCGATACCGTCACACGACCGTCACCGGCAACACGCAGGTTGATATTCTTCACATTTTTAACGGTGAGGTGATACTCGATACCGGCTGTCTTGCGTACCATGCGGTTGCCGCCTTTCTCTGTCATTCTGAGCCGATGCCGCTGCGGGATTGGAGGATATACAAAAAAAGTCCTCGCAAACGCGAGGACTTTTTTTGAAAAATAAGAATCCCCGCCGAGCCGTCCTACAAACCTTTATTTAACCTGCCAAAGCAGGTGGGCAACCGCCTTTTTGCTTCACGCTTCCTTCTTCCATATAGGGAGGCCTGCAATCCACAAAAAGAGACGAGAATCCCATATAAACAGTGTTGGTAAAATAAATGGCTTTATAACGTACACCGCAGGGTATCATGTTATTCTATGCTATTAATATAGCATACTGTAAATATGTTTGCAAGGGGTTTTAGGCATTTAAATATGGATATTTTTCCTAATTTTCGTCCTCGTCACTGTCTGCATAATCAAAGTCAAACTGATCGTCTACGCGCATGGTAAACTCCTCAAAAGCAGCCGTAAGCTCTTCGTCATCCTCTATGACAATCAGATTCTCCTCACCATCGTCGGAGCGGTCGAGGCGAAGGATGACCACTTCATCGTTTTCCTCATCATTTTCCAATATCTCCAGAAGCACAACATACATCTTCTCATTAAGCTCAAACGAATCCAAATGCTCAAATTCAATCTCGTTTCCTTCTTCGTCATACAGGGTGACGACATCGGCTCTGTCTTCGTTGCTCATCACGATCACCTCTCACGGTCGGCGAGTACAGAATAAAGGCTGTACCAGCCTGAATTTATCTTTTGTTATTCTTCCCACATTGTATTATATTAAACGCACTGTGTCAATAAATTTTGATGCTTTTTTTTAGGCTTTAAGCATGTTTGAATCATCCTGCCATCCGAATGCGCGGCGGTTGACAGCGAAAGCGTGGTATGCTATACTCCTTTAGGAAATACCTGTTAAGCGCTGTGGCATGACAGGAAAAGGGAGTAATGGCATGGATACGAATTATACGATTTTGATGGCAGTGATGGGCATGGAAATCGGCGGGGCGGAAACGCATGTGTTAGAGCTTGCGCATGAGCTGAGCCGCAGAGGGTTCCGTATTATCATTGCGTCCAACGGCGGCGTCTACGAAAAAGAACTTACCGAGGCTGGCATACGTCACTACCGGCTGCCCCTTCATAACAAAAAGCCTGCCAATATGCTCCATTCATACCTGGGCCTGCGCAAGATTATAAAAGAGGAAAAGGTGGATATTGTGCACGGACATGCGCGTATCCCCTCATTTATATGCGGCTTTTTGCACAAAGCTATGAAGTTTCCTTTTATCACAACCGCACACTGGGTGTTCAATACGGACGGCATTTTAAAGTATGTTTCCAACTGGGGGCAAAAGACCATTGCGGTCAGCGATGATATCAAGCAATACCTCATGAACAGCTACGGTGTACCGGAGCGCGACATTACAGTTACCATTAACGGGATAGACACAGACAAATTTTCGGCGCAAATCGATGCGTCGGATGTGGAAAAAGAATTCGGCCTTGAAAACAGCAAAAACCGAATCGTATACATCAGCCGCATGGATAACGACCGAAGCCTTGTGGCCTTTCAGCTGGTGCAGATAGCGCAAGAACTTGACAGCGAGATAGAAAACCTTGAAATTGTCATAGTGGGCGGGGGCAATTCCTTAGAGCGCCTTAAGCAGGAGGCAGTTCTCGTAAACGCTGAGGCGGGCAGGCCGCTTATCAAGCTGACGGGTGCGCGCACAGACATCAATCAGTTCATTAAGACAGCTAAAATATTTATAGGGGTTTCGCGTGCGGCGCTTGAGGCAATGTCTGCCGAAAAACCTGTCATTGTCGCCGGGAACGAAGGCTATATCGGTATTTTTGATCAGGACAAGCTTGACATATGCGTCCAGACCAATTTTACCTGCCGCTTATGCCCCGCATCCAGCGTTGAACGGTTAAAGGAGGATATCATCCGCCTTCTGAAACAGGCAGATGATAGTGAGCTTTCCCGTCTCGGCAGCTATGCGCGCAGTATTATAACCGAAAGGTATTCCGTGAGCCGCATGGCGCAGGACAGCATAAACGCATACCGCTCGCTTCTGACGGAAAAAAAGCTTTTAAACGATGCTGTGATTTCGGGTTACTACGGCTTCAAAAATAACGGCGACGATGCGCTTTTGTCGGCTATTATCGACAATCTGCGGCTATATATGCCCGAAATTAAAGTCTGCGTACTTTCTTTCAGGCCAAAAGAAACACGAAAAAAATACGGGGTATGTTCGGTAAACCGCTTCAATATTCTCTCAGTCCTGCATCAAATGAAGGGGGCAAAGCTGCTGATTAACGGCGGCGGCTCACTCATTCAGGACGCAACAAGCACACAGTCGCTTTTGTACTATCTTTTTGTTATGCGTCTGGCCAAGCGCAGAGGGCTTAAATCCATGCTGTACGCAAACGGGATCGGACCCATCAGCAAAAAAGCCAACAGGGTACGGGCCGCCAAGGTGCTTGACTCTATGGATCTTATCACACTTCGTGATCCCGATTCCGTTGAAGAGATAGAACGGCTTGGCGTAAAACGCAGCGATGTGATCCTGACTGCCGACCCTGCCTTTACTATCAAAATAGCGGGTGATGAGCGGATAGCGCAGATCTTAGAGCAGGAAGGGATATCAAAAGGTGCCAGACTGGCTGGGATTTCTGTGCGCAGCTGGAAATCTCACGGGCCCGATTTTGAGCGAAACATGGCGCTTACCTGTGACTATTTAAAAAACAAGCTTGGGCTTGAGCCGGTTTTTTTGAATATGCAGTATCCTGCGGATTTGAGAATTTCTTTGAGTATTGCAAAAAAAGCTAAAGAGAGGCCGCATATCATCATGCAGTGTCTTTCCGATTCGGAAATGCTTGGTCTTATCTCAAATATGGAAATTATCATCGGAGAAAGACTGCATACGTTAATCTACGCAGCGGTTGCGGGCGTTCCGTTTGTGGGATTGGTTTACGACCCCAAGGTGGAAGGCTTTATGGCGTATGCGGGGCAGGATAAATGCGTGCCGGTAAACGGGTTTACCGCCGATATGCTGTGCCGTGAGATTGATGTATGTATGGGCGATAAAGCGGCGCTTTCAGAGCGGCTTGCGGCCAAGACCGAGGAAATGAGGGGCCTGTCGCTCTACAATGCCCAGTTGGCTGTCAATTTAATAAGGGAGAAATAGTATGCAAAGGATAATGGGTATCGACTATGGTGATGCGCGCGTGGGTATAGCGGTTTCGGATCCCCTGGGGATCACTGCCCAAGGGATTGAAACCATAAAAAACACGGGGCGAAAAGCATTGTTTTCCCGTCTTGCAGAGCTGATAGACGAATATAGCCCGGCTGTCATCGCAGTGGGCTATCCGAAAAATATGAACGGCACAACAGGTGAGCGGGCGCTGCTGACCCAGGCCTTTACAGAAAGGCTTGGGCAAATCTACGGCGGCAAAATCGTACTCGTGGACGAAAGGCTTTCCACCGCAGGCGCTGTCCGCAGTCTGAATGAAACAGACACACGCGGCGCAAAGCGCAAAAATGTTGTGGATACGGTTGCGGCTGTGCTGATTTTGCAAACGTATATGGACATGAATAAAAACACAATGCGGTAAACAAGCCATAATAAAGCCTGCCGGATAATTTGCTTTTGAATTATTCGGCAGGCTTTATTTAATGATCATTATGGGGTTACTGCTTTCTCAAAGTCTTTAAAGCAGCTTCAAAATAATCGGGCAGAGGTGCGCTAAACTGCATCGGCTGCCCGTTTTTCGGATGCAGGAACATGATTTTTGCCGCATGCAAAAGCTGACCGCTCAGGTGAAAGGCTTCTTTTTTCATGCCATACGTTCTGTCGCCTACAACGCTGTGGCCAATATATGCCATGTGTACGCGTATCTGATGCGTGCGCCCCGTGGTGAGCTTGCAGGCCACTAACGTATATTTGCCGAAACGCTCAAGCACCTCATAATGCGTCACCGCCTCACGGCTGTTCTTTGCGGTTACGCCCATCTTTTTGCGATCACTTGCACTGCGTCCTATGGGCGCGTTTATGCTCCCTGCGTCTGTTTTGATATTGCCGTTCACCAGAGCGGTGTATATCCTAGACAGGCTTCTGTCCTTCAGCTGCTGCGACAAAAACAGATGCGCGGCATCGTTTTTTGCCACCAAGAGAAGCCCCGACGTATCCTTGTCAATCCTGTGGACGATTCCTGGGCGCATGACGCCGCCAATACCGGAAAGGCTGCCGGCACAGTGGCCCATCAGCGCATTGACCAGTGTTCCTGAATGGTTGCCCGCAGCCGGATGCACCACCATTCCCTGGGGCTTGTTTATTACCAGAAGATATTCGTCTTCGTAAATGATATCGAGTGGAATTTCCTCAGCAACCACATCCAGCGGCATAGCGTCGGGCAGACAAACTTCAATCACGTCGCCCGCGCTTATCTTATACTTTTTGTCCAGATTTTTACCGTCTTTTGTGACATATCCGTCCTCAATGAGCTTTACGCCGTGCGAACGCGAAATGTCCGTCACGTTTTCTGCGATAAAACGGTCAAGGCGAAGCCCTTGCCATGCGTCGGTTATCACAAAAACCGCTTTTTTCATTGCTTAGCCTCCTTTGGCTCCTTATGGAGGAACAAAAGGTAGATGGCGAGCAGCACGCATCCTATCGATACACAGGTATCGGCGACGTTAAAGCAAGGGAAATCAATGAATAAGATATGGAAAAAGTCAACAACGTATCCGTTTATTGCCCGGTCTATCAGATTACCCAGCCCGCCCGCGAAAATCAGCGTGACAGACAGGGAAAGCAACTTGTGCGTATCTTTATGCCGTATCATATATGCGGCTGCTGCGCAGAGTATGGCGGATGTCAGACCGACAAGCAGCCAGCGGGTATCCTGAAAAAAGCCGAAAGCTGCGCCGCGGTTCTCAACATACACAAGGTCCAGCACGTGGTTAATGACAGGAACTATGCTGCCATCTGAAAGATATATCCTTGCCAGATGCTTTGTTATCTGATCGGCAGCAATTAAGCCGGCACATAATACAAACCACCAAAACATAAGCAAAACCGCCTTTATCCGTTTAAAATGAAGTCAATGCCGGTATTGATCTCTTGTTCCGTTAAGTCGGTAAACGGCTCAACTGTACCGATAGCTTTAGGAAGGATGAACTTAAGCCCGTCTGAGCCCTTTTTCTTATCACTGTGCATGTAGTGTAAAATATCTGCCTTGTTTATGCCGTTCGCCTTTACAGGCAGATCAAAGGCTTTTATGATTGAAAGTATCCTGTCAAGGTCCGGTTCGCTTAAATAGCCTCTGCCCGCGGCAATTTTGCATGCGCCAACCATGCCTATGGCCACGCATTCGCCGTGCAGCAGCTTAAAGTCCATTGCGCTTTCAATGCCATGTCCGATGGTGTGACCAAAGTTTAGAATAGCACGCAGTCCCTGCTCGGTTTCATCCTGCATGACGACGTCCGCTTTGATTTTGCAGCAGCGGCGGAGGATGTGATGCATGATATTTGTATCAAGCGCTTTCACTTTACATATGTGCCCCTCAAGGTATTCAAAGAAAACCTTATCATAAATTATGCCATATTTGATCACTTCCGCAAGCCCTGCGGCAAATTCGCGGTAGGGCAGGGTGCCAAGCGTTGAGGCATTGATATGCACAAGCGAAGGCTGCTTAAAGGCGCCGACAATATTTTTTACGCCGCCGTAATCAATCCCCACCTTGCCGCCGACGCTGCTGTCCGTCTGGGCCAGAAGCGTGGTGGGGATCTGCACAAACCGGATCCCCCGCATAAAGGTCGCGGCGGCAAAGCCCGCCATATCGCCCGCGACGCCGCCGCCGAGCGCGGCGATAACACTGCCGCGGTCGAGGCTGTGCGTAAGGCATGCGGTGTATATCTGTTGCAATACATCTATATTTTTGCTCTGCTCACCTGCGTCAAACACAAATTTGCGTGCCGTAAACCCTGCGCCGGACAACAACGCTAAAATCTGACCAGAATAAAGCTTGTCTACATTGCTGTCGGTCACGACGAGAATTTTGCTCTTTCCGCACGCATTTATCAGCTCACCGCTTAAGTCGGCGAACGAATCGGAAAACACGATATCGTAGCTTCTTTTTCCGAAATCCAGAGTAAGCTTATCCATATCCCACATCACCTCATTTGCAGATCAGGGAAGGCTGCGCCTTCCCTGATAAAATCCCTACTTTAAAACATCGGCGCACCTTTCGCACAATGTGGGATGCTGATGCACGCTTCCCACGCTGTCGCTGTAAATCCAGCAGCGTTCGCATTTTTCGCCCGCCGCCGGGGAAACCTTAACGGAAACGATAGCCCCGGCGACCGCATCCTGCGGAATCTGGTCGGCAGGTGCAAGTGTTACGCGTGATGTGATGAAGATGGCCGCAAGCTCACCCGCCATACCCGCAAGAAAATCAAACGAATCGCTGTTTGCATATACGGTGACGTCCGCCGCAAGCGACTGCCCTATGATCTTCTGCGCACGCGCTATCTCCAGTGCGCCGAGCACATCGGATCGGATTTCCAAAATCTTTGCCCATTTTTCGTCCAGCTTGCTGTCTTCTAAGCTTTCATCGTATTTGGGCATATCGGCAAATAATACGCTGGTGGTGTCCTCGTCGGCAGTATGCGGCATATACGACCAGATTTCCTCCGACGTATAGGCAAGTACGGGAGCAAGCAGACGCACAAGCGCGCCCAGTATCTTATACATTGCCGATTGTGCGCTGCGCCGTTTGAGCCCGTCTGCCGACTCGGTATAGAGCCTGTCTTTGAGCACATCCAGATAAAAGTTGCTCATTTCCACAACGCAGAACTGATGGACCGAATGGTAAAGCAGATGGTATTCGAAATTTTCATAAGCGTCGAGCGCTTTTTTGACCAGTTGGTTTAAGCGCATAAGCGCCCATTTATCAAGCTCTTCCATGTCGGCATAGCAAACCATGTCGTGCGCAGGATCAAAGTCTGCAATATTTCCGAGGATATAGCGCGCCGTATTCCTTATCTTACGGTACCCTTCCGAAAGCTGCTTTATCATATCCTTTGATATGCGGATGTCGCTGGTGTAATCGGACGACGCTACCCACAGGCGCAGGATATCGGCGCCGAATTCCTTGACAATATCGAGAGGGGAGATGGAATTGCCTTTGGACTTAGACATTTTTTTGCCGTCGCCGTCTACCACAAAGCCGTGGGTGAGCACGGAAGCATACGGCGCCCTGCCGCGAACGGCAACGCTTGTCAAGAGCGACGACTGGAACCAGCCGCGGTATTGGTCGTGCCCTTCTAAGTACATGTTGGGCGGCCAGGACAAATCCTTATGGCTTTCACATACCGCGATATGCGAAGACCCGCTGTCAAACCACACGTCCATGATATCCTTTTCTTTAGTAAATTCTTCTGCACCACAGGCGTCGCATTTGGTTCCCACGGGCAGAATCTCGCTTGCATCAAGTGCATACCACGCGTCAGGCCCCTTGGTACGGAACAGCTTGGAAACCGCCTTGATGGTGTCTTCATTGATCAGCGCCTTGCCGCATTTGCCGCAGTAGAAAATGGGGATAGGAACGCCCCATATCCTCTGGCGGGAGATACACCAGTCGTTTCTGTCGCGCACCATGGAGGTGATCCTGTCCTTGCCCCATTCCGGGATCCATTTCACTTGATTGATTGCATCGACGGCGGCGTCCTTAAAGCTTTCCACCGACGCAAACCACTGCTCCGCCGCCCTGTAAATGATGGGCTCGTTACAGCGCCAGCAGTGCGGGTATTGGTGAATGATCTCCTGCATTTTAAGCAGGTTTCCTGTGGATTTAAGCTTTTCTATAATGGGTGCATTAGCCTTTTCATAGTACAGTCCGGCAAACTCGCCCGCAAGCTCGTTTAGCATACCCTTAGCATCCACCGGCACCACAACAGGCAGCTCGGGATAGCTGCGGCATACGATATAGTCCTCCATACCGTGCCCGGGCGCGGTATGCACGCAGCCTGTGCCGGCGTCCAGCGTCACGTGGTCGCCTGTGATCACAAGGGATTCACGGTCTAAAAACGGGTGGGCGCAGGTGATATACTCAAGGTCGCGGCCCAAAAATTCGCCCACAACCTCATAACTGTCAATACCTGCCGCCTTGCACACAGATTCCGCCAGCTCCTTGGCGACAATATACGTTTCGTCCTCTCCGGCCTTCATCGCGATATACTCAAAATCAGGATGCAGGGATATGGCCACATTGCCGGGCAATGTCCATGTGGTAGTAGTCCATATGACGAAATACACTCTGCCCATGGCAGTAAACTTTCCCTTGTCGTCGATTACTTCAAATTTGACATAGATGGAGTTTGTCTTGTCCTCGGCATACTCAATTTCCGCTTCGGCCAAGGCGGTTTCGCAGTCGGCGCACCAGTAAACAGGCTTCAGTCCCTTGTATATCAGACCCTTGGCCGCCATATCGCCGAATATTTCGATTTGCTTTGCTACAAAATCGTTGGTGTAGGTAAGGTAGGGATTATCCCAGTCGCCGATCACGCCCAGGCGCTTGAACTGCTGCTTCTGATTTTCCACGTACATGGACGCAAACTCACGGCAGGCCTGACGGAATTTCACAGGTCCGGCCTCGTGGCGGTTGATGCCTAGCTTTTTAATCGCCTGCTGCTCAATGGGCAGGCCGTGTGTATCCCAGCCGGGCACATAGGGCGCGAAATTTCCGCTCATGTTCTTGTATTTTACGATAATGTCTTTAAGTATCTTATTAAGCGCATGGCCGATATGGATATCGCCGTTTGCGTAGGGCGGGCCGTCGTGCAGGATAAACGAAGGCTTGTCGCGGTTTTTATCCATCAGCTTATCGTACAGGTGCATTTTTTCCCATTCTTCAAGAATCTGCGGCTCCCTTGCCGGCAGGTTTGCCCGCATAGGGAATTCGGTTTTGGGCAGCTGCAGGGTTTCGTTATAGCTATTCTTCTCTTGAGACATGCTCATCGTCCTTTCCGGGGTATCCTTGGGGCGCATCGGTAATATCGTTTAGGATATCCAGCTGTGCTTTAATAATTGCGCTCATGCGGATCTTATAGTTTTCCATTTCCTGTTTCAGCTTTTGGTAGTTTGCCTGTATACCGGCAATGCCTGTGTGCGCCTGGCGGACTATTTCATCCGCTTTCAGACGCGCTTCCCTTTCGATTAAATCGGCGCTTTCACCGGCGTTGCGTATAATGGTGTCGGCGGCCTTTTGTGCCGATACAATAGCATTGTTCAAGGTTTCTTCCTGCGCCTTGAAATGATTCACCGCATCTGTTAAGGTGTCTACCTTGTCACGGTAAGCGATGTTTTCTTTGTAGCATTTTTCATAGTCGTTTAAAACAAGGCCTAAAAAGCTTTCCACATCATCCCTGTCGTAGCCGCCCAGCCTTTTTTTAAACTCCTTGTTCTCAATATCCAGAGGCGTTAACATAAGGCAGTTCCTCCTTCATCCTGCATAATGCAAGCATCATTGTTTTCTTAGATTTATTCCGGCAATCCGGCTTTATAAAAAATAGTATTAATGAAGTATCCACCACGGATACCGGTGGTGGATAAGGCCCTGCAAAACTATAAATATTTCCGGATATGGACAAAAGTTTTGCCTTTTCTTGACATACCGCCGATTTCACCGACTTCCAGTCTACCAAATCCGCGCACGGAAATCAAGTCCCCCGCGCATAAAACGTGTGATAAATTGCTGCATAACAAATGGTTAACATTCACTTTTCCCGAGCTGACAAGCATCGACGCCGCAGAGCGGGACAAATGCAGCGCTGCAGCCAGCACGGCGTCAAGCCGCATGGAAGCCACAAAAACCCCAAGCATTTCGGATTTCTTGCCCGGAGCCGTAAAACTTGCCGTATCAGCCTCACATACTGTGACGCCATACCTGCCTACACGGGTCAGATTCAGCTTTATAAACGGGGCAAGGTCATTGCGGACAAACACAGATACCTTATCGGCGCCGGCTACAATATCACCGACCGATTCGCGCGTAATACCAAGCGCCATCAATGCCCCCAGGCAGTCGCGATGCGAAAGAGCGCCGTCAAAACGCCCTGTCAGCTCAAGCAAGCAGATAGGAAAGTCGGCCGGCCAAGCCTGCATCCAGTCGGGGGATATGCAAAGCATCTGCCGCTCCGCATCGTCGTAGCCGCCCCAAAAGCGCACATTTACATGGTCTGTGAAGTGCAGCCTGGTGCGTATCAGCATAGCGGAAGCAGGATCCAGAAACTGACTGAAACGCGCCTCCTGATGCCGCAGGGCTAAATTTGCCATATCTATAATTTTAGATACCAAAAGCCGCATACTTTCATCGGCAATGGTATCTAAGATCTTTTTATCCATTATTTCACCCTGTTTTATGGGCTGTATTCACATGTTTTATGTGAGGACACAGCATCAGTATGGCAAAACAAAATCAAAACAAAATCCTGATCAACGGTTCAATCACCATCTGTATGATCAGAAAAAGAATAATGGGGGAGAAGTCCACGGGCATGGACCTGCCGCCCATAAGCCTTTCTGTCAGCATGCGCACAGGGCGCATGGCAGGCTCTGTCACACGATAGATAAAATCAGTGACAGCGTTTGAGGGAACAGGAAACCATGACAAAATACACTGTATGAAAATCAACAGCTTATATATACGCAAAAGCATTAAAAGCGCAGATCCTATCAATCCCATAGGCGATGATCCCCTTTGTTTTAGTTGCCCCAGTTAAACAGCCCCTTATTTTTAAGCTCGTCCCGAAAGTCACCCATGATGCTTACGTTGTAAGGCGCGATCAGGAAAATGCCTGCCGAAACCTTCTGGATGTTGCCGTCTAAGCCGTAAACCGCGCCGCTCAAAAAATCCACAACGCGCCTTGCGGTATCAGCGTCAAGATCCTCAAGGTTTATAATGACAGGTTTTTTGGTTTTGAGATGGTCGGCAATGCCGCGCACATCCTCAAAGTTTTCAGGCTGCATCACAACAACCTTAAGCTGTGTGGTGGCATGGATATTGACAACCTTGTTCTTGCGACCGAAGGAATGTACTTCCTCCGCAGCCGGCTCTTCCTCATAGCTGTTGTTGGTAATAAAGTCATCCTCATAGTATTCGTTGTCGCCAAGGCCGATCACAGTTTTCATCTTCTCCATAAAGCCCATTTGTCACAACCCCCTAATTGTAAATTCTGTTTCCGAAAATTGCGCTCCCTATTCGCACCATGGTTGAGCCTTCCGCAATTGCCGATTCAAAGTCGCCGCTCATGCCCATGGATAAAGATTCCATAGAAACATTATCATATTTCTTTTCTTTAATGTCAATATACAGTCTGTGTGTGTTAACAAAATGTAATCTGTTTGCAACTTCGCTGACGTAAAGCGGGGCGATAGTCATGAGTCCGCGCACTTTCACGCGGGTGAGGGACGCTGTTTTCTCAAGCAGCCCCCATATTCCGTCCGGGGAAACGCCGGATTTGCTTTCTTCGCCTGAGGTATTGACCTGTAAAAGCACGTTTGACACCACGCCATGCTTGATTGACTGGCTTTCGATCTCGTCCAGCAGGCGAACGGAATCCACAGACTGGATCAGCGACACTTTATCCACAATATATTTCACCTTGTTTGTCTGTAAATGCCCGATCAAATGCCACTGGCAGGGGTGTACGCTGTCGTATTTGCCCAGCAGCTCCTGCACACGGTTTTCTCCGAAAATATCGGCGCCGTATCGCAGTGCCGGCTTAATGGCGTCGGCAGGGAAGTTCTTTGTCACGCATACAAGCGTGATATCCTGCCCATCCCTGCCCGATAAAGCGGCGGCCTTTGCTATCCGCTCTCTGACGCGGTCTATATTGTCCCTAATCATCTGCTCGGGCTGCATCATTTTCATCCGCCTTTTCATCCTTGTCAATGCGTTAATTCACTATCTTCCCATCCTCAATACCTGTTCCGTTGACAATGACGGAATCGTAGAGCTTTAGTTTGCCTGCTTGCCCTGTCGTATCGCGGACGATGGCAGTAACGTCATTTTTGTATATGATATCCACCTCACGGAACCGCGCCACACCGTCAGGGTTTATATACACGCCTGTTTTGTCGTCAGTTATGCGAAGTGCTGAAATGGGCAGCGCAAGCCCCTGATAGGTATTTTTTATAATCTGAAAATTGACTGCGCGAACCGTGTAAATAGAGTCAAGATAGCGGTTAGCCGATACAGCAATAACCGCCTGATCGTTTTCAAACGGTGATATGTATGCCACCTTTGCATCGATGGCTTCGTCCGAAAGGTCGGGGAATCTGAGCTTTATTGCCAAGCCCTCTTTAATACCGTCGAGGTCATTTTTATTGATCAGGGCGGCGCTCATCCAAATGCTGTTGTCCACCGTTTTGCATGCCGCCTCTCCCGGCGTAAGCAACTCTTTTTTATTTTGGGCAGCAGGTGCTTTGATGGTTTTAAAGCTTGTTACCGTAAGATTTTTGACATTATCCGGGACAAGGACGCTTTCAAGGCCGTCTACCACGGCCGAGTAAATACCGCCTGCCTGTGCGTAGATATCCTGCTTGGAAGAATCAATTTGCGATTCAAGCCTCTGCCTTTGTGCAAGAAGTCCTTCAAGCGCGGCATGGGTGGGGTTGGTGGCCGTCTCACCCGAAATTTGCGTCTGGCGATTTGAGAGGCGGGTCAGCGCCTGCTTGATAGTGTCCATATTGCCGTAGTTCCCCGAGTGGGCGGCGTCAATCGTCTCACTTATGCCGGATTTGATCTGGCTTTCAACCATAGCCAGGTCGGACGAGAAAACCTGCTTTTGCGTTAAAGTGTTTTGCAGACGTTCGATCTGGAGATTGACAGCGTCCAGCTCCTGTTTTATTTTGCTGTCTATGCCGTCCTTATATACGGTAGCGATTCTTTTGCCCTTGGGCACACGCTCGCCTTCACGCACCGCACTTTCGAGCGCGCCGCCGGCGGACGCAGGGTACACCGTTTCACCGCGCAGCATAAAGCCCGAAACACTTACCTTTTCTTCATAGGTGGCAGTGTAAGCGGTTTGCGTTTTTACAGGTCTGTTCGTAAAGTAACGGTAAAGCCAGATTGCCGCCACAATAGCAACTATCACATAAATCCAAGCATATTTTCTCATATGTATCCCATTCCCATCCATAAATTCGTAAATTTTATGGTTTCCGTAATTTATTTGTATTTTATCAAATCAGCGTATAAAAATCAATACTTCGTAAGCAATAACCAACAATAGTTCCGATTTTGCCGGTAAACGCATTGACACAACGGCAAGAACCATATTAAAATGATAAATAAAGCGGCGCGGTATCTTATTTGAGAAGGGGAGGAGAAGACATTGGAAGCCTATGAAGAGAAGCATTTGCGTCTGTCCGAGTTTCATTTTCCGTTCAGCGCTTTTATCAATAAAAGCTTTAAAGAAGTAACGCCCCATTGGCACAATTATATTGAATTGCTATATGTCGTGGCAGGTACGGGCGTTATCTATATCGGTCCGGAAAAATACACTGTATACCAAGGCGATTTTCTTATCATTCACTCGGGCGAGATACACCGTGTGGAAGAGGGGAGATGGGAAATTCTTGTTATCCAATTCAACCCCTCGCTTCTGCATACTGATTATGATGAATTATACGAGAGCCAGTATTTTATCTCGTTCATTCAGAAGAAGCTGAAGTATTCAAGGCATATTTGCATTCCGGAAGGCGACAGCGTTGTTGCCCTTCTCATGGAAATACAAAATGACTTTTCGGACAAATACTCAGGATATGAATTGAATATTAAGGGAAATATCTATAAACTTTTCGCCTGGCTGTTGCGCAGGCAATACATCCTGCTGCCGACAGCAGAGCAGGTCACGTCCTTGGAAGGCGCCAAAATAAGAAATGTCGTTTCGTATGTGCGTGAGCACTATCAAGAAAAGATCAGCGACAAGTTAGCCGCCCGGATATCGCTGATGAGCTATCATTATTTTTGCAGGACATTCAAGAAGGTCACAGGAAAAACCTTTGTTGAATATGTTCATTTTATCCGCCTGTGCGAAGCCGAAAAGCTTTTAACATTCACGGACAAAAACATCACAGAAATTTCAGCGGAAGTGGGGTTTTCGAGCTGCAGCTATTTTTCAAGGCTGTTTAAAAAAGAAAAAGGAATTTCGCCGATGTCTTACCGAAAAGCACAATTGTGCAAAAAGTAAGCAGAAAAGGTATAGTAAACACCCGTACAGACAAGATATACTGTTTGTGAAGGTATACGCTGTAAGGGGGTATAAAAATGAGGCAGCCGGACTTTAACAATTTACTTTCGGTGTTCCGCCGTCAGGTGCCAAGCAGACCCACGCTGTTTGAGTTCTTCCTCAATGATCGGCTTCATGAAATCCTTGTGGGCGATGAGCTTGAGGCTATAAAAAAAGAGTCGGAGAGCAAACCGCTCCAGCTTGTTATCCGCGCATTTTTGCATGCCGGCTATGATCATGTCACGCTTCGCGGAGCGGCGGATTTCTGGTTTGAAAAGCCGGAGGAAAACGGGAAGGAAACCATTTCACTCAATGCGGGACATAAGATCTATGACCGTGAGTCGTTCGACAGCTATGATTGGCCGGATCCGGATGCGCAGGATTATTCCAGGCTTGCAGAACTGGCATCGGAGCTGCCCGGCGGTATGAAAATCATTGTTTACGGCCCCGGCGGGGTTTTAGAAAACGCGATACAGCTTGTGGGCTATGAAAACCTGTGTTATATGGTTTTTGAGGATCCTGAGCTTGTGGCGGATATTTTTGCGGCAATCGGCTCAAGGCTTGCGCGCTACTATGAGATTTGTGCCAGGTATGATACGGTGGGGGCGTTGATTTCCAACGACGACTGGGGTTTTAACACCCAGACCATGCTGTCGCCTTCAGATATGAGAAAATACGTTATCCCATGGCATAAAAAGATTGTAAACGCAATACATGCTTCCGGGAAGCCGGCAATCCTGCATTCCTGCGGCAACCTGGATACAGTTATGGACGATATTATCGCGCTAGGCTATGACGCGAAGCATTCTTTTGAGGATAACATCATACCGGTGGAGGAAGCGTACAAAAAGTGGGGCGACCGCATTGCGATACTCGGTGGAATCGACCTGAATTTTGTTTGCCGTGCAACACCTGAAGAAATCGCAAAACGGTGCAGAAATATGCTTGAGCTGACAAGTAAGAAAGGCGGTTATGCGCTGGGAACAGGCAATAGTATCCCGTATTATGTGCCAACCGAAAACTACTTCTCCATGATTAATACGGTCTTGAAATAAGACTTTCGCGCTGGGGATCTGTTTGCAGATGTCCTTCAGATCTGTGGGGCGGTTCGTTTCACCTTATATCATAAGTGCAAGCCGCGCATCGGCCCTGCTACACACCGATACAATAAATGCATGAAACAAAGCCGAAAGGTTTTGTACTATGGTTGCGTTTATTATATCATAATTGTAAGCCGCAGTCGGCTTACTACACACCGATACAATAAACGCATAAAGAATAAAACCGAAAGGTTTTATATCCATGATTGCGTTTATTATATCATACATAAAAACCAAACGGCATGCATTTGCCGTTTGGTTTTTTAAATAACAAGGGTTTGGTTTGAAAAAGTGCAGACTTGTCAAGCGTATGCCGTTACGCTAATACTGGGACGATTTACCAAAAAATATTTTAATCGAAAATAAAAAGTATGCTAAAAATCTTGACATATCAGCGTTTATCATTTATAATAATATCCGGCTTTAGAATATCTGGGTGTGGCGCAGTTTGGTAGCGTGCTTGAATGGGGTTCAAGAGGCCGGGAGTTCGAGTCTCCCCACTCAGACCAGTTATATCAAGGGTTTCAGGACTTGAAGGGTTTCTGAAACCCTTGATTTTTTAGTTTTTCTAATACTTTTTCTGATACGATGAACAATTTTCTAATATGACGGTTTGCGAGAGCCGTTCCGCTATGTTTTTCTTACCGCTAAAATCCATATGCGCGTAAATGTCGGCGGTGGTTCCAATCTCACTATGTCCAAGTCATTCTTTAATGTCATTCAGTCCAAAGCCTTTGGCGTATAACAGCGAGGCGCAAGTGTGTCTCAAATCGTGATAGCGTATGCTCGGCAATCCCGCCGCTTTTGTCAGCTTGCCGAATTTTCGTGAGATGTAATTCGGCTCAAACGACTTGCCGTTGTCTAACTTTAAAAATTCATCTGAAAAAGGGCAAACTACTCCCTTTAATTCATCCAATTGTTTCATTTGGGGCGCGAAGCTCACCCAAAATCATCCCAATCGTTTCCCGCTCAGCAGTCACCCAATCCTTTCACAATCATAGTCTCATAGAGACTTCCATTTCGTAAGGATATTATACAACATATATCTGATTTTCAACATCTTGTATGTTAAATTTTGGTTACAATAATATATTGCAGTAAAAAATATGTCTGTTCGCAGTTTGAGATACTTACTTTGCTATTTGTCGAGGGCTTGACAATCAAAGGCAGGATTATCTTATAGAAATAAAAAGGCACTTGCATTATACGGTAAACCATAATATAATTATCAAGAGAGGTGCAGTAAAAATGAAATCCAATAAAATACCAGTATTCTATGCAATGCTTGCTGCGTTATGTTATGGTGTGTCTGCGCCGATTGCAAAGATAATTCAAACGGAACTTTCACCTGTATTTCTTGCGGCATTTCTGTATCTCGGTGCGGGAGTTGGAATGAGTGCGGTGCAAGTGTTCCAAAATGATAACAACAATGAGGCACAGCTATCAAAAGCGGATTTGCCGTACACTATCGCAATGATTATCCTTGATATAGCCGCACCGCTTTTATTGATGTTTGGGCTGTCGCTCACCACCGCCGCCACCGTTTCTTTGCTTGGCAATTTTGAGATTGTTACAACAAGTATAATCGCACTTGTAATATTTAAGGAAACAATCGGGCGGCGAATGTGGCTTGCAATCACATTGATTACTGTTTCAAGTGTGTTGCTATCGGTTAACAACTTTGGTGAAATCGTACCGTCATCAGGGGCGTTGCTCGTTCTTGGGGCTTGCGTATGTTGGGGGATTGAGAACAACTGCACAAGCAAACTATCACTTCGTAACCCTTTGCAAATCGTGATTGTCAAGGGCTTCGGCTCTGGCTTGGGTGTACTGATTATCGCACTTATTGGCGGCAATTTTGCAATGAACTTGCCGTATATATTCGCAGCACTTGTACTTGGATTCATTGCTTACGGGTTAAGTATTTACTTTTACATTTTGGCTCAACGTCATATCGGTGCGGCGCGGACAAGTGCGTATTACGCTTTCGCACCGTTCATCGGTGTTGTACTATCGTTAATTTTCTTTCGAGAGGTTCCGACAGTATCTTTTGTAATTGCGCTTGCCGTGATGATAGCGGGTGCATACCTCGCCGCAAGTGAGAAACATACGCACGAGCATACCCATATAAAATTTGAACATGAACACCGTCACCGTCACGGCGACAATCACCATATGCACGAGCATAATCTACCTTTCAACGGTGAACACAGCCACGCTCATATTCATATTGCGCTATCGCACATTCACGCGCATACACCGGATTTTCATCATTCACATACGCATCGAAAAACGTAGTTTCTATAATCATACTTTGCGCCATTTCTATATTATGAAATATTAGTATTCGACCGCTTTTTCTTAAAATATTTTTCTAATAAAATCATTTTTGAAAACGCTTTTAGGCATAATCGGTATTAGAAAATTCAAAATAACAAAAGTACCTCTAACGCCCGAAATTAAAGGGGTTTAAGCACTTTTATAGAAAGTTAAAAAACATCAAATAAGCAATACACAGGCGGTATGGGGTTCAAGAGGCCGGGAGTTCGAGTCTCCCCACTCAGACCAGTGCCGAAGGGGTCGAATTTGACCTTTTCGGCTTTTTTTTTCGTTAGTATTCCTGCATTTTTAATTATCTATCATTTTAAGCAATACCAACATCCGTTTTAACATGGCGATCATTTGCATCCTTTGCTTATGGGTCATCTCAGAAATATGCTCTAAAAATTCAGGGGGATTTGTTGCCGCTACAACCGAATCACATAAGAGCCAGTTGGGAGAAACCCTTAAAACTTTCGCCATTTTTATTAATGTATGCAGGCTTGGCATCTTTAAGCCACGTTCTGTTTTCGAAATAAAAACCGTACTAACGCCTACTTTCTTAGCAAATTCTTTCTGAGTAAAACTATTAAGACGCCTAAATTCTCTGAGTCTGTTTCCAAGAGCGATATTCATTTGGTATCATCCTTTCATTTAAGTTTAACTTGACTATATCACAATCAATTTAATGATTCAACCAAGTAGGGATATCAGTTTTTAAAAAAAAGTGATACTTATAGTATCAATAGTTAATGAGCTATAAAAGATAGGCGGGTGTAATACGGACATAATTGGAAAGCTTGAAAGTGGACGTGTAATGGGAGGAAGAAACTCAACCAATGATTATCTGTCATATCGATAGAAAACTCCGCATCCCGAACATTATATAGGGTACGAAAGAACAGAAAAACACTACAAGGTTTTTTGATAAACCTTGTAGTGTTTTTCTGTCGTACGTTATCGAACCGACTGTAAAAAAACAAATTCTTTATTCTCAGTTCCAATCGTTTCACCGGATAAAATATATTCATTGCCGGATTTTCTAATAGACATCAGCTCTTGTTTTATTACGCTTTGCTGCCCGAATTTGTCCTGTCTGGTATCGGAGTAGTATGTAATCTTTTCACCGTCATAAATTAACTGGAAGATAATAGGGTCGCCTTCGATTGTATAGCTCACAACTGTGACTTTATCCGTTTTGGATGCATTGAAATTATCAACAAAACGATCCAGCGCTTTAATATTTTTAACCTTGCCATGCACATCTATAACGGCGCCGATTTCTGACAGCATTTCTTCCTTTGGCGGCGTGTCATACATGTAGTCGGTATATGGCCGGTCTGTTCCCGCAAATTGCTGTCCCAGCAGCGACTGTAAATCCCTGATTATTTTTGTGTCGTCCCCGATATACTGTACCACTGTTTTACCTTTCTTGTAAAAATGAGGGGAAGCAACCCAGCTTACCGCAACGCTGGGACTTTTTCCGCTTGTTCCACTGCCGTCTCGGTCTATGTATTTTGCGTTGTTGTTCGCATCTTTCGCAGAGGAAAACTCAAAAACAACAATCCCTTCATTACCGACATTTGCAATTCGTTCGCCTTTTTTACTAAAAAGCGTTCCGTCCATCTCTTCTTTTGAGGAAACGTCATAGCCCAACCCCTGCAGTTCGGCATAAAACTGTTCTTTCCCGTATTCACTTTTTGAGTTTGTACAGGAAGCGGACACGAAGATAAACACGATTGCCAAGAAGACGAATAAGCGCTTATGCATATTGCACTTCTCCTTCCCAAAGCGGTCAGACATTATTGTTTTCATCTGTTTTGGCTTGTTTGTCAATCAGCATAGGCGTATTCGCCCATAAACAAAATCTCTCCGTTTGCATCGTCACGGATAAAATAAGTAAAGGGCTTATCGGCGGCAAATTCAACAGGAGGTTCTTCGGGTAAAACGCTTGTGGCACGGATGGCAATTGCTGTTGCAGCGGCGGCTTCCGTTCCGTTTTCGTCCACATCAATAAATGTTTTATGGGACACCTCTGTAATGCACACATTATTCGGTGTGTCGGTAAACATAGCTGTAAAATCAGCTTTATTGTCATCAAACGCCGCGCGTATACCCATATTTGACAATATGCTGTTCAACGTAATACCAAATTCCGTTTTAAATTTTGGCAAGCTCAGTTTTACGCGTTTGGCCTCCATCTTTTCAATACTTGCGTCTAGCGCCATTGCCCGTCCTGCCGTAAGCGCCACGTACATGCTTGTCTTTCCGTCCTTGTAGGGGAGCTTTATCATCTGAACGGAGTCATCCGCGTAATAGCCAAAATAGTCCGTCATGTTCATAAAATCAATTTCTGATTTTTTGCCGTCTCTGTCAGTGAATTCTGCTTTTTGGGTCGCGCCTTTGCTAAATTGCTTCGCCCATTCTCCTTTAAAATAAACGGCGTTTACAATGCAAGCCAAGAAATCACTGCTTGAGATGATCTGTGATATTTTGCCGTTGGTTTTATTTTTTACCCAATCGTTTACCATTCTAACGGCATTTGTGTTGTTTACCTTTTCGCTGTCAGCATGATAATACTTTTGGATGGTATCCGCAAATGCGCTTTTAAAGTCAACATCCTTATAGTAATCGGTGTTCAGCCAAAGGGAATTTGCGATATTCAGTTTCACCTTTTCATTCCCGCTATATTCCTCAATCAGTTGTGCGCAAGCCTGATTAAAGCTGTCTAAATCATCAATTTGCAATGTATTTAATATTTCATCTTTTGTTTCGCCGTTTGCGCCCACAGAAGCTATCGCAAGCGCCATTTTGATGCTGAGCGGTGAGAACATATAGTTTTTGCTCACAGGCATCAGCCTGTTCAAACCCCATGCAAAGCCTTCGCCGGTATCTGAGCACTCCGCTAAAATAAGGCTGTTTAGCCGCTGCTCGTCAACCACGCCTTTTTCAATCAATTTATCTTTTAAGCTCCTTCCGTCAGGCGTTCTGGCCAATAGAGCGCAATAGCATAAGTTTACCACATCATTGCGAAGCAGAGGGTAGTCCTCGGCTGATACGGCCAGCTTGGTATAGTTGTTTACCAGTAAGGCATATTTGATCCCCGCATCATAAGCATCTTCTATGGTGATACCCTGATACCCAAAGGCCGAAAGCAGCATCTTTACAAATTCCCGCCCGGTTACGGTACGTTCCGGATCAAAGGTTGTTTCGCTTGTGCCGTTGATGTAGCCTTTGCCTGCGGCATAACCGATATTGGCATATGCCCAATGGGAGGAAGCAACATCCGAAAAATCCCGCCCGCTGTTTGAGCCGGCAGCATCCTTTTCTTCACCGATCATACGCAGGACCATGGTGATAGCTTCGGCTCTCGTCACGGGCTTTTCAAGCTCATATCCGTTGTCGGTGCCTTGGAATAAGCCTAATTTGTTTAAAACATCAGCATTTTCTTCAGCCATAGGAATGGGAATATCAGAATTACCGATTGTATATGCGGAATCCTTGGTATCCTCTGTCCGGATCGCTTTTCCCTGGTCGTAATACGCATCAAGCAGCTTGGTCACGCTTTCGCTGTCCGCATTGATCTTGTATTTAAAATTCGGCAGGCTGCTGAAATAGGAGCCGTATCTGGCAATCAATCCGTTTTGGATATACACCGAACCTAAAATGCCTTTGCCCAAAAAGTTGATTTCATAAGTATCCGCACGGCTGAATCCATCAAAAATCAAAACGTTGTCCCCGGTCTCGGTAATGGAGAACTGCTGATCAAACTGTGTTAAAAACTCATCCATTTTATTTTTATCCAATGTGCGTATGCCGTTGTCGGAGCCCAGCTTCCACAGCGTCATTTCCGTGGCATCCGCAAGGGATAAGGCATCGGAGATGGCGATGTCGGCAAGGGATAGCTGCTTTGCGTGGTCCTCCGCAACAGAAGAGCCTGTAAAGAGCAATATTGTAAGAGCCAAGATAGCGCAAAGTATTCTTCTCATGTCCGCCTCCTTTTTAACTATGTTTTTTGAATTTAAAACGTGCCTTCATATGTATATAATAATTTTAGACGCAACGATCAAAGATTTTGTTCCAGTTTTTTTCAATGTAACAAGTAATTAAAGGGTATGCCTGACTGCAGTCAGACATACTCCTTGCAATATTACTGTTTTGCTGTCGTCAAGGTCGGGCAGTATTTTTTTTAAAAAAAAACCATGTATCTAACATCTCCACACCTACCCTTGACAAGGTGGCTACAGCGATTACATATCGTAATATTTTATATGATTTTTCCTGTATCGTTTAATATAAAATTTGTTTCAAAGGTTGCATCACAAGCTGTTGCGATTGCTTGTAAGTCCTTTTCTGAAAAATTATCCCTTTTAATTTTTTGACTTAGATTTTGTACTGTTGTTTTCGGTATAATTTTATCTGCTAAATTCTGTAATGTCATTTCTCGTGCCGCAAGTAACATTTTTATTTTTATAGATGAACCCATAAAATCACTCCTTTTTGATAGTATACATCATGAAATTTAAAGATTCAACTCGAAAATTTAACGCCTTAATAAATAGATTCAATTATATGTTGACAAATTAAGATATGTGATTTATTATATTAACTGTATAATTTATATTTTAAATTATAATAAATTAAGGCGGGTGAAAAAATTTTATGAACGACAAAAAAAGTAGGGTGGCGGGGAGTGGGAACAAGAAAGGTCTGACCAAAAGGGATAAACACACTATCCGTTTTCTAAAATGGATCAGGCGTTATTCCGGTTGGTGGTATCTCATTTGTACGCCTGGTGACGAACACATGAATATGGGCATGATGAAAATGCTGACCCAACGCCTTGCAAAAGAACAATTTTATGAAATCATCTTTGTTTTGCTCATGGTGCATAGGGATACTGATTTTATGGACAGCGTTTTCAAATATTCATTGCTTGAAATGATAATTGCAGGGTGGCAGGGCGAAGTCAAAGGTAAAGACCAGTTTATACAGGACATAACAGATTTATTAACCTAATGAAAGGGGCAAATAGTATGATAATTCGGCAAATAAAAGAGAACCATTGGGAGCACGTTTTCAGCCATGTCACTAAATATGGCAGGGCAACGCCCATGTCCTTGCAGTATGACATTGACATTAACTGCAATGGCGTGGATTATATTCTGACAATACAGCCGGACAGAAACCGAAAACTGGTAGCCTTGCAAGCAATGGGCGTTTATCCCGACGGTGGGGAAATAGGCGGCAAAAGGTATCGTTTGGTAGATAATAATGTGATGCTTTCCGCACTTCTTGAAATTATTATTTATCAGGGCGCTAATAAAAGAAAGTAAAATAAAAACCGTAGGATCAGCAAAAGAAGGTTGAGTGTATTCTCAACCTTCTTTTCATAATATTTGGTCTTAAATTTGACTTTGTATATTGAATCATAAATAAGGTTTTAAAGTTATGTATCTTATCATTCTACAACGGACTCTAAAATAATTTTTGCACCAAGTTTAAACCCATAAGCAAAGTTTTCATAACAAAAATATTGATGTCAATGTTTTTCTGAATAAAAAGTTTGATAAAGCAAATAAATGTTGTATTTTATCAAATGTTATGGTAAAATAATTCTTAAATAATTAGAGGAGTTGACTAATTTGTCGTTTAGTTATAATAAACTTTGGAAGTTATTAATTGATAAGAATATGACGAAAAGTGATTTGAGAAAAGCAATAGGGATATCCTCCAGCACAATGGCGAAAATGGGCAAAGGCGAAAATGTTTCACTCGACGTTATTGATAAAATATGTAAACTGCTTGATTGTAAGGTTGAAGATATTTTGGAACATATAGACGGGAATGAATAATTAATATTTATATAAAGCTATATTTGGAGGAGAATGAAATATTTATGCATACTGGCGTTTTGACGCAAGTTGAAATAGAAAAAATTGATAGTATATTAGAGATTTGTTTCGGCAAATTGGTCGATAAAATTTCTTGTGTCCAAAAGGATTTTTTATACAAACAGAATTAAGAAAACTGGAGAACACAGATAAAAACACTTTGTATTGTAAATTTTATTCATCTGTAATTAAGCAATTTACTTATCGTCAATACTTGCTTATTGACTATCCATAAACCTTTGATTTTACTACGTTTTCAAAAAAGATCCTGTAAAAACACTCCGACCAAAATAAAACCGCTCGTATCAACAGATACAGCGGTTCTCATTTTTCTTATACTTTGATTTTGTGTGTTACTCGTTAAGAATTGATTTAGCGGGCTTTTCGCATTTTTGATTGGCAACCGTGCAGGAAGTCTTGCATGCCGACTGGCATGATGTCTGGCATTCGCCGCAGCCGCCGTTTGCTGCGGAAGCTTTAAGCGTAGCGCCGTTTAACGTCTTTATATGTTTCATGGTAAAATCTCCCCTTATACGTTTATTTCTAAAATATTATACACTTGAGGGCCGCTGTTGTCAAGCTGTTGAGGGTATATATTTTCCGGCAATGAAAAATAAAAAAACGGGAAAAACTATTGACTGTAAGCAGTAATCATGCTACAATAACAAAGCTTTAGCAAATGCGGCGGTTTGGAGATTTGATATCGAGGTATTTGCCCAAGTGGCGGAATAGGCAGACGCAAGGGACTTAAAATCCCTCGGCAGAAATGCCGTGCCGGTTCGAGTCCGGCCTTGGGCACCAGCGTTTTTCATACGGGTTTGCGGACTTTTTCGCAGACCCTTTTATTTTTGCAGGGGGCGCAGCATAGTGTGGCAGTAAATTACGGAAATAGCATAGCATATATCTTGAGTTATTGGAAATATTATGATATACTATTGCCGATCAGGATCGAATCATTTATTGCTGAAAATATATGTGAAAAGAGGGTATCGTTATGAAAAGGCAAAGCCTGTTTTGTATTGCGCTGTCCTGTTTGATTATCATAGCCGGATGCTCACGTCAGGCCGGCACCGCGCCTGTGCCGCAGGCTACGGCGTCGGAAATGTCGCTGCAGGATTACTACCCGTTTGCGGCAAATACGAAATATGTGTATGAGGGCCACGGTAATGAATATGCCTCGTTTGGCGTGATTGCGGATTATATGGAGCAAAACCGTATCCAGCTCAGACGCGATAACGGCGGAACGCAGATGGTCACCGTGCTGGAATTGTCGGAAGGTATGCTCAAAATGCTTTTGTCAAAGGGTGAGATATACTACAGAGAAAACTTTCTAAATGCGGAGAGCACAGCGCCGGAAATATTATTAAAGGAACCCTTGGAGAAGGGCACATCATGGACATTGCCCGACGGAAGAAAGCGCTATATTTCCGGGGTGGACACCGATATATCCACTCCGTCGGGCGATTATAAAGCAATAGAAGTTACAACTGAGACCAAAGGCGGCGGCAAAACCTTAGACTACTACGCCCCGAAGACCGGTTTGGTAAAAACAGTGTTTATAAGCGATGGCTACGAGGTTTCGTCTGTTTTGGCAGATATCCAATACAATGTCCCGTTTTCGCAGAGCGTAAAGCTTTTCTATCCGAAGGCGGATGGAAACGGACTGTATTATATAGACAAGACGCTTTCGTTTAACACAAACGATGTCACAAAAATCGCTATTGAAAAGGCTTTGCGTGACACCCCCGCCAAAGTCGCGGTGGGTCCGCTTTCGCCAAACGCCAAAATAAAAAGCCTGTATTTGAATAAAGACAATATGGTTTATATTGACTTTACGCAGGAACTGATCAGTGAGATGAACGCAGGTGCAAGCACGGAAGCGCTGATCCTGCAAAGCATTGTCAACACGGTGGGGGAATATTACGGTGCAGACAAGGTATATCTTACTGTCGAGGGCAAACCGTATTCGTCAGGGCATCTGGCGATGGGGGAGAAAGAATATTTCAGCGTAGATTTAAGCAATGCCAAAAGGCTTGACCTTTAGGTCATATTTATGTATGATAATACCTGTGCAAAGGTAAAGCGGGCGCAATACCGATGGATGCAAAAAGGTTTTCAGGGTTTGCTAAGGGGAGGAGAACGGAAATGAAGATTGCAATCGGGAGCGATCATGGCGGATATGAGATGAAAGAAATCATTATTGACTATTTAAAGGATAAAGGGCACGACATCTGCGATTTCGGCACGAAAGTTTGCGAGTCTGTGGACTATCCCGTATACGGCAAAAGGGTCGCTGAGGCCGTTGCGGCGGGGCAGCATGATTTGGGTATTCTGATATGCGGCACAGGCGTGGGCATCTCCATTGCAGCCAATAAGGTAGCCGGGATCCGTGCGGTGGTCTGCAGTGAGCCGTATAGCGCAAAGCTTTCAAGACAGCACAACAATGCCAATATTCTTGCTTTGGGCGCGCGTGTTATCGCGCCTGATCTTGCCAAAATGATTATAGACGAATTTTTGGCCGCGGAGTTTGAGGGTGGCCGCCATCAGAAGCGCATTGATATGCTCAGTGAAATAGAAAGGGAGCAGGCGGCAAGCAACACGCACTAACAGCATATGAGCCATATTGGCATATTTGATAAAGCAAAGGGTCAGACCAAAGTCTGACCCTTTTTATAAAAATAAGTTTATAGCAACGTTATTTTATGCTGTTTTCGTACTGCTGTATCATCTTCTTGACCATCTGGCCGCCAATAGATCCAGCCTGCTTGGTTGTCAAGTTACCATTGTAACCCTGACTCAGAGTAACGCCTACCTCGCTGGCAGCTTCCATCTTGAATTTATCAAGAGCCGCTCTTGCCTCGGGTACTAAAGCCTGATTGCTTCTTGCCATTGTTGTATCACCTCCTGTTTTAGTTTACACTACTAATTTGCTCAGAAACAAATATTTTATAAGATGTAATATATAGCGGTAATACAAATTAATGCAAAGAAACGCATTATTTGTTTTTATTACAAGATTGTTTAAAAAATTAATCTTAAAGGGCGGTTTTGAGGCAGGGTTCTTATAGCAATGCAGCCTCCATCAGCTCTGCGATCTTGGCTTTTAATAGCATATGCTCCCGCAACTCAAGCGTGGGGTCACGGTTAATGACCTCACTTGCCGCCTGCCTTGCTTCTTCAAGCATAGGCATATCGGTGAAGAGATTGGCGATTTTCAGGTTTGGAAGTCCATGCTGGCGGGTGCCAAAAAAATCGCCCGGGCCTCTCAGCTCTAAGTCCTGCTGGGAAATGACAAACCCGTCGTCAGAGGAACATATGGCCTTCATACGCTTTTCGGCCAAAGACGAGTCGGACTGATTAAACAAAATGCAGTAGCTTTGCGCACCTCCGCGGCCCACCCGGCCGCGCAGCTGATGCAGCTGGCCCAGACCAAAACGCTCCGCGTTTTCAATAACCATAATATTGGCGTTTGCAACGTCCACGCCCACCTCGATCACGGTTGTGGAGACAAGGATGTCGATTTGGCCTGCGGAAAACTGAGCCATAGTCTCCTCTTTTTCCTTTTGCTTTTGTTTTCCATGCAGCAAAGCGATCCGGAATTCGGGAAATACAGTTTTTTTCAGTTTTTCGGCAAAATCGGATGCGTTTTTCAAATCCATGCTTTCGGATTCTTCCACAAGCGGACAGACGATATAAACCTGTCTGCCTTCATTGATATTTTTTCTCATAAAATTAAAAACACGTCTACGCATATTTTCGCCCACCGCAAAGGTTTCCACTTTTTTTCTGCCGGGCGGCAGCTCGTCTATTATAGATATGTCCAGATCGCCATAAAGTATGAGCGCCAGTGTGCGCGGAATGGGCGTTGCGCTCATCACAAGCACATGCGCGTTGTTGCCTTTGGCGGCAATTGCTCCGCGCTGGTTTACGCCGAATCTGTGCTGCTCGTCGGTCACGACAAGCGCGAGATTGTGATAGTCTATATTTTGTGAAATGATCGCGTGCGTGCCGATGATCATTTGCACATTGCCGCTTTTTATCTCATCTGCCGCCCGCGCTTTTTCGGATGCGCGCATAGCGCCCGTGAGCAGGCAAATATTGCAGTCACTGCCAAACATTTTTACAAAATTTTTATAATGCTGTGCCGCCAGAATTTCGGTCGGCGCCATCAGCGCCGCCTGAAAACCGTTTTTTATCGTAATATACATAGCGCCGGCGGCGATTACCGTTTTGCCCGAGCCGACATCGCCCTGCACAAGCCGGTTCATGGGTGTGGCGCAGCCAAGATCGCGGCAGATTTCATCCAAAACGCGTATTTGCGCGCCGGTAAGCTGGTACGGCAGTTTTTTTTCAAACGAACTGCGGTATGAAAAATCTTTTATGGCTTGTCCGGCCTGCGCCTTGCGCTGAGCTTTCATATAGAGCAGCGAAAGCTGGAGTGTGCACAGCTCTTCAAACACAAGCCTGCGCCGTGCCAGCGCATAGCTTTCAAAATCCCTGGGGAAATGAATATTTTCTATGGCAAACTTTATTTCGGAAAGCTTGTATTTTTCTATAATATCAGGAGGTATAGGCTCCGCAAGTTCGCCGATAAACGGTATAGCCGTTTGGATAGCTGTCTGCAGGGCTTTTTGCGTCAGGTTCGCGGTAAGCGGATATATGGGCACTATTCTTCCGGTAAACTGCCTATTATCGCTCATCGGCTCAAAAACGGGGTTTTCCATCATTTTTCTGCCGCCTATACGCGTGATCTTGCCGTAGAATATGTAGACCTCGCCCTTTTTGAACCGATTCATGACAAACCGGTTGTTGAACCACGAAGCTGTCAGGCTTCCGGTATCGTCGGTCACGATCAGTTGATAGATGGACAGCCCCTTATGAATACGGCGCTCGGTGACAGACGAAAAAACGGTGCCTTTGATGCACACCGTTTCACCCTCGATCGCTTCAAATATGGTTTTGGTATGGCTTCTGTCCTCGTAGCTTCGGGGGAAATAGTACAACAGATCCTGAGCGGTGTGGACTCCCAGCCGCGCTAAAAGCTTTGCCCTCGCCGCGCCTATACCCTTTAATGCAGAAACCGGACTGTTTAGCATACGCTTCACTCCACCGAGATGATATAGTGATACAAAGGCTGCCCGCCGTTTTGAAGCATGATGTCCAGAGCGGGGTAAGCCGCCTCCAGGTCTGTCTTAAGGGTTTGTGCCTCCTGCTCTGTCACATCGCCGCCATAAAATACCGATACCACGGAAGAGGAATCATCCACAAGGGAGGAAACAAGCTGTTTGCAGACGTCGCCGGCACTGCTGCCGACGATTTTAATATCGCCGTCTGAAATGCCTATGATATCTCCCGTCTTGATCTCCTTATCCGAAACGCTTGTGTCGCGCACCGCGCAGGTGACCTGGCCTGTACGCACCAGCTCGATTGCCTGCGTCATCTTCTGTGTGTTTTCGTCCTTGCCCACATGCGGCAGAAAAGCTAAAAGTGCAGTGATCCCCTGCGGTATAGACTTGGTCGGCAGTACAACGACATCCCTTTCCGAAAGCTCCTGTGCCTGCGTGGCCGCCAGGATAATGTTTTTATTGTTTGGCAAAACATAGATGCACTCGGCGTTTATTTTTTCGATAGCGGACAAAATTTCATCGGTGCTGGGGTTGCTGCTCTGGCCGCCCATGATGATCTCATCCACGCCAAAATCCTTAAAAATACCGACCAGGCCGTCGCCTGACGCAACGGCCGCAAAGCCGTAGGGCTTACGGGACTGCGGCGGGGCAGGGGAGGCTTGCGCCGGCGCATCCTGTGTATTTTGACCGTCGGTTATAATAGTTTCGTGCTGTAGCCGCATATTATCAATCTTTATTTTGCTTATCTCACCAAGCTTGATCGCCTCTTCAATGACAAAGCCCGGATTGTTGGTGTGAATGTGCACCTTGACGATCTCGTCGTCGTCGATCACAAGCTTGCAGTCGCCTTTGGCGTCAATCAACCCGCTGAAACGCTTCACATTGACATCAGCGGATTTTTTATCGATAATAAATTCGGTGCAGTAAGCAAACCTGATGTTATCGGAAGGGATAGAGGTTGCCATAACAGGGGCGTCAGCCGCGGAAGACTGTTGGGTTTGGATCGGCTCGCTTGTGGTCAGGGCGTGGTATGCGCCCTCCAGAATAAGCACAAGCCCGGCGCCGCCTGAATCGACTACGCCCGACTCCTTTAAAACGGGCAGAAGTTCGGGAGTCCGCTCAAGCGATTTTCTGGCTTCTTCAATCATGTCGTGCATAACTGTTTCAATATCGTTGTTTTCCTGTGCGCTTTGCATTGCCGCCGCCGCACTTTCCCGGGCGACGGTAAGTATGGTGCCTTCTGTGGGGCGCATGACCGCCTTATATGCCGTTTGCACGCCGCGCTCCAGAGCGGCCGTCAGCTCTTTTGCATCTGCGGTATTCTTATCCTTTAAATGCTGGGCTATCCCGCGGCAGAACTGAGATAAAATAACGCCAGAATTGCCTCTGGCGCCGCGCAGCGACGCATTTGACAAGGTATGCGCCACATCGCCGATGGAGGCGGTGACGTATTTTTTAATTTCATCGGCCGCCGCGCAAAGGGTAAGCGACATGTTGGTTCCCGTATCGCCGTCGGGCACGGGAAATACGTTTAATTTATCCACAGCCGTTTTGTTGTTATATAAATGGTTTGACGCAGAAATGATCATGCCGGCAAACTGCTTACCGTCCAATTCAAAGATAATTTTAATCTCCCCCTCAAACCGGCGTCCAGCGCCGCATTTACAGCACCGCAACCTCGATGCATCAATCTACTCTTGCGGCTTCCACGTGCACTCTGATCTTTCCGACCTTAAAGCCGGACATGCTTTCAATACTGTATTTGACATTATTAATGATACTGTTGCAAATAACCGAGATATTCACGCCGTACTCTACCATAAGATGAAGATCTATAGTAATGCGCTCATTTTCTGTTGATATTTCCACACCTTTTGTAATGGAATCACCCATTAAAAGGCTGGCAAGACCGCTCTTGCCCTTTCTGGTGGTCATGCCTACCACACCATAGCACCTTGTGGCGGCCATACCTGCGATTTTAGCAAGCACCTCGTCCTGAATAATGACGGCGCCATATTCGTTTTCTATCTGCAATGCCATGCCCATTCCTCCGTTTCCGCATTTTTTTCTTCTATTTCTGCTATCAGGCAGTCAGCGTCAGCTGTTTTCACCGTATAGGAAATTACCGCTAAAACAGGCTATCGGGCACAACACCGGATTTGACAGGTGACTGCCCGCGCAGGCCCCGCGGGCGCGGCCCGCTTTTAATACTGTACCCATTTTTATGCATATTCTATCATAACGCAAAAAAATAGTCTATTGTAAAATTTTTTTGATTTTCAGCTTGTTAATCACGCTTCTGTTGGCTCGGTTTCCGACTCTTCGTCCAAAAGCAATCCGCTTGTTTCAGTTTCTGATAAGCCGGTAACACCACGCAGCTTGGAGCGGATTTGGCGTGTGCGCACGCCCACCAGCTTGTCAAGCTCCTTGTTGGCCTGCTCAAGCCGGTTTTGGGTTGCCTGCAGTACAGTCTCAAATTTATCAAACTCTGTCTTGACGGCGCCAAGAACACGCCACACCTCGCCGGAATGCTTTTGGATCGCAAGCGTCCTAAAGCCCATTTGAAGGCTGTTTAGCAGGGCCGCCATAGTTGTGGGTCCCGCGATGTTGATTTTATAGTCGCGCTGCAGCGTCTCCACCATACTGTGGCGCACCACCTCGGCGTACAGGCCCTCAAACGGCAGGAACATAATACCGAAGTCTGTGGTATGGGGAGGGTCAACGTATTTGTCGCGTATGGTTTTGGCCGAAAGCCTGATGCTCCTTTCAAGACCAGCCAGCGCAAGGGCAATCGCCTCCTGGCTGCCGGACTCGTAAGCATCCTGCAATTGGGCGTATACGTCGGCGGGGAATTTGGCGTCTATGGGCAGATAGACGGTTTGCTCGCCATCGCCGGGAAGGCATACCGCATATTCCACAGGGTCGCGGCTGCCTTTTTTAGTGACCACGTTTGTTTCATACTGCTCGGGGGAAAGAATCTGCTCCAAAATAGCGCCCAGCTGGATCTCGCCAAGAATGCCGCGTGTTTTCACGCCGGAGAGCACCTTTTTCAAATCGCCTACGCCTGAGGCAAGCGTCTGCATCTCGCCCAGACCCTTGTAGACCTGCTCCAAGCGCTCGCTGACAAGCTGAAACGAATGGCTGATGCGTTCTTCCAAGGTTTTTTGGAGCTTTTCGTCAACCACGCCGCGCATCTGCTCAAGCTGCTTGGCGTTGTCCTCCTGCAGCGCGCGCAGGCGGGTTTCCACCGCAACGCGCATGTTTTCGGATTTTTGCTCATTTTGCACACTGAAAGCCTTAAACCGCTCGTCGAGCTGCATGGTCATGTCCGCCACTGTTTTTCTCAAAGCATCGTTTCGGGCGGTGAGCTGTTCGTTGAGCTCAGAAAGCCGTTTGTCCTGAGCGTCGGTCGTCTGCCTTTGGGCGGAGCTTAAAACCTCCGACAGAAGCTTGATGTTTTCCTGTATGGCCGACGCGGTTTCAAGACGCGAGCTGCGCACTTCATCCGCGATCTCGCGCCGAAGCTGATCAAATTTACCGGCATCGGCGCCGGCGGCATTCCTTTTGGCAACAAGCATGATTGACAATATTAATATAACCACGCAAATGATCCCGATACCATAAATTAAGTATGCCATAAAAACGCTCCATTCCGCCGCCCTGCGCCGGCGCAAAACAGTGTTTGAAATGCTCTTGTCCGCAGGGCAAGGAATGATAAGAGCATTTTTTGCGCATCGCCGTTTCACTGTTTGGGCCAAAATACCGGCGGCGCAATCCATTCCGCCGAGGGTTAGTCTGAAAGGCGCTTTCAAACTAACCTCCTGCCGGCACGGTAGCAACCTGGTTTGTTCTTACATTATAAAGTATTATATAATAAAAAATAAAGCGCGTCCAGCTTTATAGCATCTAAAATTCAGGCTTCGTGCATAGCCCACAACTGGGTGTACAGGCCGTTTTTCAGCATTAGCTCGCTGTGTGTGCCTTCCTCCGCTACCTTGCCTTGCGAAAAAACCAAAATACGGTCCGCCATAGCGGCCGCCGACAGCCTGTGGGTGATCATGATCATAGTGCGCCCGGCAGCACAGTCGGCAATCCCCCGGTAGATATCCGCTTCGGTCTGACCGTCCAATGCGGCGGTTATCTCATCCAGCACGAGTACGCGGGCTGACTTTACCAATGCGCGGGCAATGCCGATGCGCTGGCGCTGCCCGCCTGAAAGCGTATTTTCTGTGACATAGGTGTCGTACCCGTCGCCGAGGGAATCGGTGAATTCATCTACACAAGCCGCCTTAGCCATATTAATGATATGCTCATGCGGCGCATCCGCCACAACGGAGATGTTTTCAATCAGCGGAGCGCTTAAAATGTGGGGCGATTGCGGAACATAGCCAAACTGGCTGCGCAGGACGTCCATACGGTAATCGCCGACGCTTACGCCGCAAAAGCGGACTTCGCCTTTATCGGCCGCATATAAATTCATCATCAGCTTAACAACTGTGGACTTTCCGCTGCCGCTTTCACCCACCAGCGCAACCTTTTCGCCTTCATAAATACAGAAGCTGCAATCGTTTAAGGCAAATATATCGTCCTGATAAGAAAAATTCACCTGCGCAAACGAAATAAGCGGTGTTTTGTCGGGAATATCGCTGCGGTTTCCGCTTTGTTCCGGAGGCGTTTCAAATAATTCCCTTACGCGGTCTGTGGCGGCCATCACCGGCTGGAGCTCAGATACAAAAAAACCAAGCTGCGTAATGGCAAAAGCAACGCCCATGGCAACAGGCCAAAGTGCGAGCATGTTTGATAGGTCTATATTACCGGCATACACAAGCAAAAGCCCTACAAAAAAAGTACCTGAGTAGGAAAGGGTGTAGCCAAGCTGCCAAAGCCCTCTGTTCTGCGTGCTGATCCTGGCGATCTGCCGCCCTGCGGCAAAACTTTGCTCCACCTCATCGCGATGCTTGCCCAAAAGCTTGCCGCGGATGGACTCATACATGCGAATAACAGGAAAACCGCTTAATAAATCCGTGAAGGTGGAGGCCGAATCCGCCGCGAACTGTCGCTGTTTGGCGGAGTGAGTACGCCAGCGGGTCCGGCTAAACATACCTATCCATAAGTAGCAAACGCCCCAAACAAACGCATAGCAGGCATAAAGAGGCGAGGCGATTACCAAAACAATCAGCCCGCCGGCGGCTTGCAGAATAAGGCTTATCAATACCGGGATATGCACCTTGTAGATTTCCGAGGCGGTATCCGAGTCCTTGCCGAATATGGTCATACATTCCCCGCTATGTTTCTGATACCAATGCTTCAGTGGGATTCGGGCCATCCGCCGCCCAAGCTCATCTCTCAGGTGGAAATCAACCTGTGCCGCCGCCTTGGTGAACAGAATTTCGCCTGTGCCTGTCAGCAGAATAATAAAAAGCAAAAGGCAGAGCACAAAAACGGTATGCTGCCATATACCGGCTGTCTGGTTGGCAAGCTTTGCGACCAGCGCGAAAAGCTGCCCTGAAAAAACGCTTTCCAAAAATCCGTACGCCGCTACCATGGCGGTTCCGGTCCAGTACCAAAGCGCATCCGCGCGCACAAAGTGCATCATAAAGCCTGCGCCCGAAAGCCCCAAAAAATTATTTTTTGTTTTCATGCCAGACTTCCCCCTTCATGCTGCTCAATATAGAGCGAACGGTAGACGCCATCCTGATCTATCAGTTCATTATGCGTTCCCGTCTGGACAATACGCCCTTGCTCCAGCACATAAATAATGTCGGCATTACGTATGGTTGCGAGCCTGTGCGCAATGGTTACAGCGGTTTTGCCATGGCGGACACGCTCAAAAACTTGTGCAAGACGGCTTTCGGTGACCGAATCAAGCGCTGAGGTGGGTTCGTCAAACAATAAAACAGGCGCGTCCTTAAGCAGCATTCTGGCAATGCCCATACGCTGGCGCTGTCCGCCCGAAAGGTTTACACCCTTTTCGCTCAGCGGAGTATGCAAGCCCCGGGGAAGAGAGGAGATAAACTCTGACAGCTCCGCTTCGGTCACGGCCTGCATGATCTGCTCATCGGAAGCATCATCTGCCGCCCAGCCGATATTTTCACGTATTTCTGCGGCGAACAGTGCGGGTTCCTGAAACACAGGGGCCATAAGAGCGCGCAGGGAGCCCAGATCCCAGTCTCTAACATCCCGTCCGAATACCAGCACTTCACCGGAAGCTGCCGGGTAAAACCCCATGATAAGCTTAAAAAGCGTCGATTTTCCGCTCCCGCTCCTACCCGCTAGAGCTGCTATCTGACCGGTCCCGATCTTCAATGACACATCCGACAGCACCTGCGTTCCGTCCGGATATGAAAAACTGACATGCTTCAGCTCTATCGCAGTTTGGCTGTCAACCGGCGCGGTGTGTCCCGTTGTGCGTTCGGCAGGCTGGCTTATCAGCTCATATATGCGCGTTGCCGATGCCGACACACGATTGGTTGCGGAGAAAAAACCGCTGATGGATACTAAAAGAGAACCGAAGGTCTGTATGGAAAGCTGTGCAAAGGCAATCAAAAATCCTGCGGTGATGAGACCGCGCCTTAAAAATAAAATTCCTGCCGCAACCGCAATAAAACCGGGTAAAAAGCTGGATACCACAGTAACCGCCTTAACTAAACCCGCGTAAATTCCGCTTTTCCGTTCGGCTCGCCTTTTCGCGTCCAGCGCGTCTGCCACGCGTTGTGTGAACTTATTTTCCAGACAATAGGTTTTGACAAACTCAGGATCGCGCAAAAGCTCCTGCGCTTTGTCCAACGCTTGGCCGGCAGCTGCGCGCGCCTGCCGGGAAAGCTTTTTCATCGGCTCGGCCGCACGCAGGATAAGCGGGGGCAGTCCAACCAGAGCGGGAAAAACAATAAGTGTAAGCCATATGTTTTGGGTGAGGGAATAAAAGAACACCAGAATAAACTGAAAGATTGTAAAAAGCGCGTTGGGCACCTGCCGCCCCATCCACCTGCCCAAAAGCTCTACGTCGGCAGTGTATGTGGACAGGGCATCTCCCTGCTTTGCAGACTCATACCAAGCCAGCGGCAGCTTTGCAATATGAGCCGTAAGCCCAAGCTGCAGTTTTTTTTGCAGTATCAGTTCATAGGACTGGTTAAAATATTCACGCATGGAAGCGATTGGGACCGCGATCAGCATGGCGGCCAGCATAAGCGCCATTGCCCCCCATACAGAGCCGCCCGAAAGCAGGCGGTTGGTCGCGTTTTGGACCGCGATCATCAAAAGCGTGCCGCGCACGGTCTGGAGGAAGGTGGAAAGCACAATTCCCGCTGCCAGCCGGCGCTCGCCCACATATCGGAGCAGATAGCGCAAAGCGCCTGTATTTTGTTGGGGATGTGTTTTCAAGCGTATCACCTTCTTTATGTGAAAACCAAAATGGATTTTAGAAACATATGAAAAATTATAGCATAAGCCCCGTACTGAATGCAAGGAAGCAGAATTAGTTTTGTCCACATTCGGCGCAAAAAAATCCCAACCTCATCGTCAGACTGCAGGTTGGGATAGGTTATATAAGAATGAAGAAAAATTTTTGATGCACTATGTCAAAATTATTTTGCGTCCGTATAAAAATCTTTTACAGCCTTAAAGAAGGCGTCGATATTTTCCCAGGGCGAAAGCGGGGGTATGTCGCAGCCGGAGGAGATGACAAAGTTTTTGTATGAGCAGCATTTTTTCATGATTTCTGTGGTGTTGTCATAAATTGACTGCGGCGTGCCGTTTCTGAATTGGCCGGCAGGCTCCACATTGCCCATCACGACTTTGTCGGCAGGAACAAGCGCCAGTATCTCTTCCATTTTAACGGCGTTGCCGAAGTGATACGCCTTTGCGCCGTTGGACATCAGCGATTCTATAAGCGGCACGGTATTGCCGCAGTTATGATATACTATAATGAAATTTTCGTCCTGGGTTTCCGCTATGATGCGTTTGACATATTTGGTTGAAAATTCGTGGTTAAACTCGGGGGAGAGCAGACCTGCGGCAGGCTCCGCCATTACGCACCCGTTAGCGCCGACTTCTTTGTAGGCTTTGATGTAGGCGATGGAAAACTCGGTGACCTTTTCCAAAACTTTATGTACCAGGTCCGGATCGGTATAACACGTCACCATGATTTCAGTCATGTCCATGAGTCTCCCTGCCAAGGAGAACGGCCCTATGACGCCTGCCAGGATAGGGCGGTCTATAATCAGTTCCAGAGCCTTTTTGATTGCGCCAATATAAATTCCGGTGCGCTTTGCTCCGACCTGCGGAATGTTTAGATTATCGGCGTCCTCTTCGGTTTGGATAATGCTTCCGATAACGGTTGGAACCTCGTCGTCGGATGTTTTTATGACAGAACCGAATGCTTCGGCTTCAACGGAAAGGTCCATCAGGCTCAGCGCCGCGCCGGTATCACATCTGTCGGCAACCGCTTTCATGCACTTTGCCTGTGTTTCACTGTCGCCTATGAGGGTGGGAACGGTAATGTCAAGCAATTTGATGCCGGGAAACGACAGTACGGGTATCGTTTTTTTTGTTTCGCAAGCTTTTATATCTTCAAGCCATTGGTACATATTTCTTTTCAAAACGGGTCAGCTCCTTTTGATTTAGTTGTTCTACTTTACATTATAAATAGCGGTTGCAGTCCGGTATAGAAAAAAATTTCTTTTTTTAAAACAAATTTATGATAATTCCTGTTATGTACCATCACAGTAACCAAAATGAACATGGCATTAAAGTACAAAAAATACACAAAGCGGCTTTACATTTTTTGCGATTTATTGTATGATAAGTCTTGTAGCATGGTAGGAGTATTTAAAAATTTGCTTGAAGGGCTGCACAAAAGCATAGGCTTTGGCGGTCGGGAAACGAAAGTTCGTAAAACGGAAGGAAGGTAGTTTGGATGACGCGGATGATTGCGGCCATTTCTTCAATTATGGTTGCCACGGCTGGCCGCCCGGTTGTGCAGGAACTGCCTGCCAAAACGGGCGTATCATACGGCTCCTGTCCGGGATAAGCCTTTGAGCATAAATGGGACGGACAGGCCTTATGTATGATAGTACCGGACTGTGGCATCATTTATTTTTGAGGAGATGTGGTTTGAGATGATTTGGAATGAGAAAATGGAATGCGCAGACAGAAGCTTTTATGAGCAAAACACCATCAAATGGCTTCAAAAAAGTGTCAGGCATGCATACGATAACGTAGCTTTCTACAAAGATAAACTGGACAGTATCGGAATGCTGCCCGAAGATATCAAAACGCTTGCGGACTTTGCCAAAATTGATTTTACCGTGAAAACCGATTTGCGGGATAATTATCCTTACGGCTTGTTTGCGGTTCCGCAAAAAGAGGTCGTCAGGATCCATGGTTCGTCCGGCACCACCGGCAAGCCTATCATTGTAGGCTACACCAAGCAGGACATGGACCACTGGAGCGAGTGTATCGCCCGCCTGGTTGGTATGGCGGGCGGCAGTGCGGACGACGTTGCGCAGATTGCGTTCGGGTTCGGGCTTTTTACAGGTGCGTTCGGTCTTCAGCAGGGGCTTGAAAAGATGGGCGCTATGGTGATACCTATGTCCTCAGGCAACACCGAAAAGCAGCTGATGATGATGAAGGACCTGGGTACGACCATACTGGTCAGCACACCGTCTTATGCTTTATATATTGCGGAAGTCATGGCAGAGCAGGGCTATAAGCCCGCCGACTTCAAGCTGCGTCTGGGCATGTTCGGTGGGGAAGGGCACACCGAAAAAATGCGCACCCAGCTTGAGGAAAGGCTTGGCATAAAGGCTACCGAAAACTATGGGCTCAGCGAAGTGATGGGTCCGGGCGTGTGCGGTGAGTGCATAGAGCAGGACGGTATGCATATCAATGAGGATCACTTCTATATTGAAATTATTGATTCCGACACAGGAGAAGTGCTGCCCGACGGCGAAAAGGGCGAAGTGGTCATCACAACCCTGACAAAAGAGGCTATTCCCATGATCCGCTACCGCACCAGGGATATCTCCTACATAATTGCCGACAAATGCGCCTGCGGCAGGACGACAAAACGCCTTGCCAAAATACAGGGCCGCAGTGACGACATGTTGATTATCAAGGGCGTTAACGTGTTCCCGTCCCAGGTTGAAAGCGTATTGATTGGGACTGAGCATATCAGCCCGTTTTATCTGCTGGTTGTAACGCGAAAGGGCTACTCCGATTCGCTTGAGGTGCGCGTGGAGCTTGCCGACGAGTCGTTGCTTGAGAAATTTTCCGAGCTTGAAAACCTTGAAAAAAGCATCAGCAATAAGCTGCACAGCGTGCTTGGCCTGGATGCAAAAGTACGGCTTGTGGAGCCAAAGAGTATTGAGCGCACTACGGGCAAGGCAAAGAAGGTGCTTGATCTGCGCGGCGAAGCGTAAGCAGGTTTGAAAGATACGCAGTTATATAATCTTAGGGGTGAAAGACGCATGAAAAGGCTTATGCTTGGCAACGAAGCTGTGGCGCGCGGCGCGTATGAGGCGGGCGTGAAGGTGGTATCGTCGTATCCCGGTACGCCGAGTACAGAGATTACAGAGGAGATTGCAAAATTTGGGGAGGTTTATGCCGAATGGGCGCCTAACGAGAAGGTGGCAATGGAGGTGGCTATAGGCGCATCCATCGCCGGCGCGCGGGCTATGACGTGCATGAAGCATGTGGGGCTCAACGTAGCGGCCGACCCCCTGTTTACCGTAAGCTACACCGGCGTGAACGGCGGTATGGTGGTCTGCGTGGCGGACGATCCTGGGATGCATTCGTCGCAGAACGAGCAGGATTCGCGCCATTTTGCAAGGGCGGCTAAGGTTGCGATGCTGGAGCCGTCCGATTCGCAGGAGTGCAGGGATTTTGTCAGCAAAGCTTTTGAAATCAGCGAAGAGTTTGACACGCCTGTTTTTGTCCGCTTGTCCACGCGCGTTTCGCATTCGCAGAGCCTTGTTGAAATAAGTAAGCGCAATGATGTAGGGGTAAAAACCTATACAAAGGATCCGGGCAAATATGTTATGATGCCCGCTATGGCAAGGCAGCGCCATGTTGTGGTGGAGCAGCGCATGAAAAGCTTGGAAGAGCTGTCCTGCCGGATGGCGCATGAAGAAATCAATGCCGCCGAAATAGGCGTCATTACAAGCGGCATATCTTATCAATATGCCAAGGAAGCGCTTGGGGACAGAGCTTCTTTTTTGAAGCTTGATATGGTGTATCCGCTTCCGTCACAGGCAATTGCGCAGTTTGCGCAAAAATGCGCCAGGCTTTATGTGATAGAAGAACTCGACCCGATAATCGAAGAACACTGCAAAGCGATGGGCATTGCGGTGATTGGCAAGGCAGCGCTGTCCGTTTTGGGCGAGTATTCGGCTGATATGGTGGCAAAAGCGGTTTTGGGAAGCGATGATGCAAAGCTGCTAAAGCCGCAGGAAAGCGTGCCTGTGCGCCCGCCTGTGATGTGCCCCGGCTGTCCGCACCGCGGCATGTATTATGTGCTCAAAAAGCTTGGCCTCAACGTCAGCGGCGATATCGGCTGCTATACGCTCGGCGCGCTTGCGCCGCTCCAGAGTATGGACGCATGCGTGTGCATGGGCGCAAGCGTGGGTATGGCGCACGGCATGGAAAAAGCGGTGGGCGATGATTTTCGAAAAAAGACGGTTGCCGTGATAGGCGATTCTACTTTTATCCATTCCGGCATTACAGGGCTTATCGATATCGTGTACAATAAAGGTAACAGCACCGTTATCATACTGGATAATTCCATCACAGGCATGACAGGGCATCAGCACAATCCCACCACAGGCTTTACGCTTAAAAATGAGCGGGCAAAGCAGGTGGATCTTGTCAAGCTGGCCGAGGCGGTCGGCGTTTCGCCCGACCGTATCAGAATTGCGGACCCGTTCGACCTTGACGCGTTTGAAAAGGTGGTGCGTGAGGAAACGCAGGCGGACGCGCCCTCCGTCATTATAGCGCAGCGCCCCTGCGCACTGTTGAAGTCAGTGAAGTATGAGGGCACCTACATCATAAACGATAGCTGCAAAAAATGCCGCTTGTGCCTCAAGCTGGGCTGCCCCGCCATATCGTTGTCGGACGGCAGAATTTCTATCAATCAGGCGTTGTGCAACGGCTGCGGCTTGTGCGTCAATGTGTGTAAATTCGGCGCGATTGTAAAGGCGGGTGAATAATATGGAAAATCAGACGACAAATATTATGATTGTTGGCGTTGGCGGCCAGGGAACCCTGCTTGCCAGCCGCATTCTGGGAAACGCGCTGCTCGCCAAAGGGTATGATGTAAAAATGTCGGAGGTCCATGGCATGGCCCAGCGCGGCGGAAGCGTCGTTACCTATGTGAGGTATGGGCAAAAGGTGTATTCGCCCATCGTCTCAGAGGGGCAGGCTGATGTGATACTCGCTTTTGAGGAGCTTGAGGCATACCGTTACCTGCCGCACTTGAAAAAGGGCGGAACACTGATTGTCAATACACAGCAGATTGACCCGATGCCTGTGATTACGGGCGCGGCAAAATATCCTGAGGCTATTATCCAAAAGCTGGCGGCTATGGCCCAAAATGTCATTGCTGTGGACGCGCTTTCGCTGGCGGAGCAGGCGGGAAATTTGAAGGCGGTCAATGTAGTGCTTCTGGGCGTTATGGCAAGGTATATGAACATTGAAGAGCAGGAGTGGCAAAATGCGTTGCGGGAAACGGTGCCATATAAGTTTTTGGATGTTAATTTAAAGGCATTTGAATTGGGCTTGGGAGCCGATACGGTTTCAAAATAGAATTCGTTTGGAAATGCTTTGGCATATTATCGGCGGCAGTACAAATAAAAGGGAGTGCTTATATTGATGAAGCGGGCTGTCATATATACTACCGATCTTTATCACCCGCACAATGACCCGGACGACCATTGGGATTTGGCGTGTCAGTATGCGCTGGCGTATAACAATGACACCGACTTGCGGGGGGTTGTCTGTGATGCGAAGCATTCGCTATACTACGGCGATCCGTCAATAGACGCAATCGCGCAGCTTAACTATATCATAGGGGACGGCATACCGTGCGCAATAGGTTGTTCCGATAAAATCGCGACAAAACAGGATATGGACAGGGTTATTGCGAATAAACAGCCTGCCTCCGTTAGAATGATGCTGAGGATTCTGCAAGAGGCTGATGCTCCTGTTGATATCCACATTTGCGGCTCGTCCAGAGATGTGGCAATTGCCGCAACGCTTCGCCCTGACCTGTTCGAGAAAAAATGCGGCGGGATTTATCTTAACGCAGGCTCGTATGATGAACAGAAAAATTTAGAGTGGAACGTGAAACTGGAGCCTTATGCTTATTCGCAGATTTTTAAGTTGCCTTGCAATATATATTGGCTTCCATGCTTTAAAACCGCGCCTGATTTCGGAAGCGATCCTGATTTGTGGTTTTCTGAAGCGGACCGCGCGTCATATTTTTGTATGCCGCAAAAGGAGGTGCTGCCATATCTCTCACAAAATGTACAAAAATACTTTCTTTATATGTTTGATAAGGTTATGGATACGACATGGCTGGATTATTTGCAAAGGGCCGTGAATCAAAGCAGCCTTGAATATTTTTCAGATCAAAGCCGTCGTATGTGGTGTAGCGCGGGCTTTGTTCATTCGGCGGGTAAAACCGTAACGAAGGACGGAAGCCTTGTGGATATAAACGATAAAACCAGGCAGCCCGTTTTTGAATTCGAACCGGTTAGCGTGACGTGTGGCGAGGACGGAAAGGTTTACGCCTGGAACAGGGCGGAACGGTCAAATATTTATATGTTTAAAAAATTAGACAGTGAAAATTATTGTCATGCGATGACGGGTGCTATAAGAAACATGCTGTCTGTTTTGCCGTAGGACAAATTATTTTTCACAGGCTTTTTGAAAATACAGCAGAAAAGCGGAATAGTCCGCTTAACAAATGATTTAGGAGAAGAGGTGCGACGGTTATGAAACATTTTTGGGATGAAACACTCGAATGCATGGACCGCGCCAGGCGGCGCGAGCTTCAAAATGAGCGGCTTTTAAAGCTGGTGGACCGCGTGTATAAGCGCGTGCCCTATTACCGCGCTAAGATGGGGGAGACGGGGCTGCTTCCTTCAGATATCAAGTCACTTGATGATCTGCAAAAGCTTCCTTTTCTGACCAAGATAGACTTGCGCGATACCTATCCGTTTTCCATGTTTGCGGTGCCTATGGACGAAATCGTTCGTATTCACGCTTCAAGCGGAACCACAGGAAAGCCAACGGTTGTGGGCTATACAGCAGCTGATATAGCCTTGTGGAGCGAGGTGATGGCAAGGACTTTGTCGTCGGCAGGCGTGACAAAAAAGTCTTTTATGCAGGTGTCCTACGGCTACGGCCTGTTTACGGGGGGGCTTGGTGCGCACTATGGCGCGGAGAGGGTCGGAGCCTCGGTTATCCCTACGTCGGTTGGTAATACGCAACGTCAGATCCAGCTCATGCATGATTTTGGGAGCACGCATATCGCGTGCACGCCGTCGTATGCCCTTTTCATTGCAGAGATGATCGAAGAAATGGGCTTTAACCTTGGTGAGTTCAAGCTGCAGGCAGGTACCTTCGGCGCAGAGCCCTGGACAGAGAACATGAGAAAAGAAATCGAGTCGCGTTTGCGCATTAAGGCATACGATATCTATGGCCTCAGCGAGATCATAGGCCCCGGCGTTTCGTTTGAATGCGAGCACCAAAAAGGCCTGCACATCAATGAGGATTATTTCTATCCCGAAATCATTGACCCCGACACAGGCAAGGTGCTGCCGGAGGGCAGCATGGGCGAGCTTGTGTTTACAACGCTCACAAAGGAAGGCATGCCGCTGATCCGATACCGCACTAAGGATATCACGTCATTGACGTATGGAACATGCGCCTGCGGAAGAACGCTTGTGCGCATGAACAAGCCGCAAGGCAGAAGCGATGATATGCTCATTATCCGCGGCGTCAACGTATTTCCGTCGCAGGTGGAGGAAGTACTGCTCAAAACAGGAGGCATTTCTCCGCATTATCTGATTGTTGTGGATCGCGTGAACAATCTGGATACTATGGAAGTCAAGGTTGAGTTGACCGATGCCATGTTTTCCGACTCAGTTAAGGGCATAGAGGCCCTGGAGCGCCGCATTGCTTCCAGCCTGGACAGTGTGCTTGGCATTGCGGCAAAGGTGACGCTGGTAGAGCCTAAGAGCATTACCCGCAGCGAGGGCAAGGCTGTGCGCGTCATTGACAACAGAAAGCTGCTGTAGTTTTTTAACTGAATTATATGGGAACCACTATCACATTGCCTATTAGGAGGCAAGCCTTCTAAAATATAGACAGAAAGAGGGACGTAAAAATGAGCAAAATGATGAATTGTAAAGCATGTAACGCCCGGAACGCAAAACCGCCCAAGGCCTGCCCGCAGTGCGGCGCAAAGCACAAAAAGCCAATTTATGTGAGATGGTTGTTGCGGACGCTGACCGTTATTGTTGTGATTAGTATCTCACTGGCAAACGTCGGTTGTTCGACAAATGCTCCGGCAAACGGCACTACACCGGGTGCGAGCAGCGCAGCGCCGGAATCCGTTAAGCAGCCAAAGGAAGAAAAAAGGTTAACACTCGAAAAATACAATAAAACCCAAAACGGCATGACCTACAAAGAGGTCATTGATATCATAGGCTTTGAGATCAGCCCCGAAACCGAAGTGGGAGAAAAGGGTTCCCAGTTCTATACTGTTTCGTATAGATATATGGGAGGCGAGCAGGTAAAGGGAAGTCTTGGGGCAAATGCAAGCTTTATGTTCCAAGGCGGCAAGCTTAGCATGAAGGCACAAGTGGGTTTAGACTAATCCATTGTCCCTACGCTCATTATTGAGGTGGGGATAATATTCCTCAACAGGCAGTTGATGCTTATGAAAAATCGCGCAGATGGACGGTATTGTAAACAGGTGTTCATCGGGTATTCCACGGACGGCAGGCCACGGTATAAAGGCTTCTATGGCTACAATGCGAAAGAGGTGGAGCAGGATGGGAAGAAGGTTTGAGAATGGACATTTATAATCACAGAAGCGGTCTGCACCGGCTGAAAGAGGCTGCCATGTCCGCAGACAGCTTGCGTATTGGCTATATCGGCGGTTCTATCACGCAGGAAGCGCCTAAAACGAACTGGCCGGAGTATGTGTCTGCGTGGCTGAAAGCCAGGTATCCGCAAAAGTGGATCTATGCGGAAAACGTTGGTATTGGCGCCACGGGCAGCAACTTTGCCTCACTTCGGTTTGACAGTGAAATGGCGCAGCGGGGTTGTGACATCATCTTTGTAGAGTTTGCGGTAAACGATTCTGTCAAGAGCTCTGAGTTTCGCATGAGGACCCGCGAAGGATTGGTCCGCAAGATTTTGGCAAAAACCGATGCGGATATTGTATTTGTCTACACCTCTATGGATAATATGTATGATGACATGCGCGACGGGCGACTGCCGCAGTCTATTGCCGATTTTGAGGCAATTGCCGAGCATTACGGCATCGGAAGCGTGTGGATGGGTAAAAAGGCATTTGATATGGTGGGACAGGGATTGCTCAGACTGGAGGAATGGCTTCCGGACGCGCTGCATCCGCAGTGGGCGGGCAGTCGGATTTATGCTCAGGCGGTTATCGAATTTTTGTCTGACGAGCTGGACGGCACGGCACAGGGAGAGAAGATAAAGCGCGACACACCGGCGCTTAACGCATTCAACTGGGAAAACGGACGGCTTATCCCGTTTGAACAGATACAGACGCAAGGGCCGTGGATTATCAAGAGCGTTTACGAGCGTGATTTGGGCCATGTGTTGTTTACTTCATCTTTCGAGGCAAAGGCGTCGTTTCATTGCAGATGCCGTGCGCTGGCAGTTTGTATGTTGTATGGTAACATCTGCGCAGGGCTTCGCTACCGCCTAAACGGAGGCGAGTGGCAGGTTATGAAACAAGATATCCTGCCTTGGATGGGCTTGTGCAATTATTTGTATCACGATATGCTCATTGATTCAGACGAGGAAGCGGATTATTTTGTGGAGCTTGAGCCGGAAAAGATCCCCGGGTCTACGGGGCTTAATGTTTCTATTGTGCACATTGGTATTGTGTAATCAAAACAGGGTATATCTAGTTATGTCGTCAGTAAAATAACTAAAAAAACAATAAGGAGGCAGGAGAATATGTATGTAAAGCAGATTTCTGTGTTTGTGGAAAATAAAAAGGGCAGACTGGCTGAAATTACTAAGCTGCTGGCTGAAAATGATATTGATATCAGCGCGCTGTCCATTGCGGATACCACTGATTTTGGTATTCTCAGGCTCATTGTAAACAAGCCGGAAGAGGCGCAGAAGGCGCTGAAGGAAAACGGCTTTGCCGTTAAGGAAACCAAAGTCATTGCCATCGGCGTTGAAGATAAGCCGGGCGGACTTGCCGTTGCGTTAAAGGCGCTGGATGATGCGCAGATCGGGATAGAGTATATGTATGCGTTTGTCGGTAAAAACGATAATGAAGCGCTTGTAATTCTGCGTGTGGAGGAGCAGCAAAAGGCTGTGGAAGTGCTTGGCGGATGCGGTGTGCGTGTCCTTTCAAGCGATCAGGTGTATAGTTTGTAAGGCTATGTAATGGCAAAGGGCTTTATAGAAGAATTTTGAGATTGGAAAGCGCTTTAGATAGGCTGGGATAGGGTAATGGATTTCAACGAATATTTGGCGGATAAATTCGGCATTTCGCAAAGCGTGATGCGCCTGACGGAGGAGGCAGAGAAATCTGCCTCTTTGCAGTTTGAGCAAATTGACCGGAATGCCGGGTACACCCAGGCAAAGGTGCTGGCCGCTTTTGCGGATAACCGCATTGGCGAGGCGCACTTTGCTGTCACATCGGGGTATGGCTATAATGACTTGGGAAGGGATGCGCTGGATGCCGTGTATGCGCAGGTTTTTGGCTGCGAGAGCGCTTTGGTGAGGCCGCATATGATTTCGGGCACCCACGCGATTTCCACGGCGCTGTTTGCCGTGCTGCGCCCGGGCGATACGATGGTTGCCGCCACAGGCAAGCCATACGATACGCTTGAACAGGTGATTGGCATTGGCGGTGCGCAAGGGAGCGGATCGCTGGCCGACTTCGGCGTGGCATACCGTCAGGTCGATTTGGGCACAGACGGCGGTATGAATTATGATGCTTTGGGAACAGCGATAGATGCCACCACAAAGGCTGTCCTGATCCAGCGTTCAAAAGGGTATGACTGGCGGCACACGCCTAGCGTAGCGCAATTGAATCATGCTGTACGGTTTGTGAAAAGCATAAAACAAGATATTGTCTGTATTGTGGACAACTGTTATGGCGAGTTTGTGGAGGAAAATGAGCCGGAGGCGGATCTGCTTGTGGGGTCGCTTATCAAAAACCCGGGCGGGGGCCTTTCGCAGACGGGCGGCTATATTGCAGGAAAGAGCGGGTATGTGGAGCTTGCGGCAAACAGGCTGACCACAGTGGGCATCGGCAAAGAGGCAGGCGCGTCGCTGGGACAGAACAAAAGCATGTTTCAAGGCTTTTTCATGGCGCCGCACACGGTTGCGCAGGCGCTTAAGGCGGCATGCCTCTGCGGCGAGCTGTTTTCAAAGCTGGGATTTGATGTCTATCCGGCGCCCGGTGAGGCGCGCGGCGATATCATACAGGCGATCAGGTTCGGCAAAAAAGAGCTTATCATCGCTTTTTGCCAGGGCATACAAAAGGGCGCGCCGGTGGATTCGTTTGCCACGCCTGAGCCTTGGGATATGCCGGGGTATGCCGATCCGGTGATTATGGCGGCGGGGGCGTTCGTGCAGGGGGCATCTATTGAATTAAGCGCAGACGCGCCTATCCGTGAGCCGTATATCGCGTATATGCAGGGCGGTCTGACTTATGAGTCAGCTAAGCTGGGCATTATGACGGCGGCGCAGAAGGTTTTGGAAAAGATGAATGGGATGTGAGCGGGGAAACTTTTGGATGCATAAAACTTTTTGCGGAGCAAAAAGCAAAGTTTTACTCGATTTTTTTCGAAAATCGCAGGATTCAAAAGGGCAGAGCCCTTTTGTCGTCGTCCACAGACGGCGAAATCTTAATCGCTTGGGAGCTTTTTTCTTTGCTTCTTTCTTTTTGCGATAGAAAAAGAAAGAAGGTTTTATCTTTCATATGTCGGCCGCATAGTGCGGAAACGTTGTTGTTGACAGGGTTTGGGCGGATATGGTAAACTATTGAATAATTTATTGTAATATATTTTATTCTTTAAGCTAAGGAGAAATTTTCATGAGTGATTTTATAGCCAATCCTGAGTATATTAATTCTACATTGGGCGATTTTTTAGACGAGTGTGCGCGCAAGAATCCGCACGGCGATGCATTGGTCTATGTAGACAGGCATATACGCTACAGCTACAAGCAATTTAACGAGGTTTGCCGGCGTGCCGCGAAAGGTTTTCTGAAAATGGGCATCAAAAAAGGCGACCATGTCGCCATTTGGGCGACCAACTATCCGCAGTGGGTCATCACCATGTTTGCCACGGCAAAAATCGGTGCGGTGCTTGTGACGGTTAATACGTCTTATAAAATATTTGAGGCGGAGTACCTGCTTAAGCAGTCGGACGCGAATACCTTGCTGCTGATTGACGGATTCAAGGACAGCGATTACATAGCTATTATCAATAAGCTTTGCCCTGATTTAAAGGATACCAAGCCGGGTGAGCTGGTATGCGAAAAGCTTCCCTATTTAAAAAATATCATTTACATAGACGACGGCAAAACGCCGGACGGCATGTTTGGGTGGGACGACGTTTTAAAAATGGGCGACGAAGTACCCGATGAGCAGCTTACCGCCGCGCAGCGTGCCTGTGATGTGCACGATATTGTGAATATGCAGTATACGTCGGGCACAACGGGCTTTCCCAAGGGCGTTATGCTGACGCACTATAATATTATCAACAATGGCTACTATATCGGCGAGCATATGCGGTTTACCAAGGACGACCGGCTTTGCATCCCTGTTCCGTTCTTCCACTGCTTTGGCTGTGTTCTGGCGATCTTGGCTTGTGTTACGCACTGCTCCGCTATGGTGCCTGTGGAGGCCTACAACGCTGTGAGGGTGATGGAAACCATACAGGCGGAAAAATGCACCGCGGTTCATGGCGTGCCGACCATGTTTATTTTTATGCTGGAGCATCCGGATTTTGGCAAATACGATTTTTCATCGCTTCGCACAGGCATTATGGCAGGCTCGCCATGCCCGATTGAAACCATGAAGGCAACCATGTCAAAAATGAATATGAGCCAGATCACCATTTCCTACGGTCTGACGGAGGCATCCCCGGTGTGTACCATGACCTCTGTTGAAGACAGCATAGAGCGTCGCGTATCTACTGTCGGAACGAATATGCATGGGATTGAATGCAAGATCGTAGACCCTGAAACAGGCGCACAGCTGCCGCCGGGCACAAAGGGCGAGTTTTGCGCCAGGGGCTATAATATTATGAGAGGTTATTACAAAATGGAGGAGGCCACCAAGGCAGTGATCGACGAGGACGGCTGGCTGCACTCCGGCGACCTTGCCACCATGGACGAGCAGGGGTATTTCAAAATTGAAGGCCGTGTGAAGGATATGATTATCCGCGGCGGAGAAAACATCTATCCCCGCGAAATTGAAGAGCTGCTCTACATTCACCCGGCGGTGAGCGATGTGCAGGTGGTGGGTGTTCCCTCCAAGCAGCTGGGCGAGGAGGTCATGGCGTATATTATATTAAAGGAAGGCGCTGCGGCTACCGAGGAGGAAATCAAGCAGTTTGTGACGGAGAACATGGCGCGTCACAAGGTGCCCAAATATGTGGCGTTTGTGAAGGAGTTCCCCATGACTGCCAGCGGAAAGATCCAGAAATTCAAGCTGCGCGATATGGCTGTGGAGATGTATGGCCTTCAGGAGGACGCGGCGATTGAAACAGCATAACAAGCAGGAAATATTTTTTGACTGAAAGAGGATAGATAAAATGCAGAGAAGCGATAATTTTCCAAACGGAAATTATCGCTTCTTTTGTCCCGCACTGACGAAATAGATGCAGTCAGTTTTTCTGTTTGTTCTGTGAAAGTTCTACGGTATGTTTTTTCAGCAAGTCCTCAATCGCTTCATCCAGCAAGTTGGTTTTGGGTATTCTGGTTTGCCCAGCCAGCTGATTAAAAAGAGGAACTAACTCATTTTTCAACGAGGATGTAAACCGTGTTCTATTTTTCAAAAATGGCTCAGTCATTTTATTACCCCCCATATTTTTATTTACTATTATAGCATATAAAATTATGGTCTATTAACTTTCAGACGAACATCGTCTGTAATAGATAAAGGCAATGCTTATGATTATTATTTTAGGAGGGATTAAAGTTAAAACGCAATCTATCCAAGGATAATAAAAAACGATTGCTCAGAATAATTGACGAGAAAAATCTGATGATTGAAGACGCGGCATTCCATAACTTTGATAAGGGATTCTACACTGATATGCAGTTTGCCTTCGAGGTGCTGTCCAAGCACTGACTAGAGATTAGATAATAGATATTAGACAATAATACAGAATGCCGCAAATCGCCGCATATCTATTATCTATTCTTTCTTATCTCTTATCTTATTATTTTCTTTTGAGGTATTGAGGGTTGACACAAGAATTTTCTTGATCTCAAGACAGTCGTTAAGAAAAGATTCACCTATTTCCTGCGTTATGTATTCAGATAGCGTTAACAGCCGGATCCAGTATTCGGTTTCGGCGGTTTCTTTAAGAGAGATTTGCAGTTTAGCAATAAAGTCGGCTTTACTTATTCCATAAATCGCTTCATTGGCATTTGCCCCGATACTTGTTCCGCTTCGTATAATTTGCTTTGAAATAATCGTTTCCTTTTTCTCTTTTATGAGATATTGGTTGAGTTTTACAACGCGCACGGCAAAACGAAGGGATTTGTCAAGCAAAATACTATTCTGTGCCATAGTAAAACTCCTTCTTAAGATAATAGATAAGAGATAATAGATGATAGAGAATAGTACAGAAACGCCGGAACGGCCGCTTATCTTTTCTCTTTTATCTATTATCTCTTATCTTAGCCGCTGCAAAGCGGCGCTTCTGGTGCGAGCAGTGGGACTTGAACCCACACGCCATAAGCACACGCCCCTCAAACGTGCCTGTCTGCCAGTTCCAGCATGCTCGCATTTTGCTGTTTGGTCAACGAAAAAAAGTATAACAGCTTTGCAGTTGTTTGTCAACCCTTGTATTTATATTTTTTGTATGGTACAATCAAATTTAATAAGGTGCGTACGGAGGATAAAATGGATATTTTTCTTGAGCATATGGTGAAAAAAAAGAAGGATACGGGCGATTATTTCTTTATCATCTGCATCATTTTAGCAGGGATATTATTAACCGTCCTTTTGCTTCTGGTGGCGGCGCATTTCGTTTCATACGCAATGGGGCTGGAGTTCATGGCGATAGCCCTTGTATGGTACGGGGTCTATATACTGCTTAGACGCCGCCACGTGGAGTATGAGTATGTATTTACTAACGGTGTGCTTGATATTGATGCGATCTACGCCAAGCGCAGACGCGGGCATGTACTCAGCGTTAAGGCAAGGGATATGCTGATTTGCGCGCCTGTATATGTTAGGCGGTTTGAAGAGGCGTATTTGAATATGTCGGGTGTAAAGAGAACCTATGCTTTAGCTTCAAGCCTCAGCGCACAGAACATATATTTTGCGGACTTTATGATGAACGCTGAGCGCGTCAGGCTGCTTTTCGAGCCTACGGTCAAGATGATAACCGGCATGAAGAAATATAACCCTAACAACATTCATTTGCCCGATGCCCAAGAGATGCCCTGATCCGGCGGCGGGCTTTTGCACACAAGGAGATGGGTCTATGGTGGTGGGGATAGGCGTTGATATTATAGAAATTGAAAGGGTTAAAAACGCGGTGAAGCGGCCGGGTTTCCTGACCAAATACTTTTCAGCCGGAGAACGGGAATTTCTCCTGGGAAAGAAGAATTATGCCCGCAGCGCCGCTATGAACTTTGCCGCCAAGGAGGCCTTTGCAAAGGCGATGGGGACAGGGGTACGGGGTTTTAGCCTGTGTGAGGTAGAAATTCTCAGAGATGACGCCGGCAAGCCTTATATCAATTTATACGGTCAGGCCAAACAGATAGCTGACAGTATCGGCGCTGAGAGGCTTTCGGTTTCTTTATCGGACGCTAAGGAAATGGCAATTGCTTTTGTGATAGCGGAAGGGTGAGCGGCATGAAAATTGCAACGGCGGCGCAGATAAAGGCTATCGACACGGCCGCAATAAATCAGTATCTGATACCGGGCATTGTGCTGATGGAAAACGCGGCGGTGGCGGCGGTGAATGTCATTTGCGCATCGTTTCCACCGTCTGCCGGAACAGGGTGTGTGGTTATTTGCGGCCGTGGCAACAATGGCGGCGACGGGTTTGCGATCGCCCGCCATTTATACTGCCGGGGGTTTTGCGTGAAGGTGGTCTGCCTGCATGATCCGGCCGGTATGACTGCCGATACAAATACTAATTTTCAGATTGTCAGGCAGTTGAACATACCTGTTGTTTCAAATATCATTGACCTTGAATCAGCCCTGTCCGATTGTGATTTTATCGTAGACGCGCTTTATGGGATCGGCTTTCGGGGCAGTCTGCGTGAAAAGGATCAGCAGATTGCCGATTTAGTCAACCAATCTGGAAAGGCCATGTTTGCCATTGATATCCCAAGCGGTATTAACGCGGACACAGGGCAGGTTGCCGGAGCAGCTGTAAAGGCTGACAAGACTATTACCTTTACAGCATATAAGCCCGCGCAGTTCCTATTCCCGGCGGCTGATTACTGCGGGGAGGTTGTGCTTTGCGGTATCGGTATACCCAGGCAGGCGCTTGAGCGTGAGGCAATTATGCTTGAAACGATTGAAAGCGGATGGGTTGGCAAAATGCTGCCGCGCCGTCGCAAGAATACCCACAAGGGAGATTACGGCAAGGTGCTTATTGTGGCAGGAAGCGTTGGCATGAGCGGTGCGGCGTATCTGTCGGGCGTATCGGCCGCCAGAAGCGGCGCCGGTTTGGTCACGGTTTGCGTGCCGGCATCCATTAATGGCATCATGGAGGTGAAAACCACCGAGGTCATGAGCCGGCCTCTGCCCGATGAAAACGGCGTGATTACGCCGCTTGCTGCCGATACCGTGGTGCAAGGCGCAAATTCGGCGGATGTGATGCTGTTCGGGCCGGGACTTACCGGTTTGGAGAAAATAGAAAAATTACTGAAAGCAGTGCTGCCGAAATGCCGCGTACCTGTTATCATTGACGCCGACGGGCTGAATGTGCTGGCCAAGGACATGACGCTGCTTTCAAACCGCAGCTGCCCTGTCATTCTCACGCCGCATACGGCTGAAATGGCAAGGCTGACAGGCAGCACGCCGCAGCAGGTGGAGGCCGACAGGATCGGTATGGCGCTCAGGCTTGCCCGGCAGTATGCCGTTACGGTTGTTCTGAAAGGCGCCTATACTGTCGTTGCCTGCGAAGACGGCAGGGCCTATATCAACCATGCTACAGGCAACGCCGGCATGGCCACGGGCGGAAGCGGAGATGTGCTGGCAGGAACGCTTTGCGCTATGGCAGCGGCAGGGCTTACCCCTTCGGACGCCGCCGTGTGTGCGGTGTATCTTCACGGTCTGGCGGGAGATATTGCTTCAAAAGGAACCGGTCTGGCGGGTATGCTGGCCGGCGATATTTCAACGGCGCTGCCACAGGCTTTGCGGCAATGGGAGAAATCCTGAGCGTATAAAAAAGCATTGCAGGAATAATTTTTTTATAGCAAATGGAGCGGCAGCGTAATATAATTTTAATAGGGTAAAGTTATTATGGTTACCGATTATACAGTTTACGGAGGATAAAAAGCATATGGACAGCTATATGCAGCGCGCATGGGCTGAGGTGAACTTAGACGCCATTGAGTCCAACCTAAAAAATATCCGGGCGCTGACAAGGCCTGAGGCGAAAATCATGGCGGTGGTGAAGGCGGACGCCTACGGGCATGGGTTTTTGCAGGTTGTCAAGACGCTTTTGAAAAATGGCGCCGACGCCTTAGGGGTTGCCGTGATAGACGAAGCCAAGCAGCTTAGAAGCCGCGGCATTGATGTGCCCATTCTGATACTTGGCAATACCCATCCGGGCCTGGCGGAGGATCTTATCGATTTTGACGTCATGCCCACAGTGTTTACCTATGAGCTCGCGCGGGCGGTTTCGGATGCCGCTGTGAAAAAGAACAAGGACGCCAAAATTCATATTAAGATCGATACAGGTATGTCGCGGATAGGGTATGTGTACAATGGCGGCGATATGAGCGCAATTGCCGGGGAGATAGCGCGTATCGCAAAGCTGCCCAATCTGGAAATTGACGGTATATTCACGCATTTCCCTTGTGCGGATGAGGAAAGCTGCACCGAAACGCAAACGCAGTTTGAGCGGTTTATGGCGCTGTGCGACTGCCTGGAAGCGCAGGGAATCCATATCCCGGTAAAGCATGCGTGCAACAGTGCGGCGCTGGTCTGTTATCCCCATATGCATCTGGATATGGTAAGACCGGGCGTGATATTATACGGTATGCACCCCGCGGACGTTACGAAGGATAAAATAACGCTTGAGCCGGCCATGAGCTTAAAGGCACGTGTGACTATGGTGAAAGAGGTAGACGCAGACGTTGGCGTGAGCTACGGCAAAAAATTTGTGACGAGCGCGCCGACAAAAGTTGCGACTATTCCGATTGGCTATGCTGACGGTTATTCAAGGACGCTGACCGGAAAGGCAGGCGTTTTATATGAAGGAAAAATTTTGCCTGTAATCGGAAGAATTTGTATGGACCAGTGTATGATTGACGCAACAAGTGTCAATAATATATCTGTCGACGATATTGTGACTGTTATGGGCCGCAATTTAAATCATGCGCTGAGTGCGGATGATTTGGCAAAGTATATGGGTACCATCAATTATGAGGTGGTATGCATTATAGGCAAGCGGATTCCCAGGGTATATGTGTCCGGCGGCAGTGTGGTCCGGGCGCTTAACAATTTGGTATAAAGTGTTATTGACAAAGTTTTCGCCGCAGTATATAATTAGTAATATACCAAGGGTATATATAAGGGTATATACTGCTGCGCGGATAATGCGGTAACGGTGCGCATGCCAGTTGTATCCCTGTTGCCTGTGTTTGCATAAAATACAGGCGTAAAATCCAATGAAATGGGGGCCTGGTCACTTTGCCACAATACAAAAAGATTTTGGTCAGCCTGCCCGAAACACTCCTTGACGAAATAGATGACTATGTTTTGTCGGAGCATATTAACAGGAGTGAGTTTGTAAGGCGGGCTATGAAGGGGTTTTTAAGGGAAAGACAGCGAAACGCAATCAGGGAAAGGCTTAAGACGGGGTATCAGGAAATGGCAGATATCAATCTGCGTATTGCGGAAATGTGTTTTGAAGCGGATCAGACATTGCAGCTTAGTTATGAGGAAAAATTATCGGAGAGTGAAGATTAGTGGTTGTTAGAAGAGGCGACATCTATTATGCGGATTTAAGTCCGGTGATTGGGTCAGAACAGGGCGGGGTAAGACCTGTGCTTGTTGTGCAGAATGACATAGGCAACAAATACAGCCCCACCATTATCGCGGCGGCCATCACATCGCAGATTAATAAAGCTAAAATGCCGACTCACATTGAGATCAGCGCTGCGGAATACGGGTTAAACAAGGATTCTGTGATTTTGCTGGAACAGATCAGAACTATAGATAAAAAGAGATTAAAAGAAAAGATAGGCCATCTCGATGAAGAACTGATGCGCAAGGTTGACGAAGCCTTGACCATTAGCTTCGGTTTGACTGAGCTTTGATTGCAGGCCTATAATTCAGGGGGATTGTTACAGATGAAAAAGAGAGTGGGAATCATATTGTTTGCCGCGGCGATGCTGTGCGCTGTGACTATGGTATTTGCTGCCGATCCGGGGAGCGATACAGACCCGTTGATCAGTAAAAGCTACATTGACAATGTGCTGCTGCCTAAAATTTATTCGTACATAGACAAAGCCGTAGGCGGCGCAGGTACGGGTCAGCCGTCCGGCGGCAGCCCGGTTTTTGAAGTGGTCAATGTGCGGGCGGGACAGAAGATAACCTGCGCAAAGGGCACAGAGCTGATCCTTCGCATGGGGTCTGGCAAAATCATCGGCTCTATGCGCGGCGGGCTTGCCGACATCACAGCGGGAGTGGATTTGGCAGACGGTACGGCGATTCCGTCCAACCATATGCTGATCGTGCCGCTTGCCGACGGCAGAGGTTTGCAGATGGACAAAAGCGGCGATGCGATTGTTATGATAAAGGGCGGCTACGAAATAGAGGATTAAGACAAATAAGGATAACGGGGTCGCGGGCAAACAGCCGCTGCCCAATTTGTTTGTTATGAGAAATTACGTTAAAATAACGTACCGGGCAGCGGTTGTCAAGTGAGAGCGGACTGTCTGCGTAATGCCAGCGGGCGCGGCCCGCTTTTTAGTTTTGCCGGCCTGATGCCGGCTTTTTTAGCGTGTACATGAAAACATAAATACTGCGTTTACACCCTTTGCGGCACTGTCCTGCTTCCTGTGGCATATTTTGTCCACTTTTTTCATATCTTTGGATTAGAGGAGGGATAAAATATGGAACGGACTTATGAGCGTTCATATCAAAGGCCAAGGACAAGAAAGCGTGCGGGTTCCCGACCGAGATACAGGCAGGATGCGGCTGATACCGGTATGAGATTTGAAAAGAAGCTGGCCTTTCAGGCCGTTGCGTGCGCCATACTGTTTGCGCTTATCTGGGGGGGGAGCAGCATAAGCAGTGCGTTCTCCGGCTGGATACGAAACGAAATAACCTATGCGGTCAATCATCAGACGGATTTTGAGACCGCGTATAGATCGGCCGCGCAAATTACGAAATATTTTGCATCTCTGCTTGTAAAGCCGGAGGCACAAGAACAGACGCAGCCGGCTGACGGGGAAGGCGCCATGCCTGCGGTGGACGGGCAAGGTGAGACAAATATTTCGGTAACGGCAGGGCCGTCTGAAGCGCCCGATACGGCGGTGGATGCACCATCTCAGGAGTAAATACAAAAGCATGTCCGGCTAAAATATACTGCCCTGAGATACAAATGACAAAAGCGGAGGCGATAGGATATATGATCAAAATAGGCAGGGTACATATAAACCTACTGATGATCCCTTTTCTTGCTGTGGCATATTTTACAGGGAGCATGGTCAGCACATTAATCGCTTATGCGGTTATTTGCCTGCATGAGTCTGCCCATTTTTTGGCTGCGAAAAGATTTGCGGTGAAAATGGACGGACTCATTGTTATGCCATTTGGTGTCAGCCTTCAGCTGAAGGACAACGTTATCAAGAATCCGATGCACGAAATTGGCGTGTGCCTGGCAGGCCCCGCTATGAATTTTGTTTTGCTGCTGCTAGGGTTTGTCGCAAAATACAACTGGTTTAAGTCATCTTTTTATTTGGATTTTTTTCTGCTTTCCAACTTTTCGATTATGCTCGTAAACCTTCTTCCCATACTGCCGCTTGATGGCGGGAGGACCTTAAAAGCATTGCTCACACAGCATATGGGATTTGTAAAGGCGTTTAGGTTTACAGATATTATCAGTAAGATCAACATTGCTATGCTTGGCATCGTGGGGCTGCTTATTTTATGGGTCACGCAGTTTAATGTTTCGGTTGCCATGCTCAGCGCTTTTCTGGTATTTAATATCGGAAGCGAAAGACAAAGCAATCATCTTCTTGTCATGCGGGAATTGCTGAATTACCCCAAAAAGCTCAAGGAGGAAGGGGTCATGCCGGTTAGGGAGCTGGCTGTTATGGGAGACGTTACATCAACGAGCCTTCTGAAAAATTTTTCCTACAACCATTTTTATATTGTCCGTGTGATGAAGGATGATATAGCCATAGCGGGAACGCTTAGCGAAACCGAGATTCTGGATGCTATGATGAAATTGGGGAGCCATGTTACGCTGGATCAGATATTGCAGAGCCAGGGAAAGGACAAAACGCTTGCAGTGAAAAGCCCGCTTCAGGCAAAGGTGCGCCGCATTGTCTGAAAATTGGTCCTAAAGCTTGTAATGTGCATCGGGGTATGATAAAATAATCGAAAAGCGCAGCAATGCAAAAATATCTTGATGAGGTGAAGCAGATGGCAGTTGTGATACCGTTTAAAGGGCTGCGATACAACGCGGACAAGCTTAAAAATCTTGCCGAGGTTGTGACCCCGCCTTATGATGTAATAACGCTCGAAGAACAGCAGGCTTATTACAATAAGCATGAGAATAACGTGATACGCCTGGAATACGGCATGGAATATGACACGGATACCGATGCCGACAACAGATACACCCGCGCGGCACAAGCCCTGAATGCGTGGCTTTCGGACGGCATTTTGAAATTTGAGGATACCGATTGCATGTACCTGTATGAACAGAAATTCCTGCTTGAAGGGCAGGAAATGACCTACAGGGGATTTATTTCACTGGTTCAGTTGGAGGAATTCTCGAAGGGCGTTGTGCTGCCGCATGAGGAAACGCTCTCCAAAGCCAAAACCGACCGCTTCAACCTGATGAGCACGACCTATTCAAATTTCAGTCAGATATATAGCCTCTATATTGATCGGCAGCACCAGATCAAGGATATAATGGCAAGGATAACCGCTTTGCCGCCCGATATCAGCTTTAAGGCGGACGATGATATCATCCAGAACCTGTGGATCATTAAAGATGCGCTGCTGATAAGTGAGATCCAAAAGCAGTTTGCAGACAAGCAGCTTTTTATCGCAGACGGTCATCACCGCTATGAAACCGCCCTTAATTTCAGAAACAAGATGCGCGACGAAAATCCCGGCTGGACAGATATGGATTTATTCAACTATGTTATGATGATGCTGGTGGATATGGACGACCCGGGGCTTGTGGTGTTCCCTACGCACCGTCTGGTAGCGGGGCTTGAAGCGTTTGACGAGGTAAGGGTCGTTTCAGCGCTCAAGGACGATTTTGACATTAACAAAATCATTGTGGACAAAAACCCTAAAGAGATATGCGATGCCATGGTGTGGGATCTGCTCACCTACAAGGAGGAGAATGTATTTGCGCTTTACTGCTGCGAGGATTATTATTACAGACTCCGACTGCGTGACAAAAGTATTATGGTGCAGTATTTGCCCGATAAATCCGAAGCCTACCGCAATTTGGACGTGAGCGTGCTTCATACCTTGGTATTGGACAAAATATTGGGGATTGATACCGAAAATATGAAGGACCAGAAAAATCTTGCCTACACGCGAAACGTCAGGGAGGCGGTTGAAGGCGTGCAGTCCGGCGGGTATCAGTGCGCATTTATCCTTAACGCCACAAAGGTGCATGAAATCAAGGATGTGTCGCTAGCCGGGGAGAAAATGCCGCAAAAGTCCACTTATTTTTATCCTAAGCTAGTTACGGGGCTTGTTATGAATAAATTCAAATAATGGTGTGCCAGTATGAAAATGAATGAATTCTGCTGTGCATTGTAAACTGTTTTTGCGTTTTCGTTAATGCTTTGGCGATTACTTGACAAGGAATTGGCTTGTTGATAGAATATACCATAAAATAGCCTGTTGATTGGATTTTAGGGGCATGGGAGACGTGATAACATGAAGAGAGTCTATCTTTACGATTCTACGCTGCGGGATGGTATGCAGGCGGAAGGGATTTCGTTTTCGGTTGAGGATAAAATCAAGATCGCAAAAAAACTGGACGCTCTTGGTATCGATTACATAGAAGCCGGCAATCCCGGCTCCAACCCAAAGGATCTGGAGTTCTTTTCACGCATAGGCGATATAAAATTGGAGAACGCTAAAATATGTGCCTTCGGAAGCACGCACAGAGTTGGACTCAGCCCCCAGGAGGATGCCAATGTGGTTTCCCTTCTGCGCGCCAACACGCCTGTTGTGGCAATTTTCGGCAAGGCCTGGGATTTGCATGTGGCGGACATTTTAAAAACCGACCTTGACACCAACCTGACGCTGATTTATAATACGGTTGCCTTTTTCAAGCAAAAAGGCAAAGAGGTTGTGTTCGACGCCGAGCATTTTTTCGACGGCTACAAGGCCAATGCTGCATATTCCCGGAAATGTGTGCAGACGGCTGTCAAGGCGGGTGCCGATTGGGTTGTTTTATGTGATACCAACGGCGGAACGTTTCCTGGCGATATCGGCCGTATTACAGCCGAAATGGTCAGCGGGTTTGATGTCAAGATAGGCATCCACTGCCATAACGATACCGGAATGGCGGTTGCCAATTCGGTTTTTGCGGTGAAATCAGGGGCCGTGCAGGTGCAGGGCACCATAAACGGTATAGGGGAGCGTTGCGGCAACGCGAATTTGTGCACCATCATTCCCAATCTGCAGCTAAAGCTTGGGTATGAATGCCTGGATAGGGAGAAGATGACGTCTTTGACCGCCGTGGCGCGCTATATCAGCGAGATTGCCAATATTTCGCACAATGAGCGCCAGCCCTATGTGGGCGCCAGTGCATTTGCCCATAAGGGCGGCATGCATGTCGACGGCGTTTTGAAAAACCCAAAAACCTTTGAACATATCAGTCCCGAGATGGTGGGGAATGTGCGGCGTATGCTGGTCAGCGAGATGTCGGGGCGTTCCAATCTGATTGCCGCGATTAAAAATGTTGATCCGTCTTTGGATAAGACGTCCGCCGAGACGCAGCGGATTATTGATAAGCTGAAGAACCTTGAATATATCGGGTATCAGTTTGAAGGTGCGGAAAGCTCTATGGAGCTGCTCATCAGAAAAGAGCTTGGGAAATACGCCCCATTCTTTGCGTTGAATCACTTTAAGGTTATTGTCAGTGAGCCGAGCGGGGAGGAATACAGCTCATCCGCCCTGATAAAAATCCACGTTAACGACGAGGAGGATATTGCGGCGGCGGAGGGTGACGGCCCTGTGAATGCACTGGACAGAGCGCTCAGAAAGGCGCTGGAACGCTTTTATCCGCAGCTTTCCGAGGTGCGCCTGACAGACTATAAGGTGCGTGTGTTAAACGGGCAGAAGGCGACGGCGTCCACCGTACGCGTTTTAATTGAATCTACCGACGGCACCAACAGCTGGAGCACGGTGGGTGTTTCTTCGGATATTATTGAAGCCAGCTGGCGCGCGCTGGTGGACTCGGTCGAGTATAAGCTTTTAATGGACGGCATAAGGTGAAGGGACTGAAAGCGGTATGAGCCATTTGCATTTGACAGACGGTATGATCACGCCGGTATGGTGTGCTCTGGGTTATGTTATCGCAGCTGCGGTTTTGGCGCTTTGCGTTTACAAAATACGGGGCACAGACAGCGTGAAACGCGCCCCGCTTATCGGGCTTATATCGGCGCTTATGCTGCTTACCATGTCAGTTCCGCTGGGTTTTTTGCCGTTTCATTTAAACCTTACGGTACTGCTGGCTGTTATTGCAGGGCCGTATGTCGGTTTTATCGCGGTATTGGTCGTTAATTTTATTCTTTCGTTGATAGGGCATGGCGGGATCACGGTTGTGGGCATTAATTCCCTGATCATAGGAATAGAGGTATTTTTGGGCTATGCGTTATTTAGCCTTTTAGGCAGAAAGTGCAATGTGGCCGTGTCGGCACTGGCCGCTGTGGTGGTTACGCTTTTAGTTTCCACATCGGCAATGGTGGGTACTGTTTTGTTCACCAACACAAACCCGGCAGTCATACTTCCCCACGAGCATTACGCCGGTGAGCTTCACGGGGAGGAAGAAGTGGAGAGCGGTCTGCATGATGAGGACGAAAGCCTTGCCCAGGCTGCCGCGGAAGTCAAGCTGTTTTCACTGTCGGGGATCGTTGCCATAGCAGTTATCCTGCTTTTTGGCATTATATTGGAAGCGGCGGTCACCATGTTCGTTGTGTCGTTTCTTAAGCGCACAAGGCCCGACCTTATCTTGAAGAACGCCCATCGCCGCATGTAACGGCTGTACGCATTTATGTCGACGGCGCTTATAGTTTTTTGTTTGGGATTTGAATAAACAGCCGGAACAGGTGGTTTTGAGTGGATATCGCATTTATTGATTATCTGGCGAATACCAAAGCGGGGGCCATGCGCAAATGCGGCATTGCTTCAAAGCTTTTTTTGTGTTTGAGCTGTCTTAGTGTATGCTTGTGTGCCCGTAGCCTGACTGTTTTGATCAGCGTTCCGGCGCTGCTGCTTGTGTTTAATCTGATTTCGGGCATGCCTCCGTGCAGGCTGATGCATTTTTTGTTTTATCCTGTTTTCTTCTCTCTGGCGTTTGTGTTTATGCGGCTGTTTAGCGATCCATACGACGCGGCTGTCATTCTGCTGAAAGCCACGGCGTCGGTGCTTTCCATGGTATTGCTGCTTATTACGACGCCGTTTACCGACCTGTTCTCATTTTTGGGCGCCTTTTTGCCCAAGGTCATTGTAAGCAGCCTGTTTTTTGCCTATCGTATCTTCTTCATGCTTTTGCAAAAGCTGTCGGATTCACTCAAAAACATGAGGCTCAGAGGAAAGTTCGGATTATCTCATTCTGTATTCTATCTAAAAAGTATCGCAGGGGTACTTGGGAGCGTTTTTATCAGTGCGGTCGATATGTCCGAAAGAATGAGTGTCATTTACGCCATACGCGGATTCAACGGCAGGATCTATACTAAGAACAGCTGGCGGCGGTTTTCGGCGTATGACATATTGCCGGTGCTGACGGGGATAGCTGTGATATGCCTAGGCATATTTGCGCGTCCGGGAGGGGCATTATGAATGAGATAGTAAGAGTGTGCTGTATTAAGCACGTATATCCCGACAAGACGCAGGTGGACATCTGCGGTCTTGATTTTGTTGTGCGTGAGGGTGAGCGTGTGGCTATCCTTGGCGCAAACGGCGCGGGGAAGACGACTTTGTTATCTCATGTTTTAGGCATCCTTGCCCCGCTGGAAGGAAAGGTAGAGGTTTTCGGCGTTTCGCCGTCAAAAGAATTTGATAAAATACGCAGACGCATAGGCGTGGTGTTTCAGAATGTGGACGAGCAGCTGATTGGCCCTACGGTTTACGACGATATCGCTTTCGGACTTCGCTGCTATGGTGCAAAGAAGGCTGAAGTGGTGGCAAGGGTGGCCGAAATTGCGGCTGATCTGGACATAGAGGCGCTGCTTGACAAGGTACCCCACTATCTTTCGGGCGGGCAGAAAAAGAAGGTGGCGCTGGCCGGCGCAATCTCCATGAAGCCCGCGCTCCTTATTTTAGACGAGCCGTTTGACGGGCTTGACCCCATGTCTAAAAATGACATGATCAGTCTGATTAACAAGTTAAACGCCCGGCACGGGATTGCAACGGTGATCACAACACACGACATCAACATCGTTCCTGCGATAGCGGAAAAAATTTATGTGCTGTGTCAGGGAAAAATCATGGCGAGCGGAACGCCTAAACAGATTTTTACGCAGGATGCGCTTTTGAAAAACGCCAAGCTTGAAGCGCCCATCCTCACAAGATTGTTTTGCGATTTGCGCGGAAGCGGTGTTAAAACAGACATTCCGGTTGGTATCGATGAGGCGCAGCGTCTGCTGCAGGACTTAATATATCCGCATAAACAGGAAAGGTGAACGCAAACAGTACCGGATCATTCAAGAAGGAGGCGTACTGATGGATGATATGAAGTCCAAAACGGTGGCAGAGTCGCTCACGCAGCAAATCCAGATTATAATGCCTGAGCATATCAACGGCTACAACCGCTTGTTTGGCGGTAAGCTGGTGGAATGGATAGACATTGTGGCCGCTGTTGTGGCACGCCGTCATTCCAATAGGGAGGTCACTACCGTTTCCATAGAAAATTTGCAGTTCAGGTCGCCGGCGCATGTTAACAATACTATTCTTATCATAGGCAGAATAACATATGTGGGCACTACCTCAATGGAGGTCCGGGTGGATACCTTCGTGGAAAGGCTTGACGGGGACAGAACACTGGTAAACAGGGCGTATCTGGTCATGGTTGCGCTTGATGAAAGCGAGCGGCCCACCAAAATCCCCGGACTTATTTTACAAACTGATGAGGATAAAGCGGAATGGGAGGCAGGGCTTAAGCGAAGCGCGCTGAGAAAGCAGCGAAGGGTGGATGGATATTAAGCCTTGGGGAGCACAGCATATATTTATGAACAATCGGTTAAATTTAAAAAAAATTTGCATACCATCTTGACAATATATTGGAAAGGTGGTATTTTTATTACAGTGCTTAGCACTCAAGATAAATGAGTGCTAACAAAATAGCTTTCAGCCAAGCTGACGCTCCGGGAGGTGTGCAGTATGGAGCTGGGCGGGAGAAAACGCAAAATTTTGCAGTCTATTGTGGAAGAGTATGTCTTGAGCGCAGAGCCTATCGGTTCAAGGACAATCGCGAGGCACACCGACATGGGGCTGTCGAGCGCGACTATTCGCAACGAAATGGCAGATTTGGAGGAGATGGGTTATCTCATATCCCCGCATACTTCGGCCGGACGTATTCCATCCGACGCGGGCTACCGGTTTTATGTCAACGAGTTGATGCGGCATTACCAGATGTCTACGGACGAGATGGCACGGTTGCGGAGCTTTTTTACTGCGGGCGTTTTTCAGCTTGACCGCATGATACGCCAGGTGGGCGACATCATGTCCCAGCTTACCAGCTATACTACCATTGCCGTTACGCCCGAGATCAAAAGAAGCTTTGTCAAGCGCTTCGGGCTGATACCTGTGGATGAGTCTTGTGTGCTGTTGGTGCTGGTCACCAGTGAAGGCATTGTCAAAAACCAGCTGATCAGTATGGAGGGGGACGAGGATTCTTTAAGAAGTCTGGCGCGTCTGCTCAACGAAAAGCTGGCAGGGCTTACGCTTGAGGAGATCAATCTGGTAAAAATAAATGAGATACAGCATATGCTTGGTGCAAACCATCAGGTTCTCATGCCTATTTTGAATTTTATCCACGACGCCATAACCGAGATGGACGGCTCAGAGGTATACGTTTCCAGCACACAAAACATTTTAAAGCATCCCGAATATTATAATATTTCAAAGGCAAGAGAGCTGCTTGGTTTTTTGGAGAGCAAGGAAAATCTTAAAAATGCCGTAGATCAGATCGATACGCCCGAAGGTGGGTGCATCGGCGTGGTGATAGGCAAAGAGAATAAATTCAACGAAATGCAGGAAACATCAATGGTAACTGCGGGGTACACGGTGGCGGGAAAGCTGGCCGGAAGGATAGGGATTGTGGGGCCGACGCGTATGGACTATGCCAAGGTCGTCACATCGCTTGACTATATCACCAAAGGTCTGGACGAAATCGTGCGGCAGCTATACAAACAAGAGGAAGGCAGTGATTTATTTGACCAAGAAGAGTAAGCAGCATGAGGAAAGCAAAGCTCAGAATGAAACCTTTGCTCAGGATAAAGAAACGCTGCAGGATATAGAAGAGATCGCCGAAAAAGATGCGTGCAGTCAGCAGACGCGGGAAGAGCCGGCGCAGCAGGCGGCAAATACGGACGCCGCTGAAGAAAAGTATGCGGAGCTGGAAGGGAAATACGCGGAGCTGGAAGAAAAATTCTTACGCCTTGCGGCTGAATACGATAATTTCAAGAGGCGCACACAGCGTGAAAAGGAAATGCTCTATCAGGATGCTGTGGCGGATACCGTATCGCAGCTTCTGCCGGTTTTAGACAACATTGACCGGGCGCTGCAATCCGCAAACGAAACCGCAGACGTCAAGACAGTGACGGAAGGCGTGCAGATGGTGGCAAAGCTTGCCGCCGATACCTTCGAGAAAATGGGGATTGAGTCCATTTGCGCTGTGGGAAGCGCATTCGACGCAGAGCTGCACAACGCGGTGATGCATGTCGAGGATTGTGAATACGGCGAATGCACCGTAGCTGAAGAATTCTTAAAGGGCTATAAATATAAGGACAGGGTGATCCGTCATAGTATGGTGAAGGTCGCCAATTAAGTATCGGGTAATTTGGCTGGGATAAAATAATTAGGATATATTGATATAGACTAAATTTGCATTTCATAAACAGGAGGCGTTTATTATGGGAAAAATCATAGGTATTGACCTGGGCACAACCAATTCCTGCGTTGCTGTTATGGAGGGCGGCGAGCCCGTTGTTATTCCTAATGCAGAGGGCGGCAGAACTACCCCTTCCGTTGTTGCGTTTACCAAGACAGGCGAGCGTCTGGTGGGTCAGGTTGCAAAGCGTCAGGCTATCACCAACCCTGACAACACCATTGCTTCAATCAAGCGCGATATGGGCACCGGCCGCAAGGTGGACCTGGGCGGCAAAACATATACACCGCCGGAAATTTCGGCAATGATCCTGCAAAAGCTCAAGACCGATGCCGAAAGCTATTTGGGAGAGACCGTTTCACAGGCTGTTATCACCGTTCCGGCGTATTTCTCCGACGCTCAGCGTCAGGCTACCAAGGACGCGGGAAAAATTGCGGGGCTTGACGTGCTGCGTATCATAAATGAGCCGACTGCGGCCGCTCTTGCCTATGGCATGAGCGACACCGACCATAAGGTAATGGTTTATGACCTTGGCGGCGGTACATTCGACGTTTCCATCCTTGAGATAGGCGACGGCGTTTTTGAGGTTTTGGCAACCAGCGGCAACAACCGCTTGGGCGGCGACGATTTTGACGAGCGCGTGATAACCTATCTGGCCGACGAATTTAAGAAGGAAACAGGCATTGATTTAAGAGTAGACAAAATGGCGCTTCAAAGGCTTAAAGAGGCTGCCGAAAAGGCTAAAATCGAGCTTTCGGGCGTAACGTCCACCAACATCACCCTTCCGTTCATTACGGCGGACGCTTCCGGCCCTAAGCATTTGGACGTACAGCTCACACGCGCTAAGTTCGATGAGCTGACAAGCGATCTTGTGGAAAAAACAATGGAGCCCACGCGTCAGGCTATGTCGGACGCCGGCCTTTCGCCAAGCGATATCAGCAAGGTGCTGATGGTCGGAGGCTCGTCCAGGATCCCTGCGGTACAGGATGCCGTGAAACGCTTGATAGGCAAGGATCCGCATAAGGGCATCAATCCCGATGAATGTGTGGCGATCGGCGCGGCTATTCAGGCAGGCGTGCTTGGCGGCGATGTTAAGGATCTGCTGCTGCTCGATGTTACCCCGCTTTCACTGGGTATTGAAACCCTAGGCGGCGTGTTCACCAAATTGATTGAAAGAAATACCACCATACCGACAAAGAAGTCGCAGGTGTTCTCCACGGCGGCGGATAACCAGACCAGTGTAGAGGTTCATGTGCTTCAGGGTGAGCGTGACATGGCTGTGTATAATAAGACGCTGGGCAAGTTCAGCCTGACAGGCATTCCGCCGGCGCCCAGAGGCGTGCCGCAGATAGAGGTTACGTTTGATATCGACGCAAATGGTATCGTGCATGTTTCGGCAAAGGATCTGGGCACGGGCAACGAACAGAAAATCACCATCACGGCAAGCTCTAATCTTTCCGACTCGGATATTGACAAAGCCGTTAAGGAAGCGGAAAGGTTTGCCGCAGAGGATAAGCAGAAGAAAGAAGAAGCCGAGGCCAGAAACAACGCGGACTCGCTTGTCTATCAGTGTGAAAAAGCGATTGCCGAGTTTGGCGACAAGGTAGATCAGGCGGATAAAGACGCAGTGAACGCACAAATAGCAAAGACCAAGGAAGCGCTTTCGGGCAGCGACACTGAAAAGATAAAAGCGGCAAGCGAGGAGCTATCCAAAAAGTTTTATGAGATATCGCAAAAGGTATATGCCCAGGCTGCCCCGCCGCAGGGTGGCGCAGCAGGCGCAAACCCGGACGGAGCTGCGGGGGCGGGTGATGCTTCGGGCGGCGATGATACTGTGGAAGCAGATTATAAGGTCGTTGACGACGATCAATAGGATAATGCTTAAATGCCTAGGGCGGTCGTATGCGGCCGCCCGTATTGCCGGTTTATACTATTCCCAAATAAAAGAATAGATAAATAAAAGGCCGGATTTTTTTCGTATGGCGCGGAAAAGGTTCTCGGCAATAATTTGTTTATTGCCGACGGTTCTTTGACACAGTCAGACGAAAAAAAGACAAGTTTTATGCTATGATTTTATCTGGGAATAGTATTGGGGGGCAGGAGGGGCTCTGCCTTGCCGTATGCGCGATCTAAAGGAGATGGATGAATGGCAGGTAAACGGGATTATTATGAGGTCTTGGGCGTATCAAAGGACGCCGGTGACGATGAGATGAAAAAAGCATACAGAAAGCTGGCGAAAAAGTACCATCCGGACTTGAATCCCGGTGATAAAGAGGCCGAGAAGAACTTTAAGGAAGCCAGTGAGGCATACGAGGTGCTCAGCGACGCACAGAAGAAAGCGCGCTATGACCAATTCGGTCACGCCGGAGTTGATCCGAGCTACGGCGCGGGCGGTGGTGCGGGATATGGCGGATTTGGCGATTTTAGCGGCGGATTTGGCGGCTTTGATGTTGGGGATATTTTTGATTCGCTGTTCGGCGGCGGCTTCGGAGCAGGGACTTCAGCCAGACGAAACGGCCCAAGAAAGGGGAAAGACGTCCAGCAAAATGTGGAGATCACCTTTGAGCAGGCTGCGTTTGGCGTGGAAAAGGAAGTCACGGTCTACCGTATGGAGAAATGCAACAGCTGCGGCGGCAGCGGCGCCCAGAAGGGGACGTCGCCTGTAACGTGTAAGACATGCGGCGGCGCCGGACAGGTGCGCACTACCCAGCGCACGCCGTTTGGCAGCTTTTCCTCCACATCCGTCTGCACAGCCTGCGGCGGGGCGGGGCAGACTATCCCTACGCCTTGTCAGGACTGTAAGGGCAGCGGCCAGATCCGGCATCAGCGAAAGATCACCGTTGCGATTCCCGCCGGCATAGACAACGGCCAGACCATTTCTATCCGGGGTGAGGGCAACGCGGGGACTAAAGGCGGCCCGGCGGGCGATTTGTTTATTACAATTTCCGTCAAGCCCCATGAGCTGTTTGAACGCCGGGGCAACGACGTTACCTTTGAGATGCCCATCAGCTTTGCACAGGCTGCGCTTGGCGATACCCTGCGCGTGCCTACGCTCGACGGCATGGTGGAGTATGCCATTCCCGAAGGAACCAAAAACGGCACGGTTTTTAAGTTTAAGGGCAAGGGCGTTCATGTTCTTAACGGGCGTGGGCGCGGCGACCAGTATGTTAAGGTTGTGGTGGATGTGCCCACAGGGCTGACAGCCCGCCAAAAGGAGCTGCTGCGTGAGTTTGAGCAGCTGGATAAGGGTGTCCATAAGGAGAAGAACCGCTTTATTGAGATGCTGGAAAGATTTAAAAAATAGGCGCGTGTAAAAGTATTGCGTTTTGATACATGCCGCACAATAAAAAAGCTAAGCAAACAGGTCATCGACCGCTTGCTTAGCTTTTCGTTTTATATTAAGAATAATTTTCCAGACTAAAATACCTCATATTACTAAAAATAACAAATGTCTACTGATATTATTCTCCCGCTAAAATGATTATAATCGCCATTTCAGCAGGAGAATAATATGAATCATCCGCAAAGCGAATGATTCGCGCGGTTAAACCGCACGAATTGGATACAAAATGGCTTTAAACAGCCGCGTTGTGTTCAATACACAGTTTTGCCGGGGTATGGTGTTTTAAACACCATACCCGAAGCGCAAGGCTTTTAAGCTGTTTTGCTTAAAATCTTGCACTTCGGCAAATCAAAAATGCCGCCGCTATGCGGCCCCAGAGCATTTTTGATTTGCCCGGCGGAGATGAACAAAAAAAACATAATGGAGGTTGTTTTAGTGGGAAAAAAACATATCATCTTCATTTTTGCCATTCTTGTGTGCGTGGTGCATATCCTCAATACGCCGCCTGCGGTGCAAACGCTGTCCCGGTACGGTTCGAGAGGACAGGAGGTCATAAACATCCAGACCCGCTTAAAACAGTGGGGTTACTACAAGGGCATAGTTGACGGTGTATACGGCAACCAGACTGTGGCGGCGGTAAAGTACTTTCAGCGGATGCACGGCCTGACCGCAGACGGAATCGCGGGGCCGCTTACCCTGAAAAAAATAGGCCTTGCCACGGGCAGTTCATCGTCGGGCGCTACCAACTCGGACATCAACCTGCTTGCGCGCGTTATCAACGGGGAGGCGCGGGGCGAGCCTTATACGGGACAGGTGGCAATCGGCGCGGTTATCTTAAATCGTGTGAAACACCCTTCATTTCCAAAATCAATAGCAGGCGTTATCTATCAGCCGGGGGCTTTTGACGTGGTTGCAAACGGGCAGATCAACGCGCCATTGGTAGAATCGTGCGTAAAGGCAGCCAGGGATGCGATGAACGGATGGGATCCTTCTGGCGGTGCCATATACTACTATAATCCTGCAACTGCGACCAACCAATGGATACGCTCGCGCCCCGTTGTAGCGACTATCGGGCGGCATGTGTTTTGCAAATAATATATATTAACAGCGCCTTGGGCACAGGTTATTCTGTACGCAAGGCGCTGTTTTACCTATCGTCAGCCAAATGTCATATCCCTAGCAGTTCAAGCGCATTCTTGGAGAAAATCTTATCCTTTTCATCATCAGTTAATTTCAGCGAATCAATAAAAGCAAAGGTATCCGCAGGCGATTCCCATGGGCAGTCGCTTCCGAAGAGCACCCTGTCCGCGCCATGCTTTTTTATGATCCGGGTGGCCTGCTCCGCGCTGATGCGTCCAAAGGTAAATGAGGTGTCGATATACCCTGCGCACCCTGCCACATGGCTTTCCACCTCGTCCCACAGCAGGCACCCGCCCAGATGCGCCATCACCATTTTAGCGTCCGGAAAAGCACGCAGCACTTTTCCCACCGCTGCCGGAGGCGCGGCGGGTGGGCGTGAGAAGCCTAAATCACTGCCGGCGTGAAACACCATCACCAGCCCAAGCGACCGGCATTTTTCATATAATGGATAGACCTTTTTGTCGTCAATGCGAAAATCCTGATACTCGGGATGAAACTTTACGCCTAAAAGCCCTGCACCTGCGATGCGTTCGAGCTCATCAAGGGCACCTGGAGAATCAGGATGCACCGAGCCGAACGATATGACATTGTCTGTGTTCTGAGCAATAGCAAAATTGTTTACGTTAGTCTGTTGTTTTACGTTGGTGGCAATGTTCAAAAGCACAAAACGGTCAACGCCCCAGCCTTGCATTTTAGCGGCAGTATCTGTGATGCCGCCGTTTGTGTATGTGGCAATGCCGCCTGCCTTTTTGGCCAAACGGGGGATGATATTTGGTGCAAGGTTATCGGGAAACGCGTGCGCATGGAAATCGATCAGCATAATTTTTGGATCCTCTTTCTGTTTTGTTTGGATAGAACCATTGTATAGTTAATGACATAAAAATGCAAGTGTGGACATAAAGTTTGTGTCAAAATACGCCGGATAAGCCTTGGCTGTATAATCAGAAACGGTCAAGAGCGCGCAAAAACAGTTGCATTTTGAAACCTAATCAAGTATAATGTTCTCAATGCGTAAAACTTGGAAGATGGAGCGTGAAACCATGGGAAATGTATTTGACGTGCTTAAAGAGCGCGGTTTGATAGCTCAAACGACACACGAGGAGCAAATACGCGAGCTGCTTGGGAAAGAGAAGGTCACCTTCTACATCGGCTTTGACCCCACGGCGGACAGCCTGCATGTAGGCCACTTCCTGCAAATGGTGGTGATGCGCCATATGCAGCAGGCGGGGCACCGGCCCATTGCAATCCTTGGCGGCGGCACAGGCAGCGTGGGCGACCCTTCGGGCAGGACGGATATGCGCAAGATGATGACCCGCGAGGTGATCGACCAAAACATTGCCAATTTCAGAAAGCAGCTGTCGCGCTTCATCGACTTTGAGGACGGCAAGGCGCTCATGATCAATAATGCCGACTGGCTGTTGAGTTTGAATTATATCGACTTTCTGCGCGAGATCGGCGTTCATTTTTCGGTAAACCGTATGCTGACCGCCGAGTGTTTTAAGTCGCGTATGGAAAAGGGTCTTTCGTTTTTGGAATTTAACTATATGCTCATGCAGAGCTATGATTTTTTGGTGCTTAATCGTAACTACGACTGCAAGCTCCAGCTTGGCGGCGACGATCAATGGTCCAATATTATAAACGGAGTGGACCTCATCCGCCGCTGCGACGGCAAGGAAGCGTATGGCATGACCTTTACGCTTCTCACCACAAGCGAGGGCAAAAAGATGGGCAAGACAGAGAGCGGCGCGCTTTGGCTGGATCCGCAAAAAACCTCGCCCTATGAATTTTATCAGTATTGGCGTAATATCGATGACGCCGATGTGCTCAAATGCATCAAGCTTTTGACCTTCCTGCCCATAGAGCAAATTCGCGCCATGGAAAGCTGGGAAGGCGCGCAGCTCAATGAAGCCAAAAAGCTGCTTGCCCATGAGCTGACGCAGATGGTACACGGCAAAGAAGAGGCCGACCGCGCCTCCGATGCGGCGATGGCTGTGTTTGGCGGCGGCGGCAGCATGGATAACGTGCCCACCACTGCGGTAAGCGCAGCTGATGTGGCGGAAGGCACGCTACTGATCGATGTCCTTGTCGCAATCGGTTTTCTGCCGTCAAAGGCGGAGGCAAGAAGGCTTATCATACAAGGCGGGCTGACGGTGGGAGCAGAAAAGATCACCGACGTTTCCTATGCCGTTGCGCCCGACATGTTTGCCGGCGAAGGGATGCTTGTTAAAAAGGGTAAAAAGGTATTTCACAGAATCGTGTTGGAATAGCGAGTTGATATCATGAGCAAGGCTGATCAGATTTTTATAGCAATGTGTGAGGATATTTTGGAAAACGGCGCCATGTCGGCCGAGGATATAGTGCGTCCGCACTGGCCGGACGGCACGCCCGCCTACACCAAAAGGAAATTTTGCGTGGTCAACCGATACAATCTGGCCGAAGAGTTCCCCATTCTGACGCTCAGGCGGGTGCCACTGAAAAGCGCGATTGACGAGGTTTTGTGGATATGGCAGAAAAAAAGTAATAATACGGCCGATCTAAACAGCCATATCTGGGACAGCTGGGCGGACGCAAGCGGCAGCATAGGCAAAGCATACGGCTACCAGATGGGCATCAAGCACAAATACAAAGAGGGCGAATTTGACCAGGTGGATCGCCTGCTCTACGATTTAAAGCACAATCCTGCCAGCCGCCGCATGATAACCAATATGTACAACCACGCCGATTTAAGCGAAATGGCACTGTATCCGTGCGCGTATTCTATGACCTTTAGTGTGGTGCAGGGCAGATTAAACGCTATTTTAAATCAGCGTTCACAAGACATTTTAGCGGCGAACGCTTGGAATGTGTGCCAGTACGCCGCGCTTGTGATGATGCTCGCGCAGGCGAGCGGATTTTTAGCGGGTGAGCTTGTGCATGTGATTGCCGATGCACATATTTACGACAGGCATATCCCTGCCATAGCCGAGCTGATCACGCGCCAGGCGCACCCCACACCCACACTTAAGCTAAACCCTGATATCCATGATTTTTATAAATTTACGCCGGACGACTTTGTGCTGGAAAACTATGTGTGCGGCCCTGCGGTAAAAGGGTATGAGGTGGCAATTTGAGCGTTGGTTTATGCGTTCAGTCTGTTAAAGGGTGTAATATGGGGGAGGTGTGCGCGTGAATCTGATTGTGGCGGTGGATCAGAATTTTGGCATCGGCAAGGATAATAAAATGCCGTGGCATTTGCGTGCCGACATGGCCTATTTTAAGCAGATGACCCTGGGCAAGACGGTTGTGATGGGCAGAAAGACGCTGGAATCACTGCCCGGCGGGCAGCCTTTAAAGGATCGCAACAATATTGTTTTAAGCACAGCGGGGGATTATGGTAAGGAGGGCGTGACGGTTTGCCGTTCGCCTCGCGAGGTGTTTTTGGCGGCGGCCAAGCATGCGCCGGACGACGTGCTCGTCATAGGCGGGGCAAGTGTGTACCGCACTTTCCTGCCATACTGCACGCGAGCGTATGTCACAAAGATCCAAGCCGCCTACGAGACCGACGCATGGTTTCCAAACCTGGATGGTGAGCCATTGTGGGAAATAGAAACGCAAGGCGATGAGCAGACGGAAAACAGAGTAAGCTTTCGTTTTACGGTGTACGTCAATCACGACGTTAAAATATTTGAGGATTAGTGCCTGAACAAAGGCTAATTGCTGATTTCATAGTTGAAACGCTTGGCAAAATCTACGTTTTTAAGCGTAAAGGTTTTGCCATTTACATTATTCAGGCAGCCTGCGTCTGTGGTAAAAGCAAATGTCAGCTGATATGAGCAAAGCGCTTGGTACTGCTGCTGCCTCTCATCTTTTTTTGCTTTGGGCGCACCGTATTTGGCATCGCCCACCAACGGGTGCCCTATGGAGGCCAGATGCGCCCGTATCTGGTGCGAGCGGCCTGTTACCAACTCTACTTCCAGCAGGCTTGCGTCACCCTCATGCGCAAGCACGCGGTAGCGGGTGATGATATGTCGTGCACCGTCCTGCGGCTTATCCGTGACATAAACCTTATTGAGCCGTTCATTTTTGTGCAAATATCCGATCAACTCATCGGCCCTGTTTGGCAAAACGCCATGCACAACGCAAAGATAGCGCTTTTTAACCTCACGGTCCTTGATCTTTTGATTCATGATGCGAAGCGCTTCAGCGTTTTTGGCGGCAATGACAATGCCGGAGGTATTGCGGTCGATGCGGTTGCAAAGGGCAGGGGCAAAGGTGTGCTCCTGTTCGGCCTGATATTCCCCTTTGCGCGTAAGGTAGCCGTGAAGGCGCGCGATCAGGGTGTCGGAGTTGCTGCCTCCGGCATGCACCGGCAGCCCCGCAGGCTTATTGACAAGCAGGATGTTTGCATCCTCGTATACAATATCAAGCGGGGCATTTGTATGAGGCGGCGGGGAAGGCGCGGCGTCTTGAAAAAACTCGTCTTTGATATAAAAGCTAATGACATCGCCTGCGCACAGCATATAGTCCTGAGCGACCCTTTTGCCGTTTACCTTTACGCAGTTTTTGCGAAGGGATTTATAAAGAAAGCTTTTGGGCATATCGGGGAAAAATTTGCCCATGAATTTATCCATCCGCTGACCTGCGTCGTTTTGGCCCGCTACAATACTTTTCAAAACGTTACCCCTCTCCAAATAGTTGTACATCGTATTGGTTATATTATACACGAAATAGGAAAAAAGTCACGCCGCTACAAAAAATTTATTTGCCGGCGCGCCGGTAAAACAAGGTATTAAAATCCGCCGCAAGGGGGGGTATAATAAACGCAATCAATTTAGAGGTAAAGCATTTCGGCTTTATCCCTTGTGCGTTTATTGAATCGGTGTGGGGTTAAGCTGACTGCGGTTTGCGCTTGTGATATCATATTTTTTACCGTATGGCTGTTTTGAAGCGTAAATTTTAGACAACTGGAACTTGACTTTCATACGCAGATGTGGCAGAATAATAGGAGATGAAAAAATGCGTGTTATAGCCGGATCAAAAAGAGGAACAAAGCTTTGCGGATTTGAAGGCGATTCGGTGCGGCCCACTACCGACCGGGTCAAGGAAAATATATTTAATATCATAGCACCTTATGTATCTGGTGCACAGGTGCTGGATCTTTTTGCAGGTACGGGTGCGCTGGCTGTTGAGGCACTAAGCCGCGGAGCCGGAGGCGCCGTGTTGTGCGACAGTTCCGGTGCTTCGCTGAAGTTAGTGCGTGAAAACCTTGAAAGGACAGGCTTTGCGCATGCGGCGCAGGTTGTGAGATCAGACGCGGTTTTGTATTTGAAGCAGTGCGGCAGGCAGTTTGATATCATATTTTTAGACCCGCCATACAATACAGGGCTTTTGGAAGCGGCTATGCGCCAGATTGCGGAAAGCGGCGTTTTGTCCGAGTCGGGCATTGTGCTTGCCGAGCGGGACGGGGCGCAGCCGGATATTGCGACTGAGGGCTTGGCGCTTGTTAAAGAAAAGAAATATGGCAGGACGCATATTTGCGTCTATGCAAAACAACAGCCGATACAAACTGGAATAGAGGGATTTTAAATGAAGATAGCGGTGTATCCGGGCAGCTTTGACCCTGTTACAAACGGGCATTTTGATGTGATCCGCCGCAGTGCCGCTGTGTTTGACAGGGTGATTGTCGGCGTGCTCGACAATGGCAGCAAAAAGGCGCTGTTTACCGTTGCCGAAAGAATGGACATGGTTCGCCGTGTCACACGCGATATAAAAAACGTTCAGGTCGACACCTTTTCGGGGCTTTTGGTGGATTTTATGGAGGCATTTGACGCAAAGGTGATTATTAAAGGCCTGCGTACGGTTTCGGATTTTGAGTATGAGTTCCAAATGGCGCTTTTGAATAAATCGTTAAAACCTCAGATGGAAACGCTTTTTATGATGACCGATTCAAAATATTCCTATATCAGCTCCAGCATGGTAAAAGAGGTTGCACGGCTTGGCGGCAGCCTGGACGAGTTGGTATGCGACGATGTGGCGCAGATTTTGAGAAACAAGTTAAGGGACAGGGGGTAGGGGTAAATGGAAGTTTTGGAAATCATCGATATGATGGAGGACGTCGTTGAAAAATCTATGGCAATCCCCTTTTTCGGCCGGGCGATTGTTGACCGTGAGGAGCTTTTAGATCTCTTGCAGGAGATCCGTCTTAATCTGCCCGACGACTTAAAGCAGGCAAAATGGGTTAAAGAAGAGCGCCAGCGCATCCTTATGGAGGCTCAAAAAGAGGCCGGCGCCATTATGAAAAATGCGGAAGAACAGATCATTTCCATGATAGATGAGCACGAGATCACCAAAAAGGCCTATGAGCAGGCTAATCAGATCATTGCCGCCGCCCAGAACAATGCGCGTGAGCTGCGTTTGGGTACAAAGCAGTATGCCGACGACGTCATGGCAAGCCTTGAGGAGCGTTTGGAGAAGATGCTTGTGACGGTAAAAGACAACCGCAAGGAACTAAAAAAGTGATAAAACCGAAATCACAGACATACACTATACCATAACCTTTTGAAAAGGGTGTGTTATTGTGACTGGTATGTTTCGGGTCGTTAATCTCAAAAATATAAAAAATCTGGTTTTAAGTATTGTCCTTCCGGTTGCGGTGGGGATGCTGGCAGGGTTTTTCACGCGGAATTCAAGCGAGATATATGCCGGTTTTATCAAACCCGCTCTGGCTCCCCCGGGATGGGTGTTTGGCATTGTTTGGTTTGCTCTGTATGTGCTGATGGGCATTGCGGCTTTTTTGGTCATGCAGCCGCGAACACTGGGAGTTAAAACAGGCAAAGCCATGTGGCTTTATTACGCACAGCTGATTGCAAACTTTTTCTGGCCTTTGATTTTCTTTAATCTTGCGGCGTACGGCTTTGCGTTTATGTGGCTTTTGCTGCTGCTGCTTTTGGTGATTATGACTGCCGCAGCGTTTTATGAGATAAACTGCGCCGCGGGCTGGCTGATGATTCCTTATATTGCGTGGCTTTGTTTTGCGGGATATTTGAATTATATGATCTGGATGCTCAATTAGAAATTGAATAAGACAGGCCGGCAGCGGATTGCTGCCGGCTTTTATGTTTATGAAAAGCTGCCATTTTGCGGCAGTTTTTCATAAACATAATATATTCTATAACATGTTTATGTTATAAAATATAACATATTAATGCGGTATATATCCAGGTATAATTATGCTGAGGTGAAGAAGGTGAAGGATAACAAAATTGAAATATTGAAGAAAGCACATGTAAAAGGCGACGATGGGTATAAGACCTTTTCTGTACGGATACAGGAAGAAACTGTTTGTGCATTGGACAAAATTGCGATTGAAAGCAATCGCTCAAGAAATGAAGTAATTAATATATTTTTGGCATATGGTGTTAGGAACTGCAACATTATAATGAGGTACTAACAATTGAAATTAAACAGTAAATTATACCGGGAAATGGAAAAGCATTTTCCCAAAGTGGAAAAACTTTTTTCAGAAAAATTGATGGCAAGATTTTTACAGACGCCCGCAAGCAGATTGCGGGGATACAATTTTGGATTGGGCACGATGATCCGGTTAAAATTGCTGCGCCCGCAAAACATTCTTTATAAAAAATTTATCAAACATGGCCTTACTGATACAGAAGAGATGACCATGAAGATTATCGTTGAATTTCATCATTACATTTCACAAAAGGGCCCGACAGCTTAAAGCAGATAGATAATTATATAAGTTTCTCATTTTTCTGATAAATTTATATAATCAACATAAAGCAAAAACATCTTGATTTTCAATCTAAAACAGGGTAGAATATAACAAATTAAATACTACTATTCCGGTTGGGCAGGTAACTGCTTCAAGTTTTGAGCTTAAAGGGTGGAGAGCTTCGCAGGGAGCTCTTTGCCCTTTTCTATATTTAGAAAGGATGATCACATGCAATATTTGTTATTGATCCTGGGCTTGGTCATAATCGTTAAGAGTGCTGATGTTTTAATTGATTCATCTTCCAAAATAGCGAAACGATATGGCGTTTCTTCTTTTATTATCGGCATCACAGTAGTGGCTTTTGGCACCAGTGCGCCGGAACTTGCGGTCGGGATTATTTCCGGCGTAACCCACACCAATCAACTCACGCTAGGCAACATAATTGGGAGTTCTTTATCTAATACAGCTCTGATTGTGGGGATTTCAGCAATTATTATGCCTTTACAGGTAAAGGACACCGTCGTCAGGCGTGAGATCCCCATGCTGCTTGGCATTCAGTTGGTATTGGCTGTCATGCTTTTTATTAACGGCCAGCTCTCTCGTATAGACGGAACCGTGCTGATTCTTGGTTTCATAGGATTCATGCTGTATGTCATCAAGGACTCTAAAAGTTCTGTAAAAATACAGGTAGATGCGCAAGGTGATATAGATACTGATGCGGATGGTAATCGAGTGCCGCCAAAAGCTGCGGGAAGGGTAAATGAAGAAAGCCTTTTAAAGCTGATGTGTTTTTCAGTTCTTTCACTTGCCGGTCTTTTTATCGGCGGAAAGCTTGCTGTAGAAAGCAGTACAAATATAGCCCAAAGCTTAGGTCTGAGTGAAACGCTGATTGGCCTTACGGTTGTTGCTATTGCCACAACCATGCCTGAGCTTATTACCAGTATCATGGCAGCAACAAAGAAGGAGCCGGATATTGTACTGGGTAACTGCATAGGCAGCAATATTTTTAATATTCTCTTAGTGTTAGGACTTTCTTCGGTCATTTCTCCAATTCCGACAGATTGGGCCCTTTGGTTAGATATTATTGTCATGGTAATACTTACTATCATCGTTTTTGCGATTTCATGGGCAAGAAAGAGAATCAGGCGTAAGACCGGCATTTTGCTTCTGTTTATGTACATCTCATATCTTGCATATAAAGTTGTTACAGCACTCTAAGCAAGAAAAAGTTCCAAGCTAATGATGTTTTAATACAAAAAGTCCACATACGACGTTAGGGTATAAAGCGCCAAACATTTATAAACACTTATTTTATGTGCAAAAAACGACGCCTGATATTTGGACATTTCAAAAAAATGTTCAAATCATCAGGCATCGTTCGTTTTGGCCGGAGTGTTCTTATAGGACTTAACTGAAAAAACTGATAAAATCAATGGTTTGATGGCCACCAACAGGCAGTATGTACCAAAAAATCCTGTGCTTTTACCCGACTAATGTTCGTTCAGTGGCTATAATGTTAAAAAAAATTGCCTTTCCGACAATATCCTTGATACTAAACTTATAGTGGTTTTACTTGCATCGATTTATCGGCGATTTGTTCAGGATGATCTTTTCTGAATTTTTTGATTCTTGCAACTAATAATTCAAATTCTTTATAAAGCATTGGTGCAGCCTTGCTAATTCGTGATTCGTTAATATATACTTCAAACTGTTCGTATTTCTTGATTAGATAGCGACCAGACATTAGACAAAGAATATTAAAATCATAAACATCAGTAGCAACACCTATGGAGAGTCTCTCCAAGTGAGACAAATATCTGATAACACTTTTTCTCAAAGCTTTATCTGAATTAACGGAGGACAAATTTAAAGGACGGCTTTTTATAGCATCCAACAACTGATAGCTGCTTGAAGAAAGCGAATTATAAAATTCGATTGTAGACTGCTTCTTTTGTCTGTCGTGATCTGCACGAGAAATTTTTGTTTGTTGTCGAATCTGAATAGCAACAAAAAAAACACCTATAATTACAAAAAGACTTTCTGCAACTGATAGGTATTCTTGAATGTGCTTAAGCATCTATCCATATCCTTTCTTGGCGTGTTGTTGCGGATATTACTATAGAATTTGAAGTTAAGCAAACCAGTAATATCAAGGAAAAACAAAGCCGAAACGACCCAATTCAATCGTTTCGGCAATGGTCGGGGTTGAGGGATTTGAACCCCCGGCCCCATGGTCCCAAACCATGTGCGCTACCAAACTGCGCTAAACCCCGCCATCTATTTATATGCCAGGCGGAAACGATATGATGCAAATGTGAAAATCACATCTGTCACAATCAACCTAACCATGGACACATGCTATAGTATAATACAGATTGCGCTGTGCGTCAAGTGTTCTTTTTACTCTTTTCTGCGTAGGGTTTAACATGGACAGCAAAGGTACTTCGGGATAGAATGCTTTCCCGGCTTCAAAGCTTTTATACGATTCCCAGCCGCATATATTGCTCTGATGGCGCATCGGCATATTTCATCTGCTTTATCAGCTTGTGAAGCATAACGTTTTCCATTTCCTGATCATCTAGGGGATTTTCCTGATTGTAATCATTTAAAATATCAAACAACAGGCTGTCTTTGACATGATGTGTCCCGCTAAGCCCCTGTTTTACGGGGATTTTATATACCGGATAATCCGTAAACGGCAGAAATTTCCCCATCTGCGCGTCTTGCATCCCAGCCATGTACCGCTTTAGTGTTACAGGTATGCCGCAATACGCAAAGCAAGGGGCGTTATCATCCACCGGCGCCCGGAAATAGGTATAATTGCCGTCCGTCACATTGACCGTCATGGCAAACCAGCCGTAAATCGCCTCGTCGCGTACCTTTTGCTGTTTGTTTTCAAAGATGTTCTTTAAAGAAAAACCCTTTACCGAAGTGGGAATATCAATACCGTAATAGTCTAAAATAGTGGGCATTAAATCAATATTCTGCGTCAAGGCTTCGCTTCTCTCGCCAGCCCTGCTGCCGTCGGGCAGATGCACCATAAACGGCAAATGCGCCAGTTCGTTGTAGACATGCATAAAGTTTTTGCCTGTAAAGCCATGCTCGCCCAGGAGATGCCCGTGGTCGGTCGTAAGAATAAAAAGCGTGTCGTCCCACAGATCAAGCCCGTCCATAACGTCAAGCAGCTTACCGAACCACTTGTCGGTCATGGTCAGGGTGGCGGCATAGAGTTTTTGCAAATGCTCGATTGCTTCCGGCGGCTCGGTGACAGGCGCGTAGGTTGACCATTCAAAGCAGTCGCCTGCATAAGTATCGGGATAAAGCTGCCTGAATTCCTCCGACGCGTCAAAAGGCTCATGCGGGTCAAAAGCCTCCACCATTAAAAAATAGTTGTCGGCGTCTTTATTTTCGGTCAGCCATTCTATAGCAGAGGCAAAGGTTTTCGGAGACGGGTAATCCTTATCCGCTTTGAAGGTTGTCCTGTTGAGTTCATATTGCGTTGACGCGATACCGTAATACTTTTCGGGCAGCTTGGGCTGTGTGACTCTGGAAATCCAGGGGTCACGCTCCTGCCCTCTGATGAGGTCCCATGTGCAGAACTGCTGCATATAGCCTTCGCCGCCCAATTCGGGATAATGGGAATGGTCCGTGACGATATGAGAGAAAATGTCGTTTTTCTTCAGCACATCAGGAAGCGTTACATCAAAAGGCTCAACAGGCCCCCAACCCCTGTCCAAAAAATTGAGCCTTCCGGTTAAAATATCTCTCCGGGCAGGCATACACGGCGCAGAGCCAAGAAAGTGATTGTCAAAAACCAGCGATTTTTCGGCAAACCTTTCAATATTGGGGGTTTGAACCCAGGTGTCTTTATTATAAACGCTGAGCATATGCCTGTTTAAGCTGTCCATCAGTACGATTATGGTTTTCATGGATACGCTTCCCTTCATATGAGAATAGTATTAAGTACATGCTGTATTATAATACGGATTCTCTTTTTCGTCAAGAATGGCGTTCAGTTTTTTTTAATATGATGTGTGCTGGCGCGTCCTGATAACTTGGCATTGACAAGGCCGGACTTTTGCACTAAAATTAAGAGGATGTCATATGGGAAGGAAGCGCTTGCTATGCAAAAACGAAAGCCAAATATTATTTTGATCAACTGTGACGACATGGGCTACGGAGACCTTGGCTGCTACGGTTCGGCTGTCAATAAAACGCCCAATATTGATAAACTGGCGGAAAACGGCCTGCTTTTTACGGATTTTTACATGGCCTCTCCGGTTTGCTCCCCGTCACGTGGCGCTATGCTGACAGGCTGCTATCCGCCAAGGATTGGGTTCGGCTCATTTGAAGGCAAGGGCGTTCTGTTTCCGGGGCAGGGTGTCGGCTTGAATCCGGAGGAAAAAACCATAGCCTCGATGTTGAAGGAGGCAGGCTATTCGACCATGATCATAGGGAAGTGGCATTGCGGCGACCAGCCGGAATTTTTGCCGCTGAATCATGGCTTTGACCATTACTACGGCCTGCCTTACAGCAACGATATGGGCCGTCAGCGCCGGCCGTGGGACTGGCAGTTCTGTCCGCTTCCGCTTATTGCGGATGAAGAGGTAATCCAGCAGCAGCCTGATCTTTCCTCGTTAACGGAAAGATACACCGAGCAGGCCGTGCGCTACATACGCGACAACAAAGAAAATCCATTCTTTTTATATTTTGCGCATATGTATGTGCATTTGCCGCACTACGCGCCTTCGCGCTTTCACGGTGAATCTGAAAACGGCGATTTTGGCGCCGTGATGGGCTGTCTGGACTGGTCGGTCAGTGTTTTAGTCGACGAATTGAAAAAACAGGGGCTTGAAAATGATACCCTGATCGTGTTCACATCCGACAACGGTGGCACATCCACCCACGGCGGGAGCAATAGCCCTCTTCGCGGCGCAAAGCATACGACATGGGAGGGCGGGATGCGCGTCCCGTGCATTTGCTGTTGGCCGGGCCATATTCCCGCAGGCAAAAAGGAAAGCCGTATTGCTTGTTCTTTAGACTTTTATTCTACATTTGCCGCTATTGTGGGAGCAGATGTAAACGATGGCGTTATAAGAGACAGTATGGATATTTCACAGCTGCTGTTCTCAGAGTCACTGTCTGACGATGCTGCAGGCCCCCGCAGTATGGTCTTTTACTATAATGGGAATAACCTTGACGCTGTGCGCTGCGGCAACTGGAAGCTTAAGCTTCGCGACCACGACGATCAGATTAAAGCGCTGTATAACCTGGCTGACGATGTGTCCGAAAGCGTGAACGTATACGATGCTTATCCGCAAAAGGTGGCTGAGCTGACAGCGCTTATGGCAGAGTGCCGCCTTGATCTTGGCGATGCCGCGCAAGGCATTGCGGGACAAAACATACGCGCCATCGGCAGCGTGGATAACCCCAAAACACTGACGGAATACGACCCGCAGCACCCGTACATCATCGCGATGTATGACAAGGAGGAGTTCGGTTGATCCCCAAAAAATGCAGCGAAGCATTGGGGCTGGCGGCGCAAGGATTGCCTTGCCGCCTGCGGGTTTATCTGTTTTTAGAAAAATTATATCATACAGGAATAAAAATGCTTGACTTGTGCAGAGTGATGTGCTATATTATTAGTGCTTTGCATAAGTCTTTTTTTTTGTGCGTGAATATTTATCCGTTTTTTCACAGGGCGCGGCTTTTGCCGCCGTGGCTTGTGTCAGACCGGAGAACGAAGGATTTAGGCAGCATCAGAACATTTGGAGGTGTATCTAAGGTGAGGGTTAGAATTACATTGGCTTGCAGCGAATGCAAACAGAGGAACTACAACACTATGAAGGATAAGAAGAACACTCCCGACAGGCTGGAGCTCAACAAATATTGCAGATTCTGCAGAAAGCACACGCCTCATAAGGAAACGAAATAGTGTTTGTATCAAACAAAGGAGGCAATGCATATGGGCGAGAATATAAAAAAGGCTAACTTCTTTCAGGCGGTAGGCAAGTTTTTCATAGAAGTCAGAAGTGAAATGAAGAAGGTCGTCTGGCCGACATGGGCACAGACTGTTAACAACACCATGATTGTTATTGTGTTTATTGTCATGATAGGCGTATTTATGGCTGTTATTGACTTTATTTTCGGCGGCATAGTCCGTGGCGTTGTTATGGGCGATTTTGGCAAATCTTTTACCGACGCGTTAACATTCTAACAAATAAAGAGTCAGTAAAGGAGCAGAAAGTATGGCTGAATCGGCAAAATGGTATGTGGTGCATACCTACTCAGGCTATGAAAATAAAGTTAAAACAAATATTGAAAAAACCGTTGAAAACCGCAGCTTGCAGGATCTGATAGTGGATATACGCGTACCGATGGAGGACGTTATCGAACAGAAGGACGACGAACGCAAGCTGGTAAAGCGCAAGGTGCTGCCCGGATATGTTATTATCAAGATGATCATGACGGACGAAAGCTGGTATGTGGTGCGCAACACCCGCGGCGTCACAAGCTTTGTCGGGCCTGGTTCCAAGCCTGTTCCGCTTACCGAGGAAGAGGTTATTGAGCTGGGGATCGAAAAATATGTTATTGATATCAGCTATGCCGTGGGCGACAATGTGAAGGTTGCGGCAGGTCCTTTGGACGGCTTTATCGGTATTGTGGAAGAAATCAATATGGAAAAGCAAAAGGTTCGCGTGTGCGTTTCAATGTTTGGGCGCGACACGCCCGTAGAGCTTGATTTTTATCAGGTACAGCCTTTGGATTAATTGGCGGGCTTCCGCTTTTTAATAGTTTTGCGAATTAAATTTTGCATCCTTCAAGGCATAGCTATGCCTTGCGTGGAAGGACGGCAAGTTTCGTCCGCCATTACCACAATTGTCCTTTCTACCGTTTGCATAGTCTGCGGTATGGGGCAAATACGAAAAGGAGGTGCTAGTCACATGGCTCAGAAGGTAGTAGGTTTTATTAAGCTGCAGATCCCTGCGGGTAAAGCGACCCCCGCGCCGCCGGTCGGCCCTGCGTTGGGTCAGCATGGTGTTAACATTATGCAGTTTTGCAAGGAGTTCAACGAAAGAACGTCAAAGGACGCAGGTCTTATTATCCCTGTGGTGATCACAGTGTATGCCGACCGTTCGTTCTCGTTTATTACCAAGACGCCGCCGGCCGCAGTGCTTATTAAAAAGGCCTGCAATATCGAAAGCGGATCCGGTGTACCCAACAAAACCAAGGTTGCTAAGATATCCAAAGACGCGCTGCGGCAAATTGCCGAGCAGAAGATGCCGGATTTAAACGCTGCCAGCGTTGAAGCCGCCATGAGCATGATTGCCGGTACGGCAAGAAGCATGGGCGTCACTGTAGAGGAATAATCAGGCAATAACCGTGTGTTAATATGTGGGAGAAGCCGTGTTGGCTTTGTCTGACCACGCAAGGAGGAAAAGTTGTTATGTTCAGAGGTAAAAAGTATAAAGACAGCTTAGCGCTGTTTGAGAAATCCAAGCTGCACGATCCTTCCGAGGCGCTTGATATTGCGATAAAAACAGCCAAAGCAAAATTCGATGAGACCGTAGAGGTCCATGTTAAGCTGGGCGTTGATTCAAGGCACGCCGACCAGCAGGTAAGAGGCGCTATCGTTCTGCCTCATGGAACCGGTAAGGTGGCTCGCGTACTTGTGTTTGCAAAGGGCGACAAGCTCGATGAGGCCCAGGCTGCCGGCGCTGACTTCTTTGGCGGCGAAGAGCTTATTCCAAAGATCCAAAATGATAACTGGTTTGACTATGACGTGGTCGTTGCCACGCCGGATATGATGGGTGTTGTCGGCCGTCTGGGTAAGATTTTGGGTCCCAAAGGCCTTATGCCGAGCCCCAAAGCGGGAACGGTTACCCCTGATGTGGCAAGAGCTATCAGTGAGATAAAGTCAGGTAAGATTGAATACAGACTCGACAAAACAAATATTATCCACTGCCCCATCGGCAAGGCGTCGTTTGGCGTAGAAAAGCTTTTGGAAAATTACAAAGCGCTTATCGGCGCTGTTATTAAGGCGAAGCCTGCCGCTGCCAAGGGCCAGTATTTGAAGAGTGTTGCGGTAGCCGCTACCATGGGCCCCGGGATAAAGATCAGTCCTTCAAAGGCGGAAGCTTAAATTTAAGCCGGATTTTTCTTAAATTGTTATTGACAGCACGGCATGGCTGTGCTATGATTAGACAAGAAATTCAGATTGCCGCAGACAGCAGGTTTTTGTAAAAGGCGCTGCCTTTCCTGCCGAGGTGAGACTTTAGTTTGACGATTTGCTTTGTGTTATTGTGTCATACTACGCTCTCCTGCCCTGTTGCGGCATGAGAGCTTTTTATTTAGTTTGTATCACATGGGAGGTGAATTACCTAGTGCCAAGTCAAAAGGTTTTAGACGAGAAAAAACAAATCGTTGCCGGTCTTACCGAAACGCTGAAAAATGCTCAGGCGGGCGTATTGTTCGACTATCGCGGTATCACAGTCGAGCAGGACACCAAGCTGCGCAGTGATCTTCGGTCGGCGGGTGTAGACTATCATGTCGTCAAAAATACATTAGTGCGCTTTGCGGCAAAAGAGGTCGGTCTTGACGATTTGGATTCTTTCCTTCATGGGCCGACAGCCCTTGCGGTTTCCACGACCGACGCTGTCGCGCCGGCCAAAATCCTTTCCAAATTTGCAAAGGGCAATGATGTTGTCAGCATCAAGGCCGGCTTTGTAGACGGCAAAGTGATCGGCGTCGGCGATGTTCAGGTTCTTGCGGACCTGCCGTCCAAGGAAGAGCTTATCGCAAAGCTTATGGGCACATTAAACGCTCCGGTATCCGGCGTGGTCAATATCCTGCAGGGGAATATCCGCGCTATGGCTATTGCGCTTAATGCTTATGCCGAAAAAAGAGCGGCTGCGGGAGAGTAAGAGACAAGTGTGGTAATGTTTATCAAAACCATAAAAAACATGAATGATAATTTATAATGGAGGTATTTTAAAATGAGTGAAAAAGTAACACAGGTATTAGATTTAATCAAAGGTTTAACTGTTCTTGAGGTTTCTGAGCTTGTTAAGGCTATGGAAGAAGAGTTTGGCGTAAGCGCGGCTGCTCCTGTTGCGGTTGCTGCTGTTGCTGCTCCCAGCGGCGATGCTGCTCCTGTCGAAGAGAAAACAGAGTTTGACGTTGTCTTAGTAGATGCCGGCGCTGAAAAGGTTAAGGTTATTAAGGTAGTTCGCGAGCTTACCGCGCTTGGCTTGAAGGAAGCAAAAGACTTGGTTGACGGTGCGCCTAAGGCTGTTAAGGAAGGTATCTCCAAGGACGATGCTGCTGCTGCAAAGGCAAAGCTCGAAGAAGTTGGCGCAAAAGTAGAAGTAAAATAGGTTTTGTTCATACATCCAAAAAGACCTGCCACAGGCAGGTCTTTTTGCTGCAAAAGTTTAGGGGCAAGCAACTTGAGCTTATACTGTTCCCAGGTAAAAGAATAGATAAATAAAACACCGGATTTTTTCGTATGGTAAGGAAAAAGCTCCCGGCAATAATTTGTTTATTGCCGATGGACCCTTGACACAGTCAGACGGAAAAAAGACAAGTTTTATGCTACGCTTTTATTTGAGAACAGTATTATTGCCAATTCATCACATATACGCAAAGGCCAAGCATCAGAGCCGTGATAAACAATACTGCTGCCGCTCCGGATTTGTTGGCGCGCCATTCAAAACTGGCGTAAGAGATGCTGCGTAGCGCAATGATGGTGACTGCGATAACGGTTGCTATATTTTTCATCAGAGAATAGCTCAATTGGCACTCCGCCCTTTGCTGTCATCAAATTTTTAATGGCACAGGATTTTTAATCTGCCATTTTAACATAAACTTTAAATTCGGACTGAGGATATTTTTCATCCCACCCGTAGTCCGTCCATTCCTCCCATGTGTGAAAGAAGTGGCGAAACTTCATGCCAAACCGCAAAATATCGGTATGGTATTGGGCGGCTGTTTTGACCAAAAGCTTTTCGGCTGCCTGCGCCAATGCCGATGAAGCCGTCTCGGCTTCGTTGGTGCTAAGCTTTGGGCTGCGTATTTGCGAAGCATTGGACGCCATGGGCGTTAAATACAAATGAATATCAAGCCTTGGCACGCCGCCTGCGACGCTTGGCGCATATCGCGGCGCTTTGTTTTGTGCCAGGCGCATGCTGACCTTTAAAGCCGGATCCGATGGGCTTGGCATGGTGAACACACCCTCTGAGAATGTACCGTTTAGTATCCGGTAAAGCTTTGTTTCAGCAACACCGATGCTGCCCACCATTTGCGTATCTTTAAACAGTGCCGTTCCGATAACCTTAGCCTCAAGGTCTGATTGCTGACTTTCGGCGCGCGTTTCCCCATTCTTCTGATTTAAATCTGCCTCTGTCGGTAAAGGCAGGGCGGTTGCATCGGTGTTTTCATCTCCGGATAATCCCACATATGCAGCCAACGCACTATGGGACTCGAGCGCCGCGCCATAGCAAAACTGCCGGACGGTGACTGCCGACAGATCCGAGCCGAACATCTCGCGAAACAGCAGGTCGTAGTGCTTCAGCGGATTTGCCTCCATGGGCGGGCGCACGCTTCTCAGATAATGCTGGGCGGTCTCTGCTGCCACAGCTAAAATGGTGTTGGGACTGAGTGTGATGTTATGCATGAATTGAATAAGCTCTTCGTTTAGCCCCTGCCTTGCCAGGCTTTCGGCACATACCATCAGGCGCAGGTGCATGAAAGTAGTTTTTCGGCTTAAAGTCTTTTCCGTTTCGTCAATCGCTTCCAAAAGGCTTGGGGCCGTGACGGTCATTTCGGTGCTGCTCCCGCTGGCGCTGCTTTCTTTGTCGCTGTTTTTATCACGGCCGGTTCCAGCAAAGTTCATCGGCCTTGCGTATTGGAATGTGTAGCTGCACTGCCCGGCATCCGCCTGATCCACTCCCAATGCGATGACATACGCGAAATCGTCCGCCTCATGCATGTCAAAGCATCCTGTGAGCGCCAGCAGGGATAAGGCGAGCAGTGCCGTTTGCAGGAATTTGCCTGCCGCATTTTGCTTGTCATATTTGCGCATGGCAATCCTCCTTTATCATACCCAGAATTTACTTATTACGTATTTGTCTGCTGTTTTTTATGCTTAAGCCTTGCGGCTGCAAGCAGAGCGAGCGGCAAAAGAAAGCTGAAAATGCCGATATATTTATTATATAATAAAGTCTGGTCAGCAGAAAATGCTTTGCCGGCCGCGCCTGCCGCAAACAGCAGCGTTGCCGCTATGGGAAGAATAAGCGCTTTTGTACTCTTCAAATCAAACGCCTTTGAGATCACGTGGCATATCAAATACAGATTTGCCGCGGCATAGAGCAGCATGCCAAAAACCCACAGGATAAAAAACACGGATTCAAACCATTGGGAAGTTCGGCTGGTGCTTAAAATACGCACAATCTCATAAAAGGGAAGGGTCAGCTTTCCGGCAAGCGGATACGGTACTAGCATGGTGTAGTATGTGACGCAGGCGGCGGTAAAAAAACATGATATTCCAATACCCCAGATAGCGGTTTTTCTGGCGATCTTTATATCTCCCAAAAATGGAATCATTAAAAGAAAAACCATGAATTCATTAAATGCTGAAATGCCAGAAAGGCCGTCCGCAAACACGTGCACAGCGCCGTTTCCCAGAATCGGCATGAGGTTGTCGGCTTTTAAAAGCGGAAGCCCTGTGGCCAAGACCAGAGTGCAGATCAGGGCAGCCGCAGGCAGCCAAAAGCTGTGGATACGCACGATTGCTTCAAATCCTGCATATGCGGCCAATACGGTAATGGCAATATAAAAAAACAGGATCAGGCCAATTGGGGTTTGCGTAAATGATGTCATGTGGTTAGCCTGTGCCACTGTGTGCAGCAGCGTAGCGGTATTGGCAAACAAAATCGTTGCCGCAACGGATGCTGCCGCTTTTTTTGCCGCCTGTCCGAAAGTGTTTTCGGTGATGTCTAAAATATCCTGGCTGGGAAAGCTTTTTAAAAAAAACAGCATAAGACTGACGAGAAAAACAGCTGTTATGCCTGCATACAAAGCCATTATCCAGGCTGCTGTGCCGGCTGTAATGGTAAATACATTTACAGCCGCTACGGTAAGCTTAAATGTCATAAGCCCCACCAGCAGCATAATGCCTTCCCAAGACCCGAAGCGGATTTTTGATGCCATGTACAGACTGCCTCCCTTTGCGTATTTCATCATGGTCTTACAGATAAATTCAATTTCGGCGCCGGGTCCATTTGCGGCTTATCTTTGCCTGTGTTTTTGCCTTTTTGGCATTAACGTAATCGGGCAGGCGCTCGCGTTTCCATATTGCCCGCGGAATAATATCATTTACAGTAAAACGCATTTTGGGCGCGACAGGCGACAGAAGCGGCACGCCGAAGGAATAGGACGCGCACAAGGATACCAGCTGCAAAAAAATCCCTCCGGCAATACCCATAAGTCCGAACGCGCTGCCCAGAACAATATAGCCGAACCGGCTTATACGAAGCGCAAACTCTAAAGAATAGTTTGAAACGGCAAAGGTGCATATCCCTGTCATTGCAACAATGATGATCATAATCGGGCTGACAATACCGGCCGCCACAGCGGCCTGGCCTAAAATAAGCCCGCCTACAATGCCGAGCGTGGGGCCCACAGCTGACGGCATGCGTATGCCAGCCTCGCGTATCAGTTCAAAGGCGGCCTCCATCATTAAAAGCTCAAAGACAGAAGGGAAGGGCATGTTTTCCCGTGAGGCTTCAATGGCAAACAGCAAATCGGCGGGAAGCATATGCTGATGGTAGTACGCGACCGCGATGTAAATGCCTGGCAGCAGCAGGGAAATCGCAATGGCAATCATCCGCACAAACCTGAACAGCAGGCTGTATGGAGCGCGCACAAAGGCATCCTCGGTCACCTTGACATAGTCTAAGATAACCGATGGCAGGATAAGCACAAAAGGCGTGCCGTTGACCATTACGGCCACCCTGCCGCTGGCCAGGGCCATGCATACCTTGTCGGGGCGCTCGGTGGCGACCATTTGGGGAAACAGCGAATATGTTTTTTCCTCTATTAGCTGCTCTAGTTCCCCTGAATCAAACAGATAGTCGATATCAAGGCCTAAAAGGCGCCTTCTGGCTTCGCAGACAAGCGCGTCGCCGGCGATATCCTTGATATACAGCAGTGCGCAGGGGGTTTTGCTGCGCTTGCCTATAGAGATGTGCTCAATGATGAGCGCAGGGTCTTTGACCGCCTTTCTGACCAGTGCGGTGTTTGTGCGGATGGATTCCACAAACGCTTCCTGCGGCCCGCGAAGCACCGCCTCATTTTGGGGGGTTCCCACAGAGCGCCTGCCCCAGTTCTTCACATCCGCCAGAAAGGCGTATTCGCAGCCGTGGGCAAACAGCGCGCAGTTGCCAAAGCTAACCGCGTCTACTACCTCTTCCAGGTAAATCACGTCTTTAAGGGTACACTGCTCTACCAGCATGCTTCCTATAAGCCTTTGAATGGTGTCAGGTGAATCACCTTTACAGTAATGGTTTTTGAGCAGCGGGCGGATAATCGCTTCGTTGATCTGACCGGAGTCGGCCATGCCGTCAAAGAAAATGATAAATGCCGGGATCCTATCTGTATCTGCGTCAATTTCAAAGGTGCGTATGACAAAATCGGAATTGTCCCGGGCGCTGAATATATTTTTGATACGGTCAAGGTTTGTGCTTAAATCCTTGCTTATGTTTGTGAATTGATCCTGCGCAAGCAGGGGAGCGGAGGGATAAAATCGCTGCGGCCGGGAACCTGCGGGGTCCTCGCCGGCGCGTTCCAGGAGTCTGAAGGGTGCGGCGGGGCTTTCAGGGTGATAGAAGAATATGGATTTAATCATATGACTAAGACTTCTTATAGGTACCACCCCCGTCCAGATGCGCTTGGCATTAATGTTTGCATATTTTTAGCAATTATTCATATGCGAAAAAAGCTGCCTGATAAACGTAAAAACATGTTGACAATGCATGGCATGTATGCTAAAATATTTCGGTAACCGCATAAGAAGGGTCATAAAACCGCAGCGCGGTACCCGAATTAGCGTGACTTCATTTTATAGGAGGTGCAGTAATGTACGCAATTATCCAGACAGGCGGAAAGCAGTACAAGGTTTGCGAAGGCGATGTTATCTTTGTGGAAAAGCTTGCTGCCGAGGTAGACGAAACCTACACATTCGACACCGTTTTGGCGGTGGGCGGAGACGAAATTAAGCTGGGCAGCCCCTTGGTGGAAGGCGCAAGCGTGGAGGCCAAGGTGCTCAGGCAGGCAAAGAGCAAGAAGGTAATCGTTTTTAAGTATAAGCCCAAAAAGACCTACCGCAAAAAGCAAGGCCACAGACAGCCCTATACAAAATTGCAGATAGAGAAGATCAACGCTTGAGGTTAAGATTTTTTATAATGAAAGCAGAGGTGTTTTTACATGGCACATAAAAAAGGTATGGGTTCTACCAAGAACGGCAGAGATAGTGAGTCCAAACGGCTTGGCGTCAAGCGTGCGGACGGGCAGTTCGTTCTGGCAGGTAATATATTGGTAAGGCAGCGCGGCACAAAGATCCATCCCGGCAACAACGTGGGCATCGGCAGTGACGATACGCTGTTTGCTTTAATCGACGGCAAGGTGAAGTTTGAAAGAAAAGGCAGAGAAAAAAAACAGTGCAGCGTTTATTCCGCTTAATATCCGAATCTCAGACCTGTGTCTGAGATTCTTTTATCGTATAGGGCATTGCGTAAGCAAATGACGTATGAAGCTTGCAAGCCCATTGCAATTGACTTTTTGTCGTTTATTTTAAGGTTTTTAACCAAGTGACGAAAGCTTTCTTTGCAAACGGGCAATATATATAAATGTGCGCAAAACATAATGTATGCTTTAATGCTTTGCGCTTGAAACGGGATGGGAAATGTGGTAGAATATCCCCATTCATAAACGAGGAGGACGATTATGTTTTACGACCAGGCCGGCATTACCATAAAAGCCGGTGACGGCGGTGCCGGCGCAGTGTCTTTTCATAGGGAGAAATATGTTGCCGCAGGCGGCCCGGACGGGGGAGACGGTGGGCGCGGCGGCGATCTTATATTTGAGGTGGACAAGTCGTTGTCCACGCTGATGCATTTTAGGTTCAAACGCAAATTTGCGGCGGAAAACGGCGGTGACGGCAAAGGCGGCAAAGCGTTCGGAGCCGACGGCGACGATCTTGTGGTGAAGGTTCCTGCGGGGACGGTTGTGAAGGACGCCAAAACAGGCAGGCTTCTTGCCGACCTCAGTCCGCCCAACGACCGGGTAATCCTTTTAAAGGGCGGTAAAGGCGGCTGGGGAAACACGCATTTTGCGACGCCTACCCGTCAGGTGCCGCGCTTTGCCAAAAGTGGTATCAAAGGGGAGGCGCTTGAGGTGCTTTTGGAGCTCAAGCTGATCGCCGATGTCGGGCTTTTGGGCTTTCCTAATGTCGGCAAGTCCACGCTGCTCGCCGCGGTCACAGCGGCCCGCCCTAAAATCGCAAACTACCCCTTTACCACGCTTTCGCCCAATCTGGGGGTGGTGGATTTAGGTGAGTCGGGAAGCTTTGTCATAGCTGACATCCCCGGCCTTATTGAAGGAGCAAGTGAGGGCGTGGGGCTGGGGCACGATTTTCTGCGCCACGTTGACCGTACAAGGCTTCTTATCCATGTGGTGGATGTGTCCGGTATAGAGGGCAGAAATCCCATTGACGACTTTGACGCCATCAATACCGAGCTGGCAAAGTACCACGAGGCTTTGGCCCAGCGCCCGCAGGTTGTGGCCGCAAACAAGACCGACATCATACAGGACGAGGCCGCATACCGCGCGTTTCACGATGAAATGGCGGCTCGCGGTATAAGCGTGTTCGATATTTCCGCGGTGACACGCTCAGGTGTGGACGCGCTGATGAAGTATGTGTCGGGGCAGCTGGCAGCCTTGCCGCCTGTGCTGGTGTATGAGCCTGAGCCGGTTTGGCATGAGGCGGTATGGCAGGAGGAGGCGCCCTTTACCATACGCAATGAAAACGGTGTATATGTCGTTGAGGGCAAGTGGGTGCAAAACCTTATCGGTTCGGTTAATTTGGACGACAGCGAATCGTTCGGCTATTTTCAGCGTATGCTTCGTAAAAAAGGCGTCATAGACGCGCTGGAGGAAAAGGGCATACAGGAGGGCGACACCGTCCGGCTCTACGAGATTGAATTTGATTATATTAAATAATGATAGGCATCCAAGCCAAAGCGGTATAACGGGAGTTTATTTGTTTTTTCGCGAAGAGAGGGAGAGATCACATGATCACAGGAAAGCAGCGCGCCTTTTTAAGAAGGCTTGCCAATACCATAACGCCTATTCTGCAGATTGGCAAGGAAGGCATTGGTGAGAACTTGGTGCGCCAAATTGATGATGCGCTGGAAGCGCGGGAACTGATTAAGGTGACTATTTTGGACAGCGCGTTTTTGGGTACGCGCCAAACGTGTGACAGCCTTGCTAAGCTGACCAACGCGGAGCCTGTGCAGTCTATAGGGTCGAGGTTTGTGCTGTACCGCGAGTCTAAGGACAAAAAGAAAATCGAACTGCCCAAATAATTCTGCGGTAAAAACAATGCAGAGTTGTTACATCTCTGGCGGAAAGGGAGTGGTTGCCATATCGAGGATAGGTATTTTAGGCGGCACATTTGACCCCATCCACTATTCGCATTTGTACATGGGCGAGTTGGCGGCAGACGAGCTCGGTCTCGATAAAGTCATCTATGTCCCAAGCGGGGTTTCGCCGCATAAAAAGGATGTGCGCACACCCGCGCGCATCCGTCTTGAAATGACTAAAATCGCAACGGCGGGCAATGTCCGTTTTGCGGTGTGCGACTATGAGGTCAACAAAAACGAAGTTTGCTACACGGTGGATACGCTTGACTATTTGCGGGGTATTTATCCTGACGCCCACCTGTTTTTCATCATGGGAGAGGATTCGCTTGGGTATATCGAAACGTGGCGAGATGCTGCTAGACTGCTTGGGCAGTGTGAATTTGTGGTGATCGGCCGAGGCGGCTGCCATGTGGATATCCAGCCAAAGATTGACGCGCTTAAACATAGGTTTGGCGGCGTTTTTCACTATATCAAAGCGCCCGAGACGTATCTTTCATCCGAGGCGATACGGGCCCGTCTGCAAAGCGGTAGGACGGTAAAATATCTTTTGCCCGACTGCCTTATCACATATATTGAAAATAACGGTATTTACAAATCAGAATTCTAGGGAAGTGGAATCTTTGGTGGATTATGAACAGCTTTGTGAAAAGCTTAAGGCAATGCTTACCGAAAAACGTTATCAGCACAGCCTAGGCGTCATGGACACGGCACTGCAGCTTGCCCTTAGGTACGGCTGCGATACGGGCAAGGCAAAGCTTGCCGGACTCCTGCACGACTGCGCCAAGAACTATGATGTGCCCGAAATGCTTACGCTATGTGAGCAATACGGTGTGGTATTGGATAAAGTGACAGCCATAACGCCGGGGCTTATCCATCAGGTTTTGGGCGCGGAAATGGCAAGGCGCGAGTTCGGCGCCCATGATGAGGAAGTGCTTAGCGCCATACGCTGTCATACCACAGGCAAGCCCGATATGAGCCTGCTTGAAAAAATACTCTACCTTGCGGATTTTACCGAGCCGGGTCGGGAGTGGTTTGAAGGGCTTGATGCGCTCAGGGAGCTTACCGCATCAAACCTTGACGACGCTATGCGCCTCGCTTTGGATCTTGCGATCAAGGATGTGCTGTTCAAGGGCCAGCCTATGCATATCGATACGGCAAACGCGCGTAATCAGCTGATCATCAGCAAAATGAAAAATGCTTAATTGATACAAGTGTGAAAAAGGCGGTGAAACGGATGACGAAAACCGCGACCATTGCGGTGATAGGCGGCGGGGCGGCAGGGCTCACAGCCGCTGTTTTTGCTGCGCGCACACAGCTTGATGCGGGAAAACACTGCCGAGTGCTGCTTCTGGAGAGAAATGCGCGTGTGGGCAAAAAGCTGTTAGCCACCGGCAACGGGCACTGTAACCTGACAAATACGGATTTAAACATCAGCCATTTTTATAGTAGTGACTTAGAAACGGTCAATGCCGTGCTGAGCCGGTTTGGTCCGGAGCGGATAATTGATTTTTTTGCCGGAATAGGCTTGCTGTGTCATATCACAGATGGTGGGCTTGTTTATCCACGCGGTATGCAGGCGGGCGCTGTGCTTGATCTGCTGCGCGCAGAGGCCGCAAGACTTGGTGTAGAGGAGCTTTGCGATTTTTCGGTAAACGGGATAAAGCCAGATGAAGGGCGCTTCAGCATAATGTCGGATAAGGCCGAAATTGCTGCCGACGCCGTTATTGTCACTACCGGGAGTGCGGCGCATAGCGGAAGCGACAGCGGATTTTCACTTTTGCACGCATTCGGGCACCGGATTATCCGCCCGTATCCTGCGCTTGTGCCGCTTGTCTGCGATACCACGTTTATCAAAACGGCGGCGGGGATGCGTGCGGCGGGAACGGCGACGCTTATTATTGACGGCAAGCGCCTGCACAGTGAATCCGGCGAAATTCAATTTTGCAGCTACGGCCTTTCGGGAATTGCCGTCATGCAGCTGTCGGGCACGGCTTCCCAATACTTTACGGGTGGCAGAAAAGATGGTGTTATCATAGAGCTGGATCTTATGAAGGAGTGGAACGAAGAACAGCTGTGTCAAATGCTGGCGGAGCGAAAAGATAATCTGCCGTATCTGAGCGCGGAGCAATTCTTGTGCGGACTTTTAAACAAACGTGTGGGCCTTGCCGTGATGAAGGCAAGCGGAATTGAGGGATTTAACAGCAGTGTTTCATCTCTTTCAAATGACGATGTTTTAAAAATATGCGCTGCCCTCAAGCATTGGCGTGTTGCGGTTACAGGCACGACGGGGCTTGCAAACGCGCAGGTCTGCGGCGGTGGCGCGGCGCTGGACGGGTTTGACGCAGACACGCTGCAATCCGGGCTGTGCACAGGGCTGTATGCCGCCGGTGAGGTTTTGGACGTATACGGCGACTGCGGCGGCTACAACTTAAGCTGGGCGTGGGCAAGCGGCGCGCTGGCGGGCACGGCGGCAGCACAGGCGCTGATGCGGGATATCACAGGAACGGTGTAATTGATTCGACAAAAAGCATGAATTTGGCTTTATCCTCTCATATCTTAACATTTTTATGCTTAAAAATATTTGTTCTGTATTGATTCCATATAAAAATAATGATAGAATATTGTGCGAAATGGCGTAAATGCGCCATGCTTGTTTGATTTGCTAATTTTATTACGAGAGGAGTAATTTTCAGATGAATTTTTCACATGAAGTTGAAAACATGTGCTGTCTTGCAAAGGGCGTAAAACACGGACCGGCTCCCATTCCGCAGGAGGGCGGCTGGACAGAGGCAAAGGAGATTAAAGATATTTCGGGCCTTACCCACGGCGTGGGCTGGTGTGCGCCGCAGCAGGGCGCCTGCAAGCTGACGCTTAATGTCAAAAAGGGCATCGTGGAGGAAGCCCTGATCGAAACGGTAGGCTGTTCGGGTATGACGCACTCCGCCGCTATGGCAGGCGAGGCGATCGTGGGCCGGACTATTCTTGAAGCGCTCAACACCGACTTGGTGTGCGACGCTATTAACACAGCTATGCGTGAGCTGTTTTTGCAAATCGTATACGGCCGCTCCCAGACAGCGTTTTCAGAGGGCGGACTTCCGATAGGCGCAGGCCTTGAAGATCTGGGCAAGGGGCTCAGAAGCCAGGTAGGCACTATTTTCTCCACCAAATCCAAAGGCGTAAGATACCTCGATCTGGCGGAAGGCTACATCAACAGAGTGGGCGTGGACGAAGCCGACCTCATCATTGGCTATGAATTTATCCACCTTGGCAAGATGATGGAAATGATCAAAAAGGGCACGCCGGCCGATGAGGCGCTTAAAAAGGCCACAGGCACTTACGGCCGTTTCAATGACGCGGTGAAATATGTAGACCCCAGAGAGGAATAATTAAAAGGAGGAAAAGAAAATGTCTTTATTTGAAAGCTACGAAAGAAGAATTGATCACATAAACAAAGTTTTAAACGCAAACTGCATTTCCTCTTTGGAGGAGGCAAAAAGGATATGCGACGACAAGGGCATTGACGTCTACAATCTGGTAAGAGGCGTTCAGCCCATCTGTTTTGAAAACGCATGCTGGGCCTATATTGTGGGTGCGGCGCTGGCTATAAAGAGAGGCTGTAAAACAGCTGCGCAGGCTGCCACGGTTATTGGCGAGGGGCTGCAGTCGTTTTGCATTCCCGGCTCAGTAGCTGACGACAGGAAAGTGGGTATCGGTCACGGCAATCTGGCTGCTATGCTGCTGACAGAGGATACCGAATGTTTTGCGTTCCTGGCAGGTCATGAATCTTTTGCGGCGGCCGAAGGTGCAATCGGTATTGCGAGATCGGCAAATAAGGTAAGAAAGACACCTTTAAGGGTTATCTTAAACGGCCTTGGCAAGGATGCCGCTCAGATCATCTCGCGCATCAACGGGTTTACGCATGTTGAAACAGATTTCGACTACGCGACAGGCGAGCTTAAGATCACGTGCGAATGTGCATACTCCAAAGGCGAGCGCGCTGCGGTAAAATGCTATGGCGCAAACGACGTGCGTGAAGGCGTGGCTATTATGCATCACGAGGGCGTAGATGTTTCCATTACAGGAAACTCGACCAATCCCACCCGCTTTCAGCATCCTGTCGCGGGCACCTATAAAAAGGAATGCTATGAGCAGGGTAAGAAGTACTTCTCGGTGGCATCGGGCGGCGGCACAGGCAGAACACTGCATCCCGACAATATGGGTGCCGGCCCTGCCTCCTATGGTATGACTGACACGATGGGAAGAATGCACTCGGATGCACAGTTCGCCGGATCGTCCTCGGTTCCCGCCCATGTTGAGATGATGGGCCTGATAGGAATGGGCAATAACCCCATGGTTGGCGCCAGTGTGGCGGTTGCAGTTGCGATTGAGGAAGCTGGTAAGGAAGGCTAAATCTAAGAAATCCAGCAATATCAATACTTTATAGAAGTAGTTAGGAGTGGTAAAAAGCAGGGAAATGCATGTAACTCCTACATTATTCATACATTATTCCTACACCTATATTCCTACACAAAAATGTTGAAACCGCTTCGTGGTGTTAAGCATTATCCCGGGTGGAGCTTATTATCACGAAGCGGTTTATTCTATTTATACGTATAATTTGCAAGTTATTTTATTTTTTCCATTTCGATTTTGAGCCAATCCGCTTCCCTCTTTGTGTAAACTTTTTCTGTGATATCGCTTATAGCGTGACCAACCATATATTTTATTGCGTACTCATCAACTCCATATTTCTTAGCCAAGGATACAAAGTGCATTCTTCCATCATGAGCTCTATGCTGCGGATTCAATTTTAACTCGTCTCTAATGTTGTTAAATCTCTTTTGATATTTATCATACGTAAACATTAGACTACTTCTATGAGTATGTGTGTCGGTACAATTAATGAGATATTCGCTTCCAAGTGAGGCGGCCTCTTGGTATCTTTTTTCCACTAATGTACGAATCCTCGAATGAATTGGCACAATTCTATTGGTTCCAGCAGGGGTTTTCATTCCACCAATGAAAGTCCAATCGTCAAGATTTATATTTTCAAGTCTTAACAATCCAAGCTCTTGTGGTCTCCATCCCGAATAACATTGTATCAGAACCACATCAACGTAATGTTTGATACCTACGTGTTCCCATAAAATTTGTATTTCATCATCAGTAAACGGTATGTGTCCTCTCTTAGCTTCTGTTTTTTCTTTAATGATATCATCCGATACATTAAATGTTCTGGCATAATTCCGATCCACGATCTCATATTCCAAAGCATAATCGAGCATAAGATTGAACATGGATTTTATCCTAGCTTTCACGCCAGCGGATGGGCGACGTTCTTCTCCATTTATAATAGCAGACCCGTCATCCATACAACCTTTTATATGACGTGCTCGTATATCCAAAGCCCTCATGTCGTATACAGCTGAGCAGTAAGCCCATGCGGATGTGATGGTGCGAGTACTTGAATCAGATGTGAGCGTTTTGAAGTATTCTTCGGACCATTTCTCGTATAATTGCTTTACCGTGATAGCCGGGTCTAGGTCATACGGGTTCTTGTTATATTCCACCAGGGCGGTGTACGCGTCATTATAAGTGGGGAAATAAGACTCGGGCTTTAGTGGCTTGCAAATAGGTCTACCGGTTGAGGTCTTACCAACAGTTACCATTGCTCGAAATGGATTTCTTAGCTTCTGGTTTTTAATTTCGCTTATCTGACCGAACCCATTAGGCAATCGTTTCCGTTTGTTGGATTTGCGAGGTTTTTTCGGAGTTACAGTTGATTGCAACGGATACCCACAATGGGGACAAGATAACGCTTTGTCGCTTACTTGCAATTCGCACTCTGGGCATTTTATTAGCATAATTTTCTCCTTCCTGTTGATTTATTATTAATAATCATATATGATGGTGTAGGAATTGTCAACTCCTACATTTAACCAGCTTTCGGATTGTATTTCTAACCCAGATTAAAAAGGACAACATATGGTTACTAATAATGAATCAACTTGCCCTCACTGTGGCGGCGATCTAAAGTATTACGACAGTGTTCAAAGAGTTGTACGGACGAAAGGGCAAGATACAAAATGGGTTAAAATACGCAGATTGCGATGCCCTGATTGCTGCTCTTTACATAGAGAGCTTCCGGATTACATATTTCCATACAAACAATATGAAGTTGAAGTAATAATGGGGGTGTTGGAAGGTCTTATAACATCTGAAACCTTGGGATATGAAGACTATCCTTGCGAGGCGACTATGATTAGATGGAGAGCGCAGGAAATACAAGCTCTAGCAAGAAGATAATGGAGGGGTCCTAACAAGGACTCTTTCTTTTTTTTGTCCACTTAGGTTGTTTTTACAAGCAGTCGTTCTTATCCTAGAATAGCCGTAGAAAGGAGGTGGCAGTAAATGGACGAGGTTATATTTGCAAGAGGTTCCGTACCGGTTTCCATAGCGGCTAGAGTGTATGGGAAAGATGCGTCTTGGGTTAGAGCGGGTATCATAGCCGGTTGGCTGCCAATAGGTAAAGCTACAAGGAGTGGAAAACTCGTGACCAGTATCGAAGAGATGGACTCAAAGTACGGACGAATTAATTTTTATATTTCGCCGAAATTACTTTGGGAAGAAACGGGTTATGTTTGGAAAGGAGAAAGGTGATGGGCACAACAATACGTCCGGAATTATCCGAGAAAAACAAATACTGGATTGAGAAGCACCGGTATTACGAGCTAAAACATTTTTGTCTTCAGTATCCTATATGGAAGAAAGCTCGTGCAGCATTAGATGGGTTAAGTAGAAGGCCTTATGATTTAGTTTCCCTATCGAAAACTAACGTTATCGGCGATCCGACAGCCAAGTGTGCAGAAGCAAGCTTATTTTATTCCAAGAGAATGGAAATGATTGAACGAGTAGCAAAAGAAACAGATTCAGAATTATCGAGTTATATCTTAAAAGCTGTTACACAGGGCATTTCTTATGATCGTTTGAAAGCTAGATTAGAAATTCCTTGTTGTAAAGATACTTACTATGAATTGTACAGACGGTTTTTCTGGATTCTAAATAAGGAGAGACAATGATATGAAAATTGTAGATAAAGCCGTTCGAAAAGTATATCGATTTAATTGCCCTAATTGTGGAAGCAGACTTGAAGCTGAGTGTCAAGAACTCGTGGACATCGGTGGTAAGGTAAGCAAATTCTTTTGTCCTATTTGTCGTAAAGACCGTTTCGTTGATTGGTCAGCACTTCGTAAAAAGACAATTTATGAAGGCGAGGGTACGCAAGAATAACCTCTCCTATTATGAAAGGAGTTGATATTTATGTTATGGTCTAAAAAGAAAAAGACACTGGAAAAAAGCGAACAAAATATTCACAGAATGAAAATGCAAATCGAAATGGTCGAGTCGTTGCGAAAAAATGGCTACGGCTGGGACGAGATAGAAAAAGCTATTGGATTTAGTGAAATTAATATTCGCTTTATGCAATCTATTATTGAGAAGACCAAGACAAATAAACAATGATTTGGACAAAGGATTGAGCCGCTAACAATGGCTCTTTCTTTTTGTTTTATATTTTTCAGTACGCAGGTGACCGTAAAACATGTTATTTTGATAAGTGAAAAATTCCAGGGTTAGAAAATCTGAAAAACTTTTTAAAAAGGAGGTAGTCAGCTTGGAAACTATTATATTTGTAATCGGAGCATTGCTAGGATTCGCTATGTCGGTAATCATATCTCGAGCAAAGTCGATTGGTTCGCTTAGAATAGACCGGTCAGATTCAGACGACAATCCGTATTTATTTTTGGAATTATCGAAAGACATAGATGACTTCTCTGAAAAGAAATACATAACGCTTAAAGTTAATAAAAAAGACTTTATTCCGCACAAATAACAACGCCTTTTATGGAACTAATTATATTTGAAAGGAGAAACGAAAATGGATGAAAACATTAAAGATTTGTTAGGAGAGGAGATTAAGGCTCAAATCGAAGGCTTATCCGATTTGGAAGTCGGTAGCAAAGAAAAGTCAACAGCAATCAGTGACTTGGTTACGCTGTACCGATTGGATATCGAAGCGACCAAAAATGAGCTGGAATTTGATGAGAAGCGCGAAAGCCGTGAGCTTGAGGAGCAACTCAAAAGAGACCAGTTAAAAGAGCAGGTCAAGGATCGATATTGCAGACTTGGTATTGAGGTAGCGAGTATCGTACTGCCGTTGATATTCTACGCTGCCTGGATGAGAAAAGGATTTAAGTTTGAGGAGACGGGTACTTACACCTCAACAACATTCAGAGGGTTGTTTAATCGTTTTAGACCAACGAAATAAGTAGTTTAGTTCCAAAACGAGGAGACGCAAATTACAAAGTCTCTTCGTTTTTCGCATGATTTACATGGTGTTTTATGGAACAGAGATGTTAAAGAGCTCTTTTTATCTCTTTACTTAATACGGAAAGTTTGGTATGATTATTACTAAGCTTTCGAATTAAAAGGAGGTAAAGCTATGGGGCTGTTTGGTAAAAAGAATAAAGATGAATATGACTTTATTTATGACAATGGCGACGATAGCGGAATCGATTATTCGGAGTTAGACGAAAACGAAGATCCAGAAGAAGTTATCACAAAATTAAGAGAGGACCTTGGAAGAGGACCATGTAGTAAATGTGGTGAAGTTTCGATGGTTCC
>JAKJBW010000021.1 GCA_022706785.1 Bacillota bacterium
AACCGCCGCACTGCCAAACTTAAGGCCCACCTTGATATAGGAGGGCGCATGATAGGCAAAAACGCTGGATACCGGAACTGTCATAAGCATTATAGCCGATAAAGCAAAGGTCAAAACCCTTTTCAAGCCAATCTCCGTCCTTAGTTAATTAGTTTGTCTTTCTGCCGGGTGCTGCTTCATTTTTTCAGCATGGGCAGTGTGTCCAGTATTCCGCTGGCAATCGCCTGCGCCGCTTTTTGCTGGTATACCGGGCTGCCCAGCTTTATTCTGTCCGCTTCATTTGTGATAAAAGCCATTTCCACGATCACAGAAGGCATATTGGCTTTGCGGATCACCCACATGGCGCTTCCGTCAATCCTTCCGGCGTCCTTTGTTCCCAATGCGGAAGGCAGGTACTTTAAAATGTTGCCGGCCAGCTGGGCTCCCGACACCCCGTATGCCGACGTATCCTTAGTGGTGTGATGCATAACAAGCGAGCCGTTGGCCTCAGTATTGGTAAAGGCATTGCAGTGGATACTCACAAACAGCGACGCACCTATGCTGTTTGCCATATCGGTGCGTGCCGACAGCGATACGTCGGTATCTGTGGTGCGGGTTGTCCGTACATCCACACCGTTTTTCTTCAAGATATCGACCACCATTAAAGATACCGCCAGATTAACATTTTTTTCGTATAAAACGATCTGTCCGTCCTTTTGGCCAAGCGCCCCGACCTCATTTCCGCCGTGGCCCGCGTCAATCACTACTATGGGTTTAGACGATGGTGTTGCCGGCGGGGAAGGGGATGGGCGGGCAGCCTTTGAGGTAAGGGTTACCGTTAATTCGGTTTTGTCACCGGATAGCGCCGCCGTATATGCCGGCACGCTGCCGACGTCAAAAACAATGCGCATCCAGCCGTCGTGAGTGGCGGTGCGGATTTTTGCTATATTGCCGCCGGGGGTGTAATTATCCTGAGGGAGTGCGGAGCTTGCGCCGTATACGTCAACAACAACCCTGCTGGGATCGTTATAAAGGTCTATGGTATAGCGCGCGACAGCCTGTGAAAAGCAAACGGTGGTGACCTGCTTGGTCCCGTCCTGCCTTGTGGTCAGCGAAAGGGCTTTTGCATTGCCGGTTTGCGGCGTGGGAGAAGATGCCGGCGTACTTTTATACGACAGTGCGATGGTATTGGATTCGGCTATGTAGTCTACGGCCATGCCCAGCGTTTCCGCCACAAAGCGGACGGGAACCATGGTTTTGGTTATTTTTTTATAGGTAATCAGCTTAGGTGCTATCTCCATTTGCACCGGAACGTCGTTGACGAGCGCTGTGCTGTCATCAATAGCCAAAGACACCTTGCCAGTGCCGTAGCTAATGACAACCCGGTTGGGCGTGCCCGGTGTCCATGCGACATCTGCGCCCAAAGACTCAAATATCTCGCGAACGCAGACCACGCAGCGGTCCTTCTCCAGCATAACCGGCGGAATGTCGGCCGAAACGCCTTTGCCGTCAACCAGTACGTTGTAAAGCGCGCCCTCATAAGCATGAAGGCCGCCGTCATATTCCAGTCTGGCGTTAAACGAAGCCGCATATGCGCAGGTGCAGGAAAAAACCATGGTCAGAATAAGCATATATAACATGATCCTGTTCATTTTAACTGTCATCTTATATACCCCCTTGGGATTGGCCTGATGCAGGCATGGCTTTGGCACGGTCTAGTTTTCCGTGCCTTTGATCTCATCAATGGTAAGCTGTGTGCCGCCGGCGTTTGCGTTCTTTTCATAGGGGATATTAAAATGCGCATACGCCAAATGGGTCAAAGCCCTGCCCCGCGGTGTGCGGTTGAGAAATCCCAGCTGCAGCAAATACGGCTCATATACATCCTCAATGGTGTTTGCGTCCTCACCTATGGATGCGGCAAGCGTGTCCAGTCCCACAGGACCGCCGCCGAAATTCCGGATAATAGCCAAAAGCATACGCCTGTCCACCATATCCAGGCCTAAACGGTCAACCTCCATCATGGAAAGCCCCTTATCTGCGGTTTCTTTGGTGATAACGCCGTTTGCCTTGACCTGCGCGAAGTCACGCACACGTTTTAAAAGGCGGTTGGCGATACGCGGTGTGCCGCGTGAACGTGACGCGATTTCCGACGCTCCGCCGGCTTCAATGTCAATGCCCAAAATGCCCGCCGACCGCGTTACGATTTTCACAAGCTCGTCAGGCGCATACATTTCGAGGCGGTTGATCATGCCAAAGCGGTCGCGCAGCGGTGCGGTCAGCAACCCCACCCTGGTTGTGGCGCCGATCAGGGTGAACCTGGGCAGATCAATGCGCAGGGAGCGGGCCGAAGGGCCCTTGCCTATGATGATATCCAGCGCGTAGTCCTCCATGGCGGGGTACAAAACCTCCTCCACGCTTCTGCTGAGCCTGTGGATCTCGTCTATGAATAAAATATCATGCTCCGAAAGATTGGTTAAAATGGCGGCAAGGTCTCCCGCCTTCTCAATGGCGGGGCCGCTTGTGATGCGGATGCTCACGCCCATTTCGTTGGCGATAATGGCTGCAAGGGTGGTTTTGCCCAACCCCGGCGGGCCATAGAGCAGTACATGGTCAAGGGATTCGCGGCGGGTTTTAGCCGCTTCGATAAAAATACGCATGTTTTCCTTTACCTTTTCCTGGCCGATATATTCTGCCAGTGTGCGTGGGCGAAGGCTGGTTTCAATATCCTCATCTTCGCCGACGAACGATGTCGTGACGATGCGTTCCTCAAGATTTTCATCAAAGCTCAAGCCTTCATCACCTACCTAGCCAGTTTTTTCAGCGCCGATTTAATAATCAGCTCAATATCCTGATTCATATCAACACCTGCAAGGGCACGCTTGGCTTCCGACTGTGAATAGCCCAGCATGACAAGGGCTTCTGCAGCCTCGCCGGAGTAGCCGAAAGCTTCGGCTGCTACCAAGCCTGCACTGCCGTTTTCTGTCATATCCTCATTTTTCAGCTTATCTTTCAGTTCTAGTATGACGCGCTGCGCAGCCTTGGGACCTATACCCTGCGCCTGTGTCAGCAATTTTGAATCGCCCGTGACAATGGCGCCGGCTAGCCTGTGCGGCGGCATACACGAAAGCAGCGACAGCGCCGCCTTGGGCCCTACGCCCGAAACCGAGATCAGCATCTGAAAAAGGTCCATTTCTTCGGCGCTCAAAAACCCATATAAATCAAAGGTGTCTTCGCGGACATATAGAAAGGTGTACATTTTAATCTCCGCACCCGTATCACCCATCGTCCCCAGACTGTACATGGAGGTATGGATCTTATAGCCTACGCCCGAAGCGTCGACCACAGCGAAGTTTGCGTCTTTATGTACAAGCGTGCCTGAAATGTAATAAAACACACCACACCACACCTAACCGGCTTTTAATTAAATATATAGTCGATCCACGCCAAAACGGTCTGGTCTTTGAGGCCTTTTTCCCGCCATGCTGCGTTGTCGTCCTAGGCGGGCGCCAGCCCGCCGTTGTCCTCCGCCTTGCCTGGCGGAAAAAATTCTCGCAAATCTTCAGACCCTTTTGAAGTGGATCGACTATAGAAAACAAAAAGCATATAATGGCAACATATGATGCTACCATTATACACTTTCTGACGGGGTACGTCAAATTTCATTTCCATAACAAATTTCATTTTCCGCCATTTTTTAAACCCTTTGGGCTGCCAGTGAACGGCTGTACGGACATACTGTGATATGGGCGGCTAAATCAGCTATTTAAAATGTGGTTGTAGTTAGCCGAGTGGCCGTGGCAGATCGCTACAGCCAATGCGTCCGCCGCATCGTCGGGCTTGGGCACGGCGTTTAGATTCAGCATGATTTTGACCATCTGCTGTACCTGATTTTTGTCGGCCCGGCCATAGCCTGTCGTCGCCTGCTTGACCTGAAGCGGGGTATATTCAAACGCCTCTATGTTTCCGAGCATAGCGGCCAAAAGAACAACGCCCCTGCCGTGGGCAACCGATATTGCCGTTTTGGCGTTGGTATTGAAAAACAGCTCCTCCACCGCCATGGCGTCCGGCTTGTGGCGCTCGATCAGCCGGCTGACCTCTTCATAGATCATGCGCAGCCTTCTTTGCAAAGGCAGCTTGGCGGGCGTGATAATTGCGCCGTAATCCACAGCGCGAAAGGAGTTTCCGTTGTATTCCACAATACCGTACCCAACCGTCGCAATGCCCGGATCAATCCCTAAAATAATCATGCTTTTTCTTCCTTATCTCTTGTTTCTTTAGGTTTTTTATTGTATAATACCATTGTTTTGTACAAGTAAAATAATTCAGATGTTTTCTCAGTTTTTAGTATAACATATGAAGGGAGAAATGCAATATGGCAAAGGAAAAAGTGGTGCTCGCTTATTCGGGCGGGCTTGATACATCCATTATTATTCCATGGCTGAAGGAAAATTACGACTGCGAGGTCATTGCAGTATGCGGTGATGTGGGGCAGGGCAAGGAAACTGAAGGACTGGAGGAAAAAGCGCTTAAAACAGGCGCTTCCAAGCTCTACATAGAGAATTTGCAGGAGGAGTATGTGCAAGACTTCATCTGGCCGACGCTGAAAGCGGGCGCGGTGTATGAGGGCAAATACCTGCTCGGTACCTCTCACGCAAGGCCCTGCATCGCAAAACGTCTGGTCCAGATCGCTTTAGCCGAAGGCGCTACCGCCGTCTGCCACGGCTGCACAGGAAAAGGAAACGATCAGGTCCGCTTTGAGCTCACCATCAAAGCGCTTGCGCCCCAGATGAAGATCATAGCGCCCTGGCGGATCTGGGATATCAAATCGCGCGACGACGAAATCGCGTATGCCGAAGCGCGCGGGATTCCTGTACCGGTTACCAGAGAGGACAACTACTCGATGGACCGCAACATCTGGCACCTTTCGCACGAGGGGATGGATCTGGAGAATCCGGCAAACGAGCCGGATCTCGAAAAAATATTAAAGCTGATGGTTTCGCCGCAAAAGGCGCCCGATGTGCCTGCCTACGTGGAGGTCGAGTTTGAGAAAGGCGTGCCTGTTGCGATAGACGGACAAAAATATTCTCCCGCCGGGCTGGTGAAAAAGGCCAATGAGCTGGCCGCGGCGAACGGTGTGGGTATTGCCGACATTGTGGAAAACCGCCTTGTGGGCATGAAGAGCCGCGGCGTGTATGAAACGCCGGGCGGCACGCTTTTATATGCCGCGCACCGCGAGCTGGAATATTTGTGCCTTGACCGCCAGACCATGCACTACAAGGAATTGGTGGCTTCCAAATTTGCCGAGCTTGTCTACGACGGCAACTGGTATACGCCGCTTCGCGAGGCGCTCGGCGCATTTGTGGATAGCACGCAGCAGACTGTGACAGGCAAAGTGCGCATGAAGCTCTATAAAGGCAACTGCACACCTGCCGGCGCATCTTCGCCATACTCGCTCTACGACGAGGATATCGCAACCTTTGACGCCGACGAAGTGTATGACCAGAAGGACAGTGCCGGCTTTGTGAATCTGTTCGGCCTTCCGCTCAAGGTGCGTGCCATGATGCTGCAAAAGAACGGCGGCAAAATCGATTGATGCGCGCGGGGGGCAGACCAACGAAAGGGAAGTGAGGCTATGAAGCTGTGGGGCGGGCGTTTTTCAAAGGCAACCGATAGTCGGGTCGATGATTTCAATTCATCCATCAGATTTGATGCAAGGCTCTACCGCCAGGATATCAAAGGAAGCATGGCACACGCCGAAATGCTTGGCAGGCAGGGGATCATTCCGCCGGGCGACGCCGAGTTGATTGTTAAAACCTTAGGCGAGATCCTTTCCGATATCGAAGCGGGCAAAGTAGCGTTTGAAATCGATGCGGAAGATATCCATATGAATATAGAAAAAATACTTATCGGGCGTATCGGCGAGGCGGGCAAACGTTTGCATACGGGCCGCAGCCGCAACGATCAGGTTGCGCTTGACCTGCGTATGTATGTGAAGGATGAGATTGACGCGGTCTGCGGTATGATAAAAAATTTGATGCACGCGTTACTAGACATAGCCGAAGCCCACACAACCACCGTGATGCCCGGTTATACCCATCTGCAAAAAGCCCAGCCGGTCACACTGGCGCACCATCTGCTGGCGTATTTTGAGATGTTTATGCGCGATCTGGGCAGGCTGGCCGACGCGCGCGGCCGCACCGATGTGATGCCCCTTGGTTCGGGCGCCCTTGCAGGGACGACATACCCTCTGGACCGTGAATTTGTGGCGCGTTCGCTGGATTTTGCCTGCGTCAGCCGGAATTCGCTGGATGCGGTGAGCGACCGCGATTTTGCGATTGAGCTTTTATCTGCGCTGTCTGTGGCAATGATGCACATGAGCCGCTTTTGTGAAGAACTGATATTGTGGAACAGTCATGAGTTTGGCTTTATCGAGATGGACGACGCCTATTCCACAGGCTCGTCTATCATGCCGCAAAAGAAAAATCCCGACGTAGCCGAGCTGATACGCGGCAAGACGGGACGGGTCTACGGCGGTCTTATGGGCCTCCTCACCACCATGAAGGGCATTCCGCTGGCATACAATAAGGACATGCAGGAAGACAAAGAAGCGGTGTTTGATGCGGTAGACACCATAAAGCTTTGCCTGCCGGTGTTTACCGCTATGATACAAACTATGAGGCTTAATACCGGGGCCATGAAAAAAGGCGCGAGCGGGGGCTTTACCAATGCCACCGACGCGGCCGACTATCTTGTGAAAAAAGGGCTTGCCTTCCGCGAGGCGCATGAGGTGGTGGGAAAAATAGTCGCCTATGCGCTCGGGGCGGGTAAGGCCTTAGATGAATTTTCTATGGACGAATTCAAGGCGTGTTCACCTGTGTTTGAAGATGATGTCTACGAGGCCATCAGGCTGGAAGCGTGCGTAGCAGGGCGCAGTCTTGTGGGCGGCCCCGCCAAAGGAACGGTTGAAGCGGCGATTTTAGAAGGACGAAGGCGTTTGGGTCCCAGGTAAGCGGCCTTGTCCATAGACTATTGCGGCTCAAGCAGGGCCTTTGCTTTGGTTCTCGACAGATTAAAGCCTATAATTTCAAGGATGGGCATGATGTCTTTGACCGTATGCCCCACTGTTTTTTCATCCCCTAAGCAGTCAAGGATATAGCTGCCGCCTGCGGTGCACTTCAGGCTCCCTCTGAGGCGCAGGACAGTTGATTCTTCATCGTAGAGGAGTGTATGCAAAAACCTGAAGACCTGCTCATAGGTATAGCTCGCCTGTGGGCGAAGGGTTATCCGCATAAGCTCGCGCACATTGATGCCTGTTCTTTTATCGCGGCCCCACAGCACGGTTTGCCGTGAGAGCAGCGCGTCAAGATCATCTGAACAGAGCTTAGACCACGCGGTGGTCGAGATGTTGGGTTCCATATGCCTGCGCCAGGCCTCGGAGCCTAAGTAAGTACCCATCATAACAAAGATTTCGTCCTTAAACAGGGCGATTTCCTCATCTTTTTCATCCCCAACGCGATTGATGAATATGGAACCGGCCGCGCTCATAAGAGAGAGCAGGCCATAAAGCGTTTCATACGGCATCTGGCGTGTCGTGTAGGGGCGCAGTATCATTATAATTTGTCCCAGCGCACAGCTTTTTGCGATCTGCGGACGATACAATACCTTAATAATATCGTCAACCGAAAGCTCCGGCGCAAGCTCTACCACGATTCTGCCGCATCTTCCTGACATCGCCGTAAGCAGCTCCAAAAGAACATCGTGCAACACAAACCCACGCCCGTCCTTTGCAGCATAAGCTCTGCGTTCAATAACGGCCGTCTCTATCCCTTTATTGTCCAGACATTTGCAGTACATAGAAATAAAGGTTGTTTTACCGGCGCCTGAAAGTCCGCCTACAAGGTCAACTTTTGTCATATCCATTTCTCTCACTCATGCCTTCCCGCATCTTTTGAATGTCTGCTGACACATTGCTCTGAAGCAATCATTTTTATACATGGGAGAACCGATCAGCCTGACGGTATATGGCTGATAGTGCTGCTAGCTATACTGTTTATAAAAAAGCTAGTTAAAACCGGCTGCATCTGCGGGCGCGGGCTTTATAGGCAGACTTTTTTGAAACTCAGGGAATTACGCCCAAACGGCATAAATTCCTGTCGTTATAAAAAAGTATCGGTGCGCGCCGCATTGTGCCTGCTTAAATGCATGCCTGGAATCGTGCATCCGCTTTGATTATATTATTTGAATGGTTAAACGATATCCCATTGCCGGTGAGCGAATATCCGTATTTGAATGGATAACCGCAGTGCCTCAAGCACAAAAACATACGCCTGTGCGCGCTGTTTTTGTCTGTAATACATAACATTTATTTTGTTTAACAAAAGTGTAGCATACAATTTACATGCCGTCAATACATCCGGCGCATATCCGGCTGTTTTCCGTGCGGCGTAAAAATCTCTTTAAATGGATACATGTTTTACGTAAGACTTACAAACAATACGCCTGAGGTGATTATATTGCTGGGAATATTATATAGTATTATCGCAGGCGCTGCAATGAGCTTTCAGGGCGTGATAAACACCAGGCTGGGTGAAAAAGTCGGGATCTACGAAGCTAACGCGTTTGTACAGGGCACAAGCTTTGCCCTTTCAATACTTGCTGTTTTCCTGTTGGGAAAGGGCAGCTTCAAGCCGCTGACAGACATCAGCAAAGTTTACTGGCTGGGTGGTGCGCTTGGGCTTATCATCACTGTTACCGTTATGCTTGGGATTAAAAATTTAAGTCCCACCATAGCGATTTCCACCATACTAATATCTCAGCTTTTGGTTGCGGCGATTATTGATGCGTTTGGCCTGCTGGGTGCGGAAAAAATGGTATTCGGCCTGTCAAAATATGTGGGGATTGCACTGATGATCGCAGGCGTAATTGTATTTAAGCTGAAAACACACTAGCTTTTGGCCAACGTATATCAAGTCATATGGAAATAATTTCATGTAACAAAAATGTACTAAAACCTTGATGTTTTAATACTTTGTGGTACAATGCAGTTAGAATTGCCTTACCTGAATTAAAAAATTTTTAATTTAGGTATTGAATTTTTTGCAAGTTGTGGTATAATAACTAAACAAGGGGGACAAACCTGTGAAAAATATGTGCATTTTTATGGCAGTATTTTTTCTCTGTTTCACCAGCATGGCTGCTACTCCTGTGTTTGCAAAAAAGACTCCGCCTTCAGGCGATTTAACTCAAAAATATGTGTCTTATAAGGGCATATCGCTTTATACAGAAGCTTATAATTACGCTAGTTGCAAAACAAAAGAAGCTGTCCTCTATCTCCATGGTTTGGGCGGCTCCCATTCAGACGCGGCGTTTTTATATGATTCAGAAAATACATATATGACGATTAGCATGGACATGCCTAATCACGGAGGCAGCGGAGCGCTTTCGGTCAATGATATTACATGGAATAACTGTCTTGGCGCTGTTAAAGCGGTTATTGACGCGTACGGGCTTAAAGAGGTCAAGCTGGTAGGGCATTCCATGGGTGCCGATATGGCTATGATGTATGCCAAAAAATATCCTAAGGATGTTAAAGAATTAGTTTTGCTTGACCGCTCATACTATAACTACTCCGATATGGCGCAGTTTAATTTCACCAAGGAATTCTTGAAAGTGGTTGAGTACAATCCCGCTTCGGGTCTTGGCTATGATGCGTTTTGCAAATACCTGGATTTGATTTATTTAAATGATATTACAAAAACATGGGATATCAAGTCAGATGTCCTGTTGCTGGCCGCAAACCCGTATTGGCCCAAGCCGGCTGAGGGCGAAATGAGCATTGTCGATGTTATCGCCCTGATGAAGCAGTATCCGGAAGCGTTTGGCTTAACGCCGGAGCAGGCTGCGTCGCTTCCTGATCTGACCCTGCAGAATTTAAACGATTATATGGATGAGCTTGCTTTGAAAATAAGTGAGTTTGACTCGCACAATAAAAGATTTTTTACATTCCAGACACCTTACGAGCATGCCATGGTTTATAACGACCTGGCAAAAGACAACCTTAGGGGGTATGTTTTAGAGTACTTTAACAATGGTGAAAAAGGCTTGGCAGTGGAAAAGATAAAGTGTGACTCCAAGAGAAAAGACAAAAATTATAAAAATGACATAATTCCGGATGACTGGAAAGAACGTGTAAAATCTGTTCAAGCAAGGGTAAAGCGGTAGAGGATGGTATTGTTAGAACACAATTTGCGATGACGGAGGGTGTTTTGATAGCATGTTGAATTTGTCATTTTTAGATTTCGTATTAAGGACTATACCTGAAGGCGTTATTTATATTTTTGCATTGTATGTGTTTGCCGGTAAGAAGATAGATGTAAAACAGCTTTTATATTCAAGCTTGATTTTATCGGTATATACATTCCTTGTTCGGGCCATGCCAATTGCGCCATATGTGCACACAATTCTGTTCCTCATTGGATACATTGTGATTGCCGGAGGCATTATTAAGATTAAAATGGTAAAAGCGATTTCGTTTTGTTTGGTTTCGGTTATCATACTAAGCATATCCGAAATTTTAAATATGTTTCTTGTATCCTCTATTTTTGGTATTCCTTTACCGGACGTTCAACCGTTTATGCTTTCACAGGGAACCCTTTTCAAAATTTTATGCGGTTTGCCGTCCTTGTTTATACTGTTATTGGTAGTCTGTATTGTTGGCTTCGTGAAAAAACATTTATCTAAAAAGGCAGAATAACTATGTACTTGATGGACAGGATTTCTAAAAATGTTGCGTCCAAAATGGCAGAGGAATTAAAGCTGGACGCCGACAGGCAAGAGGTTATTGCCTACGGTGCTTATGGTATTCTGCAAACCGCATGGTCTGTTTTTCTGATTGCGGTTTTTGGGTTTCTGTTCGGTGTTTTATGGCAGGCTGTCCTGATATCGTTTTCAGCATCGTATTTAAGAAAATATTCGGGCGGGGCTCATGCCGGGTCGCCCAATAGATGCGCTGTAATTGGGGTAATCATTTTCGTTCCTTTAGCCTTCGTTGTAAATTGGGTTGCCGGTCTTAACACTATCATTGTTTATTCCATAATCCTTCTTGAATATTTATGTACCTATTTTCTTGCGTACAGGTATTGTCCTGTAGACAGTCCCGCTAAACCGATTAAAAAACAGGAAACTATAAAAAGACTGCGAAAAGGCTCATTTTTATTGATTACTGTTGCTGCTGTTGCTTCCCTCATACTAGCAGCGATGTATGTTAATAAACCGTTAGTCCTTAAAATTATACTTTGTGTTTCATTTGGACTTGCTTGGCAAAGCATTACTTTGACTTCCGCGGGGCATCTGATTACCAATAAATTAGATTGTTTCCTGGAGAGGATATCAAAAATGCTGACAGGAGGTGAAAAAGAATGAGTAAATTAACAAAGGTGTGGTTTGCAGCCGGCGCTACGATTCTCACATTGGTTGCATTTATGACAAGCGCATCTGCTTGCTGGTGGTCTTCCTATCAGGCGGAGACTCCCAAATGCATGAGAGAAGAGTAGGAAATAAAGGTCGGGAAACCGACCTTTATTTTAAATTTACCCCTGATTTTATGGGTATAAATTGAAGATAAGCTATAATCTACCTATTGGATGTGGTGAAATGCAGAGATTCGAGAGCAATAAAAGAGACAGCGTACAGGATATCATTTCTCTGGTTAAAGTGTTGTCTTTGTTTTTCTGCGCAATTGCATTTTTCAGCTCAATAGATATTTTTAATGATACAAGCATAGTTGACGCTATACGAAATAATGGCATTATCACATTCTGTTTATTTTCCGGTATTGTCATTATCATCCTTCAAATGTACATATTTTTTGCCGGCAAGAGTGTTAAACATACGCTTACCAGAAATATAGTAGAAATCGTTTTGTTTGTGTTCATTTTCACCCTTGTGAATATTATGGTAGGCGAAAGCGCCACCCAATACAAATTTTTGTACCTGTTTATTATCATTACTTCTACAATACAGCTGGGCATCAATTACGGCATGCCTGTCGCTGTGGCTTCGTCTGTTTTTGTTTTGGGGATCGATATTGCGCATTTCAATTCCAACAGCGTGAATCAGTATTTTCAGAACGACCTGATACTTGTCGGCGTCTTTATGCTGACTGCCTGGCTGTTGGGATATTACGTTAAGGTTGAGAAAGAATACAGCGCGCATATGTATGACCTGGCAAATGTGGATGAGCTGACAGAGGTTTACAATCACAGATATTTTCATGATGCTTTAAACAATGCGCTGGAGGTAGCGGGAAAGTCAGGTGGTTCGCTCTACCTTTTGCTGATGGATATTGATTCGTTTAAAAACTATAACGATCTGTACGGGCATACAACGGGCGATGATATTTTAAAAAAGGTCGGAAGCATTATCTATGGCATTGTGGGGCTTGCCGGCACTGTTGCCCGATACGGCGGAGAGGAATTCGCTGTTATCCTTCCGGACACGGACGAGGAAAAAGCATTTGAGATTGCGGAGGCTATCAGAAAGACGATCGAAGAGACAGGCTTCCAGGATGACAGTCATCTTGGCAGCGGCAAGCTGACCATTTCAATAGGCATTTCCGGCTTCCCGCAAAGAGCGATGACCAAAGAGGATTTGATCAACAACGCCGACGAAGCGCTCTATAGGGCAAAGTATCTCGGAAAGAACAGGGTTGAAGGGTATATTTCCATCCTGGAAGAAATGAAGATGGAGATTGAGGACAGGCACTACGACCTGATAAGCTCCATAAAGACCCTGATCAATCTAATCAATTTAAGGGATCGCTATACATACGGGCATACCGAGCGGGTTGTCATTTTGTGCGAGCTTTTGGGCAATGAGCTAAACCTGAGTAGTGAGGATAAAAAGATATTGAAATTCGGCGCTTACCTGCACGATATAGGCAAGGTGCAGATAAGCAAAAAGATATTGAACAAGAAAATGCCGCTTACAGCAGAGGAATGGAGCATTGTCAGGCTGCATCCCGAAAACGGTGCGGAGACCATCAGGCCGGTACGCTCTCTTGCCAAGGTTGTCCCGCTTATTTTGCACCACCATGAAAATTATGACGGCACAGGCTATCCCACAGGCCTAAGGGGTGAGCAGATCCCGTATTTGGTCAGGGTTTTGACAGTTGCGGACAGTGTGGACGCGATGACGTCAAACAGGCCGTATAAGCCCAGCAAGACGCTTGAAGAGGTGATAGAGGAGCTTTTGTTTTACAGCGGAACACAGTTTGACCCTGAGGTTGCCAACGCTATGATAACGGTGTTGAACAGCAAACTGAAAAATCAGGTCGGCATATGATGACAGCGTACTGCCGTATGTCCGGCTTGGCGGTAAAATTGTTAAGTCATACCCCTTTCAGACTGGCCAAAGGCCCTCTGAGCGGGGTTTTTTTATATGATAGGAAGAAATTACGCTAAAATGGGTTGCCGGGCACAGGATCAGAATTACCGCTGACTGCCCGCGCAGGTGCCAGCGGGCGCGGCCCGCTTTTTTATGCTATGGAAGATTACGCTGAAAACAAGGTACTAAACGGACCACAATCAGCCGGCGGCAATCTTCCCATTCCGACGCCAGCGGGTACGGCCCGTTTTTTACGATGAGCAGATGAAAAAATAAGTTGAAAATACCAAAACACTATAGTATACTAATTATGGGTGTGTTTTCCTGGGAAATTATTTTTGCCGGAGCGACGAAATGTTTGGTGGTGTGGTATTATAGCCATGTATCAAGTGAAAATTCTAAAGCTTATTTCATATCTTATGGCATGTCTGTTTTTAAGTGCATGCGCCGTACCTAAAGCGTTGGTGCCGAATGTCAGCTTTTTGAAGCGTGCGGGTCATTCTTCTGCGATACAGGATACCCCTGAGGCATACGCTGCAGACGATCAGTCAAAGGTGCGGCATTTATATGTCACGGTGACAGCCGGCAGCATATTTGCCCCCAACGTGTCTGAAGCGGGCATACTGCTGCAGGAGGGCGGTGAAACAGGTCCTGAGGACGGCTATTACGGATATGGCGCTACCGCGCCAAACGCATCCCTTTACATAGTGGGGCAGATAACCAACAGGCCGGGACAGGACTCATATAAGATTGTTTTAAGCGATCCCGACAAGCCTTTTTACGGCAGCAAAGTGCTGAATCTGAATAAAAGCCTTACCGACGCCACGCAGCTAAAAACCAAGCTTGCTTTTGATTATTATAGAAAAATCCCAAATCTTGTAGGCGCACGCACCCAGTTTGTGACCCTGCATGTCAGGAACGCGTCGGGGGGAGCCGGCTTCGTCGACTGCGGCTTGTATACCAATGTAGAGGAAATCGACGCCGATTATCTGAAAAATCACGGGCTTAACGCCGGCGGGGCATTATATCAGGCGAAGTATTTTGAATTCACCCAGTTTAAGGATGCGTCGGAGAATCAGGGTGAAGCGGGCTATGATAAAGAAAATTTTGAAAACATCATACAAGTCCGTGCAAACGGTGACAATACCCGGTTCTTTCAGATGCTGGAGGATATGGATAATACAAATTTGAGTAATGAGGGTGTGTTCGGGCGCTATTTTAACCGGGATAACTACCTTTCATGGTTGGCGGCAAACGTCATTATGGGCAATCTGGATGCCAATGCGCGCAATTTCCTGCTCTACAGTCCGCCGGGAGCGTTAACGTGGTATCTGCTGCCGTGGGATAACGCCACGTCATTCGGCTATTACCGCCAGGAAGGCAGTGACGGTGTTGAGCTGCCGCCGTGGCGGACGGGTATATCAAATTACTGGGGCTCCGGGGTACATAAACGGTTTTTGGCTGACGCTAAAAATGTGGCTGCTTTATCGGATAAGATAGAAGAAATGAAGGCGATGATCAATCCGGACAATACCCTGGCTATGCTTAAGGAATATTACAGCGTTGCGGGGAAGTATATCGATCAGAGCCCGGAGCAAATGGAAGCGGAAATGAACCGCATCGCACAGGAAACGCAAAAAAATATTGATCGGTATTACAGCTCGCTTTATCTGCCCATGCCGGTATTTACGGTCGGGCCGCTTGAGCGTGACGATGAGCACTGTTTCACCTGCCAGAGCGGGGTAAGCCTTGCCGGCGGCGGCGTTTATTATGATTTTGTTTTAGGGTTCGATCCTGATTTTAACCAGAAAATTGAGCAGATAGAAGACTCTGCCTTAAATGAGTTTTTTGTGAAACGGCTACCGCCGGGGACGTATTACTACAAGATAATACTGAAAAATGATAACGGGGATACCCAACTGTCATTTGACAGGTATGTAGACAGTGATAAAATTTACTATGGCGTAAGACAGGTTGTGATTAAATAACCCTGTCTTTTGTCCGCGTATATTTGCGAAAACATTATGTCGTGGGGAAAACCGGCTGCGGGAAGGGTTGCAAAAAGATGCTTCTGCTTGAACATTTATTTAATTTGGGCAAGGTCGTTCTGGCATTTTGGATTTTGTACGTCATGGTCCCGTCTAAGGTACTGCGTTTTGACAAAGACGCGGACACATGGATGGACAGGATTTTTATACCTATGGTGTACTCAAGCCTTGCAGTGATCATTGTGGTGCACATTCTGGCACTGTTTAAAATATACGAAAGCATCTCATTCGGCCTGGCAGTGCTGTTCATCTTAATCGGTATCCGCCAGTTTAGAACGCTCAAAGCGTTTGTCAAAAACGGCGAAACAAAAAGCCTCCTGATCAGACTGCTGGACGCTTTTGAATGGAGCGACTCGCATTTTTTCTATAAGCTCAAAAGCATGGTAAGGTCATGGCTGTCGGCGGCGAAAGCCAGGCTGCTCCGATTGATGGGGTATGTTGTTTTGCATCCTTTTGACGGGGTTCTTCTGATTATCCCTGCCGCATATGGCGTATATGACAGGTTCTGTCATGCATTCAGCCACTTTTATTATGTCTATTCCGACCCCTATGTCCACCTTACCTGGATGAAGTATCTGGGGAGCAATAAACTTTATGTGGACGGCATTTATCCTTACGGCTATGAGGCGCTTTTGTCGGCCGTAAATAAACTGTTTTTCATCGACCCCGCTATTATCATCGCGTATATCGGGCCCTTGGCGGGTTGTATGATGCTGTTTTCTCTGTATTTCTTTATGCGTAAAACCATTAAAAATAAATTCATCGTTTTCATTGTTCTTGCGATATACGTTATCAGTACCGAGCTTCCGACCAATATCCTGCGCCAACGTGCGGCGCTTCCCCAGGAATACGCCGCCATTTTCTTTCTGCCGGGTATCTATTATCTGGATCTCTATTACCGGACAGATAACAGAAAATACTTGCTTGTGGCGGCACAAATTCTGGCGCTGACTATTTTTATTCACTTATATGCCGCTATGTTTGTGGTGATTGCTTATGTGTTTGTGTCTGTTATACATATACGCCGGCTTGCAAACCCGAAGAGACTGGCAGGCATTGCCGCGTACATGTCCGGTGCGGCGCTGCTGGGCGCCTTGCCCATACTTATCGCTCTGGCGTGCGGCATGAAATTTCATGCCACATCCATAGCGTTTATAGAAAAGAACGTTTTTGCACAGCAGTCGCTGCGCTGGTACGAACAGATATTTAAATACACTGAGCAGAATTCGGCACTTTACCTGATGGTATTATGTTCGGGGGTACTTATCTGTGTCGGTGTTGGCGCACTTTTTTTAAGCAAAAAGCGTGAGATCCGAAATACTATGCGGCTGTATATTGCCGTTTCATTTTTGTGTTTGTTCCTGTATGCACAGTTCAGAGCGGCACAGCTTGGGTTTCCGGCTGTCGTGGAATATACGCGTGCCGGTGTCTTCTGCGCCATGATTGGGGTAATTGTGTACGGATTTTTCATGTCGCTGGTAGACTATATACCTTTACATAAGATAGGCCGCGGGACAGTACATGTCATGGTGGGCGTGTACTTTATTCTTCTGTTGTTTAATGCCGAGAATTTGCCGGTATTGAAAAACTATCGTATGGAATACGATCAGGCGGCAAGAATCTATTACAATGTCAAGCATGATTTCCCTGCACTGAACTGGACTATTGTTTCGCCAACAGAGCAGTTTGCTTACAGTATGGGATATGGGTGGCACTATAACCTGTGGGAGTTTGTTGCCAAAATAGTGGAATATCCGAGCGATGAATTTGTTTTCACAACGGATTATGTCTTTGTGATGGTGGAAAAGATTCCTTTGAATGCGAGGATGCCGGTCACGCCTGAGGATGCGGCAAAGCCTTTCCCGGCCATCACTGCGGGCTATGATGAGTACTATACCAACCTTCAGAAGCGTCGTATTATTGAGGCGAAGGCGTATTTCTGGATGGAGGACTATATGGCGCAGCATGGCGGTTTTACAGTATATTATGAGGATGACGCTTTCAAGGTATATATGCTTAAACAGGATGGCACAGACCCCATTAACCTTGTAGCAAGATAAATACATAGGGCGGTAAACAGATATTTGGTTATTGCCGCAGTATAATAGGCAGGATCACGTTTTAAAACTCTTAGCATGGAAAGAAGCCAAACTACCCGTTTGGCTTCTTCTAATAAGGAATTACGTCAAGATCAGATAACCGGGCGGCCGCTGTCAGATGACGCAGACTGCCCGCTTTTTTACGGGGTTTAGCTGCCAAAGCTGACTTACCAATAAAAAAAACGTACGCACCGGATTTAAAATCCGGTGCGTACATTAGTGAATTAGCAGCTTAAAGCTATGTTATTTTTTGCCTTGTTCTTTAACAAAAGCGGCATATCTGTCATACGCAGATTGGTAAGTGGCAACATATCTGTCAATGCCAAGAGTCTGAAGCTGCGCCAGATAAGCGTTCCAGGTGTCGTCGTTAAGCGGCTCAGTCCCCATGAACCATTTCTGGTGCTGCTCGTTCATGTATGTCTCACATCCGGAAGCGGTTTCCTTCAAAACGCGGCCCTCTTCTTCGGTAAAGGACAGGACGGGCATTTTGGGCAGAACTTCGCAGTAACCGTTGTCCAGATACATTTTGTACCCTTCACGGGCATAATTGTTCATGATAGCCAGCTCGGCGTCAATCTGCATGATCGTACCGAACTCATGCTGGCCTCTTGCACGGAGGTATTTGGTAGGCGACTCAGGCGCGTTTTTCACAACGTCAGCCACAACGGGATTGCCGTCTGCACCCCAAGTATAGTCTACACCCTCCACACCGTAGGAGAATAATCTCTTGCCGGCGTCTGACATCCAGAAATCAAGGTATTTAATGGTTTCAACCGGGTATTTGTTGTCTCTGGAGATACCCCAGCCGTATCCGCTGAGTCTCTTTCTGGTAGCGGATTCCTTCACCACGCCGTTTACGTCTGCTGGGGGAGGAATAGCGACCCACTTAAAGCCCGGAATCTGACTTGAAAGCTTGTTAAACGAACCGCATGAGCTGAACCAGTCATGTGTAGCGCCGCCCACATTGTCGCCTAACAGCTGCTCTCTGGCCTTCTGGCCGCGGGAGAAGATTTCCTTGTCGATCAAGCCGTCCTTGTACCACTGGGCGAGGTTCTGCATGCCGTTCTTATACTGCGGCTGAGTTCTCGCGTGATACACCTTGCCGTCCGGCGTTACCTGGAAGCCGTAATACGCATCAAACAGCTGCAGAAGGGCATCTATACCTGTGAAGCGGCAGAAATAGGGAACTTCGTCTTTCCTGCCGTTGCCGTTAGGATCCCTGTCGAGAAAAGCCTTTAAGACATCGTGGTACTCCTGAACCGTCTTGGGTACTTCAAGTCCCAGCTTATCCAGCCAATCCTGCCGGATATAAAAGCCTTCGGAAGGCAGGCCTGTAAACATATTGGGGATAAAGTAGAGGTTGCCATCCCAGGCGGCGCAGCTCGCCTTTATGGTAGGATCGTCGGCAAGCAGCTTTTTGATATTGGGTGCGTATTTCTCAATCAGATCATCAAGCGGAAACATAGCGCCGTCTATGCCGGCGTTATTGAGTTCCCCGTTAGTACCGTGAACGATATCGGGCAGGGGGTCGCTTGTCAGCATAACGTTGAATTCCTGAGTTCTGTCCACGTTAGAGGCCGAAGCTGTGCCGTGGAGCTTGATGTTGGTTTTGTCAAACGCTTCTTTGAAATAAGCCATATCATCGTTGAACGCACCCAGGCCGCCCATGTGCAGGAAGATGGTAAGCTCCAGGGGATCTTTGGTGATTTTTCCGTTTGTGCCCTCAGGCAAAACGGGCTTGGGCACCGTTCCGCCATTGCTGGTTCTGCCGTTACATCCGGCCAGCATAGAAACGGCCAGAACCATAGCTGTGACAACTGCAAAAATTTTGGTCATTTTCATTTTGCGTAAATCCTCCTTTGAATTGTATATTTGCGGCACAGCCTCACAAGCGTAACAATACCGGTAAGGCCACGCCATAAACGCCTTTGTGAACCTGCAAAACACATTATTGCACAATATAATTGTACTTTAATTTTAAGATATAGTAAATATACACTTTTTAAGATTGCATGTATTTCTTTAGAAAAACGTCAAAAAATTTTGATTGCATTATTTTTCATGGATTACATTTCTTTAGCTTAAATTGGCTGGCGCGGGGCGCCGCATATTAAGAAGCCGCCTCAGATAGGTACTGAAACGGCTATGACTGTATCGGATACGGCTGGGCGTTGTGTCAGCCGCATTTTCTTTTATATTTTTCTTTTGTGGCGAGCCCTCCCCTGATATGGCGCTGAGCCTTGTTTTCATCCAGTATTTTTTTCGCTGCCAAAGCGAGCGGGCTGTTGAATCTCAAAAGCCGCTCGGTCACGTCCTTGTGAACTGTCGACTTGGATATATTAAAATAGCGGGCTGTCTTTCGCACGGTAGCGTTGTTTTCTATAATGTAGTTGGCAAATTCCGCGGCTCTCTCCTCTATATATCCTTTCAATCTAAAACCCCCTTTGCCTTAATGCAAGCCCGAAACCAGCGGTTTGACAAATCATAGGATGCTGCTGCCGGAATTTCGAGTTTACTAATGTATATGCAAAGGGGGCTTAAGATATGTAATTTTCGTTTTACTTGCGTATCAAAGCTGTTTTGGCAAAACGCAGCGCTATTTTTTAAAGTCAATCACGCTCCAGTTTTTTACCATGTATTCAATGCCTGAATACACGGTCACGGCTACCATAATCCAAACAGTGCCGCTGACAATCCATGGCTGGAATGGGATGAGCGCTTTAAGCTGTGCCGACAGGATGATAACAGAGATCACCACAATCTGAACCACCATTTTCAACTTGCCTGAAAATGCGGCAGCAATGACCTTGCCGGAATTAACAGCCACAATACGCAGGCTTGTGACCATAAATTCGCGCGCGATGATGATTAAAGCCGCTGCTGCAGACACCTGTCCGAACTGAACCAGGCATACAAGCGCCGAGGCGACCAGAAGCTTGTCGGCCAGGGGGTCTATGAATTTGCCGAAATTTGTGACCTGATTAAACCGGCGTGCCACGTACCCGTCCAGACCGTCGGTTGCGGAAGCGAGCAGAAACAAGGCAAGGGCGATATAGCGCGAGAACGGCAGTGCGTCGGTAAGCAGAAAAAACATAAAGACGGGAACAATAAAAATTCTGGAAAGCGTAATTCGGTTTGCTGCGTTCATGCTTGTATCATCTCCCCTGTAATATCGTATTGCTCGGCACACAAAATTTTTACCGTCACAAACTCACCGGCACTCACCTCGCGCGGCGCGGCAAAATACACAAGTCCGTCAATGCCGGGGCTGTCGGCGCGGCTTCTGCCATAGTACAGATAGCTCTCCGCGTCATAGCCCTCACAAAGCACCTCTATGGCAGTGCCGATTTTCTCCGAATTTTTCATTAACGAAATTTGTTGCGCAAGTGTCATAAGCTGTTTGTGCCGGCGCATTTTAACCGCCTTTGGCAGGTGTCCCGAAAGCTTTGCCGCCGCGGTTCCTTCCTCTTTTGAATAGGCAAACGCACCTAACCGGTCAAACCGGCACTTGCGGACAAAATCCAAAAGCTCTTCAAATTGCGCCTGCGTCTCGCCCGGGAACCCGACAATAACAGATGTGCGCAGCACAGAGTCCGGCATTTTTTTGCGTATCTGCGAAATCAGCGCTTCAAGCCGCCGCTTGTCTGTTTTGCGCCCCATACGTTTCAATATCTCGTCGTTTGCGTGCTGTATGGGGATGTCTAAATACCGGCATACCTTCGGATTGGCAGCCATGACATCCAAAAGCTGATCGCTGATGGCTTCGGGATAGCAGTAGTGCAGCCTGAGCCAGCGCAGATCCGGCTGCTCACACAGCCTTGCAACTAACTCCGAAAGCCTTTCCTCGCCGTAAATGTCGATACCGTAGCGGGTGGTATCCTGAGCGATCAAAATCAGCTCGCGAACGCCCGCTTTCACCAGAGCCGCCGCCTCGTTTAAAATATCCGCCATATGTCTTGAGCGGTATGGCCCGCGCAGGGCGGGAATCACGCAGTAGGTGCAGCGGTTGTCGCAGCCGTCGGCTATTTTCAAATACGCAGTGTGCGGTGCGGTTGAGGTGACGCGGGCCAGCCCTTCGGGCAGATGCGCGTCGGCGTGGCCGTAAAGCTCTACCCTGTCTCCAAGCATAACCCGGTCTATTACCGATACGATTTTCACAAAATCGCCTGTGCCCGCCACGGCGTCCACCTCGGGCATCTGGGCCAGGATTTCGCTATGATAGCGTTCGGCAAGACAGCCCGTTACGATAAGCGCGCGGCATTTGCCGTCTTGCTTGTGACGCGTCATTTGCAAAATAGTGTCAATGGATTCCTGCTTGGCGTCGCCGATAAAGCCGCAGGTATTGACCAGGATCACGTCCGCCTCCTCAGCGCATGTGGTGATCTCATGCCCGGCCGTCTGCACAAGCCCCAGCATTGTTTCGGTATCCACCAGATTTTTAGCGCATCCAAGCGACACAGCCGCTATCTTATAACCCAAACCGATCTTCCTTCCGTTATCATAAGTCATCCCTATTATGCGTGATCCTTCGCAATGCTTCGCGGATATCCGAAAACGCATAACCCCTCGCAGCAAAATAGCGTGCCGCCTTTTCGGTGTTTGCACGGTCAAATTTGCCGCCGAGCTTTTTTTCCATAAGCGGCAGCAGGGCTTGTGATTCGCACAGTTCAAATTCTTCCAGCACATCGTCTAAGACAGAGGCGTCTATCCCTTTAAATAAAAGCTCATGCCTCATACGCCGCTGACCGAGCTTTTTAATATTAACGGCATCGGCGATATAGGCGCGCGCGTATTCGCGGTCATTCACAAGTCCGTATTCGTTTGCCCAGATAAGCACATCTTCCGCTATGCCCTCGTCACAGCCTGTGCGCATTAAGCGGTCCGTCAGCTCTTTTTGCGTAAGCCGCCGTCTTGCCAAAAGCAATGCCGCCTTTTTTTTGGCCGCTTCAAAATCAAGCATCCGACCGCCCCTTTATCAGTATATTAAAGATTGCGTCAAATTAAACCGAGCTACAGCTGCTATTATGTCATGTCCGCTGAACACATCAAAAATGCTGCCGCTATGAGGGTTTAGAGCATATTTGATTTATGCGCAATACCGCACGAATAATCTGTAAAGCAAATTATTCAGCAGACATTATTTATTATTTTATACCTATCGGGCGGATTTAGCAAGGCAAATTGATTTTAAAACCAAAAAAGGCGGAACTTTTTTGTGTGCGGGCACGTCCAAAAAAGTGAAGAGACAAAAATCTTTTCAATAAACCGGTAAGCAAGAACGCTTGCCAACTCCCCTTAAAGACTCCCAGCAAAAACGGCCCGCCTCCCCGCGGGCCGTTTTTGCGTATGCTTTTATTTGTCCGGCAGCCTGGAGAGGAGTCTGCAAAGCTTAAAAATCAATCCTCACGGTATTGCTTCGGCTATCCCACCCCACATTTGCATCCAATGCTTCTGCAATGACACGCACCGGCACAAGCGTGCGGTCATTGACGGTTGCGGCGGGAACATCCATGACGACGGTGCGGCTACGGCCATTTTTAGAAACTATAAGGTCTTTATCGCCCAGCCGCAGTGTGACAGTCGTTTCACTGTCGTGCAGGACCACTTTCTGTGTGCTTGCATCCCACGAAACGGTCATGCCCATTTTTTCAAATACGCCGCGCACCGGCACAAGCGTGCGGTCACTGGCAATTATGGGCCGCTGATCGGGAAATACCACTTCATTATTGTTCACAAATACCCGTATGGCGGGCAGTACATTGATCTCAAAGGATTTTTCAACTGCCGTCCGTCCGCTTATCATGTAGCGAATGCTAAGCGTGTGTGCGCCTTCTGTCAGGCCGGCCAGATTCAGATCGTAACTGTAAGGCGGCAGAGCAATTTCATACAGAGGCTGACCGTCTGCCAAATAACACACGCTGCCATTGGCCTTGGGGAAATAAGCCGCTGCCGACAGCGAAACCGTGTCGTCCTGATAATATTGCCCCCCATAAAACGGCCTGTAGCCATAACCTGCCTGACTGTCTGCGTCTGACAGGAAATAACCGTCCGCGACCATTTCGTTGTATGTGCGATTAAGCAAATCGCTGTCGTGTAACGAATATACGTTAGCCTCATTTGCCATATTCACATTAAAATAACACATCATCTTGACGCGCGGGAACACGCGGGGCAGCTCGCCGTACAGCTGCCTCAGCCGAAGCGCAGCCCATGCCGTGGTATCCTCATTTTCGGTGCGGATATAATGCGGTGTACCGCACTCACTGATCATGACAGGCTTTTGTATGTTACGGCGTTCCATAAACTGCATAAGCGGCGTCAGCCGGCAGACAGGGTCGGCATATTCGCCGGCCATGAAGTAGGTATTTAAAATGTCTGTCTGATCGCCGTGATCCCTTTTGCCGTTAAAATATTTTATGGTGTACAGACTTGCGCCTACCCAGTCGACATACTCATCGCCGGGATAATACATGTCATAGGGGCGGTCAAGCGCGCCCAGGTCGCCGGGGGACCATACCATGGCGATATTCGGCTTGGTTTTCGCATAGTCGGCCACATAGCGAAACGCGTGCACAAAGCTCTGCGCATCGTCACCCGAAGGGCCAAGGTTCATTTCGGCGCCAAACCTTAAGAAGATCTTTAGCCCGGATGCGGCTAAGTAATCAATAGTCTTTTTAATATAAGCTTCGCGGGACTCAATGTGAGATAAGCTGCCCGAAACATTCCAGGCCAGCTCCACCGCGGTATCCGATTCTTTTGCGTTTGCAAAATAATTGGCATACCGCGCCAAACCTTCAATGTCATCGCCGAATTCGAGATACATCAAGTAGACCGAATTCTTTTTGGGAAAAACGGCCGAGATTTTATCTGCGTCAAATCCGAGTATGCGCGGGTCGGCATCATAAACCGAGCCAAACAGCACGCCGGATCTCGGCTCAAATTTTGCGCCGTAATATGGCGGACTGTAAGACGTATCCTTTATAAATACATCCAGGCGGCTGGTGAGCAGTATGATCTTTGTTTCGGCGAACGCCACGCCGTCGCTCCAGCCCATATACTGACCGTAGGGAATATATTTTTTGTAGTATGCCAAGGCACGGTCATAAAGCCCCAGCCTTTCAGCGCAGCGGGAAAGCTGTTCGTAGCGCCCGGCCAGGAATTCTTTTTTTATCTGTGAATCGGCTTCAGCTTCCATGATATCAACCGATTTCTGGCCCCATTCGAGGATCTGCCAGTCGTCGCCTGCGTTTACGGCGGCCGAATACTTATCAAGCACCGGCCAGATGGCGGCGGGGAAATCGGCGGCCATCACAGGGGCGGACGCCAAAATAAGTGATAATGCTACTGAAAAAGCAATCAGTTTTATGCGCATAGCGTTTTTCCACCTTTATCCGGCCCGCCCTAAGACCAGGCATATGTTGTCGTACAGGCTGCGTATCAAAGAAACATGTTTTCTTCAATCACTTCAAGCAGCCTTGCGCCGGTCTGGTTGCCGTTTACTGTAATGCGTTTAATGGCGTACGGATCATCGGCTAAGCTGTTGGTGCCCGAATCGCCTACTTTGCATCCGAGCTTATAACCCGCTTTCCTTGCCCCTGCTATCACCGTATCATTCATAGCGCCCTGAGGGTACGCTACCACATTGCATTTTCGGCCGAGATTGCTTTCGATTAATTTTTTGGAGGCGCTCATTTCGTATGCGATTTCGGAATCGCTAAGGGTAGAGAGCACACGATGGGAATATGTGTGGCTTTGGATATCAATAACGCCGCTGTCTAACATTTCGCGCGCCTGGTTCCAGGAAAAATGCGGATTTTCCGAAAGAGCCCTGCCCCTGCGGTCGGCGATGATGAAAATCGTCGCTTTCATATTCAGCTTTTTAAGCACAGGATACGCGTATTGGTAATTGCTGTAGTATCCGTCGTCAAAGGTGATGATAATGGGCTTTGGCGGCAGCGGCACACCGTTTTGGAGCCAGTTGTAATACTCCGCAAATCCGATTGTGGTGTATCCGTCGTTCTTGATAGCCTGCATATGGCTTTCAAAAAGACCGGGGGAAATATTTAAAAGCGGATCGTAGCTGCCATTATGGTCGGGGTCCATGATGTTATGGTAAAGGATAACGGGCACGCGCACATTCGACGTATCGGGATATGCCGAAGCGGAAAAACATGCGATAATCACAAACGTGAAAATCGTAAACAGGGCAAACGTAACTGCTCTTTTCATCATAAGGGGACCGTCCTTGTATATACAGTAATTTATCCATAGTATATTTATTATACATGCGGGCTGTTTTTATGTCAATTGACACATTTATGCAGGCTGACAAACGCAAAAATTTTTTATTCTGTTTTTGGAAGATGCCCCTGCCTGGCTAGCGATAAAAAGCCTGTCTGCCGCAAGGCTTCGTACAGAACTACCGCAACAGAATTTGACAGATTCAGGCTCCTGGCCCCGGCAATCATTGGTATTCTGACGCATTTTTCCGGCTTTGCGCACAGCAGAGCTTCCGGCAGACCGGCCGTTTCCTTGCCGAACATCAGATAATCGCCGTCGTGATAAACGGCGTCGCAGTATGTGCGCGGCGCTTTAGTGGTGCACAGCCAGCAGTTTGCGGCCGGGTTTTTGGCATAGAAATCAGTCAAGCTGTCGTAATAGGTAATATCTAAAAGGTGCCAGTAGTCAAGGCCGGCACGCTTTAAGTTCCTGTCGGTTATCTCAAACCCGGTGGGCTTTATAATATGCAGCCGGCTGCCGGTGACGGCGCAGGTGCGTGCGATGTTTCCTGTGTTCTGGGGAATTTGAGGCTCGTGAAGAACAAGATTGAAGCTCAAGCACACTCATCCTTTCAAAGTCCGGTATTAGGTCAAGATATTTGCGCTACATGCGCCCGATCAGCCGGTTTCGCCTGGCCTGTATGGCTTTGGCGGGGCAAAGCTCCTGGCAGCAGAAGCACGAGATGCACTTTTCAGACGCAAGCACGGGCCGCTTGTATTTAAGGTGCAGCGCGTTTGTGGGGCAGCTGCGCACGCAGTCGCCGCAGCCGACGCATATGCCGTAATTGAAATCGGGTTTTGGCGCGAGGCTGCGCCGCAGCCATGCCGAAACGGGCTTTGGTATAAAGCGGCGGTCGAAAAAGTCGGGCGTGCCGATAGGGGGCTTGATAAGATCGGATACCAGCAGGCCGTCCAAAGGGTCACCCGCTAAACTCAGCTCTGTACAGAGCGAGCGCATCTGCGATTCCGCAATGGTAGGCGCCTCCTGCGGCGTGATGCCTACCATGCGCGCAGCCACCAGGTCAAGCGCGTACGGGCTTGCGCTTGCCAGCACGGCGCCGAATTTGCGCGGTGTGCCGCCTGTGGGGCCCTGCCCCTCCATGCCTACGATGGCGTCCATAAACGAAAGGGTGGGGCGCACGCACTGGCACAGATCCACCAGCATAGCGCAAAAACGCTCGCGCTCAGGCATTGAGAAGTGATACTCCGCCTTGTACAGCCCGGGGATACAGCCGAACATATTTTTAACCGCGCCGCTGTAGAAGGTCATCATATGTGTTTTGAGCTTAGGCACCGAGATAACGACATCGGCGTTTAAAACAGGGTTTATGATGGGGAAGCTTTTCACCTGTCTGCCGTCGGGAAAGTCGACGCGTGAATAGGCGGTGTCATAGTTTAAAGCAATGCCGAGCCTTTGGGCAACGTCAGCAATGCCGCAGCCAGTATATACTGAACGCAGCATAGCTTCGTTATAAGGCCCGCCGGGGCTGTCGGCGATGATGACCGCAGCGCCCGCCTCCATTACAGCAAGCGAGAGTGCTTCGGCAAAGACCGGATGGGTCGTGGCGGCGTTGGCGGGATTCTTTTTCATGATAAGGTTGAGCTTAAGTAAAACCTTATCGCCGGGCTTTATGAATTTGCCGACGCCGCCGATATTGTCAAAGGATTGTCTGACAATGCGCAAAACGTCGGGCAGATTGTAGTCTTCGCACCTTAAGACGGATACCGTATCCATGATCTTGTCAGTCCTTCCGCAAAACGAATTTAAAAGGCACCGCAAAATAACGCCGGCACTTTTTCAAATGCCGGCATAATCGCTATTGTTTACGAGTTTTTCAGAATGATGCTTTCCACCACGTCCGCCGCATGCTCGCAAGCATCGCAGCATTTTTCCAGCCGGTTGAAGGTTTCGCTCCAGGTCATGATTTCGAGCGGATCACGTGAGGAGCCGTAAAGGTTTCGCATAGCCTCTACATAGAGCCGGTCGCCTTCTTCCTCAAGCCGGTTGATCTCAATGATGCTTTCCTGTATTTTTGCCGACCTGCGAAAGCCGTGCAGCTCCTTCATGGTAACCTCCAGTGCATTGCAGCAGGCTTCGACTATGGCAGCAAATTTCAGTGCCTCGCTGCGCAGCTTCTGGATGTGGAACATGTGTACCCTTAAAAGCACGTCCTCAATATTGTCTGTAATCTCGTCAATCTCCTGTGCCAAAAGAATGATATCCTCCCGCTCTATGGGGGTGATAAATTCCTTCATCAGACGATGTATCATGTTGTGCTTTTCGATATCGGCCTCATGCTCAATTTTATGGATGTAGTCCATGTTCTGTGAGAGCAGGTTAACGTCGAAATTGTCAAACATCTTGCGCAGGTTCTGTGCCGCCTCGCAGGAATAAGACACCAGCTTCTCCAGCATCACGAAGTAGTTGCACACATTCTTCCTTGCCATTATGTCACTGCCTTTCATCAAATAGATATATAAATATTAAAGAAAATAAATTTCTGAGCTGTCTCTTCCTATAAAAGCCTCACGCTTAAAAAAACCATAAAAACAGCTTTACCATTAAAAACGCGATAAGCGCACAGCCAGGGAAGGTGAGCACCCATGCCGTAATCATCTCGTTGACGATAGACCAGTTAACGGACTTTAGGCGCTTTGCCGCCCCCACGCCCATGATGGCAGTGGTTTTGGTATGGGTAGTGCTTACGGGGATCCCGGTGAGCGATGAAAGCAGCAGGCAGCCGGCGGCCGCTAAGTCGGCTGAAAAGCCCTGATATTTTTCCAGCTTGACCATATCCATGCCAACCGCCTTAATGATCCTGTAACCGCCGATAGAGGTTCCCAGCGCCATGAGCGCGGAGCAAAATACCATAAGCCACATAGGTATCTGAAAGTCAGGAATTTGCGCCTGCCCTCCGGCAAGGCACACACCCAGAAGGAAGACGCCGATAAACTTCTGCCCGTCCTGGGCGCCATGCATAAACGCCATTGCCGCGCCTCCGCCTATCTGGGCGTATTTGAAAAACCCGTCGGTCCGGCGGCGATTCATGCCGCGGCACAAAAACTCGGTGAGCCTGACGGTAAACCATCCCATGGCAAACCCCAGCACACTGGAAAGCACAAGTCCGTAGACTACCTTCATCCACGCGGCCGCCCGGATTCCCTCCAGCCCGCCGTGCATGGCAATGGCCGCGCCTGTGATTCCGGCAATGAGCGCATGGCTTTCGCTTGTAGGGATACCCAGCCGCCATGCGGCCGTAGCCCATGTGACAATAGCGAACAAAGCCGCGCACAACGCAATAAGCGCCTCGTGCGTGTCGCCTCCGAAATCCACCATGCTCGACATGGTGTAGGCAACAGTGGAATTGATCAATGTCATCACAAGCACGCCCAGAAAATTGAATATTGCGGCCATGATAATTGCCGCGCGCGGGCTCATGGATCTTGTCGACACACAGGTCGCGATAGCGTTCGGAGCGTCGGTCCAGCCGTTTACCAAAATAACGCCTGCTATCAGCAGCATGGTGATAAGCAGGGGAGCGCTGGCGGTGAGCTGACCCAAAAACGCTGTGAACGAAATATCCATTTTACTATCTCCTTTGATGCGGTCTGGCAGCTGGCCGCTTCCGCCGCTGTATATCCTATATGCGGAAGAAAAAAAGTTAAATCTGTATTTTTCGCAAAATTACTACAAAATTTTTCAACCGGAGAAAAGCATAACATATTAAGAAGAATAAATCAATATACATAAAAAAAACTTTTTTTTAAACCTCCAGGTAGCCACTGCACTGCTAAAGCGGCTTTGAAAAAATAATTCAAAAATCGTTGCAGGTGCAACATACTTGGCCGGCGATTTCGTGTAGAATAAGGCCGTAAAAATCAAGATGGGGGTAGAAAATTATGGGCAATATGTTTTGTTTTCAATGTGAACAGACTGCCGGCTGCACCGGTTGTACGGGCAGAGCCGGCGTGTGCGGAAAGCCGGCCGATACGGCAAACCTTCAGGATGAGCTTACCGGCGCACTGATAGGGCTTGCCCGCCTGGCACAGCGCGGGGACACTAAAGCGTCCACACACAAGGCCATGCTGGCCGGACTGTTCACCACTATTACAAATGTTAACTTTGACAGTGAGGCGGTAGGCAGGCAGATAGAAGCGGTTAAAAAGGAAACGGCTGCGCTCGCGTCTCGCAGCGGGGCGGTTGAAGCCTACGATATGCAGCAGCTTTGGAACGACAATGAGGATATACGCTCACTGAAATCCCTGATCCTTTTCGGTCTGCGCGGTATGGCGGCGTACGCCTATCACGCACTCGTGCTGGGGTATACCGACGATGAAGTGAACGACTTTTTTTATAAAGCACTGGCCGCAATCGGCGAAGATATGGACATGGAAGCGCTGCTGCCGCTTGTGATGGAAACGGGGCAGGCCAATCTGAAGTGTATGGCGCTCTTGGATGCGGCAAACACCGAGAGTTACGGCAGCCCTGTGCCTACGCCGGTTTCGCTGACTATTGAAAAGGGGCCGTTTATTGTGGTGAGCGGCCACGACTTGCGCGACCTGCATTTGCTGCTTGAGCAGACGGCGGGCAAGGGGATCAATATCTACACGCACAGTGAAATGCTTCCGGCCCATGCCTATCCTAAGCTTAAGGCATATCCGCACCTTAAGGGTAATTTCGGGACGGCGTGGCAGAACCAGCAAAAAGAGTTTGCGGATATCCCCGCGCCCGTGCTGTTCACCACAAATTGCCTGATGCCCGTCCGCGACAGCTACCGTGACCGCGTTTTCACCACCGAGGTCGTGGCTTATCCGGGCATGGTGCACATTGGCGAGGATAAGGACTTCACGCCTGTTATCAAAAAGGCGCTGGCACTTGGCGGCTATTCGGAGGATAACCGCATGACCGGCATCAACGGCGGCGCGCAGGTGACGACAGGATTTGCCCACGGCACTGTGCTGGGCGTTGCCGATAAGGTGACAGACGCTGTGAAATCGGGCGCTATAGGGCACTTTTTCCTCGTTGGCGGCTGCGACGGCGCTAAGCCCGGCCGCAACTACTACACCGAATTTGTGCAAAAAACGCCCGCGGACAGTGTTATTCTGACATTGGCCTGCGGCAAATACCGCTTCAACGATCTGGATCTGGGCGATATCGGCGGGCTGCCACGTATTATGGATATGGGCCAGTGCAACGATGCATACAGTGCAATACGCGTGGCCGTGGCGCTATCCGAGGCGTTTGGGTGCGGCGTAAACGACCTGCCGCTGACGCTGGTGCTGTCGTGGTATGAGCAGAAGGCGGTCTGCATACTGCTGACACTTCTGTCGCTCGGCATCAAAAATATCTACCTCGGGCCCACACTCCCCGCGTTTGTTTCACCAAATGTGCTAAGCTACCTTGTAGAGAACTTTGGCATTTCGCCTATTTCCACGCCCGACGAGGACTTGAAAAAGATACTTGGCTAATATATTCAAAAAACTATCCTCCCCCAAGGAGGATAGTTTTTTTGTGCAAAATACCGTCAAACCTGCCCCGTTTGCCTTTCCATTAAACGCCGTATTCTTTGCGTGTTGTCAGGCTTTGCTTTCGATCAGTTCGGAGATGATGTCGGCAGCGTCGCCCACAAGCTCTGCGCAGGGTCTTTTTTGGTAATACTGCCCGGTTCTTTCTTCAGGGCTATATCCGCCGTCCTGGCCCGCAAGCCCCAGCAGCTCGCGGCATACCAGTGACCCGTTGCGGGCTTTGAACTGCTCGGCAAGCAACTGTATCAGCTTGTAATGCTCTGCCTTGGCAAGTTTGTCGTCGGGGTCTGCGTAGCCGAACCTGATTCCCGCTATCATAAACATAGCGCTGACCGCCCCGCAGACCTCACGAAGCCTGCCCATGCCGCCGCCGAATGAGGACGAGAGCTTTAGCGCCGTCTCAAAATCCATATCCATATCCTCGCAAAACGATGCCAATACGGCCTGAGAACAGTTATAGCCCTGTTTGAACAGCTCAGTTGCCCGTTCTCTGTATTCACTCAATGCCTTAACCCTCCCGTAAAGAATTTTTAAGCGATGCTGCAGCCTCATCCAGCCATTTGCCGTCAAAAAGCTCAATCATACCCTTATCACATGCCCCAGCAAGCTTAGGATCGACGGGCAGCTTGGCAAGGATGGGGATGCCGTGCTTTTTGGCTGTTTCTTCAATCTTGCTGTCACCGAAAAACGCGATTTCTTCCCCGCAGCCGGGGCATTTGACATAACCCATGTTTTCAACAAGTCCGAGAATGGGGATATCCATCATCTTGGCCATTTTCACCGCTTTGGACACAATCATGGACACCAGCTCCTGCGGAGAGGTGACCACAATAATCCCGTCCACGGCCAGAGACTGAAATACCGTCAGCGCAACGTCGCCTGTGCCTGGCGGCATATCGATAAACATAAAATCAATATCGCCCCAGATCACGTCTGTCCAGAACTGCTTCACCGTATTTGCGATGATGGGGCCGCGCCAGATGACAGGGTCGGTGTCATGCGCCAACAGCAGATTGACCGACATGATCTTAATGTCCGTTCTGCTTTTGACGGGAAACAGCCCAGTTTCATCTGCGCTTGCCTTTTGTGTTAGGCCGAATGCCTTGGGGATGGACGGACCGGTAATATCTGCGTCCAGTATGGCGGTGTTGTACCCGTCCCTTGCGGTCAGAACCGCAAGCATGGCGGTGACCAGCGATTTGCCGACGCCGCCTTTGCCGCTGACAATGGCAATCACCTTTTTGATCTGGCTTAAATCGTGCGGGCTTTCCCGAAAATCCATTTTTTCGGCTTTCCTTTCGCTGCACGTCTCGCCGCATTCACGGCAATTGTTGCTACATGCTTCACTCATGTGTTTTCCCCTCCAGGCCTTTAATAATCATAGCTTCACCCACTATAAAAAACTGTCGCACAGGTCGGCGCCCGCCAATATATTTCAGCAGGTTTTTAAAATTTACGCCTTGCCGGCCGGCTTTCATTCTGTTACGCCTTGTGCCTGACCAGAGCTGTCACCGGCAGGACGCCCGTCGCAGCACCTTCGGCAGCCGGCCAGGCCGTGGCAGACGTCAAGCCCGCTGCAAAGCCTGTAGTCGCCGCCTTCAATTTTTAAAGTTTTGCCATCCACCAGCACTTCGGCAAGCTTTTTTCGGGCAGTGTTATAAATACGCTGAACGGTGGTGCGGGCAATGTGCATTTGCTGTGCCGCCTCCGCCTGGACAAGGCCTTCCAAGTCAATCAGGCGTACCGCTTCATACTCCTCAATGCTCATCACAACAACACCCTTTTCAGTTTGCGGCATGTTTAAAGGGCCGTAGAGATTGTTTTTCGGCAGACAGCAGACATTCCTGCATTTTCGTGGTCTTGGCATGATATTCACCTCATTTGTACCCGAGAAATAAGCGAACCGCACTGCAAACCGCGCCCGTTTGGCGGTTAGAGCATGTATAGCGGCTTGATAAAAATACGTTTTGGGTATATATTCAATTAATCTTATTATAATTTATTTTGGGCATATGTCAATAACTATTTTATATTTTTGGGCTCATTTTACTTTTTCCGGTCTTAAGCATGGAGATTAGAAATGGTTTAAGCCCGGAAACAGACTCAGGGCATCTGAAAACAGATGCCCTGAAAAGATATGATGCTTTTTGAAGTGAATTTAAGAAATGCCAAGACCTGCGCTGAGAGACCCAGCGACCGTTCCGCCTAATACAAGGCCGCCGCCGGTTGCGCTGGCTACAAGCAGCAGACGCGTCTCTTCCGTTACAGGAATGCTGAGGCCTGTGGTGATTGCGTTAAAGGTGTCTCCAATGCTAATTGCGGTGGGAATTACGATATCGACAACCGCACCGGCCACAGGTGAAAATATCTCGTTTGGTGTTGTTGAGCTGTATATCTGCACCCTGTAGGTCAGCGGAGCAAGCAGGGCCAGCGCGGCTGTTGCGGCCAGATATACTGACAGTGACGTGATTGTGCCGTCGCGCGGCATGGAAAACGCAAAGTTGGTAAGGCCTGTAATGTTAATGGTGGCGCCAAGAACAACAAGCGCCTGCGTAGAGTCGCCAAAACCGACCAAACCGGGCAGACCGACCAATCCTCCGGCAAGAATAGTAACCGCAAGGGGGCCTCCGGATGAGAACGGTATAATGGCTCCATTACCGGCAGGGCCGGTATCCCCAGTGGGGCCGGTCGGACCAGTGTCGCCAGTGGGGCCGGTCGGGCCAGTGTCACCCGTGGGGCCGGTAGGGCCAGTGTCACCCGTGGGGCCGGTATCGCCAGTGGGGCCGGTCGGGCCGGTATCACCAGTGGGACCAGTCGGGCCAGTAGCACCGGTAGGGCCAGTATCGCCAGTGGGGCCGGTCGGGCCAGTAGCACCCGTTGGGCCGGTATCACCAGTGGGACCGGTAGGACCAGTAGCACCTGTTGGGCCGGTATCGCCAGTGGGGCCGGTCGGACCAGTAGCGCCTGTTGGGCCAGTGTCACCGGTTGGGCCGGTAGCACCGGTAGGGCCGGTATCGCCAGTGGGGCCGGTCGGGCCAGTAGCACCTGTTGGGCCGGTATCGCCAGTGGGGCCGGTAGGACCGGTAGCACCTGTTGGGCCGGT
>JAKJBW010000022.1 GCA_022706785.1 Bacillota bacterium
CTGCCGTTTGCGCTCACCTTGAGCGGGAATACCGGGTCTGCGCTGACTTTAGTCTCCAGCTTGGGTGTAAAGCTAAAGCCGAGTGCCGATAGCAGCATTGCTATCATGATGCTGATTGCCAAAAATTTTTTCTTCATCCTTAAACGCCTCCTTTTTTGGTACACATTTTGATGATGTTAAGACCTTGGCACAGTTGTCGCCTAACAGCACAACGAAAGGGCAAGCCTCATCATCATACCGCCATGCTGCGGACTTGTCAGTTGCCTTATAGCGGAACCATCGGGTCGTTTGATTGTCGGTTGGCTGAGTCGGCAGGCAGTCGGGTATTATGCAGACGGGTTGCGGATTACAGTGTCGCCCTACGGTGGGTTTGTCAATCATCAAAAAGTCAATACAAAAATGCGCTAATCAATGCGGCAGTATGTAAATGCATGTAGAATGATAGCCGGCATATAAAAATTCATCGCAAAACGGGCGGAAAATCAATTGCTTTTGAATTTTTTTCCAAATAAAATTTGACGCTCAAAAGACATTAGCTCTACTAAAAGCACCGCCCCCGTATATTCCCGACCGGCATAAACTGCCGGTCGGGGGGGAGGTATATGCCAATCAGACGCCAAACTGGTCAGTTGACGCTGAATATGGCCAAACCGTTTATCAGCACATCGCCTGTTATTCTTACGAGGTCAATGTCGGGCGACCCGTTTGATACCGTAACCTGATACGGACGGTATTTCATCCATGTATTTGTTTGCCATACCACCCAATATCTTAGCGCAGCGTATCGCTGCGCAAGACCGTACCACCCTGCGCCTCATCGAATACCGTTACCACCACATAATATCCTGTTTTGTTCGCGGGCAGACCGTTAAGCACTACCTGCCTTTGCTCATTCCTGGGCAGATATGGGTCGTTGATCATGTCTTGCACCTGTCTTGGATTGCCCTCGCTATCATATACCGTGATAGTTTGCAGGTTTGAGGGATCCAGATATACCTCCGGACGAATATACGTCGGCAGCTGAGTATTCAATACCTGCGTCTGTTGCACTTGCCCGGCTCCGTTATACAGCTTCGCTACAACCGACACGTTCTGCGCCCGCAGCGTGTAGTTTGCCATGTTGACCATGCAGGTCAGGCTGGTGCCGGCACCCAGCTCCGCCATACTGCGGATTCTGTTACCCGAGGCATTCTTGTACACAGCACTTCCTACACATGGTACGTCCGCGGTGTCAAGCATAACATTGCCGTCTTTTACCGGCTGCTGCGCTGACTCTACCATGAAAACTCCAAATCTGTAGCCCTCACCGATGAGGTTGTAAGAATATGACGCATTTGTTATCGGATACGGCTTATCCTGATCATAGAACATGTAGCCGCCGCCGTTACACCAGTTATACAGTACCTGATAGTTGCTGACCGGACCGATACTGGCGTTGCCCATGATGACCGAGTTCCCCATATATCCATACGGCAGATGCAGGAAGTCCATACGGTTGCCCATGATCCGGACATTCATTGCAGCAGAATTTGGGTTTGTGCCGGAGATCTGTATTCCGTCGGCATGCTTGGTATCTCCATCTTGTTCATGTTTTATGGGATCCAGACCCACCTCATGCATGTAACACGATTCCACCAGCCAGTTAGAGGCCGGCTTTAAGCAGTCTCCGTACATATCATGAATGTGCAGGCGCCTCATCGTCATCAGCCCCGGGCCGCTGCCTATAATGGCGGCGGTATTTGCCCCGGTCAGCTCGCCGTCTTCAATGATAAGATTTCTGCCGCCTTTGTTCTGGATACAATACCAGGATTCTGAGTGCGCGTAGAAGTCCCTGATTGTCACATTATCCGCATATACTTCTATAACACCGTTCTCTATCTTAAAGCCCTCAAAGACCCTGCCGTACTTGTCGGCTATTTCCTGTGTAATCACCTTGCTGAATGTGTTGAGCTCGGGATATTTTACACCAATATCCACAAGGTCGTCATAGTCGCTTGTATAGCCTGTGTTGTACGCGTCGGGCATGACATAGCCTCCCGGAGGCTGAGTGGGAACGGGCATAGGCGTCGGCAGTGAACCGTTTGCACCCGCGGTGCTGAAATATGCCGTGTTGGTCGCTGAGGTAAACAACCGTCCCGTCACGTCGCCGAGGCTTGTGCTCAGTGTCACCTTATAATCTGTATAATAGCTCAGCGGATTGGACGCGAAGCTGATCACAAGCACATTCGGCAATGACTTGTTTATTGTTGCCGACGTGAAGTTTACGGTCGTGCCATTCAGCTTTTTCACGCTGACCATACCTGAGTTGAACGCCGCCATGTCAAGGTCGTGGTTGAACTTAACCGTCACACTTCCGTTCAGTTTAACATTCCTGTATAGATCACCTGAAAATTTCTCTGTATCTGCGCCAGTTATTTGCAGAATGTCGGGCTGGTATATCCTCACATCGTCCAGATAGAAGCCGCATTTCATACCTGCGGGCGCACTCATCACTGCTGAAAATCTCGGGGATGTGCTCGAACCCCAGTCTGCTGTATAGGTAATATTTATGTTTCGTGTAACTGCCATTTTGCTCTGTGCTACACCGCTCATATTTTTAAGATTACCGCTCATTACAACCGTCATGTCGGTATCAGCCCATTGCTCTGCGGGGGTCCCGCTGCCCGGCATGAAAATCGCGTCCAGCTTAACCCATCCATCAGCGTTGCATCTGCCTGATGCCGTCGCATCATCGCCCACGGTCCAGGTGTAATCGCCCGCCCCGCTGTCATATGTGAACTTGACCACCTTCTTTGCCGCGAAGTTGATTGTCAGTGGCTGACGGCTGCCTATTATGGCTGCAGGCAGGTATATCCTTGTGCTGGCAACTGTTTCACCCTGCGCGTTCAGGAAGCCTTTTGCCGCTGTCAACGTTTTCGTATTCTGCGCCGATGATGCGTCCGCCACAAAATATCCTACGATGTTTGATTCACCCGCAACAGGATCATTCTGCCTTTTTGCCGTACCCTGATAAATCGTATTCCACTTCGCAGGGTCTGTGCCACTGGCCCCGATTCCGGTTCCGGCCTCCCCTGCAAAATCATAACCCCACAACTGGATATCATAAGGTGCTGGCGCCGGCGTTGATGTTGGCGCCGGGGTCGGCGTCGGCGCAGGAGTCGGCGTCGGCGTCGGTGCCCCACCACCGCCGCTTATCACAAAGTCGTCTGCGTAATGCGTTCCGCTGGCAGTGAGATATACGTTTATCTGAACCGTGGTGTTGCTGCCGCTGTTGAAGGTCAGCGTACGCTGCACAAAGTTGTTGTACGTATTCGCGCCTGAAGAAACAACGCCGCCGTTGGTCAGTATGGTCCCGCCTGTGGTCTGTACGCAGTACCGCATATTCGCGTTAGTGCTGCGGTGATAGAAACTGAAGGTATAGTCCGTATTAGTAGCCACCGTGACATCCTGCTTTAAAGTAGCGGCAGTGCCAAACTGAACCGCATACGAGCCGCTGTTTTTCTGAGCGCTCTGCATAGTGCAGACGGTTTGAGTCCATGGTGAAAAGGCTCCCGTTTCAAACCCCGGGTTTGAAACAAGATTGCTTGGCGCCGGCGTTGATGTTGGCGTTGGCGTCGGTGTCGGAGTGGGTGGCGGAGTCGGCGTCGGTGTCGGCGTCGGCGCTGCTGTCGGAGTTGGCGTCGGACCTGCCCCATCCATGTAGAGCTCAAAATCATCAGCGTAATGGGTGCCGCTCGCAGTCAGATAGACATATATCTGAACCGTGGTATTGCTGCCGCTGTTGAAGGTGAGCGTACGCTGTACAAAGTTGTTATAGGTATTGGAACCGGAAGAAACAACGCCGTCGTTGGTGAGTATGGTCCCTTCGGTGGTCTGCACGCAGTATCTCATATTAGAGTTGGTACTGCGGCCATAAAAGCTGAAGGTATAATTCGTGTCAGCCGTTACTGTAACATTTTGTCTCAAACTAGCAGTCGAGCCAAATTGAACCGCATACGAGCCGCTGTTTTTCTGCGCGCCCTGCACGGTGCAGTTGGTTTGAGTCCAGGAATTAAGGGTCCCCGATTCAAATCCCGGGTCTGCAACAAGATTTCCGGCAATCGCAAAATTAATTTCAAAAGTATTTGCCATATCCCCGTCTTCCGCAATAACAGTAACCGTTGCTGTTCCGACGTTGTTAACGATATTTACGACCCCGCCTGCGGGATCAATGCCCATCGTCGCGAAAGCGTCCGCCTTTGTAGCGCCCACTGTCACCGAAGTCGTACCGGCCGGCAGCGCGACGTTGTAGGTTCCTCCTTCATCGGTAGCCACAAAGCCTGTCACGGGCGAAACAGAGCCGCCGTTTGGCTGGTACGTCAAAGCGGACAGCTTTGCGTTATCAGACGGCGTTGTGGAATGCAGGTCCATATCGTCTATGTAGATCGTCCTGTAGTTAACCGCATCCGTCACAGTAAGAACAATCTGACTGTAGCTTCCGCTGTTGAAATTAAGCGTATACGACTTCCATACGCTGCCGCCCGAATTGGCCACAGTGGTGGAGCCCGGAAGCTGCCCGCCGCCGTCTCCCGCTGTCAGGTTAACAGACATAACAACACCGCTGGAGCTGTTGGACCTGATCCAAAATGTCCAGGTATAGCCCGTATTGGGCCTGACCGAGACAGTCTGCTCCAGCTTGGCGCCGCTTGCACTGGTGGAGATCTTGGCGGAGTATGTACCCGCATGCGCCTGCTCTGTCGATATGGTATACTGTGCCACATTGGCCCAGGGCGAGAACGCTCCCGTTTCAAACCCCGGATTTGCAATCAGGTTTGCCGGCGCCGCAAATATCGCCGGCGCCATTACCGTCAGCAAAAGTGCGCCGATCAATAGATAACATAGTGCTTTTTTTACCATCATTAACTCCCCTTTCAATTTTTCATGCAAAATTACTCAAAGAAAGAAAAATAATATCTGCTTTCACCCCCCTATACGCTCAATCCGACCTAATCAAATCTTTGCAAATGCTTAGCTATGACGCGTTCTGTTATGTCGATACGCTGTCATTATAAAATGAAAGACAGCCCATCAATTATGGTATGATCCGTTTGCAGATCATGTCCAGAAATGACAGGCTGTCGTCTATTGATGATATAGATAGAAGTGAGATTACACTGATATACGTAATAAGCAGGCAGATGGTGCCTAAATAATAAACAAATTTGCTTACCGATAAATAAAATTTATTGTTGATTATCTATAATTATAGCAGTATAATAGAAATTAATAAATAAACAACATTGCTAATAATATAGACTAAATTGCTATTTTAGAGGTGGATTATATGATCAATATTTTTACAAATTCAGTGGAACATCGCGCGAATTATGGTATACAGGATAACGAAAATTATATGTCTGTCAATTCCTGTGGATATCTTAAACTACTTACCCAAAATTCCAGTGTCTCCAGAGATACCGGAAGGGTTGATTATCAAATTATCTATATCATAAAGGGAAAAGGTTATTACAGCTTCGGAGATGAAATAACGGAAATTGGAAATGGAAACATTGTGATATTTCAGCCCAACATACCTCAGCGTTATAATTATTACTTTAAAGATTCAACAGAGCTGTATTGGGTCCACTTCACGGGATATGCGGCGCGTAAGAATTTATCAGAGCTGGGTCTTCTTGACAGGCGGTCATATTTTATTGGTGAAAGCGGCGAGTGCATAGAGCTGTTTAAGAAAGTGATATCGGAGCTTAAAATTAAAAAGCCATTATTTATGCATTATTGCAGCGTCTATCTGGTGGAACTGATTCTTAATATTGCAAGGATTCTTGCCGCCCTTAATGAAGGACTTGTTGTTAGTGATGATATTAAAAAAGCCATTGAACTCATGCACGCAAATTACAATCAGAATCATCCGATAGGGTTTTACGCTCAGAAAAGCAACTTAAGCATGTATAGATTTATTCACAAATTTAAAGCTGCCACCGGGGTCTCGCCATTGGAATATATCACAAGAATACGAATCAATGGCGCAAAGGATTTGTTGTCGTCCTCATCGCATAGTATTAGTGAAATATCTTCTATTGTAGGATATGACAATCCCTTGTACTTCAGCAGGATTTTTAAGCGGGAGACAGGCGTTTCTCCAAGCGCATATAAAAACAGTAAAATTACTTAATGTGATATTTTATCTCAATACTCAACTTTTGTTTGCGGGGAAAAGAAACATTATAGCTTCTCTTCAATAATGATATACATGGAAGGATCAGCAAATATAGCTTTAATTCTGTATTTTTCTATTGACAGATTGCGTTTAAACGAAGTATATTGAAGTTGATAATTATGTCGAAACGGAGGGTATTACAGCATATCTTTCTGCCAAAGATACGGCTAAAAAATAGAAGGGAAGGAACAAAGTGAAACTGTTTAAAAGCATATTATTGCTTTTTATACTGTTAATGCTTTTTGCGCTGTCAGGATGTCAGGTATCGCAAGGCCCAGGGGCGAAAAGCAGTATCGACATAGAAGACGGTACGATCAACCTGTCCGATTGGAATTTCAATAAGAACGGAAATATTAAGCTTGACGGGCAGTGGGCGTTTTATTGGGATAAATTATTAAGCTACGGTGACATTAAAAGTGGGACGGATACCGCTCCTGCTATGTCGGATGTTCCGCAGGCATGGACAAAATACCGGATAAACGGTCAAAAGCTGCCCGGTCAAGGTTACGCTACATACAAGCTGCATGTCAAAACCGGTTTGCCTTCCGATTCTCTTTTAAGCTTTAAGCTCAATACGTTTTCAAGTGCGTACAATATCTTCATTAATGACGCGCAGATAGCCGTCAGCGGACGGGTCGGCCGCACAAAACAGCAGTACACGCCCCAATACAAACCCCAAATTGTCGTCTTTGGTATTCCCGCAAGCGAATTTGATATCATCATACAAGTGGCAAACTATGATTTTTCCAAAGGCGGCTTCTGGAACAGCCTTACCATGGGGAGCCCTGAGGGGATCGCAGCGCTTCAGGATCTTGTCATGGGCAAGGAATTGTTTGTGATCGGGGCGCTGGTCATGCTTGTGCTGTATTATCTGAGCATATTTTTGCTGAAGCGCAGCGAGAAAAAATTTCTCGACTTTGCGCTGGTTTGCTGCTTTGCCATCCTCCTTTTCGATACATCGGGAGAGCTGCTCCTTTCAAAGCTATTGCCCGGCATGCCATTTCGGCTGCTGCTGTTCATTTGGCACGCTTCGGCACAGCTGTGCTCGGCAGCCTTTGTTTTGTATGTCGCAAGGCTGTTTCCGACACGCTTCAATAAGGCAGTGACGCAGATATTCGGAGGCGTAAGCTTGGCGCTGACTGTCGTTTTTCTGCTGACGCCTCCGATATTTTATACAAGCTTTGGCAGGCTGACGGATTATATTATGCTGGCCGGCATATTTTTCGGCCTGTTAGGGACCTGTATCGGCTTTATCCGGAAAATGAAGGGCGGCGCGCTGTATTTAATCGCCGTCAGCGTCCTTGCCGTCGCCGTTACGCATGATATCCTGCTTAACCAGAACATCATAAAAAGCAGTGCCGGAGAGCTTTCTTCTCTTGGCACTCTGCTTGTGCTGTTTGTGCATACCATCATGCACGCCAATCTGTTTAAGGAGCAGTACATCGAAAAGGAAAGACTGCTGGCCGAGGTGGAAAGCACAAGGGATGAAGCGATCCGGAACGAAGTAAAATTTTTGCAGGCTCAGATCAAACCGCACTTTCTGTATAACACACTCAGCGTCATTTCCTCCCTGGTCGCACGCGACCCGGATAAGGCAAGGCGGCTGATTATAAAGCTCAGCGAATATCTAAGAAACAGCTTTGACTTTGACAGCAGCGATAGTTTCGTATCCATTAATAAGGAGCTTGAGCTCGTCAACGCTTATGTGGAGATTGAAAAGGCAAGGTTTCGGGATCGTATAGAATTTATATTAAACAGCACAGATATACCCCAGGTGAGGATTCCCAGACTGTCCATACAGCCCCTGGTGGAAAACGCGATCAGGCACGGGATATTAAAAAATATCGGGGGCGGTGTGGTGACGGTAAATATACAAAAAAAAGCAGGTAAGCTCAACATTGAGGTGATCGACAACGGACCCGGTATGCCAAAGCAGCTGGCGGAAGACTTGCGAAACGTCTCAAATGACAGAGACGGGATTGGCATTAAGAATATACAACAAAGACTGATAAGCCTTTACGGGAAAGGACTGCTGATAGAAAGCGAAGCGGATAAAGGGACAGCCATTTCTTTTGATATTCCCTTTTGTGAAGTGGGCGAGGTGCAAAAAGTATGATAAAGACAATAATTGTGGATGATGAGTGGTATACCTTAGAGGATATACAGGCAATGGCAAAGGCTACCGGCTTTATAGCGGTATGCGGCATGTACGAAGATCCGCTCACAGCGCTTTCGGAATGCGGCAAACTGATGCCGCAGGTTGCGTTTGTAGATATCGGGATGCCCGAAATGGACGGGCTAACCCTGGCGGAAAAGCTGCTTGCAAAACATCCTTTTTTGCAGGTTGTGTTTATTACGGCATATAGCCGGTATGCGGTACAGGCGTTTGAGCTCAACGCCCTGGACTATATCATGAAGCCGGTCGATCCGAAACGTTTTGCCAAGATGGCCCAAAAGGTTAGAAAATCCATGAGTATCATAGAGGCTCCCGCTCAGAATATCAGCATCCAGTGCTTTGGGAATTTTACCGTAAGGATTGACGATGCTCCGGTAAAATGGGAGCGGGCAAAGGCGGAGGAGCTTTTTGCGTATTTGCTGACAAACCATAATGACGAAATAAGCAAGGAGCTAATCGTGGATACGCTTTGGCCCGAATATGAACCTTCAAAGGCATTGGCAATTTTGCAGACCGCGGTGTGGAAGCTCAGAAGTATTTTTGCCCCATATCATGACAAGATTTTGATTGAATATACCGGCGGAAAGTATTCTGTTAAGATAAAGGATTGTGATTGCGACCTTTTTTATGTTGAAAATATATTAAATCTCTTCAAAACAAGCGAAGAAAGCGATTTTGAGGATTTGGATAAAATATGCGGTATGGTCGCGCAAGGGTATCTGAATAAAAGCGGATTTGCCTGGAGCTATAAAAAGGATGATGCGCTGAAAGAAAAGCTTTGCGAAATCCTTTACCGGATCGTGGCGCATTGCAATAAAAATAAAGACGTTGAGGCAATGCTGAAATATCTGAAAAAACTGGTCAACGCCCTGCCGTGCGAGAACAAGGCAAATATCATGCTGATAGAACTTCTGCTGAAAACGAATGAACGGGAAAAGGCGGTCAGGCATTATGCGTGGCTTGAAAAGGTTTTGACTGAAGAATACGGCGTAAAACCCGCCAAAGCAATTCGTGAAATGATCATGTAATGTAAAAGAAAAAATTAGAAAAATGACAAAAAGATGCTCTTTTGAGCGTCTTTTTGTCGTTTTTGTGAGAATTTTGTGAGGGCGTATTTGCTATAATTGTCTATGTATTATGTAAAAAAGGACTAAAAACGGCATTGCAAGCAAAGAAATGGTTTACTGACAAAAATAATATAATTTAAGGAGGCGCAAACATGTCCAAAAAAAATCTCAAGCAAGCTTTATCCCTGCTATTGGTAATAGCAATGACAATCATGCTTTTCCCTGCCGGGCAAACAAGCGTATTGGCAGTAGGGGGCACTCCGCCGACTGGAACCGGTACGGCGCAAGACCCTTATTTAATTTCGGGCAGCGGTAATTTAATGTGGATGTACTTTGGCAATGGCAGCTATTTTTCGGGAAAATACTTCAAGCAAACCGCCAATATCAATATGAGCGGTATGGGCAATTGGTATGGGATCGGGAGTCTTGCGAGTGCGTTTGTTGGCATATATGACGGCAACGGATATTCCGTAACCGGCTTAACTGTCAACATATCCGATAATTACAGGGGCTTGTTCGGATGCATCGGATCCGGCGGTCAGGTTAAAAATCTTGGCGTAACAGATGTAAATTTCGTTGCAAATAGTGGCGAGTACATAGGCGCGCTTGCAGGACAATGCAGCGGTACAATTCAAAATTGTTACACAACCGGCTCTGTTACCGGCAAGCGCTATGTTGGCGGCCTGGTTGGACGTTTATCAGGCGGAAGCATTAACAACAGCTACAGCACATGCTCTGTAACAGGTGTAGCCGTCAGCAACAACGGTTATTACGGCGGACTTATCGGCACGGTTGATAGTACACCTATATACAATTGTTATGCAACCGGAGAGGTAAACGGTGTAGGCAGCAATAATGTAGGCGGATTAATAGGTTCTCTTTTGGACGCCGGTATTTACAATTGCTTTGCTACGAACACGGTTAGCGGCGGGTCGGGCAATTTGGCAGGTGTTGTCGGCGCCTGCGCAGGCGACGGCAATGTAAATTATGCTTACACCACAAGCAGCACCATAACGAATGGCGGTATGACAACAGCCTGTGCGGCAAATAAACCGCTGTCCTTCTTCCAAATACTGTCAAACTTTACAGGCGGCACATATTACAGTGCTTCTTATCCATGGAATTTTACAAATAACTGGGGAATAACCGACGGCGTCAACAACGGCTTGCCATATCTCATTAATTCTCAGGCAGCGCCGCTGGCAACCCCGACGCCAACACCGACGCCTACCCCAACACCAACGCCGGCGCCTCCCGCTACGGTGCTTTTAGACAACTACAGTGGTACAGGGGAGTATAGTAATGAAGTCGAATTTATCGCAACAGAAACAGGCGACCATACGCTTACCATTGGCATGCCGCAAGTCGGTATGTTTGTGGCAGCAACCTTTGAGTTTATTGCGGTTGACGGAAATGTGACGCTTTTCTCAGACACAACGCCTGTGACCAATGCCTATGCGCATTCCATATCTCTGGTGGCGGGAAACCATTATAAAATTGCTTTGCAAGGCCAGGGTATAGCCGGTATACCCAATCCTCCTCCCATGGGGGGCTGGATGATGCCTCCGATGCCTGTCGCCCATGGGCAGGTGAAGATTTCGCCGGAGGTAACGCTGGACCTGTCCCCTACCCCAACGCCGGCGCCTATCCCAACACCGACGCCTACCCCGACGCCGGCACCTACCGCTACGGTGCTCTTAGCCGCCAGCAATATGGCTATAGGCCCCGCCACAGCCATGTTTACAGCAAAGCAGACAAGTTTGCACACCTTTAACTTTGCCGCTCCTGTGATGTTGGGAACGCTTCCGTCATATACTATTCAAACTTCCGACGGACAAACGACGCTCGCTACAGGCTCGATCCCCACTTTCGGATCTTCCAACGTTAATGTGGATCTGACAGAGGGCCAGATTTATGAGGTGACTATGAGTATAGTGATAGCTATGCCGTATTCCTACGGACAGGTAAGCGTTTCCCCCGAGGTAACGCTGTACGTGCCCCCTACGCCACCACCGAGCGATACCACAGCCCCGGTGGTCTCGGACGGCACGCTGAGCGTCACTACAGAAGGCCATGCGTCTGTAGCCTTTGATATGACGCCGGCGACTGACGATACGACTTTATCAGACGATTTGTCCTATACGGTCTATTATTCCAAATCACCCGAAATGGATACTGTCGAAGAGATCGAAGCAAACGGCACTGAAGTGCAGTTCTCCGGGGAGATAGGTATTTTCTTCGATATTCAAGTTGATGGAGACATGATCGTTGACTATGAGGAGAATACCACATACTATTACAATGTTATCGTAGCGGATGAAGCGGGCAATAAGGCCTGCTACAACAAAGGCACTTATACCACCTGGCCCAAGCCGGTGCTGGGGGCCTTAAGCCTGACCGAGCTTTCGGACACCTCCATGAAATTAAACTTCCCGGCCGCGGTTATCGCAAACGCGGGTCCGGATGATGAACCGATGTATATGGGCCTTGCCTCCAAAGAGAATGTCTTTGCAAATATTGATGACGTGAATACGGGGTTTTCCCAAGGAAAAGTCATCACGGTGCAAAAGAGCCAGACAGAAAATGCATTTACCTTTGAAAATCTTGAGGAAGATACACCATACTATTTTTGTGTGGCTGTCATGCTGGAAGACGGTTATATATTCCTATATCCCGCAATATCAAGCAATAACTTTGCGGCAAAAGTGGAACTGCCAAGCCATGATTCCAATATCTATGATGAGGATTGGGCATTTTTGTTCCCCTGCAATATCAGCTTTAATGCGCCCTTTGACAATACCTACAAGCTCACCCAGCTTAAGACAACCGTCAGCTTTAATAATACAAGCTTAAAACCGGACGAGGCGCTTAGCGATAATGTGGTTGCAATGGGCGGCGGCGGTTTGCTGCCCGACACATCCCATGTCACCGTGTCCAATCTGACCACAAACGGGACAACCACCAGCTTTGACGTGACCTATTCCGACCCGGAAGGGATTGACGCGGCAAGCGGCTCGATTTTTGGCATCAGGCTGTATATCAAGCCGGACGCCGTTGCAGGCGACACCCAAGTTTATACAACAAACACCACAATGATACTGACAAAAGATACAGAATCCTATCTTTTAGGGACTCAGTTATACCCGATTCAGGAAACCCCAAGTACATTAACGTTGTACAGAAACGCAAATACGACGCTGAGCCTGACAAATGTCGACGCAGATTATATCTACGGGGGCGACACCGTTTCGGATACCAGCCGAATTTCCACCAAGAGCAATGTCATCAACGCTGACCAGAATACCGAAATTACCGTGCCGGTCGTAAGCCTTTCGGGTACGCAAAGCGATATCGGGGCAATACAGGCCGCCTTTTCCTTCGACCCCTCGGTCATGACCTTTACGGGCATTGTGGGAACGGATTTCATTGCCCAGGCCATTAAGGATGGCAGCAATAACCAAACCGGTGAAATTAAAGTATACCGAAATCTACAGGCGGGATCTGCGGTGGACTACACCGCGCCGTTTGAGTTTAAGCTTAAGTTTAAATTAAACCAAAGACCGCAAAGCGGCAGCAATACCAGTGTGTTGGTGAATGAATTTAAGATTTTCCCCTTGGTCGACGGAACAATTTCCGATTCGGTTTTCGCAGAGTTGAGTGACGGACAAGGGCAGAATATCACCTTCCTGGATTACGGTGAAATTTTGACGAACGTGATTTCAGACAGCGCAACGGGCAGTAAAATCAGTTCCATTGTAAAGGATACCGACACCACCCTTTACAGTGTAAAAACAGCAACACAGCCGATCGACCCTGTCACCTATCAATACGAATGGTTCACCAATAAGGATGAGGATAACTATACCACGCCAATCGCAGGGGCAACCGGCAGCAGTTTTGTGCTGACCGACGACTATATTGGTTATCGTTTGAAAGTAAAAGTCACCATGCTGTTAGACGGAGATCCGCTGCATTCAATGACAAGCGAAAGCGTGCTGGTCGAGCCAAAGAACGCGCCCGCCATTGATACGGGTTCGTTACTGAGCCCGGATGGCTTTAAAACAGGCAAAACCATAGGCTATGACCCGGCTGTTACCTATCAATACCCGCTCTTGAGCAGCTATACAACAACAACCTATCAATGGAGCTACAGCGATACGGAAAACGGCTCGTATACGGATATCAGCGGCGCTGCCGATAAAACCTTGGGCATTACCGCGCCATATATCAACAAATGGTTAAAGCTGACCGTTACAGCCAAGGAGGAGATCGGCGAATGCGCAAAAACAGCTTCTGCTGAGGCCAAATTCCTGTTGGGCGGCCAAACGAATATCCCCAAGCCAGCAATCTCAAGCGTTACGATCGTACATAGCGACAATTCGGCGGTCAGCGATTCGGCAAGGGCAAGGGATACGGGAACAGTAAAAGCGAAGGTCGAATGTACCGACACCGCGCAGATACTGACCGGCTGCCAGTACCAATGGTATAAAAACGACGCGCCGATCGAAGGTGCAACCGGTGAAAGCTACGCGCTTACAAAAGAAGACGTAGGCAGCGAGATTACCGTCACGGCGGTTGCGCTTTCCGACTACTATAATGCAAGCGAAAGCAGCGCTAAGACGTCAGGCGGTGTGACCGCTTACGCTAACCTTGCAAACGCGCCGGTAATAACAGTAGGCAGCGTGTCGGTCACCGATAACAAATACGTCGTGGGCAATCAGATCACCGTGCCGTTTACCGCAAGCCGGTTCTACGATTTAAGCACAAACGCCTCAAGCGTCACAAAGCTTGCCTATTCAGTCAAAGCAGGCGGTGACCAGACAGCAGCCGATACCGTTATTGACGACGCGGCAGCATTGAGCCTGACAGACACTGCCATGACTTACACAATTACCTCAGGCGATATGAATAAACGCTATATCGTGTTTAAGCTGATGGCAAGAGAGCATACCATTGACGAGGATATCGCCGTCGGCAGCACGGTCGTAATCATCGACACCTATACGGGACAGGCAATCAACTGGGCATATACGCTTGACTTTGAGGTCTCCGACAATGCTGTGTTCAGCGGCTACAAGGCATACGCGATCATGACTAATATCGGTCAAAACAATACGCTGAGCATTACGATAAATGATGCGGTGGTCCAGGATACCAACGCCAGGATCTTCTATTCGCCGGAGCGCGGCAGATATGTGGTGCTCATGCCCGGCAGCATAACGCCGGACATGGATAAGTTTATTTTTGGCATAGGCAGCACACCCACGCTTTATTACGGAAAACAAACAAATACAAACCAATCCCTTGATTCAAATGACTTTATGAAGCCAATCAATGTATGGCTCAAAACGGATATCAATGCGACAAGCGACAACATGCTCATTTCCGAGGTCAGCGGCAACGGTAAACAAGACGCGATTGACGCGGCGCAGATGATACAGGCAATACTGCAGGGGACAGAAGGCATGGACAAAAAGGAAGGAACCTTTGGCATACTTTCTAAATAACGGGTTTAATGGGCGGCTGACTGCCGCCCTTCCCTACTTAAATGAGGTGTATGGCTATGAAAAAACTCATTTCCATCGTTTTGACAATCACTTTGTTTGTGATACAAATGCCCTGCGTTCGGGCAGCGGTAAACAGTAAAATATACATAGACAATGTCGATTACCGTATTTCGAGAACCGATAGCGTGCTGGCGCCGGTTAAGCTGAGCGCGCTTCCGGTCACTGCCCAAAACGGAGCGCAGGGCAGTTATGGCGGAGGCGTCATTTTCGTGACCTTTGATAAAACAAAACTCGAATACGTTGGCACAAAGACAGGCACTATGGAATCAAGCAAGGGAAACGCTGTGGTATGGCAGTCGAACGACAGGGCAGCCGCAAACCAAAACGGAGAGATCCGCCTTGCTTTTGCGGACGATACCGCTGACCGTTCCAAATCCTATGGAGAGGGCAGTTTTGTATTAAACAGCAACGATACGGTTTTGTATCTTGAATTTGTCATAAAGCAAAGAGCTTCGGATGATAAGATCCCTGTGAACATCACAAGAGCAGAGCTTGCGGGAAACACCATTTCCGGCACGGTAATGCCGTCGCTCATCGGCGGCTCCACGCTTGATATGGCAGGCGGCAGCATCTATATTTCAGCCTATACTTATGTAAGCGGCTTTGAACTTGAGGTGTACGGGGATAAAAACGGTGTGCCATATACCGAAAAATACCCCTTTATTGTTGACGGCAGCGCCGCAAACAAATTTTATACGGTGGCTTCGCCGAATAAAGACGGTATTGTTAAGGCAAAAGTGATCCCGAATTTTCATGAGCTTGGGTATTCATTGGTCATCACCTGTGCGGATGCAAGAGTGAAAATCAATGGTGACGATATTGAGATTCCGGCTGAATCCGCGCTGAAGCAGGCGGATCTATCCATCAAGGTCAAAAGGCCGGACGCTACGATCGATACTTCCGGTGAATATACTTTAACCGTGGTAAGGGGCAATGTAACCGCCGACGTTGTAAAAGAGAACCTTAACACCGAGGTGGACGCAAACGACCTGAAAGGCGCAATTGACACAAAAGCTGATTCTCTTGCCGGGATCAGTACGGAAATAAAGCTTGTGATAAAGCAAAATACCGCAACCGCGGAGGATATTGAAAAAATTAAGGAGCAGGCGGGCGCGGACGCCGCCATATTCTATTTCGACGCATCCCTTTTTGTTACAAAAAAGAATACGGACGGGACCGTTCTAAGCCAGGATGAGAGAAGGGAGACGGCAATCAACCCGGTCACCATAAGGCTTGAAATTCCTGAAAATATGCGGGGAGGAAGCAATTACAAGGTAGTTAGGCTGCATGACGGGATTGCACAAATCATATCCGCAACGCAGGAAGGCAACTTTTTGGTATTTAAAACAGATAAATTCAGCCAGTATGCAATAAGTTACGCCACGTCCATTATATCAACGCCGACACCCAGGCCGGGCAGCTGGCAAGGATCAAATGCCACGCCGACACCCGCTCCGACACAGACGCCCGCGGCAAAGCATCCGGCCTATATTCAAGGTTATCCCGACAACACATTTAGAAGCGAGGCGGGTATAACCCGTGCCGAAACAGTGACGATAGTCTCAAGGCTTACCGGCGGATTTGCCGAAGGGACAGCCTACGCAAATAATTTCACAGACGTGCCAAAGGCGGCCTGGTATGCAAATTATATCGGCTTTATCGAAGCAAAACAAATCATTGTGGGCTATTCCGACGGCAGCTTTAAACCGGAAAATGGCATCACAAGAGCAGAATTTGCAGCCGTTATTGCAAGGCTTAAGGGGCTTGATACCGATACGGTGAAAAGCCTGCCTTTCAGCGATACGGCCGGGCATTGGGCGGAAAAATATTTAGCGGCAATCTATGAAAAGGGATATATCACAGGCTATCCCGACAAAACATTTAAACCCGATGCAAATATCACCCGTGCCGAGGCTGTAAAAATAATTAACGCGGCAATGGGCAGAGTACCGGATAAGAATACGATAAATGCGAATCTTGCAAAATATCCGGCGCCGTTTACCGATGTATCAAATGCACACTGGGCTTACTATGATATTCTGGAAGCGGCTGTAAGCCATGACGCAGCGGACTTCCATGAATAAGGTCATGAATTCCGGTTTGTGATGCAGCCTATAAAGCAAGCCTGAGCTGCCATCACATTACCGCCTTTTGCGGCATTGCAGCCGGCACCAAGCCGCACACGCTGTTCTGCCGCCGAATGCTAAAAGCTAATGAAGCTAAAAAACCGTATAACAACAGGGTTTTCACGCGTTTTCTTATCCGCGCCATGCGTGCCGGTATACGAATGCTGGAAAGCCCTGTTTTTTTTTATTTTTAAACGGCATGAGCAAACACATCCACGGCTTTTTACATGGCAGGTTCGAGTTGACAGGATCGATATTGATCACTCTTTTTGGGGTGAGGATACCGCACAGATATGGTTTGCTTCATTAAAAACCAGATCACAACTCCGCGGCAAAACGATTCACTTATATTTCAAAATACCGTGTATAATAAATCTTTGCGGGAAAAACTAATTTGGAGGTGAGATAAAGTGTCTCAAAAATATAAAAAAATGGTCTTGCCGGTTGGCATTATTTTCCTGATACTGTTAGCTGCCGGTATTTATGCCAGAATAAATAACAAGCCATCTCCGCTCCCACAGCACAATGAGCCAATTGCGCAAAAGCAAAGCGCTGTCGATCCTCCCGCCCAAATAAACAAAGCGCCTGACGCGGCGGCGCAAACGGCGCAAGCGGCAAAACTTCTCCTATGGCGTAAGGCGTACGACTGCAATGGCATCAATGCCGTTGCATACGGAAACGGCGTTTATGCCGCGGCGGGCAATAACGGCGTGGTAAAAACCTCCCCTGACGGGGAAAACTGGTACCTTTCCGATTCCGGGCAGCAAGACTCCATCCGTGCTGTCGTTTGGGGCAGTGACAAATTTGTCGCAGTAGGAAAAAGCATCCTTGTGTCCGCTGACGGCAGAAAGTGGAACACGGCCGAAACGGGCAGTATCCAAACCGTTGACTTTGACGATGTTAAATGGAACGGCTCTGTGTTTGTGACGGCCGGCCCAGGCGGTATTGCCACCTCAGCCGACGGCATTACCTGGACAAGCCGCACATTCCCGGAGACGCCGACAGTCACAGCCAGAATCGCGACAAACGGCAGCAGGTTCGTGATCGCGTCCACTTACGGTACCGGAATTCTGATATCGGATGACGGAGTCGCCTGGAATAAAGTCCAGATAGAGGAAGGGTATGGCTCCTATCACAATCTTGCATACAGCGGGAAGATATTTGCGGTATGGGCACGGTATGGGGTCGGCTCGGAATACGATAAAAACGCTGTTTTTATCTCTGCCGACGGCCAAAACTGGACGAAGCATTTTAATAATCTGTACTTTAGCGGCATCACCGCCGACGGCCAAAAATTTGTCGCAATCGGCGACGAGTTTCCTAACGTATACCGCTATACGTCGGAAAACGGCGCCGACTGGGAAAAAACACAGCTTGCGTCCGCCACATTTCTGCACGATTCACTCGGCGACTTGTTTTGGCTGAACAACAGGTTTATCAAATCAAGGGCCTACGGCGAAATCTATACCTCTACCAACGCGCTGGACTGGAGGCTGACAAACAGTCATGCCGACAGCCCCTTTTCCGGTGTGGAAAACACCGGTTCAGGACTAACGCTGCCTGCCGATACGCTGGCACAGTACAGGCAGTCGGAAAATGTGGTGAACAACGGCCAGGTTTATGTGAACGTGGGCGGCGGCGGTTACCCCGGCTCCATGGAATCGGGGATGGAAGGCTACCATTACAGCATTGTCTACACCTCGCCCGACGGCGAAAACTGGACGCAGCAAACCTACCAAAATAATTCAGTCCTATACAAAGCAGCATGGGGAAACGGCAAATTTGTGGCGGTAGGAAGCAACGGAGTGATCCTTACCTCACCCGACGGTATTACACCATGGACCCAAATCCGCAGCAAAAAAGGATATAATCTGTCCGATATCATATGGGACGGCACGCGGTTTGTCACAGCCGGAGCAGAGGTTCTTTATTCACAAGACGGTGTGAATTGGACGGATGCCAATGTCAGCGGCGTCGCCCGGCTGTTATGGAACGACGAGGAATATATCGCACTCGGGTATTATTCGATTTACACGGCAGTCCGCCCCAAAGTATTTTCCGATATGGAAAACCACTGGGCGAAAACCTATGTGGATACAATGGCTGCAAGGGGTATCATTAAAGGCGTGGCCCAAAACAGCTTTGCGCCTGAGCGGGATATCACAAGGGCGGAGTTCGCCGCTCTGATTGTCCGGGCGCTGGATTTGAAGGCCAGCGGAAGCGAAAACCCTTTTGCGGATATAAAGACGACCGACTGGTTTTACCAAAGCGTCTGCGCGGCCGCTGAAAACGGCATTATCACAGGTTACGGCGATGGGATCATCAAACCCGATACCCCTATCACAAGGCAGGAGGCAATGACCATGATCGCAAGGGCAATGAAGCTGCTCGTTATAGATACCGCCCTTTCAGAAGCGGAAACATCAGATATCATTTCCGCCTTCAGCGACAACGGCGCTGTCGCCGGATGGGCGGTGCAATCCGTTGCAGCGTGCATAAAAAACGGCGTTGTTCAGGGGAGCGAAGACAAACTGATGCCCTATGGCAATATCAGCAGGGCTGAAACCGCAACAATAATCTGGAGAGTAATAGAAAAAAATAGCGGAATAATAGAATAGAGGTGACATTGATTGAAAAAAATATTGCTTTTAAGTATGGTTTCTGTTGTGCTTTCTTTTAATACGCTGAACGCAGCGGCGGCAGATAATTGGCACGGTAATTGGGCGGAGCCTTATTATAATGCTATCATTAAATATGACTGGGCTAACATTTTTGAAAATACCAGCCCTGACGACACGCTCAAAAAGGCCGATTTTCTGGTTACGCTGCAAAAAGCGGCAGGATGCGTCCCCGGAAGTGAAATCGCGAATTTTCAAAAAGAAGTCCGGGAATACCCGGTCGTGTTTGAAGAAGACATATTCAGGGATTTGGATAATCATTGGATCAAAACAGAAGGCTGGCTTGATGCCGCCATAAATTGGGGTATCATCAAGACAAGAGATTACGGAGGAAAAAACTACGAAACCTTAAATTACCCCGATAACAATTTCATCCCGGATGAGCCTGTAACCCGGAAAGAATGCTTTGTCTGGATACTCCGAGCGCTGGGCATGACCGGAGCAACAAGCAGCTCTTATATGCCGTCTGGAACCCTGCTGCCGTACAGCGATTGCAGCGATGCAAGCGGGCCGCTTATCAATCATTTTTATGTGTCGGACCAACTGGGGCAGATTGAAGGCTATCCCGATGGTACCCTAAAATATAATAATATTGCGACAAATGCCGAAATGGCAGCCCTACTTGACCGTATGCTCAGGGTTATGCATAAAGGGGAAGACGCAGCCGTCAAGGTCTGTCTGAAGGGCGCCGGGCAAGCGGATACGGGGTACAGGGAGCTTGCGTTAAACAGGCCTGCCCTTATTGACAACGGATTTGTTTATGCTCCGGTAAGAAACATCTATGAAACTGCATATAATGATATTTACAGCCATGGCAGGCTGCAGTTCCGGTGGCAAAGCGAGCACATTGAAGCGTTGGGCTTCCAATATGGGAACGGAAAAGGTATGAGCTGTCGGATGGGCGTAGCCCGTTACGGACTTGAGGGGCATATGGGCGTCTATGATGAAATGTTTTTAGACGCGCCCTGGAAGCTGGTAAACGGGGAAGCTATGCTTCCAATAAGCATTCAGGCAGGAAGCGAGCCGCTTTATAAATTAAAAACGGATTCGTGGGATGCAAGCGCTAAAAAGTTATACCTTTCAATCTCCGCCCCATAAGGTATTGGGCCGGACAGCCTGAATAATGTCCTGCCCGGCCCGCGGAACCGTTTTATCATACGCCCTTCACCGCTTTTCCGACAGGTATGCGGATCACGGTTTTCATTTTTGAAATATCGCCTTTGCGTGGGTCGGACAAATAAATTTCATGATGGCGCCGGCAATCCCCGATATCGTTGTACAAACCGTTATCTATGATAAACCGCTCCATTTTCTCCACCGTGGCGGGCTCGTCATCAAACGGGCCGATGTGCATACACTGAACGCACAAGCCTTCATCAAACAGTTCCAGCCTCGCCCGGCTTGTATCCAGCTTCTTTTTTGCTTCGACCTCCCGCCTTGCCCATTCAAACACCTCCGGCGTCACAAATTCAGGCTGCCGGATCATCGACACAAAACAAAATTGGTCTTTCCTGGCGTAGTCAACACCCTTTTTGCCGTCCGCCATCCACCACAGCCCTTCCAGCGGCGGAACCGCGTACTCAAAATATCCGTCCGGGACATGAGCGCCCATTTTGCTCATCTTGACGGTATAAGACAAAGCGTACAGCAACCCGACCGCAGCGCTGTATTCGCCATCCTCCGCATTGGGATCGCCTTTGCCGTCCACCATAATAAACGTCATGGGCACAACCATGATTTCATGCGGTACCGCTTTGGGCATATACAAATCTTTATACATCTTTTTGTAGTCAAACTTTTCCGGCACTGTTTTTTCACCCGCTTTCATTTTGGTTAGGGTGTGTCTTCAACTAGACAGAGTGCATAAAAATGAGATGTTTTTTCGTCAGACGCGGCGGAAGGAAGCGCGAATACTTTGTGTATTTAAGCTTCCGATAACAAGGTATGACGGAAAAACAGCCATTTTTAGGTGTTTTGACTATTTGAAGACGCACCCTAGACAAATGGTCTCAGGTCTGTTGACAGCAAGCCGGCACTGCTGTGCAATGCCTATTGCAGAGGCGTGTATCCTGTTTTTTCAACGATGTACTGCCCTTGCCCGGATAATATCCAGTCGATCAGCTTCTGTACGTTCTCATTTTTGGTCCCAGCCGTTACGGCATAAAATTCAGCGGAATACGGATAGGTTTTGTTTGCCACATTTTCCCTTGCAGGCGCAACACCGCCTATGGATAACAGTTTTATTTTATTATCCTTCACCATCTCGCTTGCAAAATACAAAAATGAGTATCCGACAGCGTTATCATAATTTTTGTAGGCAGATACCTGTTTTATGATACCGCCCATGCCTGCCACCACATCCTCCTTTGGCGGTATCATCAGCGGCGTATCGCCCATGATCTTCTTTAGCATTGTTTGGCTGCCGGAGTTTTCCGGGCGCTGAAACGCCCGTATACCAGCATTTTTGCCGCCGAATTCCTGCCAATTATCGGCCTTGCCGGAATATATTTTCTGGATATCATCTGTGGAAAGATTATTCACAGGATTTTTGACGTTTACAAAAAAGACAAAAGCCTCCCGGCCAATCGGGGTCAATTTTAGCGCTACTCCCTTGTCCTGTGCTTTTTTTAATTGCTCCTTTGAAGGCGCGGCAACAAAAATAACATCCGTTTCACCGTTTATTAATTTGTCGTAAGCATAAATAGTATTGGAACAGGTAACAAACCAAGGATATTTATGATACTCCTCCTGTGAAAAGGTCGCTTGAACAAAAGCTGAGTATAACGGATAAAGCGCTGTTGCCCCGTCAACTTTAGGGATGTAAGAAGCTAGCCTCAGGGTTGAAGGCTCATCAAGCGACACCGCTTTGGTATTATCCTTAAAAGGCGCATACTGTTCTAAGTTCACGCCTTGCTCATTCACCTTGTCAAAGCTGTTGTCATATGCTTTATAACTTTCAAAGCCCGCTACGCTAAGCAGCACGACACCCAATATCGCCGTGACCGCGATAAGCCTGTTTTTAGGCTTTGACCATCCCCAAATCTGCGCAAGTATAAACAACAGAATCGTTACAACGCATATCGGGACAAGCACCTGATAAAACTCCCCCGCGCCGCCAAACGCAACCATAAAAAGCACAATAAAGCCGCCGAAAAATGCTGCGGCAACACTAATCACGCTAAGCAGTATTTTAACCCATAATGTCATATCCGACCAATCCCTTCGTCTGTTTTAAATGGTTATGTCCGTCGAAAGGATCTCGAAGTTTCGCATGATTTCCTTTCGTGCCTTGGAGGCATACTGGGCGTAATATTTGTGGGTCACCTCTATATTGCGGTGCCCCATTAAATCGGCCACCATTTTGATATCCACGCCGTCCTCTAAAAGGCGGCACGCAAACGTACGGCGCAGCGCGTGGGGGCGTGTTTTGTCCTTGTGCATCACGCCCGCGGTATAGCAGTAACGTTTTAAATTGCGCTCCACAGCGCCTATAGTAAGGCGCTTGCCTGTACGGCTGACAAACAACGCGTTTTTGTCGGCCGCGTTTATTTTTTTGCGCTGCTCAAGGTAGGCCAAAAGCTCCTGCTCCACCTGCACAGGCATAAAAATTTCCTGCTGCTCGCCGCCCTTGCGCGTTACGATAAAGGATGAGGTGTCGAAACACAAATCATAAATGTTAAGGTTAACAAGCTCGCTCACGCGCACGCCGGTGCCCAGATACGCTATAAATATAGCGATATCCCGCTGCTTGCGGTTCAGATACTCGGCAAGGTCGCGCCCGGCGTAATACCGCTCGCCGTTGAAAATCACATCCAATATACGCACGGTCTCCTGCGCGGTGAGCGGCTTTTTGATCTTCTGGCTGATATTTGCAAAGGTGACCTTCTCGGTCACGTTTTTTTCTATTTTATCGGTTTTGTAAAGATAAGAATACAGCGAGCGTATGGCGGACAGCTTGCGGTTGATGCCGTAATTGGAGTTGCGCACCGTGCGCCGCATTGGTTCGCCCGATATGGTCTGCGTAACGATTTCGTATTCACGCAGGTAAGCCTTGAAATTGATCAGATCATCCACCGTCACGCCATCCAGATGTCCGGGCGTGAAGTCCTCAAGCTTTTCCATATCGGGATAGCGGTATTTCTGCAAAAATACCAGATAGGTCGTGATATCTATGCTGTAGGCCAGCTGCGTGTTGACGCTTTCGCCGTCATAATAGCTTTGGATAAAGGTAAATACAAAATCGGGCAGATTGGAAAGACGTTCTTTTAAGTAAGACAGCTGCGACACCCCAGGGACACCTCCTCTATACTAAGAACCTGTATTCATAGTTCGAAACACCGCCTTTGCGGGTCTTTTCCGCCTCTGCATCGTTGTCAAAGGCTTAAATATCGACGGATATTCGCGCCTTTTCCGCCTTGCATAGACGGAAAATTCCTCGCAAATCCAGCATCTCTTACTTATGAATACAGGTTCTAATATTCTATACAGGGCAAAAAAGGCTGAATATTCAGCCCTAAATCTTCCGGTATTCGGCTTTCCCATCGACATAAGCGTTGCCCCCGTTTGAGTCAATCACCACAACGGCAGGCAGGTCGCGTACCGTAAGGCGCACAATCGCCTCTGCGCCAAGGTCTGCGTAAGCGACAGGCTCTGCGGCCGTCACGCATTGCGCGATCAAAGCGCCGGCTCCGCCCACCGCCGCAAAATACACCGCCGTATGCGCCTTCATAGCCTGCACAACAGCGTCGCTCCTCTCGCCCTTGCCAAGCATGCCCGAAAGGCCGAGCTCGATCAAGCGGGGCGTGTAGATGTCAACACGGCCGCTGGTTGTGGGACCGCACGATCCGATAACGTCGCCGGGCTTGGCCGGAGCAGGGCCCGCATAATAGATGATCTGGTCCTTTATGTCAAACGGCAGTTCTTCACCACGCGCCAACGCCTCGGTTATCCGCCTGTGCGCGGCGTCGCGGGCGGTGTAGAGATAGCCTGATATCAGCACCCGGTCGCCTGCAGTAAGCATTTTTACAATATCCTTGGTAAGCGGTGTGGAAATCTTTATCATTTTTGTTCCTCTTTAATCGTTGATCATGGTTTAAGCCGCCGGGGCAGCACGTTTATTCACTGGTCATCATATCCCGGACAGAATCTAAAATATACTGTGCGCCAACGCCTTCAAAATACCCGCGCGCCGCCTGGCCCGCCACGCCCGTGAGCACTGCGCAGAAATCCGCGCCCATCGCCTGTGCGGCATAAATGTCGGCCCCGGCGTCGCCCACCACCAAGACTTCCGCTATGGCGGATTTGTCGTAATCGCCGTCAATCAGCTTTTCGGGCGGATAGTCAAGCCCGTAGAGCCCCTGCAAAAACATGTAGGGGTGCGGCTTGGTCAGGCGCACGTTCCGGCCCGCCGCCGCCAGACGCTCCTCTGCATTTATCACTTCATCATAGCAGATACGGCGCTGCGGCGCGAAAAACGCATCCACATGCCAGAGCCTGAGGGGATGAAGCGTTTCAAACGCCAGCCTGCCTGTGCCGTAGCCCAATTGCTTGCCGGCTTCGCAAAGTGAGGAGAGCAGGTCATAGAGCTCCGGCAGGGGAATAATGGGCATCTCGTTTTGGATCAGTCCGTCAAACTCGTCTGTACCTATGTAGTACAGCTGAAACAGCTTCTGCTGCTGCGTCCACATCTCGCCCAGCCGCTCGCTCCATTTGGGCGGCCTGCCCAGCGCCTTTGCGGCCAGGCCTGCCAGTCTGTCATATTCGGAAAGAATGTCGTCGCCCAACCCTTGCGCATAGCGGTAAACCGCCTCATAATCGCTGGTATTGCCTAAAATCAGTGAAATGCATATCACCACATAGGCAAGGTCCCAGTTGCTGTTTACGCCCTTTTCCTTGAGAAGGGCAATAGTCTTGCCGTTTGCAAACACTGCTTTGCGTACGTTTTCAAGATTTGCCACCGCCGCCGCCCTGTTAAAATCTTCGCTGCCAAGGCAGTGCGATGAACGCAGCATCTCGTGTACGGTGAGAGCCGCGCAGTTCCAATAACCCTGCTCACTGGTGATCACACCGTCCATATCGAAAAGGATCACCTTGTATTTATCCAAAAATGGTTGCAAGTTTGCCATGTCGCCCCTTTTCCTCCGGTTTATTCGATGGTAAATTTAACGGCGCCCGCCACGCCGCTTGTCATGCCGTGCCTTGCCGGGTTTTGGGCGAGCGCTGCGCCAAGCGCGATACCAAACGCACGGAAAGCCGCTTCCCAGATGTGATGCGCATTCTGACCCTTTTTCAGCTCAAGGTGCAGCGTGCAGCACGCGCCCTGGGCGAAGCCTTCAAGGAAGGTCACCAGATCCTCGCATTTCATGCCCTCGACCTCGTCCGGTATCGCAAGGCCCCCAAGGTCAATGTCGGCGTACGCACGGCTCTCGAAGCTGACCGCACATTCGGCCTTGGCCTCGTCAATGATACCCAGCCCGGCGCCGTAGCCGGCGACGCCCTCGTCGGTCATGGCCGATACATACTTGCCCACGGCCTTGCCAAGGCATATGCCGAGATCCTCGCAGATCACATGCCCCAGCACAAATTCGTCCAGGCGCACATCGGTAGACACCAAAAACCCGCCGCGCCATACAATATGCTCAATCATGTGGCTTAAAAACGGCATGGGGGTTTTGATCCTGCTGCGGTAGTCCGCCGTGATGGGCGAAAAATCCAGGATCACCGTCATGTGCGATTCGGTTGTTTTTCTTTCTACCTTAATGGGTTTCATGCGATCACTCCAATCTGCCGTACAAAGCTGGCAAATAGTTATTTTTTGATTTATAGTAAGCTGGCCCCATCAGGCCGCTGCTTGTCCTTTCGCAAGCCCTCTATTTCCTCTCGCGCACAGCCAGCGCGTGTGTGTCAAAGCCTTCCGCGGTTGCCAGGATATCGGCCGCCTCACGAACACGCTCAAAACCCTGCTTTGAAGCGTAGCCAATGGAGGAACGCTTTAAAAAGTCGAATACCGAAACACTGGAATACGTCTTCGCAAAGCCGCCTGTGGGTAGAATGGCGTTTGGTCCCAAAAGAAAGTTGCAAAGGGTGATAGGGGTATATTCCCCAAGCAAAATCTCACCGGCGTTTTTGATGCCGGGCAGAATATCAAAAGGATTTTTACACATAACTTCCATATGCTCTGGCGCATATTCGTTGACAAAATCAATGGATTGCTCAAGCGAATCGGTTATAATGACGCCGCCGTAAGCGGAAAAATTGGTTTTGATAAATTCCCGCCGCTTTTCACTGATCTTGGCAAGCTGGCCCTCCACAATGGGCAAAACCCTCTGTACCAGCTCGGCGCTGTGGGTCACTAAGAGCGCGGCCGAATCGGGGCCGTGCTCCGCCTCAATCATCCAGTCAAGCGCCACCTTATGCGGGTCGGCATGCTCGTCGGCCAAAATAATCGCTTCACTCGGCCCGGCAGGCAGGCCTGCGTCTATGTGATTGGCAAGCACGCGTTTCGCCGCCGTGGCGTAGCTGTTGCCGGGGCCTATGATCTTGTGGCATTTGGGTATGGACTGTGTGCCATAGGCCACAGCCGCCACTGCCTGGATACCGCCCACCTTGTAAATTTCGTCTATCCCTATGATCTTTGCGGCCGCTGAAATCGCGTCGTCGATTTCGCCTTTTTCGTTGGGCGGCGTGACAACCACGATCTTGGGCACCTTTGCCGTTTTGGCGGGAATGCCCAGCATCAAAAGCACAGAAGGAAAGCTGCCCTTGCCGCGCGGCACATACAGACATACATCCACGATAGGGGTCGTCTTTTCGCCCACCATCAGGCCTTCATCCACCGTAGTGAACCACATCTCCTCAGGAAGCTGCTTTTCGTGGAAGTCGCGTATATTCCCGGCCGCGTACCGGATCGCATCGCGCACCTTTTGCTCGCAGCGCGCATACCCGCGCTCGATTTCGGCCGGCGTCACCCTCATGGTATCCGCGGTAAGGCTGACACGGTCGAATTTGGCGGTGTATTCGATGACCGCCGCGTCGCCGCGCAGCGCTATATCGTCCGACACTGCCTTTGCAAGCGTCATCTGCTCTGAAATGTCGGTTTCCGCACGCGCCATTATCTGTTTTTTCTTTTGCTCGGTAAGCTCCGCCAGCCTGAAAATATTCATTATTATCATCCTTTTACGCATTTGTGGAAAGTAAAATAAAGGCATATGTTTTATGCACAGATATAATATACCATTTTTTCCGCTGCGGCGCAAGCGCATTTTTCAGTGCGGCGACGCGGCCTGTGCATGAAAAAACCCAAACCCTGCTTTCTTTTTTCGACGATAGATCTACACGGTAAATGAGAAAAAAAGAATTGGCGCTTGCCGGCGGGCGTGCCCGAAAGGGCGCCCTTGGGGCCGCCATGCTTCCCTCCCCCTGCCGCCGGCGGCAGGGGGCTTGCTTCCCCCTTGTGGAAACAATGCCGAAGCAAAAGCCCCTGCAGGGGCTTTTTGTTTTGTCTAAAACGAACGCGAAACAGGCGCCTGTTAAATAGCGAATGCGCGTGCCGGGCGTTTGCTTCATATTATATTTAGGTTATATGTTGCCGCACAGCGCGATCTGATTTTTTATATCAGCATAAAGCATTAGCCCATCGGTTTCATATACCCTTATAATGTCGCAGAGTTCCTCCATCCCCGGACAAATATCCGAAAACACGCTCCTTTTGCCATTCCAGAAATTTTTGTTAAATAAGAGCGTATTGCCGATTTCAAGTATGGCGACATAAAAAACATCCGACTCCACCAGATCCTGAATTTGGGTGCCGATTGATTATTTGACTTTATACTGAATTATATTAAGTTATTCAATTCCGCTTGTACCATGGGTTTAGAACACTTTTTAACACCTAATGCCTAACAAACCCCAATGCATCAATATTCTAAAACTTTTATGAAAGTGTTAGAAAGGTGTTAGAAACAGAAACACTAGAACTGTTACATTACCTTAGATAAGCAAGATAAATAGTCCGTTTATTGTAATCAATTTAATAACATTAAATCTATATATAAGCACATTTTATGAGTGTATTTATATATTGGTTTAATTCGTGTATGTTAATTTCAGTACCCCTCTATCCCTCTTTGTATTCCATTATCTATACCCTTAAAACATATCAAAATATCCATTCTTTTTATGCTAGAATCCATTTTCATATCATGCCCATACAAACCCACCATAATAATATAATGTGCTTAGAAAACTATAGAATGAATAATATGCTTATAGATTAGCCAGTATAACATTGGCTTTTGTCAAATAATTTGAATAGTTAGTTATGAAATCTTTCATTTTTTAAATTTAGAATATAGTTTTTTCAGCTCTATATATAAATCTAACTGCTTATTAAGTTGCATAAGCTGATTTTCTTTAAAATTATTTATTATATTAAAACTCTCCTTATTTGTAATAGTGGATATACTTGAAAGGCTCAAAATATCCATATAATAATCATATAGTTTACGCTCAGTAAATGTATCCCATGGTTTATTATTTGATAACTCTTGCATATCATAAAAATAATTAGTAATTCTATCATAGTCAACAATAAATTCAGAAGTTTCTTTTCTTCCGTTTCTTCCAGTTAGTATATATCTTTGTTTATCATCAATTATGTAAAATAATTTATCTAGATTTTCCAACTTGTGTTTTATTTCACTATTCAACTTTGTTCACCTCTATATATTTATTTTTATACAATCACCAATCTCACCAAATTTTGACCAATCCTTTTGTAAAACATGATTTGGTTTATTCTGTAGAAATTCTATTATGTAATCTCTGATTTTGCATTGCGGAGCTATTATCATAACTGAATCTATTATTTGACCGTTGTTTTCCCATGTTATTTTTGCATTTATATTTTCATCCATATTTTCTTGCCTCGCTTTTGTTTTTTTATCCTAATTATATATATAACATAAAAATATGTCAATACATAGCCGATGGACATAATAGATATGCTATTTGTCAAAAACATAAAATTCCATTTGAAACAATTCCATTAGCATTTAAAGACAAATCAGAAGTAATGCGTTGGATGATTGACGGACAACTGGGCAGACGGAACTTAACCCCTATTCAGCGTGTGGCTGTAGCCGAGAAGTATAGGAGTGTATTTGAGGATAAGGCTAAGGAGAATTTGAGCGTAGCAGGTCAAAGTTATTCACCAAAAGAAGGTTCGGCAAATTTGCCAAAGGTTGATACTAGAACAGACACACGCAAAGAACTATCTAAACTCGCTGGTGTTGGAGAACATATCATTTCAGTCTAAAATTCAATGTAATTTCTTTATTAAATTAGTGAAACTATGCTGGGCAATATGTTTACCTAGGAATAGGAATTTTTAGATGCTGGATATTGACTTTTGCTATACTATGTATTATAATTATTCTTGTCTAGTTATAATAATTATAATTGTTGAGTGAAAAGCATTGACCGTCAGCGTGTTGGTGCTTTTTCTCTTTTGCTTTTTGCTGGCAACAACTATCTGTTTTAAGACACTTTCTAATGCTGGGTATATAAACATACTACCGACATATAAAAGCTTGTCAAAAAGGCTTTCAAACGCGCAGGAATATCGTAAAATAAAAAGGCAAGATTGAGTTGCTACGTCTGTAAATTAATGAAATAGAAAGAAAATTTACATTGTCCCTTGTCTTATTTTTATCATTTGGGATTTGTATAGGCAAAATATGCTTCAATAAAAGAATTCTTAAGGTTAATAAAGAAATCTTCATCTTTGCTATTGGTGGTATTGGCTGCCATTTCAAGTTCTTTACCTGCTAGGATTTTATTGGTTTTTATTATATATAGTAATAATTTTAATTGTTTGTTATCTTCATAATTCAAACTGTAATTACTTAAAAATTCTTGTTCTTTTTTAAACGTATTAGATAATTTTAATGTTTTATAATGTTTTTTATCGCTACTATTATAAGCGTTCACCAATTCATTATAATAAATAATTATTGAAGGGTATAATTTTTCGAAATTTTCCGCTTTTGAAAATTCATTATAGAAATTTTGTTTATAAACAGACGTGATAGAACTAAACCAATTATCTGCAAAATTTTTATCACTATTATTACAACCAGTAAATATAAATAAAAATGTCACTATTATAGAAACAATTGATGTGTATTTATAAATAAATGTATAAGATGATCTGTTAGCAGAATAAACATTTGAGTTTTTTCTAATTCCATCTGACATAATATAATCCTCCTGATTAATATTTATTTGTAATGTTATTTCGTTGTTTATCTTATTTGAGGAAGTATTTCATCTACATAATAGTCATATGGAATTACTGCGCCACCCATTATCTCCTTGGGGAAATCTACTACTATTTTAGGGCATCCTGTTTTTGTGAACACCATTGTAAAAAATACTTTTTCTGTGGTTTGTTTTTCAATATCTTCTGCGCTATAATAAATGTATTGCGTATCATACTTTTCTTCTATGGTTATTTTTTTATCTAAAAATTTAGCCGTTATATAATAAACTCCGTCTTTATCTTGTAAAAAATATTGGCCCCTAAATTCTTCTTTACTTAAATCTTCATCAGAAGGTATGTGTTTATTTATTGGTTGTGTATCTGACACAGATTCACCATCCTTTGATAATATTTCTACTTGCTGTTTTTTATCATTCCAATCTACTTTTATACCTAAAACTTCACCCATAGCCCTTAGTGGCAAATAAGCTCTCTCATTAATAGTTACTACTGGCGCGTCAAACTCAACAACTCTCCCATCCACTGTTATTGGGAAACCCGCCTTTTCTGCAATATAAGTTTGTATTTCGTCCGCAAATGTAATTGTTGCTGTTGCAAGCGCGCCGATCAGTACGCCGATAAATAGTTGTTTGTATTTTTTCATGGTATATCACCCTTTCGCTTCAGTATATGGATAATATACCCTATACGACAAAAAATATCAAGCACTAAGGAGCGGCAAAAACGATAATTCTTTAATCACGCCGCATTTTGCCTTGCAGATTTGATATATTTCTTTATAAGGCGTTCCTTTGTCTGCCTCTATGGAAATAATATTCTCAATAGCGCGTTCAAGGAACTTGATCGTTTCCACATACGCCAAAGAGAGGTTGTCGCGCTGTCCGGCTTCTATACCTAAAACAGAATTAACAAGCTTGGAATAGGCAAGGTACAGTTTTTCGGGGTGTGCGCTTCCCTGTTCTTCCGCCAAAGGAATCAATTTTGTTAATATGATATCTGTTTCATCCTGCCGCACTTGCTTTCCGGTAAGGCGTGCCTGTTGCCATTCCGCCGTTTGGCGTTCAAGAATAAAGCGGCGCATACGGTAAAATTCTTTTACCAAATCCAGCTTAAACCGTCTTACAACATCGTTGTTTTCAAGTAGGGTAATTAAATACGATGCTTGCGGCTCGTTTAAGTGATACACCTTTTGTTTTTGTCCGCTTTCTAAAGCTTGGATGTGATATCCAACCTTTCCGAGTTCCTCAAAATCAGCATAAAAGTCTCTTACCTTTCTTGTAATAGTGTGGTGCTGATTTCCTGCCCCTTCTGCGATTACTATGCTGTCCGTATAAATGTCGTCGTTTCTGATTGTTACCAATTCATTCATTTGTAAAACTCCTCTCAAAATAAAATGAGAGGCAGAGGCGTGTCTCACGACATGGCGTACCTCAATATAAAAAGCGCCCTCGAATGAAAGCGCTTTTTAATGTAATATTATTTTGTTATCCCAATTCAATATACCCTACATAAGCTATCACGCCACGAAAAAAGAAGCTGTGCAAGCCCTCGCTAAAGAACAAATACAGCCGACAAGCCCCAAGGCTAATATCGCATTTAAGGAATTGTACGACGAATGGAAAGGAACACCCTCGTTTACGGGCATAAGCAAGCAAACGCAGGACAATTATGTTGCGGCATTTAAGCATTTATCACCGTTGCACGGCAAAACGTTTACTGCCATAAGAGCAGGGCATATACAGACACTGATAGATGGGCTTGTATCTGTCGACAAGAAGGGCAACTCAAAGCCTCTGTCGCGGTCTACGAAAGACAAGGTAAAATTGCTTTGCGGTTTACTCTATAAATACGCCATGCAGAACGATATTTGCAACAAAAATTATGCCGAATTTGTAAAGTTGCAAAAGGAAGAAAGGAAAGAAAAAGAAATATTCACGGATCTTGAAATCAAAACGCTTGAGAACAACCGTGGCTTGCCATATGTGGACACTATATTGATTTTGGTATATACAGGCTTGCGCATAAGCGAACTGCTAGAATTGACTAAGTTTGCGGTTGATTTAAAGGCCATGACAATTACAGGCGGCTTGAAAACGGACGCAGGCAAGAATAGGGTTGCGCCTATACACCCTAAGGCGTTGCCGTACATAAGGCAATGGTATAATAACGCAACGGACAGGCTAATTTTCAAGGGCGATAATGAGCCTGTAACGGCAAATTATTATCGCAAATACATCTACTACCCCATACTAGAGAAGCTAGGCATAGAGCGCAAAACACCCCACGCGACGCGCCACACATGCGCCACCCTGTTAGCGCGGGCAGGAGCAGATACAAACGCCATAAAAATGATACTAGGGCATACCGACTATGCGTTTACGGCAGACACATACACCCATGCGGATATCGGATTTTTGGCGGCCGAAATAAGCAAGATATAGCTACAATATACACGCAATGTACAAATAGAAAACAAAAGCAAAACAAAAACCGCCTGCATCCTTTGATACAGGCGGTTT
>JAKJBW010000023.1 GCA_022706785.1 Bacillota bacterium
GGTTTTGGCGTTTGCCGCCATAACCTTTTTTTCGGCGGATATCATGATCGTTATCACGGCCAGCGGGCTGTGCGGATTTGTATACTACAGCGTCAAAGAACGCCTGAAAAGGAAAAGCGCAGGTGACAGCCAATGATATTCCTAACGCTTTTCTGGGTGTTTTTCAAAATAGGGCTTTTCAGCTTTGGCGGCGGCTACGCCATGGTGGCGGTCATACAAAACGAGGTAGGGCTGCGCTCGTGGTGCACCGCTTCGCAGTATGTCGATATTGTAACAATCTCGCAGATGGCGCCTGGCGCCATTGCCGCGAATGTGGCGACGTTTGTAGGGGCGAACGCGCTTGCTCCGTCGGGACATGCCATGAGTGTTCTGGGCGCTGTAGTGGCGGCGCTTGGCGTTTCCCTGCCGTCTTTTATTCTGGTGGTTTTAGCCGCCAAGCTGTATGAAAAAATCGTGGAAAAAAAGGCGACCCAGTGGGTGCTTATGGGGATACGGGCGGCGGTAGTGGGGCTTATTGCCAACGCGGTGTTGTTCTTCATGCGGCAGTCCATACTGGCCGGGGGACGTTTGTCCGTTACATGGCATGCTTTCGGGACACCCGTCGTCATCAATTTTGGTGCGCTTGCTATTTTTGCGGCAGTCCTGATCCTGGCGGCCAAAACAAAGCTGGGGACCGTATGGCTGATCCTGATTTCCATGGCGTTGGGTCTGGCGCTTATTTAATACTAATTTAAAACAAAAATATAACAAAAAACTTGTCTTTTTTCCGCCATGCTATGTTGGAAGAACCCGCCAATACACAAAGTATTGGCGGAACCTTCCGCCTTGCCTGACGAAAAAAATCCTGTGCTTTTAAGGTTATCTTTTTATTTTAAATTAGTATAAGAACCTGTATTCATAAGTAAGAGATGCCGGATTTGCGAGGAATTTTTCGTCTATGCAAGGCGGAAAAGACCCGCAAAGGCGGTGTTTCGAACTATGAATACAGGGTCTAAGGCGTATGCAAACGCCGTTTGATTTTAAAGGGAGATATTATGCAGAAATTACTGAGCCATGTGAGGCGTGCGATAGATGAATACGCCATGATCAAAACAGGGGACAGGATTGCCGTAGGCGTATCAGGCGGAAAGGACAGCCTTACGCTGCTTACGGTGTTGGCGGAGCTGAGAAAGTTTTACCCGCGCCCGTTTGACATCCATGCGATCACGCTTGATATGGGGTTTGAGGGCATGGATTTTAGTGCGGTGGGCGAGCTTTGCGGCAGGCTGGGCGTGGGGTTTACACTAAAAAAGACCGATTTGAAGCAAATCATTTTCGACATACGCGACGAAAAGAACCCCTGTTCACTGTGCGCGAAAATGCGGCGGGGAGCGCTTCACGACGCCGCGCTTGAGCTTGGGTGCGACAAGGTGGCGCTGGGACATCACCATGACGATGTCATAGAAACCTTTTTCCTGAGCCTAATCTATGAAGGCCGTATCAACTGCTTTTCGCCGGTCACCTATCTGGACAGGAAAAAGGTATGGCTCATCCGGCCCATGATATATGTGCCGGAGGCGCAGATACGCGGGCTTGCGAAGCGGCTTTCGCTGCCCGTCGTGAAAAATCCGTGCCCGGCGAACGGGCACACCAAGCGGGAGGAGATCAAGCAAATGCTCGCCGGCATGTCCAAGACGGACAGGGAGCTGAAAACGCGCCTGTTTACCGCCATACAGTCCGGTGGCATTAAGGGATGGGACGAGCGGGTGATGATAGGCCGGCGGCCTGTGGTGTGAAAAAGCGGGCAGCGCCCGCCGCAGACTGTCAAAAAAAACTAAGTGTTACAAAAAACTGCACAAAAATAAAGTTTTGGTCCACCTTTTTTAAAAAGTGGCGGGGTTTTGGGGCAGAGCCCCAAGGTTTAAAAAAGCTGCCTTTGCAACGCAGGAAAGGGAGCAAAAACAGTCCGCAGGACTGTTTTTGCGCGGGAAAACCTTCGTCGGGGGTTTTCCCGGTGCCGTATAGCGGCACATTGTTTTGTACATATCGCCAAACCCTTCATGCTTTTCCGACAGTCTGAGCGGACCGCCACCGGGCGGTCCGCTTTTGGCAAATGCTCCGGCTTACTCGTTTGCGGCGTTTTCGCTGTTGCCGATCTTTTGCTCAAGCTGGGCGATTTTCGCGTTTAAAAGCTCAATATTGCGTTTCTGCATGGATACCTGCTCTCCCAATCCTGAAATGAGGATTTTGAGCTTTTTGAGCTCGATACCGTCCGGCTCAGCCTGAACGGAAATGGGATGCATTTTGCCAAAATCCCCCGCATGCCTTTTTGCAAACTCCTCTACGGCCTGGCCCTCGCGCTGTATCTTTGCTCCGGTTGAGGGCTTGCTTTCCTGTTCTGCCGCAAACAGGTGAATATCGCCGTTTGCGATATAGCCCCAGCAGTAGGAGGCCGCTTCTTCCTTCTGGAACGAGAAAAGCTGAGGCGGTATGCCTGTGGACATAAACCGCATGGCGCGGCTCCACTCGCCTCCGTCGTCTGTGCTGGTGGAATAATACACCACATTGCCCTGCTGCCACATCAGCCACATTTTTGTGAAGTCGCCGAGGATGATGGGAAGATATAACGGCGTGCCTTCAGATGCGGTGTGGATCAGCTTCTTTTGGTGGAACCGGCCGTCTGTGCCTCTGCGCAGGTAGATAAGGCAGCCCTTTTGAATGGCGATAATATGGTGGCGGCCAAAGGAATCCATGTGCACAAAGGGGCAGTCCGCCCCCGTTTCGGGCGTGGGCAGAAAATCCTCAAATTGTTTGGCGGACCACCGGTACTGCCGGCACCCCAAAACGCCGTCTGTGCTCTGATAGTATATCCATGCGTTTAAATAGTCGTCGCATACCACAAAAAACGGGCGCAGGCTGTCGCGTACGGCGTCCACCACGGTCGGCTCCTCTTCGCTTCCCAAAAGCTGGTGGAACAGCAAAAGCCTGTTTGCGCTGTGGATGGTGTAAAAAAGCTGGAGCTGGGAGCCTGTCAGGATAAGCTTGAAATGCTTGGCGTAGGCGTTTTGGGTCTTACTCTTCAAAAGCGTAAATTTATGCCACTGGTCGTGGTGATGGGCAAGGTAGAGGATGCTGCCGTCCGTATCCTGGCATACCATATGCGTATTGTCATCCCCGTCGCACAGCACCGAAAAGTCAAAAAACGCATTATCCAGCAGGATTTCATGCTCGCCCCATTTGTTATTCTGTTTCTTCCGGAGGCAGAGCCCCTCCTTGTCACTGTGAAAAAAATGCCACAGGTCTCCGCCCCGGCGGCGGATAATGTAGTCGGTTTTTTGCATCGTATCATCTCTCCCTACATCATGCGATTTTGCGCACACAAATCATTTTGCCTGCTCTATTATGTATATGGGCGCAAATAACCGGTTAGAAGAAAAGCGGTGTATAATACTAATTTAAAACAAAAACATGACATGAAAACTTGTCTTTTTTCCGCCATATTACGTTGGAAGAACCCGTCAATACACAAAGTATTGACGGAACCTTCCGTCTTGCCTGGTGAAAAAAATCCTGCGTTTTTAAAGTCATTTTCTATTTTAAATTGGTATAAATTGATATTTCACGGTTAAGATGAGTTTATACCGGCGAAATAACAGGACTTAAAAAAATACTTTGATTTAGTGATTGATTTTTTGTTGAAAAAAAGATAAAATAGTGGGCGGCGATAACAGATACGACAGATGCCGTAAAAATGCGGCGGCAAAATAAGCATGGGGATAACAATGAGGAGGATTCGGTAATGGAGTTTGTAAAAGGCAATGCAATGGTGGGGCAGTCGGGCGGTCCGACAAGCGCGATTAACGCGACTTTGGCAGGCGTGTATAAAGCTGCGCGCGACAGTGCGTATATAGAAACGATGTATGGCCTGGTGCATGGTATACAGGGCCTGCTGCAGGGCGATGTGGTGGATATGTCTGTCAAGCTGAAAACGGATGAGGATCTGGACCTGCTTGCGTCCACCCCTTCGGCGTATCTCGGCTCCTGCCGCTTCAAGCTGCCCAAGGAAGAGGACAAGCCTGAGATTTACGAAAAAATATTTGAGATGTTTAAAAACCATAATGTGAAATATTTCTTTTACATAGGCGGAAACGATTCTATGGATACCGTGTACAAGCTGAGCCGGTACGCCGTGAAGATAGGCTATGAGATCAATATCATGGGCGTGCCCAAGACCATAGACAACGACCTTGCCGTCACAGACCATACCCCCGGCTTCGGAAGCGCCGCCAAGTATATTGCCACGGCCACGCGTGAGGTCAGCCGTGACGCGAGCGTGTATCCGTCCAAGTGCGTTACCATTATGGAGATCATGGGCAGGAACGCAGGCTGGCTGACGGCGGCGACGGCGCTTGCGCGCGGCGGGAACTGCTCTGCGCCCGATCTTATTTATGTGCCGGAGCTGATGTTTAATATAGAAAAGTTTTTAGAGGACGTCAGAAGGGTAAGCGAAAAGAAAAGCAGCGTTATTGTGGCGGTTTCGGAAGGCGCAAAGATCAATAAGGACACCTATGTGTGCGAGGCGCTGAGCAAGGGCGAAACAGACGCGTTCGGGCACAAGCACTTAAGCGGCACAGCGCGCGTGCTTGCCGATATGGTGACGGATGTTTTGGGGATTAAAACCCGCCAGATCGAGTTCGGGCTTTTGCAGCGCTGCGCTGCGCACTGCTCGTCGGCTACCGATATCGCCGAGTCCAGGATGATAGGCGCGGCGGCTGTGGAGGCGGCTGTGAATGGCGCCACAGGCGAGATGATGTACTTTGTGCGTGAGTCGGGTTCGCCGTACCGCGTGTCTGTCGCCAGGATGGATATCGCTAAAATCGCCAATGTCGAACGCGTTATTCCCAGAGAGTGGATCAATGCGGAGGGCAACGATATCACCCAGGAGGCGATCGACTATATGCTGCCGCTGATCCAGGGCGAAGCGCCCGTATTTATCGAGGACGGGGTTCCCCGCCACGCGGTGCTGAAATAACCGGTTTTCATATATGCGCGCCGCCGGTTGATAGACACAGTCTGATGCGACTGACACGGGACTAGGGCGATACCTAATCGTCCGAAAAAGAAAGGAAATACCATGCGCAATATGAACAAAAAGATTTCCCTGGTGGTTATCCGGCGGTTACCGCGCTACTACAGATATTTAGGCGAGCTTCTGAATCAGAATATCAAGCGGATTTCGTCCAAGGAGCTCAGCGAAAAAATGAACGTGACCGCCTCCCAGATCAGGCAGGATCTAAACTGCTTCGGCGGTTTCGGACAGCAGGGCTACGGCTATAACGTGGAGGAGCTCTACTACGAAATCGGCACTATTTTGGGCCTGCGCAACGGCTATAAGACCATCATCGCCGGGGCGGGGTATCTTGGCCACGCATTGGCGAACTATGCCGGCTTTGAGAAGCGCGGTTTTAAGACCATCGGGATTTTTGACAGCGATCCGGCCAAAATCGGCGGACAGGCAGGCGGCGTTACCATATACAACGTTGCCGATATGGGCGATTTCCTCAAGGAAAATCCCGCCGACATCGGCATACTGGCTGTGCCCAAGATGAGCACCAAGGCGGTTGTGGACGAGATGGTTAAGGGCGGTATCAAGGGACTGCTCAACTTTTCATACGTTGACCTGGATGTCCCGGACGATGTGGTGGTTGAAAACGTTCATTTGTCCGACAGCCTTATGACACTGTCATACTTGGTCCGGGAAAAGAAAAAGATGTCAAAGGACGGCGGCGGCTTATGAAGGTATTTTCATTTGTCGGCCCCAGCGGCTCGGGCAAGAGCTACCGGGCGGCGTGGGTCGCGCATAAAAACGGCATAGAATTCATGATAGACGACGGGCTCTTTATACAGGGCAACAATCTGCTGGCGGGTGTTTCGGCAAAAAAGGAGAAAACCAAGGTGGGCTCCATCCGCCGCGCGCTGTTTCGCGACAGCGCCCACGCCTGCGAGGTCAGGGAGGCTATCAGGCGCTTCGCACCGCCCAGCATACTGATTCTCGGCACGTCCGACGCTATGATAGACGAGATTGTGCAGGTGCTGGAGCTGCCTGCTGTAGATGAGCATATACGCATTGAGGATGTGGCGGCGCCGGAGGAGATAGAAAAGGCAAAGCATGTGCGCAGGACAGAAGGCAAGCATGTCATTCCCGTTCCGACCTTTGAGATAAAAAAGGATTTTTCGGGCTATTTTCTCGACACGCTTCACATCTTCAATAAGAGTAAAAAGAGCAACGATATGTTCCGTACCACCAAAACGGTGGTACGCCCCACATTCAGCTATCTGGGGAGCTATCATATCGCCGACCGCGTGATTACCGCCATAAGCCAGCATGAGGCCCTGCAAATACCGGATGTGTCAAAGGTGCTGTATGTCAGTTTGAAGTCTGCGCCCCAAGGCCTGTACATTTTTTTGGATATCTCGATCCGCTACGGCGGCAACGCAAGGACAGCCGGGGCACTGGTACAGCGCGCGGTCTTAAACGCTGTTGAAAATTATACCGCGCTCAATGTGCTTGGCGTGGACGTCACCGTCAAGAGCGTGACGGTTTAGTTCGAATCGTATCATTAAAGGGCCGCCCGCAGGGGCGGCAGACTGTGTCAAAAGTCTGCCGTCCCTTTATCTTTGGCCCTTGTCCGCAGTCGGTAAACTGTCCACGAACGCTGCCAGTAGTATGCCTTTATATGGCAAGTGCAAGCCACTGGCCAATGATCTTGACCATATAGAAAATAATCTCTCTTTCGCACTGCCTGCCTCAAACGCAAAGCAGAAAGCTGGTCGTCTGCGCAAATCACCTAAAGCGTCTGTACATCCAAAATTAAAACCCAATCGCAGCCTTTGCCCCTGGAAGGTGGGACAAATAGCGTCTCCCGCGGCGCAAATACGCCAAAAATCTCTTCTTTTCCTGTCCGTGGGTCAAACCATGAAGCTCTTATCGGACGCTGTCCATCCAGCTTATCTAAAAATGCGCGAATCGGCAAGCCCTGGGGCGTATAGATAAAGGCATAGTCTTCCCCGCGTCCCGCAGCCTGGTGTGCCATATCGGCGGTGTCGTCCGCCACCAGCTCAGGCGCATGGCGAAATTCAAAATACGGACGGCTCAAGCGCAACTGCTTTGCAAATTTTGCCTGCTGTGCGCCGGTGTGATGTATCGCGTCCTGCCAGCGGTACATAAAGTAGTCATTCGGCGTGGTGGTAAACCCCCAAATGCAGCTGTTTCCGTAAGTATTGCCGCACACACCCTCCATCAAATTCCAATAGGTATTTTGCCGCACATCGTCATGATTCCAAGAATACCCAAACGCCGATTTGAAGCACGCCGGATGGTCTTCATATCTCGGCTCCGCATCCATGAAGGGTTTTTCCTCCGCCTCTCCCGTGCGGCGCACCAGCCCCCAGCTTCTGTAAACTTCAACTTCATGTCCCGACTGGACCGTATGAAAATCAATATAGTCCTTGCCGGCCAAAAAGTCTGCCGATGAGGTGCTGACGGGAGTATGAAAGGTGATCAGATGTTCTCCGGCATCATTTTCACGGATGCCTCTTCCCATTGCGTCAATAATAGCGCGGTGGGTATCATTTTCCAAGGCACGGTCGCCGCCCAGCATCCAGATGATGTTCCACTGACCGCCATAACGCTGTGCCAGCCATTTTCCGTAGGAATATGCATTCTGTTCGGTAAATATCTCGGGCCCTCCGCCCAATTTTTGATTGTATTTGTCTCCCCATGTGGGCAAAAACGCAACAAACAGCCCCTTTTCGGCAGCTGTCTTTATGCCATAGTCCACATGATCCCAATAGCTGTATTCCCCATCTAAATCAGGCTGCTCAGGATCATAGACATCACCGATCTGCTTTAAGGCAAACCTGCCATAGACATTGGGTCTTCTCAACCTGTTGTCCCCGAAAAGACAAGCTGCCTGAATGGTATTAAACCCTTGCTGCGCACGGACTGACAGGTAATAGTCCGTTTCCTCCCTCGTCAGACGTGAAAACAGGCTCCAGGCTGTGTCCGCCAAATAGAAGAACGGTTCGCCGTCCTCATAACAAAGATACCTTTTACTGCTGTGTACCATAAGCTTTCTCATATCGTCACTCCCTGCCAATATGGGTGCGGTTTTCCGTATCATACACAATGTCTTGGAACAGCCGCCCTTTATGATGCTTATTTTAGCACAGGGAATCAGAACAGGTCAACTATAAGAATACCAAATCATTGCTGTCAGATAAAAAAAAGCTAGTTAAAAATTCACTGCGCTTGCAGGCGCAAGCTGCATAGGTAAACTTTTTTGAAATGATAGCAAATTATGCCCAAACGGCGTCATTTGCTATCGTTATAAAAATTTTTTTTAAGAAAATATTGCAAAGCGATAAGACATATATTATAATATCGTCAAGGAATATGACCTAAGAATATTACCAGGTGATAAAATACGACATACTGCGACAGCTTGTACCACCGGCGGCATGAAAACGGTTTTGAAGGAGGCGGGGATATTGCCCAGGCACGCGTCTAAAATTGAGCGGCAGAGGCTTCTTATGCAGAAGCTCGAAAAGGATCCCTTTTTAACCGACGAGGAGCTTGCGGAAATCTTTGGCGTCAGCATTCCTACTATCCGTTTTGACCGTGCCGAGCTGGGCGTGGCGCAGTATCGGGAGCGTATCAAAAAGGTCGCGCGAAGCGCGATCGATTCCGAAAAAAGCGCGCATGCGGCGCCCATGGGCGAGCTTTTGGACTTGAATTTGTGCAAGGATGGCTTGTCGGTATTTGAGCCGGACGACACCATGACCTTTCCGGACAGCAACATTGTACGCAGCTGTTTTATTTACTCGTTTGCCGAGGCGCTCGCGGTTGCCGTTATCGGGGCTTCGGCGGCGCTGGTGGATGTGGCCAATATCAAATACAAACAGCCTGTGGCCGCCGGCAGCAAGCTGGTGGCCAAGTCGGAGGTCGTGCGGATAAAGGATAACGAGTATATTGTCTGGGTGAAAATAAAATACAGGATGGCGGAGATATTCCGCAGTAAATTTATTTTATCGGCCGTAGATTAAGCGTTTGACGGATAAGACGGCTTCTTCTTTTGCAAGAAAGGGGGACATACCGATGAAGATTATTGTAGATGCTATGGGCGGCGACATTGCTTTTGCGCCGCAGATTGAGGGAAGCGTAAGAGCGGCAGGGGAGCTTGGCGTGCAGATTGTACTGGTGGGAGATGAGCAGACCATCAGCCGGCACCTGGACCGTCTTGGTTATAAAGGAAACGATATCGCTATTGTCCACGCAAGCGACGTCATAACCAACGACGACGAGCCTGCTAAGGCTGTGCGTTCCAAGAAGGACGCCTCTATTGTGGTGGCCGCCAATCTCTTGAAAAACGGCGAGGGCGACGCGCTTGTGTCCGCCGGGGCCACAGGCGGCGTGCTTGCGGCCGGGCTTTTGATCGTAGGGCGTATAAACGGCGTGGCAAGACCGGCGCTTGCGCCTATTATCCCCACCGACAAAGGACCCGCGCTTTTGCTGGACGCTGGGGCCAACGCCGATTGCAAGCCGGAAAACCTCCTGCAGTTCGGCATCATGGGCAGCGTTTACGCGGCTAATGTTTTAGGCAAGGAAAACCCCAGGGTCGCGGTTGTTAACATAGGCGGCGAGGCGCACAAGGGGAATACGCTGGTAAAGGAAGCTTACGCGCTCCTGGCCGCCGCGCCGGTGAACTTTTGCGGCAATATCGAAGGGCGTGAGATCCCCATGGGCGAGGCCGACGTGATCGTGTGCGACGGCTTTGTGGGAAATGTGATACTAAAGCTGACTGAAGGGCTTGCCCAGACGCTGCTTGGCAATATAAAAGCCATCTTCAAAAAGAATATCTTTACCATGCTGGCCGCGGCCATGTGTAAAGGCGGGTTTACGGAATTTAAAAAGAAGATGGACTATACCGAGTACGGCGGCGCGCTTTTGCTGGGGGCTAAGCATCCCGTGATAAAGGCCCATGGCTCGTCAAACGCAAAGGCGGTATATTCGGCCATACGGCAGGCTAAGCGGTTTATTGAAATGGATGTTGTGGAAAAGATCGAAACAGATATCGCAAGGATGGAGGGGATAGGCAGTGTTACCGAGAGCTAAAATTACGGCAATGGGATATTATGTGCCTTCGCGCAGGCTGACAAATGCCGATTTGGAAAAGATGGTGGACACATCCGACGAATGGATCGTCCGCCGCACAGGGATAAAGGAAAGAAGAATTGCCGAAAAGGGCGTGTATGCTTCGGATATGGCGCTGATAGCTGCCAAAAGGGTGCTTGAGAATGCCGGAATAAGCGCTCAGGAATTGGATCTGATCCTTGTGGCCACCACTACGCCCGACATGTTTACACCCAGCGTATCGTGTATCGTGCAGGGTAAGATCGGTGCGGCAAACGCGGCGGCTATCGACATCAACACCGCCTGCACCGGCTTTGTGTCGGCGCTTACGATAGCCAATCAGTTCATAAAAACAGGCTATTATCAAAAAATACTCATCATAGGGGCGGAAACCCTTTCGCTCATGACAGATTACCAGGACCGCAACACCTGTATCCTCTTCGGCGACGGCGCGGGAGCTGTTATTGTGGAGCCGTCCGAAGGTGATGAGGGCGTGCTCGGCACCGTACTGGGCGCCGACGGCGAGGGCGGAAAGAATCTGACCAGCTTTGCCTTCAAAGATGACGAAGAGGAGACGGCCAAGCGGGTTTCGGGCAACAAGCAGACGCTGTGGATGGACGGCAGCGAGGTCTTAAAGTTTGCCGTGCGCGCCATGGCTAAGGCCACGACTGAGGCTGTGGAAAAGGCGGGGCTCACGCTTGACGATATCGATATCATCATCCCGCACCAGGCCAATATCAGGATTGTTGAGGGCGCCGCAAAACGTTTGGGCGTGGACATGGACAGGATGTTTATAAACCTTGAAAAGTACGGCAATATGGCGTCGGCTTCCATTCCCATTGCGCTTTGCGAGGCGTTCGGAAGCGGCAGGGTGAAAAAAGGTGATACCGCAGTGCTTGTGGGTTTTGGCGGCGGCCTCACATGGGGCGCTGCTGTGGTGAGATTTTAGGCCTTGCGGCGCAAAATCAAACATACCGGTTTAAACAGGAGGTAGGCTAAGATGTATTCAGAACTTTGTGAGCTGTTAGGTATACGCTATCCCATCATCCAGGGCGGCATGGCATGGGTGGCCACGGCAGAGCTGGCCGCGGCCGTGTCGGAGGCGGGCGGACTTGGGCTGATCGCCGCCGGCAACGCGCCTGCGTCCTATGTTGCAGAGCAGATCGCCAAGGCAAGGGCGCTGACAGATAAACCGTTCGGTGTGAATGTCATGCTGCTGTCGCCGTTTGCCGACGAGGTCATGGCGCTTCTGTATCGCGAGAAGGTGGCGGTCGTCACAACGGGCGCGGGCAATCCCGGCAAATACATAGCGGGGCTTAAAGCCGCCGGGACAAAGGTTATCCCTGTGATCCCTTCGGTGGCGCTGGCCAAAAAGATGGAACGCGACGGAGCGGACGCAGTGGTTGCGGAGGGCACAGAGGCCGGAGGGCATATCGGTGAGCTGACGGTTATGGCCTTGGTGCCGCAGGTGGTGGACGCCGTAAGCATCCCTGTTATCGCCGCAGGCGGAATTGCCGACAGCAGGGGCGTCTGTGCGGCGCTTGCGCTCGGTGCGGCAGGCGTTCAGATCGGCACACGCTTTTTGTGCTCGGCGGAGTGCACCGCCCATGACAATTACAAACAGGCCATTATTGCCGCAAAGGACCGTGACGCGGTTGTGACAGGCCGCAGCACAGGGCATCCTGTCCGCGGCGTGAAAAATAAGCTGACGCGTGAGTTTGAGAGACTGGAGGCTGCGGGCGCAAGCCTGGAAGAGATCGAAGCGCTGGGCTCCGGGGCGCTCCGGGCGGCTGTTGTCGACGGCGACAGTGAGATGGGCGCGCTTATGGCGGGGCAGTCGGCCGGCATGATAAACGATATCAAGCCGTGCAGTCAAATCATAGAGGAGCTTGTGGCAGGGCTGGGCGATGTGACAAGCCGTGTGGGCAAGCTTTGCGGCTGAGGCTTTCGACACCGTGCAGGGCGTGACAGACTGTTAAGGATAATAATTGAGTTGTGCTATTTTGATCATATAAAAGGAGGGACTGTATGGGAAAGCTGGCGTTTTTATTCAGCGGGCAGGGCGCTCAGACAGTAGGCATGGGAAAGGAGCTGGCGCAAAGCTTCGCGGTTGTCGACAGGGTGTTTGACGAGGCATCCGACGCGCTTGGCTTTGACGTCAAAAAGCTGGTGTGGGAGAGCGACGCGCAGACGCTTCAGATTACGGAAAACACCCAGCCCGCTATCCTTACCATGAGCGTTGCCGCGCTAAGGGTACTGGAGGAAAAAGGCGTGCGGGCCGATGCCTGCGCAGGTTTAAGCCTTGGGGAATACTCCGCGAACGTCTGCGCGGGTTCTATTGATTTTAAAGAGGCGGTAAATCTTGTGAGGAAACGCGGAAAATACATGCAGGAAGCCGTGCCCGCGGGCAAAGGCACTATGGCGGCCATCATGGGACTTGATGCGGATGATGTGGTAGCGGCGTGCGGCGAGGCGTCGGACGCGGGGATAGTAGAGCCGGCCAATTTTAACTGCCCCGGGCAGATCGTGGTAGCGGGCGAGGTGGCGGCGGTGGAGCGCTGCTGCGAAATCGCCAAGGGTAAGGGCGCGAAGCGTGCTATGGTCCTTGCTGTGAGCGCGCCGTTTCACTGCTCCATGCTTGCCCCGGCAGGCGAAAAGCTTGCAGACGAGCTGCAGGGCGTGACCTTTTCAGGCCTGCAGATCCCGCTGGTTGCCAATGTGACCGCCGACTATATCGAAGGCAGCGGGCAGATAAAGCAGTATCTTATCAGGCAGGTCAGCTCGCCGGTGCGCTGGGAGGACAGCGTAAGGCGCATGATCGCTGACGGGGTGGATACCTTCATTGAGGTGGGCCCCGGCAAGGCGCTGTGCGGCTTTATGAAAAAAATCGACCCGGAAAAACGGGTGTTTAACGTAGAGGACATAAGCTCGCTGAATGCCGCTTTGGAAGGGCTTGGCATTTAGGCGGCCCGGCGAAGCATAATGATATGAAACTGCGGCTGAGCGCCGCTATGACAAGGGGAGGTATAAGAATGAATCTGGAGGGTAAAACTGTCGTTGTGACGGGTTCGGGACGCGGTATCGGCAAAGCGATCGCCATGAAGTTTGCATCCCTGGGCGCAAATATTGTGATCAACGATATCCCGTCGTCGCAGAACGGGGACGCGACGGCAGCCGAAATCACCCAGGCGGGCGGCAATGCCGTAGCGATCAAGTGCGATGTGCGAAACTATGACGAGGTGGAAGACTTAGTAAAAAAAACACTTGACAAATATGGGTCAGTTGATATATTAATAAATAACGCCGGAATCACCCGCGATAACCTCATCATGCGTATGGACGATGCGGATTTCGACGATGTCATCGCCATCAACCTGAAGGGCGCGTTCAACTGCATCAAGGCAGTATGCAGGCCTATGATGAAAAACCGCGGCGGCGCTATCATCAATATCGCGTCGGTGGTAGGCGTGATGGGCAATGCCGGCCAGGCGAACTACGCCGCTTCCAAAGCGGGGCTTATAGGCCTGACCAAATCCGTCGCAAAGGAGCTTGCGTCAAGGAACATCACCTGCAACGCGCTTGCGCCCGGGTTTATCCAGTCGGCTATGACCGACAAGCTGCCGGACGCCGTCAAGGAAGATTACTTAAAAGCGATTCCGCTCTCGCGTTTCGGCCAGACCAATGATATTGCGGACGCGGCGGCGTTTTTGGCAAGCGATATGGCAAAATATATAACGGGCCAGGTTTTACATATCGACGGCGGCCTTGTTATGTAATATAGCATAGCCTGCGTTTTGGCATAGCCTTGTTGCTTGCGGGCGGGCATGCGCAGTATCCTTGAAAACTAAAATCCGCGCCAAAGCTCAAAAGAGTCGCTGCGCGGCCGGTTTTGAAGGAACAAAGTATGAGATTTTATTGTATTAACTGCTTCGCGAGAGGAGGTGAGCACCTATGGTATTTGAAAAGGTCAAGACAATTATTGTTGATCAGCTGGGCGTTGATGAAGAGGCTGTTGTCATGGAGGCTTCTTTCATAGATGATCTGGGCGCAGATTCGCTTGATATTGTCGAGTTGATTATGGCGCTGGAAGAGGAATTTGACATTGAGATCCCTGACGAAGAGGCAGAGAAGATTTCCTCAGTAGGAGACGTTGTCAATTACATTTCCGCAAATGCCTGAGCCTATGGCTTTAAAGTGAACACAGCGCTTAAGGTTATGGGGGTTGCGGCAGCGCGTTTTTGGCGTGGCTGCAGCCCTCATAACAGGTAAGCCATATGGATGGATCCATTCCCAAAGGGGATTTTCTATAGAGAAGACGCATTTGCATGCAAATGCGCCGGAACAAAAACTTTTATATGATATTAACGGGGGGCTGTTATATATGAAACGAGTTGCGGTGACAGGGCTTGGCATTATAAGCCCGGTGGGAACGGGGAAAGAGGATTTCTGGCGTGCCATTAAGGCCGGGGAATGCGGTATAGACAGGGTAAGCCGCTTTGATGCCTCAATGATGACATGCCAGGTTGCGGCTGAGGTGAGGGATTTTGAGCCGGGCGAGTATATGGAAAAAAAGGAAGCCAGGAAAATGGACCGCTACTGCCAGTTTGCCGTAGCGGCGGCAAAGCTTGCGCTTTTAGACAGCGGCCTTGATTTTGAAAATGAGGATTTGGACAGGGTGGGCGTCATCACAGGTTCGGGCATAGGCGGGATAGAAACGCTTGAAGACCAGCAGAAGGTGCTTTTGGAAAAGGGGCCGGGCCGGGTCAGCCCATTTTTTATACCCATGATGATTTCAAACATTGCGGCCGCGCAGGTTGCCATCACCACGGGAGCGCGGGGGCCGAATTTTAATGTGGTTTCCGCGTGCGCATCGGGCACAAACGCTATTGGGGAGGCTTTCCGCAGCATTGCCTACGGGTCTTGCGATATTATGTTTGCCGGCGGTTCGGAAGCCGCTGTCACGCCGCTTTCATTTGCGGGCTTTTGCTCCATGAAGGCGATGTCGGAGCAAAAAGACGACCCCAAACGCGCCAGCATACCGTTCGACAAGGACCGCGACGGTTTTGTCATGGGGGAAGGCGCGGGCATACTTATCTTAGAAGAGCTGGAGCACGCCAAGGCGCGCGGCGCGCATATCTACTGTGAAATGGCGGGCTATGGCTCCACGGACGACGCCTACCATATCACCGCGCCTTCGCCGGGCGGTGAGGGCGGCGCAAAGGCTATGAGCCTTGCGCTTGCGGACGCCGGTATAGCGCTGGGCGATATTGACTATATCAACGCGCACGGCACATCCACACCATATAACGATAAATTTGAAACGGCGGCCATCAAGTCGGTGTTCGGAGAGCACGCTTATAAGCTTGCGGTAAGCTCTACCAAATCCATGGTAGGGCATCTGCTTGGCGCCGCGGGCGGCGTGGAGGGCATCATATGCGCCCTGGCGCTGGAAGATGGCTTCATCCCCGCGACCATCGGTCTTGAAAGCGCCGATGAGGAGTGCGACCTGGATTATGTGCCCGGTCAGGGGAGAAAGCAGGCAATCAACTACGCCATGTCCAATTCGCTGGGCTTCGGCGGGCACAATGCCACCATTGTTATGAAGCGCTACGCCGATTAAAGCGGACAGCCCGGCAGGCTGGCTTGGGGCAATTGGCTAATGCGATACAAAATAGGGTGATGGCCATATCAGTTAATGGAGATGGGTGTGATGGCAGGCAAAATGAGTGCGGAAAGCTTACAAGCGTTTGAACACAAAATCGGCTATCGCTTTAGCGATAAAGACCTGCTTGTTCACGCGCTTTCCCATACCTCCTACACAAACGAGCATGAGCTGCCCAAAACACAAAGCAACGAACGGCTTGAATTTTTGGGCGATGCTGTTGTGGATATGATCGTGAGCGATTATCTGTACAAAAATTACAGGGACTTGCCCGAAGGCATGTTGACCAAGCTGCGCGCCGCTGTGGTGTGTGAAAGCTCGTTTGCCGAGCTGGCGGCTGCGATGGGCTTTGGCGACTATATCCTGCTGGGGCGCGGCGAAGAAGCGACCGGAGGCAGGAGCCGCGCATCAGTTCTGGCCGATTCATTCGAGGCGGTGACGGCGGCAATATATTTAGACGGCGGGATAGGGCAGGCCGCGGGTTGGATAACTGAGCGCCTTAAAGCGCCCATACGGCTTGCCGCTTCGGGAAAAGCCGCCAAGGATTACAAAACGACCCTTCAGGAGATGGTGCAGAAGGGCAGCAGCGGCAGGGTCAGCTATCAGGTGACAAACGAGCAGGGGCCGGATCATGCCAAGGTATTCACCGTCGAGGTATCTATCGATGATGTGAAGATGGCGCAGGGCAGGGGCACCAGCAAGAAGGACGCCGAGCAGGCGGCCGCGAGCGCGGCAATAAAGCAAATAGTCAAAAAGAACACGAATAAATGATACCGCGCCGCGCCTTTTTATGGCGCGGCGCTGCCGTATGGGGCAGCGGGCGCCAAAACTGCACGCCGGGAGGTGCTTTGCATGAGAAAAGTCAATATACCGATATTTGTGCCTCACCTGGGCTGCCGCCATGCCTGTGTGTTTTGCAACCAGAAGCGCATCACGGGCAGCAGCGGCGAGGTGGACGCAGACACAGTAAGGCGGATTGTGGATGAGGCGCTTGCTACCATAGCGCCGCAGACCTGCCAGACGGCGGAGATCGCTTTTTTCGGCGGCAGCTTTACGGCGATAGACATACGGCTGCAAAGGCAGCTTTTGAACGCAGCTTTTTCATATGTGAAAGATAGACGTGTGCATGGCATACGCCTGTCCACCCGCCCGGACTGCATAGACCGCGATATTTTGACTATGCTGGCGGAGTACGGCGTCACCGCCATCGAGCTTGGCGTGCAGTCCACCGACGATGCGGTGCTTTCCCTGTGCGGCAGGGGGCACACAAGCGCGGATGTGCGTTTTGCGTCCGGACTGATCCATGAATACGGCTTTGCGCTGGGGCATCAGATGATGGTAGGGCTTCCCGGCTCTGTATTTCAAAGCGAAATGCAGACGGCATCAGACATTGCCTCAATGCGCCCCGCCTGTGTGCGCGTTTATCCCACTCTGGTGATAAAGGACAGTCCGCTGGCCGGCAGCTACCGTGCGGGGCAGTATACGCCGCTTGCGCTTGACGAGGCGGTGGCGCGGTGCGCTGCGCTTGCAGGGCTGTTTGAGGCAAGCGGCATTGCGGTGATACGCATGGGTTTGATGGAGAATGACGGGCTGAGCCTGGGCAAGGGTCTTGTCGCGGGGCCGTATCATCCGGCGTTCGGCGAGCTGGTGCGCTCGCACATTTATTTAAAGCGTATGCGTGACATGCTTGGCAGCTATACGCAGGATAAGGCGGTGCTCTATGTCCACCCGGCAGAGCTGTCCAAGGCAATCGGCAACAATCGCCGCAATATCCGGGCGATATTTGACGAGCTGGGCGTAAATCTTTCAATAAAACCGTGTAAAAATGTTGAAGCCGGCTCTCTTGTGTGGTAGAATAAATTAGCGTTATGTACATATTTTGTGAAATTTTTGGTTTGCGGGCGGACAGTGCAGGACAGATCCGGAAAAAGCGCCTGATGCGGGCTTTAAAGGGGCCCCTGCCAAAGAAGGAGAGAGCAGGTTGTATCTTAAGAGCATAGAGCTTTCGGGCTTTAAATCCTTTGCCGATCATACCAAGCTGGTTTTTGAGCCCGGCGTCACCGCGGTTGTGGGACCCAACGGAAGCGGAAAGAGCAATATCTCGGATGCGGTCCGCTGGGTGCTGGGTGAGGTGAGCGCCAAAAACTTGCGCGGCGGCAGGATGGAAGACGTGATATTTGCCGGGACGCAGGCGCGCAAGCCGGTTAATTTTGCTGAGGTTATCCTGACAATAGACAATTCGGACAAAGCCCTCCCGCTTGAATTTAGCGAGGTTTGCGTTGCCAGGCGCGTATATCGCTCAGGGGAGAGCGAATACTATATTAACAAAGCACAGTGCCGCTTAAAGGACGTCCATGAGCTGTTTATGGACACCGGCCTTGGCCGCGACGGCTATTCAATAATCGGCCAGGGGCGGATAGACGATATCATTTTAGGCAAATCCGAGGAACGCAGAGGCGTTTTTGAGGAAGCGGCGGGGATCTCGAAGTACCGTCACCGCAAGGACGAGGCCGAGCGTAAGCTGGCCCGCACGCAGGACAATCTTGTGCGTATAGGCGATATTGCCGAGGAGCTCTCGGCCCAGCTTGAGCCGCTTGAGGCGCAGTCGGAGAAAGCCAGGAAGTACCTGAATCTGCGTGAGGCGCTTAAGGTGCTGGAAATCAATGTCGCATTGCGGATGATGGATAAAAACAAAAAGGATACGGAAGGGATCGCCGAAAGGTTTTCCCTGGTCACAAGCGAGCTTGAAGCGCTCCAAAAGTCGGAAGCAGCGCATGAGGCCGAGGCCGAAAGGCTTGGCGTCCTGGCCGAGGCATACGAGGCTGAAATCGAACAGACAAGGGAAGCGGCGGCCGCCGCAGAGGCGGGAGCGGCCGGCTTCATGCGCGAGATCGAGGTGTTAAAAGCCGGTATAGCGTCAAACCAACAGATGGCACAGCGGCTCGAAAGCGATGCAAAAATTCTGGATGAAAAGTGCCTTGCGCTTGATGAGATCAGCCGGGAGCTTTCACAGCAGCTGCAAGACAAATGCACGGACCGGGAGCGGGAAGGCATGGAGGCGGCCCGTTTGGAAGAGCGGAATAAAGCGCTCTTGGAAAGCATATCTAAGGGAAATGAACGCCTTGACACGCTCAAGGCGGATGTGATAGAAAAATTAAACGACATTGCCGCGTCAAAGGCAAAAACGGCGTCTTTGGAAACCTTTAAGCTAAACTTTACGCAGAGGCGTGAAGCGCTGCAAACGCAGCTTGCGGGCATCAAGAGTGAAGTGACGCGCATAGACGAGCTGCGGGGCGAGTATCGCAAGACCTTGTCGGCCAAGAAAAACGAGATGGCATCAAGCCTGGCCGGGCGCACCGCACTGGCCGAAAAACAGCAAAACGCGTCCGCACAGGCGGACAACGCCGCCCACAAGCTTTCCCAGGCGGAGCTGGCGCTTCACAAGGACAATTCCCGCCTGCACATGCTGCGTGAGATGGAGCGGGATTTTGAAGGCTTTTTCGGCAGCGTCAAAAGTGTGCTGGCGGCGGCGAACGCAGGCAGGCTTAGCGGCATACACGGGCCGCTGTCCGCGCTTCTGGATGTAGGCGGGCAGTATGTGGTGGCGCTTGAGGTGGCGCTTGGCTCCGCTTTGCAGCATGTGGTGGTGGATTCCGAGGCCGAGGCCAAGGCCGCGATAGAATTTTTAAAGCGCCAGAGCCAAGGCCGCGTCACCTTCTTGCCCATATCCTCGGTCAAAGGGCGGCTGCTTGAGGGGGCAGCCGAGGTTAAGGCGCAAAAGGGATATATCGGTATTGCCAGCGAGGTGATCGGCTACGATAAAAAATATGACGGTATTGTAAAAAATCTGCTTGGGCGCACCGTGCTTGTCGATAATATGGAAAACGCCATTGCGATGAGCAGGAAATTTTCCTACAAGTTCCGCGTGGTGACGCTGGAGGGCGAGATATTAAACGCCGGCGGCGCTATTACCGGCGGAAGCGTCAGCCGGGCGTCGGGGCTCCTTAGCCGGGCAGACGAGCTGAAAAAATTGGAAAAGCAGATAGGCACGCGCACAAAGGATATCGAGGCCTTGCGCACAGAGGCGCACGCCGCAGCCGAGCGCCAGGAGAGCCTGCAGGCAGAGCTTGCGCAGGCGGCAGAAGCCATTGCGGCGCTGGAGCGTGAGCAGGTGCGCCTACAGGCGGACTGTGAGCACGCGCAGCAACTGCTTGACGCCGCTAAACGCTCACAGCAGGCTATAGACGATGAGTTGGTGCAGATAGAAAAGCAGGTGCATGACACAAACGAGCAGATAGCGCAGATGATCAACCGCACCACAAAGGATGAGTTTGAAATTGAAGCGGCCCAAGCCGAGGCCGCCGGGTACGAAGCGGACTTCTCCGCGCTGTCGCAGCAGCGCGAAGCGCTCGGAGCTCAGATAACCGACCAGAGCATAAAGCTAAACTCCATAGAAAAAGATATCGCGGCGGTGGCCTTGCGTATGGATGATATTGGTGCGCAAAGGTGCGCGGCGAGCGCCGAAGCGGCCGGTAAACGCACGGAGATCGAGGCTTTGGCCGCCCAAAACGCGGAAACAGAAAAACAGATAGCGGATAAGGACACTTTAGTGCAAGACGCACAGGCTCAAAGCGTATCGCTGTCCTCACGCCTTGAACAGCTGACGGCACAGCGCGGCGACGCCGCCAGGCAGGCCAGGGAAAAAGCGCCCATGCTTAAGGAATGCCGCGAGCGGATATTTGCGCTGGCCGAAGAGCAGAACCGTGTGGAAAACCAGCGCCTGAAGGCGGAAATGGAGCTTGAGAATATTGCGTCAAGGCTTTGGGAAGATTATGAGATTACATACACCACGGCGCAAGGCTATAAAAAGGATATCCCGTCGCTGCCAGCCGCGTCCAGAAGGGCGGGCGAGCTTCGGAATCAGATAAAAGCGCTTGGTAATGTGAATGTGGACGCCATTGAGGAATATAAAAGCGTGCGCGAACGGTTTGACTTTTTGACCAGGCAGACAGCCGATCTTTCGGAGGCAAAGGACAATCTGCAAAAATTGATCGCGCAGATCCAGGAAAAGATGAAAAAGCAGTTCAAAGAGCAGTTTTCGGTGATAAGCGGGCATTTTGCCAAGGTGTTTTGCGAGATGTTCGGCGGCGGCCATGCCGAGCTGCGGCTGACTGATCCGTCCGATATTTTGGAGAGCGGCGTGGAAATCGAGGTGCAGCCGCCGGGCAAAAAGCTGCAGAGCATGGCGCTTCTGTCGGGCGGTGAAAAGGCGTTTACCGCTATTGCGCTGCTGTTTGCCATTTTGAAGGTGCGGCCCGCGCCGTTTTGTGTGTTTGACGAAATCGAGGCCGCGCTTGACGAGCCTAATGTATACCGCTTTGCGGATTATTTGAAAAAGTACAGCCGCGGCACACAGTTTATCATGGTGACGCACAGGCGCGGGACGATGGAGGCTGCGGGGCTGCTGTATGGCGTTACCATGCAGGAGAGAGGCGTCTCCAAGCTTCTGACGCTCAAGCTGGAGGAAGCCGACAGTCTGTAGGCTGCGAGAGATAAGCCAAAAAGGAGAAGCTAAATGGATTTTTTCAGTAAGCTAAAGCAGGGTCTGAGCAAAACGAGAAGCGCGTTTTCCGATAAAGTCGGCGACGTATTCAAGGCGTTTGTCAAGGTGGACGAAGCGCTGTTTGAGGAGCTCGAGGAAGCGCTTATTTCCGCCGATGTGGGTGTGGAAACGTCGGTATATATGATAGAAAGGCTGCGCGATACTGTTAAAAAAGAAAGGATCGGCGAGGCAGAGCAGGTCAGGGAAAAGCTTTGCGGTATCGCAGCCGAAATTCTGCGGGAGCACCCTTGCACGGCAGAACCGTCAGGCGCCTGCGCGCCGGATATCATACTGGTCATAGGCGTAAACGGCGTGGGTAAGACGACCAGTATCGGTAAGCTGGCCGCAAAATTCAAAAGTGAAGGCAAAAAGGTCATGCTTGCCGCCGCCGATACGTTCCGGGCTGCGGCAATCGACCAGCTTCAGATATGGGCCGGGCGCTGCGGCTGCGAGATCATCACGCATCAGGAGGGCTCAGACCCCGGCGCGGTGGTGTTTGACGCGGTCGCCTCAGCCAAGGCCAAGGGGATGGACGTTTTGATCTGCGATACGGCCGGCCGCCTGCACAACAAGAAAAATCTCATGGACGAGTTGAACAAAATTTCCCGCGTGATAGAGCGCAGCGCTCCCGGATCGGGCAGGCGGGCGCTGCTGGTGCTGGACGCGACGACAGGTCAGAACGCGCTGTCGCAGGCTAAGCTGTTCGGGGAGGCTGCGGGCATTGACGGCATCATACTCACCAAGCTTGACGGTACCGCAAAGGGCGGCGTTGTGCTGGGCATCTGCCGGGAGCAGAGCATACCGGTGTGCTATGTGGGCGTCGGTGAAGGTATCGACGATCTGCAGGAGTTTGTGCCGGATGATTTTGCAAGGGCTTTGTTCGGGTGATATTTACGCGCATGGGCGCAAGGCGCGGATCAGGTAACGGGCCGGCGTATGACCGGCTGAAGGTGTAGGGGAGGGTTGAATGATGGCATTTGAAGAACAGGATTACCGAGGTGCAAAAGACACCGGCAAAAAGCCCGGCGGCTTTGTCAGGATCGTGATATGGGTACTGGCGGTCATTGCGGTTATTTTGGTGGTCAGTATGGGCTTTTCCATCCTGGTAGACTATGTCCAGGTCAGGGAAATCGGAGCGGCGTACACAAGCGTATTCTGGACCAATATAAGGATCAAGCTGGTGGCGCAGGCGCTTAGCTTTTTGGTCATTTTTGTGCTGTTTATGGCAAACAACATGGTCATCCGCCAGATATCGCTTAAGACAAATGACGACCTGGCGTTTATCCGCCGCTTAACGCCTGTTGTCCTGCTGACGTTTATCGTATCCTTTATTGCCAGCCGTTTCATCAGCGACACGGTATATACGCAGTTTTTAATGTTTGCCAATTCCACGGCGTTTAACCAGACCGACCCCGTCTTTTTCCGGGATATCGGCTATTATTTATTCCAGCGCCCCTTTGCGATGTCTTTGATAGACTCTGTCAAAACCACGCTGATCATTCAGGCGGTGTATACCGCTATCATCTATTTCATGCTGCACGCCAGAAACGGCATAGAAAATTTTGCGGATATATTCCACCAACGCGGTATCATGGTGCATAATATCATCAATATACTGCTTGTGTTTATCAGCATTGCGCTCTCGTTTCGGTTTATGGCCGAGCAGGTGCTCTACGGCAGCTTCAGCGGTTTTTTCGGGGCGGGCTTTACCGATATTTATGTGTGGATAAAATATTACGACATAGCGCCTTGGCTGCTTTTGGCGGTCGTGGTATCAACGGTGTTTTTTCTGGCGGGGCGCAGGATCAAGGCGGGGCTTATCAGTGTCGCGGTGTTTCCCGCGACATGGCTTTTGACGCTGCTTATCGCCGGCATTGTACAAATGTTTGTGGTGGCGCCAAACGATATGGCGGCGGAGTCGCCCAACATTTTAAACAACATCTACATGACCCGCGCCGCATACGGACTCGATAAGATCGCGCAGGCCGACTTTCCCATTGAAAACACGCTGACACAAGAGGACCTGCAGGACAATGCAGCGACCATGGACAACATACGCATTGTGGATTTTAACGCCAATCTGGTTGCGCTAAACAAGCTGCAGGCCATACGGCAGTATTACACCTTCCACGATACCGATATCACGTCATACGATGTGGACGGCAGGCTGACGGCGGTGTCGGTGGCCGCAAGGGAGATCGACAAGGAGCGGCTTTCGGGCGGAAGCGCCGAGGCTTATACAAACCGCACATTCAAATACACGCACGGTTACGGCGTTGTGGCAAATCCCATCAACAAAATTACGTCGGAAGGCCAGCCCGATTTTATCATTAAGGGCATGCCCGTCCAGTCGGACCCCGGGGTTGTGGATGTGGCCCAGCCGCGCATCTACTATGGCGAACTGGCCAGCGACCATGTGATCGTCAACAGCAAGATAAAGGAGCTTGACTATTCGGAAGGCCAGAGCAGCGCCGAATTTTCGTACGACGGCCAGGGGGGCATAAAGCTTAATTCCTGGAACCGTATCCTGTTCTCCATGATTTACGGCGACTATAAAATGCTGGTGTCGGGGCAGATCACGCCCCAAAGCAAGCTTTTGCCCAACCGCAATGTGCTTGAAAGGGTCAAAAGGGTAGCGCCGTTTTTTGCGTACGACACAGATCCGTATATTGTGGTTACCGACGACGGAAGGCTCAAGTGGGTGATAGACGGCTATGCGACATCCGAGCATTTTCCGTACGCCCAAAAGACCGATAAAATCAACTATATCCGCAACAGCTTTAAAGTGGTTGTCGACGCCTACGACGGAACGGTGGACTTTTATATCGTAGACCCTTCCGATCCTGTGGTGCAGACTTATGCCAGAGCGTACCCCACGCTGTTTAAGAGCATACCTATGCCGGAGGATATTTGGGCCCATGTGCGCTACTCCGAGCGCCTGTTCAAGATACAGGCGCAGATGTATAAGCGCTATCATGTCACAGACGCGCAGATTTTCTACAACCGTACCGACATATGGGATACCGCAAAGGAGCGCTATTCCAAGAGCGACAGCCAATATATCGAGCCATATTACAATGTCATCAATATCAAAGGTTTTAACGAGGACGGCGAAAGCCTGCTGCTCACCATGCCCTACACCATAGAAAACAGGGACTATACCAACGGCTGGCTTGCGGTGGGCTCGGACAGCAAGTATTACGGCAGGATGGTGTTCTACCGTTTTATAAACGCGGAAAAAAACGCCTACGGCACGCTTCAGATGGAAAACCGGATCGACAACGACCCGTCCATATCAAGCCAGATGACGTTATGGGGGCAGGGCGGCTCGTCGGTGGTGCGGGGCAATATGATGGTGATACCGGTGAAGGATTCCCTGCTGTATATAGAGCCGGTGTATATCACGACGCAAAATACGGCAGCCTTCCCCGAGCTTAAAAGGGTGATTGTGGCCTACAAGGAAAATATCGCAATGGAAGCCACATTAAAAGAGGCGTTAGACAAGATTTTCGGCGTGGAGCAGGCCAATCAGGGCGGGAAAAAAGGGAGCGGAAAAACGACGGCAGCAACGCCGGTCCCCGCTGCGGGAGAAACGCAAATAAACGCTGACACCGCGGTGCTTTTCGGTCAGATTGTGGAGCTTTACGGAAAATATAAGCAGTACAATGCCGAAAATGACTTTGAAAACGCGGGCAAGGCAATGCGCGATCTTGACGATTATATGCAGCAGGCACAGCAGATGCTCGGCCTTGAGGCAGTATCTCCGGCTCCGTCCCAGACGCCGCAGGCGTCGGCACAGCCGGACGGCGCCCCCGCATCCGCCGGCCCCGCGCTTAAGCAATAAGTATACGGCGGCTGTTTCAATAATAAAAAGCGGTATAGGCCGCTGCTGGGGCAGCACATCCTATACCGCTCTTCTCCGGCAGTTTGCGCCTATTTGTCCTTATCCTTAAACTTTTCCAGCGCGTCTTTGAGCTGCTGGGGGATAGGAAGACCCACGCTCGCCCAGTTTTCAATAAAGCTGATACCTTCATTGACAATATAAAAGCCGATTACCAGGCTGCGTATTTCCGGAAAGCCCACCGCCTGGCCTATAATGTGCGCTACGGCTACCACAAGCAGGATACCGATCTTTTTGATTATCCCTTTATAGCCCACGCTGCTCGATAAAGTACCTGTGTAGATTGCGCCGAGGACGCCGCTGACATAATCGAGGATCACCATTGCCATCAGTACACCCAGTATCACGTCGAAACCCCCATATAAGAATGTCAGAACAGCAGCGATCCCTCCGCCTGCGAATTTACAATAGCCAAGTGCATCGTTCATGTTGAAAAATACCTCACTTCCCCATATATCCGGCGCGTTTGCAGGCATTTCTGCTTCGTAGCGCCTTGTTTGAGCGCTGCTATGCGTTCACCGGTTTTGCTGCGGCGGTATGCGCATCCGTCCACTTTTATATTTGCAGTCATTTTGTTTTGCCGCGGTATGCGCATCCCAACCTTTTCTGATCCGGCGCAGGACCTGTGGGCAGCGGACATCCGGTGCCCGTCCACCCTTGGCATGCCGTCCTGCATACCAGCCACACATTTTATCATATTCGCACTTGCGCGGATTTGTGCATGATCCGGCGGACATTAACGACACCCTCTAAAAAATCAGGAGGCGGTTTTCATGAACGTGCTTTTGCATGTATGCTGTGCGCCGTGCGCGGTAAAATGCGTCGAGGCGCTGAGAAGCGAGGGGATAGAGCCCCATGGCTTTTGGTACAATCCGAATATCCACCCTTTTACCGAATATCAAAACAGAAAAAAAGCGCTTGACGCATATGCCGCGGCGGCGGGCATGAAGCTGGCGCAAGGCGGCGGGTATGGCTTGCGCCCGTTTATAGAAAGCGTGTGGCCGGCGCGCGAGGACCGGTGCGCGGCCTGCTACCGCATACGCCTTGACGCGGCGGCGCAGTATGCGGCCCAAAACGGCTTTGATACCTTCACCACTACCCTTCTCATAAGCCCGTACCAAAACCATGAGCTCATCCGCCGTGTGGGCGAACAGGCGGCAAAGCGGTATGGGGTGAGCTTTTTGCCGCGTGATTTCAGGCCGCTGTTTCGTGAGGGGCAGCATACCGCCCGGGCGATGGGGCTGTATATGCAAAAGTACTGCGGCTGTGTTTTCAGCGAAGAGGAACGTTATGCCAACAAAAAAAGCGGCGGCGCTTAAGCACGGGCACAAAAAAAAGCGCTTTTGCGCCCGGTTTATGCTGAAAAAATCACGATTGAGGGGAAAACAGCGGGATAACCTCCTTTTTTAACATATCCTCGGCCTGCCGCCGCGACAGCGGTGAAATTTTTACCATGTCCGCGCCGGCGTCCTGCAGGCTGTATATGCCGCCGGGGGAATCCGCAAAAACAGCCGAAAAGGTTTCCCGGTTTGTCCTGCAATCCGTGACTACTATCGTGCAATAGCCCGCCATGCCGCCCAGCGATGCGCACAATGCCGCCGATATATCGGCGCTCAGTCCGCCCGCCTTGAGCAGGCCCGCGCCGCGGACAACGCCGTCAGCAGCGGTTTCGGCCTTTGCCTTTGCAAGCAGCGCCCTTTTTACAACGATCGCCGGTTCGTCTGTTGTTTCGGCGCTCTGCCAGTGCAAACTGGCGGTTATACTATCAAAAAGCTCGCTTTGGCCGGCGAGGCTTTTTATTTTTCTGCCCAGCGGATGCCACGCAAGCTGCACAATACGCCCGTCCTTCCGGTAGAACAGCTCGCATCTTACGCCGTAGCGGGGATGTGAAATGTCTAATGCCATAAAGGCGTCGCATAGGGCGCACACCGAAACGGCGCCCAGGATCTGGCTGCCTGTGCCGGGGCCTTTGTGCACAAAACCCTTTTCGGCAAGCGATTTTTGCACCAGCCTGATCTGGCGCGCCGCATCCCAGCCGCCGGATGCGGCGAAGCCGTCGGCAATGCCGCGCAGATCGCTTGCGCCTGTAAGCGCGGCAAAGTATAAAAGCTCCTCTGGGGTAAAAACCGCATCTGCTTTCAAAACTCACGCCTCCACGCCGGTGTATTGGGGATATTTATGCATAAGTGAAAAACGGTGCGGCAGGGCGCAAATGCCGATTTTTCAAATCCCCTGCATTTATCATATTGCGTAAGGGCAAATAAAATGCACGCAAAGCCATGATTTTTTGCGGAGCTAACGCAAAAATCACAGCCTTGCGTGCCGTGAAAAAACGGTTTAGCGCATGCTTTTCAGGTACATAGCCTTGAGTTTTTTCAAAACCTTGCGCTCCATGCGTGAAACAAACATTTGTGAGGTGCCTAGCTTTGCGGCGATTTCCTTTTGCGTGTGTTCGTGCTGGTAGCGGTCACGCACAAAATCACGCTCCTCGTCGGTGAGGGCGCCAAGGCAGTTTTGCACAAAATCCTTTTCTTCCAATGATAAAAAGCCTTCGTCGTCATAGCCCAAAAGCTCGCTTGCGCTAAGATCGCTGGCAGGGCTTATCTCCTGGTCGAGCGAAACAAAACGCGGAAAGCCCGATCTTGGATATTTGTCGGGATCACCGCCGCCGGCCCGCCATATCCTGTCCGCCTTGACAAAAATTTCGTACAGCCGCCGCGGAATGCGGATAATATTGCCCTTGTCCCTGAAATAACGCTTGACCTCGCCCGTCACAGTGGGGGTTGCGAAGGTGGTGAATTTGTTGCCTGTGCCCGGGTCGAAACGCTCGGCGGCGTATAAAAGCCCCAGGCACGCCACCTGAAACAGGTCGTCGTAGTCGATGCCCTTGCCGGAAAAATGGCGTGCCACAGCTTCGGCCACATAGATGTAGCGCATGATTATGGCGTTTCGGAGGGCAGGCTTGCGCGTTTTTTTATATTTTTGAAAAAGCGCTTTTTCAGCGGCCTGCGCCGCGGTGTCGGAAATACCCATATCGTGCTCCTTAAGGCTTCGATTTTCCCTGGCTGATGATATATTCGGCCATCTGCCGCCCGTTTTGGTAGTTGGCCTTCTGCCAGGCGCTTTTGTCGTTTTCACGCATGGGGCGCACGGCCATATACAGCCCGTCGGGCACAATTCCTTCGATTTCTGTAAAGAACCTGTTTGATTTCAATTCCATCGCATAAACGTGTCCATTCGCACCACGCTTTAAAAGGCTCTGGTCTATGCCGTAGCGTGTCGTCATTTCGGTAAGGTCATAAAAGTCTGAGCCTGCGTCCGCAAAAAAATTCAGATACTGTTCATCAAACAAAAAAACCACCGAATCGCCTGCGGCCATCTCGGCGTAGGCCATCTGGTACATGGAGCCCATTTCCTCAGACTGCTTTTTTTCGCTTAAGTAAATAACGTTTATCTTTGCGACGTGCTTGCCGTCGCCGTTGATATCAGCCGAACTTGGGCCTAACATGTCCTCCAGCCGGTACGATTCCACCTGCCCCATATTCATGATGCCGCCGATATAGGTCATGGTGAAGTCGGGCTGTGTTTTAAGCACGCATTCCGCCAAAAGGCCCATAATGCTGATCAGCAGCACAGCGCCTATAATGATGAATTTTTTATAATAGTACCAGTAGTTTTCCAGCCATCCGCGGGAAAACAGCACACTATGTTTTTTAAAACCGCCGGCCATAGCTTTTCCTCCGTAATATCAAAAATCCTGATATGCCTTTCTCGTGCAATACAGCAGATGTGTTTTCCGCCGTCTTCCGTCTGGCCTCTATTTGTCCAGTGGCTTCATGGTGGGGAACAGCAGAACATCGCGTATGGAATAACTGTCTGTCAGAAGCATCACAAGGCGGTCGATGCCTATGCCAAGCCCGCCGCAGGGCGGCATACCGTATTCTAGCGCAGTGAGGAAATCCTCGTCTATCATGTTCGCTTCCTCGTCGCCCTTTTCGCGCAGAAGCATCTGACGCATAAACCGTTCGCGCTGATCGAACGGGTCGTTGAGCTCGGAGTAGGCGTTGGCAAGCTCGCGCGCGGTGATAAACAGCTCGAAGCGCTCGGTTAGCTCCGGGGCGTCCGGCTTCTTTTTGGTGAGCGGCGACACCTCTACGGGGTAGTCCAGGATAAAGGTGGGCTGCACAAGCTTTTCTTCCACACGCGCTTCAAAGCAGAAGTTTAAAAGCTCCCCGCGCGACATTTTGGCGTCGGGGGAAAGCCCTGCCGCCTTCACGGCGGCAAGCGCCTGCTCATCAGTGGTCAGCGTATCGAAGTCAATACCGGCGTACAGCTTCACGGCCTCGGTCATGGTGATGCGCCGCCACGGCGGGGTGAGGTCGATCTCCTCGCCCTGGTAGGCTATCTTCATGGTGCCCAGCACATCGCGGGCTACCGAAGCAATAAGCTGCTCCGTTAAGTTCATCATACCGTTGTAGTCGGTAAAGGCTTCGTAGAGCTCAATGGTGGTGAATTCGGGGTTGTGCTTGATGCTCATGCCCTCGTTTCGGAATATGCGTCCCATCTCATACACCTTTTCCATGCCGCCCACGATAAGCCGCTTCAAATGCAGCTCGGTCGCTATGCGCAGGTACATGTCCATATCAAGCGTGTTGTGGTGGGTGATAAAGGGGCGCGCCGCCGCGCCGCCGGCAATGGTACCCAGCATGGGGGTATCCACCTCAAGGTAGCCGCGCGCGTCCAGGAATGCGCGAATGGCGGTTATTATCCTTGAGCGGGTAACGAAGGTCTTTTTCACATCGGGATTGACAATAAGGTCAAGATACCTTTGGCGGTAGCGCAGGTCGGTGTCGGTGAGGCCGTGGAACTTTTCGGGCAGCGGGAGCATGGATTTTGCAAGCAGCGTGACTTTGGCTGCCCTCACGCTCACTTCCCCGGTTTTGGTTTTGAAAACAGTGCCCTCTGCGCCTACAATATCGCCGATATCATATTTTTTGATCACGGAATAATCCGCCTCGCCCACCACGTCCTGCTTGATGAAGAGCTGTATCTTGCCGTCGCGGTCAGAAAGGTCGCAGAACAAAACCTTGCCCATACCGCGTTTGGACATAAGCCTTCCGGCTATACGCACCTCGCTGTCCTCCAGGTTTTCAAAGTCCTGCAGGATCTGCGCGGAATGGTGGGTGACGCCGTAGGTTGTGACGGCAAAGGGATCCGCGCCGCCCTGACGAAGCTCGGCAAGCTTGTCGCGCCGTATGGCCACAAGCTCGGAGACGGGCTGGCCTTCAAATTGCTGCATAATGAATCCTCCTATGGTAAACTGTTAAAACGTTTAAAATATTATACACCATAGTATTAAAGATTACAATAAATTTTGCCGATAAACTTGCCAGGCTTTGCGCGCAAAAGCTATATCAAGGAAAATATCCCCCTTAAAAGGCATTGCATGAAAGCCCCGCACAAACATAACGGGTGGGCAATTTGTCTAAAATATCGCAAAAAAGGGTTGCTTTTTAAATTTTATTCATGTATAATGATACTATCATAGAGGCTTGAGGAGGAACAAAGGATGAAAAAAATATTGTCTTTGCTGATAGCGGCTGTACTGGTGCTGTCTGTTTTTGCGTCAATGACCACGGTATTTGCCGAGGATGCAGCGTCAAAGGTGATTACGGTGACCTTAAACGGAACGCCGATCAATTTTGCCGACCAGACGCCCATCATGCGGTCTGACCGTGTGCTGGTTCCTATGCGCGCTATTTTTGAGGCTATGGGCGCCGAGATCACATGGGAAGGCGAGACACAGACTGTTTGGGCAAGCAAGGATGACCTTGTGGTTGCCGTTCAGATTGATAATAATGTTTTGTTCAAGAACGTCGGCAGCAAGCCTGCGCAGATACCGCTTGATGTGCCCGCTATTGTAGAGAACGACCGCACAATGGTTCCGGTACGCGCCATCACTGAGGCGTTCGGTGCCAAGGTCGACTGGGACGACGCCAATCAGACTGTTGTTATCGTTCAGAACTAATAACATATACCGATCCTTCTTTGCAGTTATGCGCTGCAAAGAAGGATTTTATATTTGACAGCTTTAGGGAACATATAAAAATCCGCTTGTATATTTGCTCAGAATACAGACAGCTATGATACCTGCAGACCGATTCTCTTCAGGCAAGGAGCTGTTTTTTTGCGCTCAAAACAGGGATTTTCCCAAGCTTGCCGTTTCTTTCTGCTTGCCACTACAGGCTAATACCAAAGATTATTTTCTTCACTGCCGATGCGAAATCCGCGAAAAAATCACGCCCTAGAGAACACTTTTTTAATCACTTTAATACCATGCGTTATATGCAGTCTGCCCGTTAAGCGCCCTCCGGTATGGCCACACCGTTTGCGGGCTGGCCGCATATTCGCTTGAATTCAGCTTTGTTACCGGACAGTCCGCATCTATGTTGTTTTTAAGGCCGCATCACAGGGAGGCAAATGACGTTATATTTGCTGCCTCAAAAAAAAAGGAGGAGTCACTTTATGAAAAAAAGGTTTTTGGCAATCAGCATCATGATAGCAATGCTGCTATCGGCACTCGGCTTTAGCTTTACACCCAAGCTGGAGACTAAAGTCAGCGCAGACCCGGTATTCCCGCTCAAGGTGAGCGCAAACGGCAGATATCTGACGGATTGGAATGGCGTCCCGTTCCTTATCAAGATGGATACGGCATGGAACCTTGGTGGGGCTAATGCCAACGCCGCGTATGTGGATGACTATCTTGATGATCGTGTAGCAAAAGGGTTCAATTCCATCTTAGTTGTAGGTAGCGAGTGGAATCCAGAGCAGGCCAACGATCTTGGCCAGTATCCGTTTGGTAATCCACCCAACCTGAGTTCACCCAATACGGCTTATTTCAGCAATTTGGATACCATTATTAATAAGTGTGCATCCAGAGGCCTGTTGGTTTTCTTAAACCATATCAATTGGCAGGGACTATATAAAGACTATCTCACCACTACCAATGCCACTTCGATTGGGCAGTTCTTAGGCAACCGCTATAAGAACAAAGACAATATCATTTGGGTTCACGGCGGAGATGCAAATGGTAATGACGCGGCAAATATGAATGCTTCCAAAACAATATATTCGGCTATGGCGGCAGGAATAAAGCAGTATGACACTATCAAGCCCAAGCTGCATACATACCATATCAACTGGCAGCATTCGACCTCGGATTTTTTACAGAATGAAACTTGGATGGATTTCAACATGTACCAGTCCTTCTCGGCGAAAGCACCTGTTTGTCAGTATGCTTACAGCCAAGCGCTTGACGATTACAATAATCACGGTACAAAGCCCACATTCTTTGTGGAGCCCTGCTATGAGGCAAACACTACCGAAGGCGTTGCGGTAATTCCGTATGATATCCGCAAGGCGACCGGCTGGGGAATGCTGTCCGGCAGCTTTGGGGTAGGCTATGGGCATATGGATATCTGGCCCATGGATTCAGATGTTATGAGCTATACCGATGCCCCGGGCGTACAAGATTACGGGCTTATGCTGGATGTGCTGGCGACGCGCCAGTGGCAAAAGCTGGTGCCCGACAGCGGTCACACCATGCTTACCGTAGGGTATGGAAGCGCAAACACATACGCGTCTGCGGCCAAAGCGTCAGACGGCAGCTTCGGTGTTGTCTATATGCCTGACGC
>JAKJBW010000024.1 GCA_022706785.1 Bacillota bacterium
CCGCTGTAATGTCCCAGATAACTGTCGATATAACGGCGGGCCTCGCTGACCGAAATGCCAAGGTCCTGGGAAAGGCTGAATTCACCTATGCCGTACACAATGCCGAAATTCACTGCCTTGGCCGCATTTCTCTGCCGCGGCGTTACATCCTTTAGCGGTATGTGAAGCACTTGCGAGGCTGTAATGGCATGAACGTCGTCATTATCCAAAAAAGCACGGTGCATAGCGGCGTCACCGGAAATGTGGGCAAGCAGGCGCAGCTCAATCTGGGAGTAATCGGCATCCGCAAGGCAATAGTCGTCTGTGCCCGCCACAAACATACGCCGTATCTCCCGGCCAAGCTCGTGACGTACAGGGATATTTTGCATATTCGGCTCTGTGGAAGAAATACGCCCCGTCACGGTCACCGTTTGGTTAAAGCTTGAATGTATGCGCCCTGTAGCGGGGTTGATTACCGCCAAAAGGCCGTCGGCATAGGTGGATTTGATTTTGCTCACCAGCCTGTATTCGCTCAAAAGATCAATAACAGAATGCTTGCCCTTTAGCTTTTCAAGCACCTCCGAGTCGGTGGAGTAACCTGTTTTGGTCTTTTTGACAACCGGCAGCCCCAGCTTGCCAAACAACGCCTCGCCAAGCTGTTTGGTGGAATTGATGTTAAACGTGTAACCCACCATCTCATAGACCTGCGCGCTAAGCGCGTCAATACGCGCAGAAAGCTTGGCGCCGAAAACCGTAAGGCTTTCACGGTCCACAGCAATCCCTGCGATCTGCATATCGGCAAGCACTGTGACAAGAGGAAGCTCCACCTCGTAATACAGGTATTCCTGCTCGTTATCTTTTAACGCTTTTTCGATGGTTTCTTTAAGCGGCTCCAAACAAAGCGCCTCGCGGCACGCAAACCGTGTCGCTGTCTGCGCGTCGATATCGGCAATGCTGACAAGCTTTGCACCCCTGCCCAAAAGCTGTGCGCCGTCGTCTAAGGCAATGCCGGGCATTAAGGAAGCCAGCTCGCAAAGCGCATAGCCGGTGCGTGACGGCTCTAGGATATAAGCGCCTATCGCAGTATCGAACGCCAGCCCTTCAAACCGGATTCCGTAGCCGTTTAAAAGCACCACATCGTCCTTGCAGGCATGACCTGTCTTTTTTATATTTTTATCGGCAAACAAAGGCCCTAAAATCTCTAAAATGGTTTGCTGGCAAAGCGCCAGTCCTGCCGGAACAAATGCTGCGCTTCCGCCTGCCGATGCCGATACCCCCGCAAGCTGGCCGCCATAGCTGTATATGCGGTAGAAAAAAGCGCCTGCCGCTCTGAGCCTTTCGGCCAGAGCGCTCAGCTCTTCTGCGTTTTGAACCAGCGCGTACGCTTTGGCGTCAAGCATATCTGTGCAAGGCTGCGCCGGCGCTGCCGGCTCAAGCTGATCTTGCGTAAGCGAAAGCCGCTGTAGGATGCTCTTGAAGCCCAGCTCACTGAGTACTCCGTAAAGCTGTGATGCGTTATAATCGCGGCGGCGGACGCTGTCAAACGTAAAATCTATGGGCACATTTCTGTCAATGGTGGCAAGCTGTTTGGATAAAAAGGCCATTTCCCTGCCGTCCTCAAGCTTTTTAAGTGCCGCTCCCTTTGCGCCGCAGGCATTCAGATTCTCATAAAGGGCCTCTATGCTTTTGCTTTGGGCAATCAGCGCCAGGGCCGTTTTTTCGCCTATGCCCGCCACGCCCGGGATGTTGTCGGATGAATCGCCCATCAGCGCCTTCACATCTATAAACTGCGCTGGCGTAACGCCGTATTTGGCTTCTACAGCCGTCGCGTCGTAGATGTCGGTCTGGGTCAGGCCGCGGCTGGTAGTAGTCAGATAGATTCTGGTGCTTTCACTTGCAAGTTGCAAATCGTCCTTGTCACCTGTGATAATAGCGCACTGTGTGCCTGCCTGTTCGCACAGTCCTGCCACAGTGCCGATGATATCGTCGGCTTCGTAGCCTTCCAACTGTAGCATGGCAACGTTCATGGCGGAAAGAACCCCAAACAGCAGCGGCATCTGTACCGCCAGCTCATCGGGCATACCCTTGCGGTGGGCTTTATACTGCTCAAACTGCTTATGCCGGAAGGTAGGCCCGGCTAAATCAAACGCCACGCAGACATAGTCGGGCGCAAGCTCGTCAATATATTTTAAAAAGATGTTTAGAAAGCCATAAACAGCATTGGTCGGGACATTATCCTTATTTGTCAGCATTCTGATGCCATAAAACGCGCGGTTTACAATGCTGTTGCCATCCACTATCATCAATTTTTCAGGCATAATTTCTCCTCAAATCGGGACGGCAGAAGCCCAAAACCGTTTGCCTCCGCTATCCTGCGCTTGTGCTATTATCTGATACAGACTATCAGGCCCATATGCAGTTATACTACTAATCTTCTGAATAAAAGTCGCACGGCCTTTGCGCACATTTACCAAATTCATAGCGCAGCGCCTCCACAATTCTTCCAGACGCATGTCCATCGCCATAAGGATTAGCCGCTTTCGCCATTTCATCGTACTTTGCTTTATCCTCGATCAGCTCTTTGGCAAGCGCAATGATATCATCCTTCTTTACGCCAGCCACCTTTACAGTACCGGCAGCCACAGCCTCGGGACGTTCAGTCTCGTTGCGAAGCACTATCACCGGTTTGGCAAGCGAGGGCGCCTCCTCCTGCAGCCCACCCGAATCGGTCATGACCATATAGCACCTGGCCATAGCATTGTGCAGATCGTCGGCGCCCACAGGGTCAATCAGCGACACCCGTTCTGTGCCGCCTAAAATCTCAAAGGCCACCTCGCGCACGGCAGGATTTAAATGTACAGGATATACGATATGTGTGTCGGGATAGCGCTCCACGATATGGCGCAACGCCGTGCATATATTTTTCAGGGGCTCGCCAAGGTTTTCGCGGCGGTGTGCCGTTACCAATATCACCTTTTTCGAGTCAAAGTCAGTAGCCGCAAGACTTTCGTCGGCAAAGCGGTAATCACGCTGCACCGTACGCGCAAGCGCGTCTATCACGGTGTTTCCTGTCACATATATTTTTGAAGGGTCGATATTTTCCCTGATAAGGCTTTGCCTGTTTTGCGCTGTGGGAGCAAAATGAAAATCCGTCATGACGCTCGTCAAGCAGCGGTTGATCTCCTCCGGATACGGCGAGTATTTGTCGTAGGTGCGAAGTCCCGCCTCCACGTGCCCCACCTTCACCTGATTGTAGAACGCCGCCAGCGCACCCGCAAAAGTAGTCGTAGTGTCGCCATGCACCAAAACCACATCGGGACGGGCTTGCTTGATCACTTCATCGAGCCCCTCCAGCACGCGTGTCGTGATACCGACAAGCGTCTGGCGTTCCTTCATGATATCCAGATCATAATCCGGTTTTATGTCAAACATGGTAAGTACCTGGTCAAGCATTTCCCGATGCTGCGCAGTAACGCACACCGTAGCTTCTATATCAGGGCAACGCTTTAGCTCAAGTGCCAGAGGCGCCATTTTTATCGCCTCCGGCCGGGTGCCGAAGACCGTCATTGCCTTTATCTTCCTATTCATTTCCTACCGCTCCGTTTCGAGATAATTTAGCGGGCAGGCTTTAGCCACATGCCCGACAACCCGTGTCAGCATAATTGCCTGTCAAATAAAATCTGTTTTTAACATGAGAAACTATCTGAAAAACCGCTGCATACCCTGTCGCTATTTTCCGTCAGCCTCATCCGGTGCTATGTCCTCAAAGGTAATTTGAATGGCATCCATTGCGTCGCTGTTGTCCGCCTTGGGCGCATTGCCGGCCCCGAGGCTCATGCCGTTTCTTGTCAGGAAGCTGCCGGCAAATACAAAGATGAGCACACAAATAAGCAGCAGCAGCGCGCGAAGCGCGCCGCTGCCCGCCAATACCACCGCGGTAATGCCCAAAACGCCGCTCATGGAATACAGGATAAATACGCTCTGCTTCTGTGAAAAGCCCATATCCACCAACCTGTGGTGAATGTGACCTCTGTCGGCCGTCATAATGCCCTTGCCGCTGAGCAGGCGGCGCAGGATGGCAAACGAAGTATCGAAAAGGGGCAGCCCCAAAATGAGCAGCGGCACGGCAAATGAAATCACCGCATAGCTCTTAAAGCCGCCCTGTATGGAAAGCACCGCAAGCGTAAAGCCTAAAAACGTTGAGCCTGTATCGCCCATGATAATTTTAGCGGGATTAAAGTTAAACGGCAAAAAGCCAAAGCATGAGCCCGCTATAGCTACGGCGATCAGCGCAATATCGGCTTGTCCCACAAGCATTGAGACGAATACAAGCGAGACCGAAGCGATTGCCGAAACACCCGCCGCAAGCCCGTCAAGCCCGTCGATAAGATTCACGGCGTTGGTAATCGCCACAATCCACAGCACCGTGCAGGGAATTGCGACCCAGTCGCTTAAATCCAGAAAAGTCCGGTCGGAAAAAATATTTGGGTTTGTGAAGATGTCGATTTTGATATCGCCAAGATAAATGACGAGCAGCGCCGCAACGATCTGCACATAAAATTTGAGCTTTGCGCCAAGACCGCGACTGTCGTCAAATATGCCTAAAACCACAATAATAACAGCGCCCAGCAAAAACGCAAACAACTCGCGCGTCAGCTCGGCAAAGCATAAAATGCTGATTAAAAATCCCAAAAAAATCGCAAAGCCACCCAAACGCGGCAAAGAATTTTTATGCATACGCCGGTTGTCTTTGGGTATGTCAATCGCGCCTATTTTTTCCGCAATCATTTTTGCCACAGGCACAAAAGAAAAGGAAAAAACGAACGCTACGGCAAACGCAAGCATCATAACCGATTGTATAGTCACGGCACACCCACCCCTCATTAATATCCCGGCCTTGGCAAGCTTTATTTTGCCCGCGCCACATATCCGAGCTTTTTATGCACCTTGTCCAGTGTGCGCTGGGATATTTTAAGCGCCGTCTCGGCACCTTTTTTATAGACGCTTTCAATATACGCCTTATCATTCATATAGTCGTCAAACCGCCGGCGTATGGGCCGTATGCACTCCACCACGGCTTGGGCCACCTCTGCCTTGAACTCACCGTATCCGCGTCCTTCAAAGCGCGCCTCCAGCGACGCTATGCTTTCTCCCGACGTGACGGAATAAATATTTAAAAGATTGTCTATCCCTTCCTTGCCTTCGCCGCGGCAAACACGCCCGTCTGAGTCGGTGACCGCACTTTTGATTTTTTTGGCTATCACGTTAAAATCGTCTAACAGCGAAATATACGCCTTTGGGTTGTCGTCCGACTTAGACATTTTTTTGGTGGGCTCCGCAAGGCTCATGATCCTTGCGCCGACCTTGGGAATGTACGGCTCAGGCACCTTAAAGGTTTCGCCAAACAGGCTGTTGAAGCGCACGGCGATATCACGCGTCAGCTCCACATGCTGCTTTTGATCGCCGCCCACCGGCACCAGATCGGCCTGATACAGCAAAATATCAGCCGCCATCAGGGCGGGATATGTAAACAAACCTACGTTTATATTATCGGCATGCTTTGCCGACTTGTCCTTAAACTGTGTCATACGCCCAAGCTCGCCCATATAGGTAAAGCAGTTGAGCACCCAGGCAAGCTCTGCGTGAGTGGGAACATGCGACTGGAAAAACAGCAGATTCTTGTCCGGGTCCAGGCCGCATGCCAAAAGCAGGCACAAAAACTCCAGGCACCGCTGTCTAAGCTGTTTAGGGTCCTGACGCACCGTAATGGCATGCATATCCACCACCGAATACAAGCAGCGGTAATCATCCTGAAGGGCTACCCAGTTTTTGATTGCGCCAAGATAATTTCCCAAGGTGATGCAGCCCGACGGCTGAATACCCGAAAAAATAATCTTTTTTTCCAACTGTTCCATGGATCGGTTCAACTCCAGACTAAAAATGTTTTTAGCGCCTTTCACGCGCATTCATCCGGTCACACATTTGCCTTAAGCACTTCTCCCAGGATGGCAACGCCCGTCGTAATCTGCTCAGGCGTTGTGACCGAGAAGTTTAAGCGGAATATATTAGACGGTGCGTCGATATCCACCATAAAGGTGTTGCCGGGCACATACGCGACCTTTTTTTCCACAGCCTTAAGCAGCATGTTTTTGGTATCTACGCCCTCCGGCATGGTACACAGAATAAAAATGCCGCCCTCCGGCTTTGTGTATGTACATTCATCCGGGAAATGCTCGGCCATGCACGACAGCATAAGCGCGCATCTTTCACCATACACCTGTGCGCACTCGGCAATATGCCCTTCAAAGTCGTGCCTGGTGATGTATTCATATACCATCATCTGGTTGAGCACAGGCGTATGCACGTCATTTACCTGCTTTACCACCACAATCCTGTCTATGATTTCCTTATCGGCCACACACCAGCCCACGCGGATCCCCGGCGCCAGGGTCTTTGAATAGGTGCCCGCATAGATCACGCGGCCTTCGGTGTCCATAGACTTGATGGCGGGCACCACCTCGCCCTTGAACCGAAGCTCACCGTAGGGGTTGTCCTCCAAAATAAGCGCGTCATATTTTTGGGCAAGCGCAAGCAAGTCCTTGCGCTTTTGCAGCGACATGGTAAGCCCGGCCGGGTTTTGGAAGGTTGGTATGGTGTAAATCAGCTTTATTTTCTGCGTTTTTAAAATCTCTTCTGCCTGCGCAAGGTCCATGCCGTCCGGCTCCAGCGCCACGTCAAAAAGCTGTGCGCCATATGAGCGGAAGGAGTTGAGAGAGCCGATAAAGCTGGGTTTTTCAACAATGACGCCGTCGCCCGCTTCCAAAAGCACCTTTGCCGCAAGGTCTATCGCCTGCTGCGCGCCTGTGGTGATCACCAAATCATCATCCGGTGAACAAACACCCGCATGAACCATCCGCTGCTTCGTCAGCTCACGCAGCGGCCAGTAGCCTTCCGTTACGCCGTATATCAGCGCACTTGCGGGCTTTTGGGTAAGCATTTCCTCGGCAATACGGGCCCATTCCTTTGAAGGGAACAGCTCGGGTGCGGGGATGCCTGCCGCAAATGAAATAATGTCCTTCTGCCCTACCAGTTTAAAAATCTCCCTGATTGCGGAAGCTTGCATAGAAGCCACTGCAGAAGTGAAAAATTTACCATTATTCATAATCATTTCTCCCATATATAATTTCTGCCTTTTCAACTGTTAATCATAGCATAAACACTGGGAAAAGTAAAGCACTGATTTTGGCCGGCTTCCGCGTTTAAAACATTCTGCGCGCACCCATAAAACGGCTCTCCCAATATGACGTGGTGATGCTTGTGCTCTTGACAACATCGCCTGCCTTGGGACTGTGGATCATGATACCGCTGCCGATATAAATGCCCACATGATTGACACCGCCGCTTCCTGTAATATCGTAAAATACAAGATCCCCAGCCTGAATATTAGCTCTGGAAACAGCCGTCCCCTGCTTTGCCTGCTCGGCGGAGGTGCGGCTCAGTGCAAAGCCCGCCTGTTTAAATGTGTATTGTGTAAGGCCGGAGCAATCAAATCCCCCTTCCGCCAGGGATTCTCCTCCCCACACATAAGGTGTTCCAAGCAGGGATTTTGCCGTAGCAATCACCGTATTTATTTTCTGCTGTCTTGACGACGCAAGCTGCAGATACATCTTGCTCACCCAACCAACCCTGCCGTCGGACAGCTTGATCTGATACCAGCCGCTCGCCTCGCCTATCACTTTGATCTGGTTGCCCTTCCACAGCACATGCATGACCGAATAGCCTGTGGACGGGCCTGTGCGCACGTTCAATTTGCTTGCTGTGACAATGCCCGTGGTATTCAGCGCCGTTACAGAAGAGGCCGCAGCTTCGACAGGCGTTGCCGCAAAATTGGCAACAAACGGCACGCTTGCTACAAGCACCGCTCCCACCATCAGCTTAACGGTATTGATTTTTACATCCTTGAATTTTTCGCCGGCCAGCTTTTTGATCAGCTTGTCAAGCGTTACAGGGTTTTCTTCCGGGCTGCCCATATACTCGCCCGAAAATTCTGTGGAATGCATGTCCAAATAAATTTCCAACACATACCCGTCGCCGTCCGGGGTCAGCCTGTAATCCGTATACCAAGCCATAGGATTCTCCTTATCGTTTTTGTTTGTAGCATGTGCTGATTTGCGTAAAAAAATACCTTCAAACCATTTGACAATCCTTTGACAATTGTGTACAATATAAAGGATAGTTTTTTGTTCAAAAGGCAAAATATTATTTATCCAAAACCTTAAAGGAGTGAACACGTTGGGTTTAAACCTTGCACAAAAGATTATAAAGGCACATTTGGTTTCGGGCGAGTTCAAAGCCGGAAGCGAGATATCCGTCCGCATAGACCAGACCCTCACCCAGGATTCCACAGGAACCATGGCATACCTGCAGTTTGAGGCAATGGGCATTGACCGTGTCAAAACGAAAAAATCGGTTGCATATATCGACCACAACACGCTGCAGTCGGGTTTTGAAAACGCCGACGACCACAAATACATACAGACTGTAGCTTCTAAATACGGTATCTATTTTTCCAAGCCGGGCAACGGCATCTGCCATCAGGTGCATTTGGAGCGCTTCGGTGTTCCCGGCATGACCCTTTTAGGCTCGGACAGCCACACCCCCACAGGCGGCGGCATTGGCATGCTTGCAATCGGCGCGGGCGGCTTGGATGTGGCAGTGGCGATGGGCGGCGGCGCGTATCACATTATGATGCCCAAGGTGTGCCGCATAAATTTGACAGGACAGCTGCCGGCATGGGTGGCGGCAAAAGATATTATCCTTGAGGTTTTGCGTATCTTAAGCGTTAAGGGCGGCGTGGGCAAGATCATAGAGTACGCAGGCGACGCGCTTGCAGGCCTGACAGTGCCTGAGCGTGCCACCATTACCAATATGGGCGCCGAACTGGGCGCTACCACCTCTATCTTCCCCAGCGATGAAATCACGCGCGAGTTTATGCGCGCACAGGGCAGGGAAGCAGACTGGAAAGAGCTTGGCCCCGATACGGACGCGCAGTATGACGAAGAAATCACCATAGACTTATCAGGCCTTGCGCCCATGGCGGCTAAGCCGCACAGCCCCGACAACGTGGATACCATTGAAAATATCGGCCCCATCAAGGTTGACCAGGTAGCAATCGGCTCCTGCACCAACTCGTCGTATATGGACATGATGAAGGTGGCTGCCATACTGAAGGGCAAAACAGTGGCCACCGATGTGAGCTTTGTCATATCGCCGGGCTCCAAGCAGGTGCTTACCATGCTGTCCCAAAACGGCGCGCTGGCCGACATGGTGGACGCAGGCGCAAGGATTTTGGAATCAGCGTGCGGGCCGTGTATCGGCATGGGGCAGTCGCCCAAAACCGATGCGGTATCGCTTAGGACCTTCAACCGCAATTTCGAGGGCCGCAGCGGCACCGTTTCAGCACAGGTGTACCTTGTCAGCCCCGAAGTGGCGGCGGCAAGCGCCATCACAGGCATACTGACAGATCCCCGCACCCTTGGCGGTGCGCCGGCTGTTACCCAACCCAAACAATTTTTAATTAACGATAACTTAATTGTTGCGCCTGCCGAAAACGGTGCGCAGGTGCAGGTCGTACGCGGCCCCAACATCAAACCCTTCCCTGTGGGCAAGGCTTTGGCCAACACCGTATCGGGCAAAGCGCTGATCAAGGTGAGCGACAATATCACCACCGACCACATCATGCCGTCTAACGCAAAGCTTTTGCCTTACCGCTCCAATGTGCCGTATCTGTCGGAATTCTGCCTTGTGCCGTGTGACCCCGATTTTCCGAAACATGCGAAGTGTCATCAGGGCGGCTTTATCATTGGCGGCAACAACTACGGTCAGGGCTCGTCGCGTGAGCATGCCGCGCTTGCGCCTTTGTATCTCGGCGTGAAGGGCGTGATCGCCAAGAGCTTTGCCAGAATCCACGCGGCTAACCTTGTGAATTCCGGCATTCTGCCCATGACCTTTGTCAATGCGGCCGACTACGACGACATCGGTAAATTCGACGAGCTCGTCATAGACGATGCCCGCCGCCAGGTCAAGGAATCCGATGTTATTACAGTGAAAAATGCGACAACCGGCAAAGAATTTACCGTGAGCATATCGCTTTCGCCGCGCCAGAAGGCTATGATACTTGCCGGCGGCTTGATCAACTACACAAAAGAGAATGCTGGAGGAGGAAATTAACATGTCTGATATATACACAAACGCTGCCGAAAAATTTGCCGCTCTCATCCGCGGTCAGCTTGAAAGAGTGGAACGCATGAAGTCGGAGCGCGAATTTTTGGATTTTGGTAAACTGGACAAAATCGTGATCGGGGTATGCGGCGGCGACGGGATCGGGCCGTTCATTACAGCGCACGCGCACAGGATACTGGAATTTTTGCTTGAAAACGAGGTGCATTCCGGGAAAGTTGAATTTAAAGTAATAGATGGGCTCACTATTGAAAACCGCGCACAGGCCGGAAAAGCGATCCCCGACGACGTTTTGGCGGAGCTTAAGCAGTGCCATGTGATCTTAAAGGGGCCCACAACCACCCCGCGCGCCGGCGACGGCTGGCCCAACATTGAAAGCGCGAACGTAGCCATGAGAAAAGAGCTTGACCTGTTTGCCAATGTTCGCCCTGTTAAGGTGGCCGAAGAAGGAATCGACTGGATTTTCTTCCGCGAAAACACCGAGGGCTCTTATGCGCTCGGCAGTCAGGGCATCCATGTTAACGACGATATTGCGATTGACTTTTGCGTGACCACTACCGGGGGCAGTGAAAGAATTGCGCGGGCGGCGTTTGATTATGCAAAAAAGAACGGTAAAACAAGGGTGACTGCCGTCACCAAGGCAAATGTAGTAAAAACCACCGACGGCAAGTTCTTAAATATCTGCCAGCAGGTGGCGAAAGACTATCCGGGCGTCGAACTTGACGACTGGTATATTGATATCATGACCGCAAAGCTCATAGACAAAAAGCGCAGAACCCAGTTTCAGGTGCTCGTCCTGCCTAACCTGTACGGCGATATCCTCACCGACGAGGCAGCGGAATTCCAGGGCGGCGTAGGTACCGCAGGAAGCGCCAACATCGGCAAGCGCTATGCGATGTTTGAAGCGATACACGGAAGCGCGCCCAGAATGGTGGAGGAAGGCCGCGCAGACTACGCAGACCCGTGCAGTATCATACGCGCCGCTGTGCTGCTTTTAAGCCATATCGGATATCAGGATAAGGCCGATATGCTGGAGCGTGCGCTCGACAAGTGCATGTATCACGAAAGGAAGCTGGTGCTTACCGGCCGCGACACCGGCGCAACAGGCGCACAATTTGCGGATTATATCATGGAAACCATCAAAGCGGAGATATAGCGTATTTGTGCAAGGATATACAGTAGCATAAGCGTTACTGCAAAAGCTGTGTTTGCGCACACACGCAAAACACAGCTTTTTGGTTTTTTGTCCCCACAAAACGGCTCTGGCTGTGACCGTCGTATTGGCTCTGACGTATAGGCAAGGCCAAGGTGTTTATTTGCCTATTTTCTCCTCCAGTTTTTCGGCCTTCTTCTTTTGTTTCTGGGGCAGTGTCCAGTTATCAAACGATGAAATAAACTCGCCGTACTGCGTGGTCTGATCCCTCAATGGGTTTTCCTGCTTTTTATTTTTCGCCATGCTAAAAGCCTCCTTATGTTGTTAACGCCTGTGTTCTACTTTGCTCTTGCCTTTATTATTTTTAAATTTTTGATTTTTTATTCATATAGATATTGTATTTTTATTCATATAGTTGTATAATTATTATACCCGGCTTGTGGCGGATATTTTGTTATACCGCCTGATAACCCGTCTTGGGGTAAGTCTATATCAAATTCTATAACATAGAAAAGGGTGAGGATATGCTGTCCGAAATCATGGAAATGGATAAAAAATATTATATGAATACCTTTGGCACGCGTCTGCCCGCTGTTTTTACACACGGCGAAGGCATAAATCTCTACACGCACGACGGCAGAGAATTCCGCGATTTTTTTGCAGGTATCGCTGTCAACCTGTTGGGGCATGCGCATAAGGATTTTGTGGCGGCATTGCGTGAGCAGGCGGGCAAACTTTTGCACACCTCTAATCTGTATTATACCGAGCCACAGACAAGGCTTGCAAAAATGCTTTGCGAAAGCTCATGTGCGGACAAAGTTTTCTTTGCCAATTCGGGTGCGGAGGCAAATGAAGGCGCAATCAAGCTTGCTAAAATCTATTTTTACAAAAAAGGGCAGGCGCATAAAAACGAAATCATCACCCTGGTCAACTCGTTTCACGGCCGGACACTCGCAACCGTCGCCGCCACAGGCCAGCCTAAATACCAAAAGCCATACAAACCGTTGACGCCAGGCTTTGTCCATGTTCCCATCAATGATTCAGACGCGCTGCAAAACGCCATAACCCCAAACACCGCCGCAATTATGCTTGAGATGATTCAGGGTGAAAGCGGCGTTCACCCTTGCGACGCTGAATATGTTATGACCTTGCGCAAATGGTGCGATGAAAAAGAGATTTTGCTTATTGCCGACGAAGTGCAGACAGGTATCGCCCGCACAGGGAAAATGTTTGGTTATGAGCACTATGGCATAACACCCGACATTTTCACACTTGCCAAGGCGTTGGGCGGCGGCATTCCCATCGGCGCCATATGTGCAAAGGACGCGGTGGCAGCCGCTTTTGAGCCGGGAGATCACGGCTCCACCTTCGGCGGCAATCCGTTTAGCTGCGCCGCCGGCCTTGCGGTATTGGATATCGTCGGGCGAGAGCGGCTGGTAGGGCACGCCGCGCAGATGGGCGATTATTTCAAGAATAAATTAAATGGGTTGAAAGAAAGGTTCCCTGTTATTACAGAGGTGCGCTGCATTGGCCTCATGATCGGTGTGGATTTTGGGGGAGGCTTTGCAAGCGGCATCCAAAGCGAACTGTTTAAGGCAGGTATCCTCACCGGACGTGTCGGGGATACGCTGCGTATCCTGCCGCCCTTGATTATAAAAGAAGCGGATATTGATGCTTTTACAGATACACTCGTCAAGGTAGTGGAAATGCAATAGCGTACGTTATGGGAGGATGTTAATTATGAAGGATTTTATAAGCTTACAGGACTACAGCCGAGAGCAGATAGAAGCGCTGCTTGACCTGGCGATTGATCTGAAGGCAAAGCTCAAAGCAGGGACCAGCCATCAGCTGTTAAAAGGAAAAACGCTCGGCATGATTTTTACAAAATCCTCAACGCGCACAAGGGTGTCGTTTGAGGTCGGCATGGTTCATCTGGGCGGGTATCCGCTGTTTTTGAGCGCTGCCGACATTCAGCTTGGCCGCGGTGAAACGATTTATGATACAGCGAACGTACTGTCCCGCTTTGTAGACGGGATCATGATCCGGACCTTTGCTCATCAGGACGTTTTAGATCTTGCAAAATATGCTTCCGTCCCGGTGATCAACGGGCTGACGGATTTGCTGCACCCTTGTCAGGTGCTGGCGGACTTGCAGACAATTTATGAGCACAAGGGCAGACTGTCCGGACTCAAGCTGGCCTATTTGGGCGACGGGAACAACATGGCGCATTCTCTGCTGCACGGCTGCGCTAAAGTAGGAATGGACATTTCGGTAGCGACTCCCAAAGGATATGCGTGCGACGATGAAATTGTGGAGCAGGCAAAAGAGGCGGCCAAATTAAGCTCAAGCACGGTTGTAATTACCAATGATCCTTGCGAGGCCATCAAGGGTGCTGATGCGGTCTACGCCGACACCTGGGTAAGCATGGGTCAGGAAGCGGAAAAGCAGGCGCGCCTGAAAATATTTGCGCCTTATCAGGTAAACGCCTCTCTGTTTGCCCTGGCGGATGCAGACGCTATCTTCCTGCACTGTCTTCCGGCTTATCGCGGTCTTGAAGTGACCGAAGAAATCATAGACGGCCCTCACTCTGTCATTTTTGACGAGTCCGAAAACCGTCTGCACGCCCAGAAGGCTGTTATGGCGACGCTGATGGGCGGTGTATGAGGCCCACGGGAGAATACAGGAAAGCATGAGGTATATTTTTTTCACATATCATGAAGAAAACTGACATATTTTATAAATCGGAGGCGTATTATAGCATATGGATAAATTGGGATTTGAGGTGCGCTGCGCAACCTATGACGATATTAAGGCAATTGAGCAGATTACTTCCGAGGCGTTTAAGAAATATGCCCAGATGGCGGGCATAGACTCTGTTGCGGCTTTGTGCGAGACAGAAGACGATATTAGGCATGATATTGACACAAAGCTTGTTTTAGTAGCGTTTTTAGACAACGTGCCGGTGGGGAGCGTGCGCGTAGAAGTCAATATGGCAGATAAAACGGCATATCTCAGCCGTTTTGGCGTCAGACTTAACGCCCAGAACAACGGAATAGGAAAATCATTGATGAATCTGGTGGATATAAAAATGCTTGAAATGGGCGTCCGCAAAATCTCACTGCATACAGGCTCAAAGGTGAAAGACCTGGTGCGTTTTTACTATGGCAGGGGCTTCTATATCGACTCTACCAGCAAAGATCGCGGTTATATCCGTGCGCTTATGTGCAAAGATTATGAATGAATGTAGTGAAAGTACAAGTAAGCTGGAAGCATTTTGTGTCTTTATCGTTAACGCATCAGTTCATATGGCATAACAGTTAATTTATGCGCTATATGTAGTATATATGTACAAGTATTGTTACATGATTTTTCTCGAAAAATATTGTATTTCTTGTCGTATTACAGTAAAATATAGAAAATAACAAAAGATTATTTTAAAGATGCAAAATGTGATGGGGAGTGAAAACTTTGGAGATATCAAGGGGGCAGATTGAAAGAATCACGACTATTATTGAGGAAAAAATTGGGAGCCATCCGGTATTGCGCGTCGTTAACGACGGCGGCAGCATTGGCGACGGTTCAGTTGAACAAAATCTTATTGACTGTTTTGACCGCCTCAAGCGGCTTGTGGATGATATGGATAAGCATGTCTGCTTTTATGCGGATGTGACGCTGCAATATGGGTGTTTTAGTTTGAGCGTACATTAAACCGCAGATTAACGGGTAAAATATAAGGCGAAGCCTCTTTTTGGGCTGCGCCTTTTTTAATGCCTGATGTGTTTTAGTACCTTTCCTAAATAAAATCATAAAATAAAACTTGTCTTTTTCCCGTCTGGCTGTGTCAAAGGGCCGCCGGCAATAAACAAATGATCGCCGGGAACCTTTTGGGCGCCATACGAAAAAAATCCGTCGTTTTATTGATCTGTTCTTTGATATTTAGCAGCAGTATAAGTCCCCGGATGGCAGACTCAAAAGCCTCTTTGGCACCTACCTTGTGATCATGGTTCCGATGCCCGTGTCGGTAAATATCTCCAACAGGATACAATGCGGAATCCTGCCGTCAATAATATGGACACGGTTCACACCCTCTTCAATCGCGTGGGTACAGCCAAGCACCTTGGGGATCATCCCGCCCGAAATCACGCCGCTTTTAATGAGCCCGCGTACGCCTTCAATGTCGACTTCAAAGATAATGTTGCCTTCTGCATCCTTAACACCGTCCACATCCGTCAATAATATGAGCTTTTCGGCTTTCATGGCGCACGCGATCGCGCTTGCGACCGTATCTGCGTTTACATTAAAGCTCTGACCGTCTTTATCCGTGCCGATGGGCGCCACAACCGGTATGTATTCATCCGCGGCCAGCAGACGAAGCATGTTGGTATTGACCTTTATGACATCGCCGACAAAGCCGAGATCGACCTTTTCCCCGTCCACCTCTGTGCACAGCTTTTCACATTCCAGCAAATTACCGTCAATGCCGCAGATTCCCACAGCCTTTCCGCCCTTGGCGTTAATGCCGGCCACGATCTGCTTATTGGTATCCCCGACCAGCACCATCTGGGCAACCTTGATGGTGTCTTCATCCGTTACACGCAGACCGTTGACAAATTTGCTTTCGACACCGTATACGCCGAGGGCCTTGGAAATATCGGGACCACCCCCATGCACAAGGATGGGATTCAAGCCGATAAACTTGAGCAGTGTGATGTCATCCATCACAGAACTTTTAAGCTCCTCACTCACCATGGCATTGCCGCCATACTTGATGACGACGGTTTTTTCGGCAAGCCGCTGAATATACGGCAGAGCCTCCACAAGAATCTCCGCTCTTTTAATAAGCTGTTCCATAGCCAACATATCCATTTCACCTTTCTTTTTTGCTTTTCTTAAATTGTATAGCCTCTAAAATAATATCACAGTCTATATATAGAGCCCCGGGGCCAAAAGCCCTGTTTTTTCGTCTAAACCAAACATCAGATTCATATTTTGTACGGCCTGACCGGCGGCTCCCTTGATCAGATTGTCCAGCGCCGCCACCACGACCGCACGCCCCGTTCGCGCATCCGCCACCACAGCAATATCAATAAAGTTGGACCCTGCAACGCGATTTGTCTGAGGCAGGCCGGCGCCGCATATGCGCACAAAATATTCATCCTTGTAAAACTGCCTGTATACCGCCATTAATTCCTCTGTGGTTACCTCTGCCGTGAGGCTTGCATACATGGTGGAAAGTATGCCGCGCTTCTGCGGAATCAGGTGAGGCGTAAATGAAAGTACAATATCCGCACCCGCCAGCAGCGAAAGCTCCTGCTCGATCTCGGAGGTATGGCGGTGGGTTCCGATTTTATATGCTTTTGTGTTCTCGGTGCACTCACAAAAGTGATAGTCCTGTGCAAGGCCTCTGCCCGCTCCTGTTACGCCTGACTTTGCATCGATTATGATTGTTTTGTGATCAATCAGGCCGTTTTTTACCAGCGGCACAAGCCCTAGGATGGAGCAGGTCGTGTAGCAGCCTGGGTTGCCTATCAGTCTGGTATTTTTTATCTTATCACGGTGCAGCTCCGCCAGGCCGTACACAGACTCTGATAAAAGCTCCGGCGACGAATGGGGCTGTCCGTACCACTGCGCATAAACCCTTGCGTCATTGTAGCGGAAATCACCGCTCATATCGATGATGCGCAGTCCCTTGTCAAAAAGCTGCGGTATCACATCCTTTGACGCGCCATGCGGCAACGCGGTAAATACAACGTCACAGGCATCGGCGGCCTTTTGGGCATCCAATGCCTCACATACTGTATCCGAAACCTTGGCAAGATGGGGATAAACATCGCTGATTTTTTGCCCCGCAAAGCTCTGCGAAACCAGCATTTCTATTTCTACCCCGGGATGCCCCGCCAAAAGCCGCACCAGTTCAGCGCCGACATAACCTGTTGCGCCTAAAATACCTGCCCTAATCAAAATGCATTCCCTCCCAAACTAAATTAAGTATTATTATACACGTTATTGCATAAAAATGCAATACCTTTTATCGCTTTATTTTTTTATACTGATTTTATTTTGAAATATAGCAATAAAAACGCGGGATTTTTTTCGTCAGGCAAGGCGGCAGCCGGCGGGAATACTTGGTGTATTCCTGCCGGCGACAACAAAGCATGGCGGGAAAAAGACAAGTTTTTATCTATAGTTTAAATTGAAATCAGTATTATTCTGCCTGCATGACAAAAAAAGCCCAAAGAATATGCGCGCTGCTTACTGTCTTACGGCGGCTATCCGGCAGCAATCCAAAAAATATGGACGTTAAAACAGTCAAGTGTGCCCGCGTCATAACAGACGCGGGCACACAATGTTTTGATTCATTTATTCGGAATCATTTACGGCAGTTTTCGCAAACTGTTGATGATTTTAGCGGCCTGCGCACGCGTGGCGTTACTGGTTGGCGCAAAGCTTCCGTCGCCCATGCCATTGATGATGTCCGCCCGCTGCATGGCGGCAGTGGCAGTGGACGCATATTCCGCTATCTGCTGCTGGTCGCTAAACTGTTGTCCTGCATTGATCTGGGGCAACTGTTTGCCCGCTATCATAGCCGCGCGGTATGACAATGTGGCCATATCCTGGCGCGAGATATTTTGCCCCGCCCCAAACGAACCGTCCTCGTAGCCCACCAGTATCAATGAATTCACTGCAGACGCGACATAGGAATAGTACCACGCATCGGGCGAAACATCCGTGAAGCTGCACTGGGCTGTGCTGCTGTAAAATCCGAAAGCGGTCACAAGCAGCTTGACAAACTCCTCCCGCGTAATATTGTCATATGGCCTGAAATTGGCCTCTTTCGCAACAATCCCGGCTTCGGCAAGCTCGTTAACATGATCTGCCGCCCAGCTGATATTGGGGTCCGACATATCCTCAAAAGCCGTCCAGACGTATGGGGTCGCTTCAGGCGCAGGCGTAGCCGTAGGCGAAGGGGTAGCAACCGAAATAATGCCATTACCGCTGCCAAAACCACCGCCGCCATCAGAATTGTTTACTTTAATCAGGCGAATCAGGTAGGAGCCCGAATTGCCATCGGCATCAGGTACTTTTACAGGCGGCACTGCCCCGGATAGCTTGTAGCCGGTCGCTTTGACACTCAGCGTATAGTTGCCTTCCTCCACCTCTTTAATAAACAGCTGGCTGCTATTGGCAACAAGATCTATGCCATCCTTACTGAGGTTTGTCTTCCCTTCGGGCAGCAGCTTAACTACAGCGTTGGAGATAATGCTGCCTGTGTAGTAATCCTGAAGCTCTACCATAACCAATGCCTTCCTTTTAATAACGCCGTCTACTACGCCTGACGTCTTTGTCCTTGAAAGTGTCACATATAACGACTGATTCATATACCCGTATTTAGACAACACTATAGCTACGGACTGGCTTTGCAGAGATATCCCTTTCAGGGTATATGTGCCATCGTCAAGCGTGGTAGTGGTGTTGCCTGATGACGATACCGTCACCCCGCCGACCGGCTCACCGGACGAATTGACAATGGTTCCTGTCACGGTTCCCGAGTCCTTTTCAACAAACAGATTAAGCTTGTTTTGGGCGTACAAAGGTACCGTATTTGTACTAAACGAACTGCCGCCTTTTGTCACGGAAAGTGTTACCGGATCGTTCCCCTTGGTAAAGCAGGGAAGCATATAGTATCCGCTTCGGTCCGTGATAGTGTCTATCGTATTTGAATATGATATTCTATAAGAAACGACCGCTCCTTCAACCGGTTTTCCTGTGTTTTTGTCAGTGACAAACCCGCTTATGCTGGCACTGCCCAAAGGCATCTGGGACAGTACCACATTGTCGGCGATTAAATCCGGTTCGGTTTTGGTTGCTGTTTTGATGATGGTGCTTAAACGATATCCTTGCCGGTACACGTTTATATCATAGATTGTATCAAAAAGCATGCTGTCTATGACAGCCTGGCCGTTTGCATCGGTTTTAAAATACCGGTCAAGCTTAGATACATAGCAATACGCGCCCTCTATCGGCTGACCGCTGCTGTTCTTTACCGTTACGGTACAGGTGCCTGCCGCGGCTATTCTGGCATAATGCCTTATGCCGCTATCGGCCTTAAAACTACCTTCAAATACGGAATAGCCGGCCTTATCTACCCGCACCTGATATGCCACACCCGACTCCAGGCCCGTAAATTTAAATAATCCGGCGCCAGATGTGCTTCCACCTTTGTCGCTGTGGATTTCCTGCCTGTTGCCGTCGGCATCCGTATAAAACAGCGTAGCATGTGCGCCGGCAACCGCCGCGTTGCTGTCATCCGTTACAAGCAGCTCTATCTGCCCGGCCCCTGGGCTCAAGTGTTTGAGCAAAACATCCGCATCAAAACATGAATCGCTGTACGAAACAGCTGTTGCCTCCGTGATATAACCGCTTTTGAAAATAGTGACAACATTGACTTCATCAGAAACATGCGCAAAGCTAAAATAACCATCGCTTCCCGTCAGCGCTGCCTGGTCACCGGCAGTTACGGTAGCCCCTGCCAAAGGTGTGCCGCCGTCATCGCGCACATAGCCGCAAATTGTATTGACACGTGAAGCGTCCGCAGCAGTGAGAAAGAGCTCACTTTCACTGTCCGTGCCCAGTGTTTCCAGCCGGGACAGATACCCCCCCGCACCCACACTGACTACATGCGCACCCTGTTGCATACCGCTGATAACATACCTGCCGGGAGCGTCAGAATAAATACGCTTTGCACCCGGGGCTATAACCCTGGCATCTGAAATGGGCAATCCGCTGTTTTGGTCTTTTACGTTGATAACCAAGGAATAGGCTTTTTGCAAAAGGATGTCGGACAGACTTGTTGAAAGACTGCCTGCCGTAAACGTAACCGCCCCGGCAGCCGTATAAGACACATAGCCTGTCTTTTCCACCGACAAGGCCAATGGCCGGTTTACAGGCGCCTGCGTGAGGGTATACTTACCATCGGCATCTGTGTAGGTAAATAAATCGCCCAGCCTTACTATGGCCTTGTTCACCGCAGCGCCCTGCGCATCCTTGACTTTTCCGCTCAACGTTCCCATTGTGCTGTTTGCCAGCATGGTAAAATAACAGGTCAGCGCTGTTTGGGCGGAATCCGTCACCACCGTGCGGAAAATCTGCGTTGCATACTCGCTTTTGGAAATGCTTATACGAAATTCCTTGCCTACAGGAATATTTGACATCACAAACGAACCGGCCGACCCTGTGACCAAAATATCCGGATTGTCGGTAATAACGCTGCAATCGGATATGATATTTGACGATGTGTCCTTAACCGCAAGCACAGCCCTTCCCTTTTTCAAAACCATTGACACATCATGCAAAGGCGCTGTAGGAATGAGTTTGATCTCTTCAGCCGCATACGCGTCGGATGTCACCGACAGCCATATTTCACTGGCGTCGGCATCCAGCCCCCTTACCTGAAATTCACCGCTTGCGCTGACTAAGGACTGCTCATAAACGAGGCTCTGGCTGCCGCCCACATTGTGGTTTGCAACACTATAGCTTACTGTCTTAACCGGATCCCCGCTTTCATCTTTTAAAACAAGTTTAAGCGTTATGGTTTGCAAAACAACCACAACAGGCTCTGTTACGGCGGAACAATCCTGAATCGCATAAGTTTTGGCAAAAAACTGCCCGCGGGACGGCACTGTTATCACACATTGTACGGTCGTACCCAAAAAATGAAATCCGCCTTCCGCATCGGCAACAATCGGCTGGGGTATGCCGCTTACGGTTACCTCAAAAAGCCGCTCGCCCACCGAACCGTCGTCGGTCATTTTAGCGGCGTTCATATCCGAGTCCTTAAGATTGACATATGTCAGATAACAGCCATCCAGCAAGATGTCCGCCGTGTCTGTTTCAGAAGGATTTTCCACCGGCATGTCCGATTTATATACCTTCCCGTTTTGGGAAATTGTCACAAGGTAGCTTTGGGTGCTGTCAAGCAGGAAGGAATACCTGCCGTCCTCATCAGTGTAGGTATAGTCCGACTGTGTACCGTCCACCGTTTCAATGTCAATATCCATTCCTTCAAGCGCAACGCCGCGCGCATCGGTAATGATGCCGCCATAGGTCACGGAATTATCCTTTTGCAATATAATAGGCGCGCTTGATGTGTCCACATCTGATTTTTTTATAGTGATATCATAATTGCCGTATTCCAGATAGCCCGGGCAGGATACGTAAATAAGATAGTCTCCGTTTGGAAAACCTTGCGCAGAATATTTACCGCCGCCCATATGCGCGGCAGCGACCCCATGTTCATTTGGTGGCGGGGGCGCAGCAGGGTATATCACCACATCGGCATTTTCAAGCGGCAGGCCGGTGTCACTTGCCTCTACCGCAACCGTGATGCTGTATGTAGGACCGCCAGGCGTCGGTGAGGGCGTCGGGCTTGGCGCTACAGTCGGCTCAGGCGTGGCGGTTTGGGGGGGCTCCTCGGTTTGCTGCGGCGTAGCGGTCGGTTCTTCCGTCTGTGCGGGGTCGGGCGTGAGCGTCGGAGCAGGGCTTTCTTCGCTCTCGTTTAAAACAAAGGCCTGATCAGCGTTACGAGGGCCCGGCCCCTGCGCTAAAACCATGCCGGAAACTGCAATGTTACACAGCATTGCAACCATTACTACTATACTGGAAAACCGTTTAAAACCCATGTTCCCACGCCTCCGTTTTAAAAGTAAAGGATAAGTTGATTTTAAATCCCGTAAACTTTCGACTGCAACAACAATATTATACTATAAACTATCAAAATTTTCAATACGGCAAATGGCTGTGCGATAAAATTTTATCCGCTGCGGCCAAACCATGAAAATATACCTTGACAAATGCCCTCTTGCCGTGGTATGATTCTTTAGCACGAGTACAAGTGTGCGCCGTATGCGGACAAGGGGTGATCGCATGAACCAGAAGCCGTCTTATCTGTTGGTGGACAAAGCGGTATTGCCGGATATTTTTTCCAAGGTGGTGGAGGCAAAGCGTCTTTTACAGACCGGCCGCTGCAAAACTGCCAGCGAGGCCGCGGAAAGGCTTAAAATCAGCCGTTCCGCATTTTATAAGTATAAGGACTGTGTATTCCTCCTTGAGGAGATGGGAAAAGAAAAGATTATCACCCTGTTTTTTGTGCTCGTGGACATTCCGGGCGTTTTGTCGGCTATTTTAAAGACGCTTGCCAGGGCCAATACAAGCGTTCTTACCATCAACCAAAACATTCCCGTCAACCAGACTGCCAACATTACCATCTCCATCCGGACAGAGGGGATGAAAAGCAGTATAGGCGGCCTGCTTGAAAGGCTTAATGAAATAGAGGGTGTGAATAAAATTGAGATTATTGCCGGTGAGTAATTCCGGTACGGCTTTTCATAAACCGCCGGGCCCAGCCGGCGGCATGTGAGTTTGATTTTAAGGGGGAAATAAAATGGTGAATATAGCGATATTGGGCTACGGCGTGGTCGGCTCAGGTGTGTATGAAGTCGCGCAAAAAAACGCGGAAAGCATCAAACGCAAATCAGGCCATGAAATCAGGGTAGGGCGTATTTTGGATCTGCGTGACTTTCCCGACCATCCGCAGAAGACGCTTTTTACAAAAAATTTCGACGATATTTTAAACGATCATCAAATCAGTATCGTTGCGGAAGTCATGGGCGGCGTCACGCCTGCATATGACTATACCAAGGCGGCGCTGCTGGCCGGCAAAAGCGTTGTGACTTCCAACAAGGAGCTGGTAGCCACACACGGCACAGAGCTTCTGGCAATCGCGGCGCAAAAAGGCGTGAGCTATATGTTTGAGGCCAGCGTAGGCGGCGGGATCCCCATCATCCATCCGCTTAACCAGTGTCTCGCCGCCAATGAGCTCAGCGAGATCACCGGTATTTTGAACGGTACCACGAACTATATTTTAACCAAAATGATCCGCGCAAATCAAAGCTTTGAGCAGGCGCTGGCGGATGCGCAGGCAAAAGGATATGCCGAGCGCAACCCTTCCGCCGATGTGGACGGGCACGACGCCTGCCGCAAAATATGTATTTTGGCTTCTTTGGCCTTTGGCAAGGCAGTGGACTACAGCCGCATATATACCGAAGGCATAACAGGTATTGCGCTTGAGGATGTGGCGTATGCCCGCAGGCTTGACTATGTGATAAAGCTGATCGGGTATGCCCGCCGTGACGCCGGCAGGGTGCTGTGCCGTGTATCGCCCATGCTGGTGCCCATGACAAACCCGCTTGCGGGCGTTGAGGACGTATTTAACGCCATCATGGTGCACGGGGATTCCATCGGCGATGTGATGTTTTACGGACGCGGAGCGGGAAAGCTTCCCACAGCCAGCGCCGTCATGGCCGATATCATTGAGATTGTAAGAGGCGACGGCACCAGCAATTATATATGGAAGCAGACTGATGAGGATTTCCTTGACGATTACCAAAACGATACCCTGGCGCTGTATGTGCGCACAAAGGGTGTTTCAAAGAAAGATGCCGAGCGCGTTTTTGGTGAGATTGCGTTTGAAGCCTGCCTGAATGATTCAGGCGAAGCAGCCTTTATCACGCCGGCAGGCAGGGAAGCCGATTTGCGCGCCAAGCTGTCGGCGCTTCCTGCGCCGATCAGCTGTATTCGCGTGCTGCAATAACTTAAACAGACTTCTTGCATAACCTCTGCGCGGTGGCAAAAACGGTCTTTTCCCTGTTTTTCATCGTTGCCAGAACCCGCCAATACACAAAGTATTGGCGGAACCTGTCGCCTTGATAAACAGAAAAAATCCTCGTTTATCCACTCACGGCAGGTTATGCAAGAAGTCTAATAAAATAAGGGGGATACCGGTTTGAGTTTAATTGTGCAAAAGTTTGGCGGTTCATCTGTTGCCAACGCCGAATGTGTGTTCCGGGTGGCAGCCACCATCACCAACACTTACAAAGAAGGCAACGACGTTGTGGTGGTCGTGTCGGCGCAGGGTGATACTACCGATGATTTAATTGAAAAGGCAAAGGAAATCAACCCAAAGCCGTCTAAGCGTGAGATGGATGTGCTTTTGTCCACGGGAGAGCAGATTTCCATATCGCTGTTGGCCATGGCGATTGAAAAGCTGGGCTATCCTGTGGTTTCGCTCACCGGCTGGCAGGCAGGCATGAGAACAGACCCCAACTACGGCATTGCGCGGATAGACCGTATTGACGCCGACCGCTTAAAGGCGGAGCTGGGGCGGCGCAATATTGTGATTGTGGCAGGATTTCAGGGCATAAACAAATACGACGATATCACCACGCTGGGCCGCGGCGGTTCGGATACTTCGGCTGTCGCTTTGGCCGCTGCGCTGCAAGCGGACCTGTGCCAGATATACACCGACGTTGACGGCGTGTACACGGCAGATCCCAGGATTGTACCCGACGCAAAAAAACTAGGTGAGATTTCCTACGATGAAATGCTGGAGCTTGCCAGTCTTGGCGCAAATGTACTCAATAACCGTTCCGTAGAAATGGCAAAAAAATATAATGTGAAGCTGATGGTGCTCTCAAGCCTTCATAAGGCGCAGGGGACATATGTTAAGGAGGTAGGCGACGTGGAAAAAATGCTGGTCAGGGGCGTAACCCGCGATAACGATACGGCAAGGATTTCTCTGATAGAGGTAGAAGATATGCCCGGTAAGGCGTTTACTGTCTTTTCATTGCTGGCAAAGAAAAATATCAATGTTGATCTCATCATCCAATCCATAGGCAGAAACAATACCAAAGACATAAGCTTTACCGTAGCAAGTTCCAATCTTGAAGACGCGCTGGGGGAGTTAAACGATAACAGCGCGGCAATAGGGGCACGCAGCGTTGAGTGGACCGATGATGTGTCTAAAGTATCTATTGTGGGCGCAGGTATGGTGACAAATCCGGGCGTTGCCTCCAGGATGTTTGAGGCGCTGTATCAGGCAAACATCAATATCCACATGATCGCCACATCCGAGATCAAGGTTTCGGTGCTTATTGACCGTAAGGATGCCGAACGCGCGGTGGTGGCCATCCACGATAAATTTACCCTTTCAAAATAGGCGGACCGCGTCGGCAGGCAATACCCGGCTGATACGGTGACTGTTTTCATTTTGTGCCCGGCAGCAAGCTATAGTTTTCCGACATGTGAAAACCTTTGCATATGCAAATAATGAGCAAAAGGAGCAAATCTATGCCAAAGCAGGACGCAGGCAGCGAGATGAGGGAAGATATTTTAGAGGGACGTAATCCCGTTTTAGAGGCCTTAAAAGCGGGCCGTCAGATAGACAAGCTTTTAGTTGCCAAAGGCGAGCGTCACGGTTCTATCACAGCGATTCTATCGCTTGCCAGAGAAAAGCGCATCCTGATTTCCGAAGTGGAAAGAGGCAAACTGGATGCCATGAGCCAGACAGGGGCGCATCAGGGCGTGATCGCCTACACCGCCGCGGCCCGGTATGTGACGGTCGACGAAATTTTGCGCCGGGCCGCTGAAAGAAACGAAGCGCCGTTCGTGATTGTGTGCGATTCGCTTTCCGACGCGCATAATTTAGGCTCGGTTTTGCGATGCGCGGAATGCTTCGGCGCACATGGCGTGATTATCCCCAAGCACCGCAGCGTAGGCCTGTCGGCCGTAACAGCAAAGGCTGCCGCGGGAGCGGTGGAGTATATGCCTGTGGCTAAGGTTACTAACCTTTCGCGCAGCATTGAAGACCTGAAAAAAGCCGGGCTGTGGATATTCGGCTCGGATGCAGGCGCTGAAACCTGCCTTGCCGATGCCGATTTAAAGGGGCCTGTCGCGCTTGTGATCGGCTCGGAGGGCGAGGGCATGAGCAGGCTTGTCAAGGAGAAATGCGATTTTCTGGTGAGCATTCCGCTGTCGGGCAAGATCACTTCGCTCAATGCCTCCGTAGCCGCTGGAATACTGATGTATGAGGCGGCAAAGCAACGGGCGCGCACAAAATAACGAAATGGCAATACAGCTGGTTTTATTTGTTAGTGCCTCTTAACGCAGCTGTAACACTTTTGTAATATTGAGATAGTATACTAAGAGTAGGTAGATTATGCGCATACATTTTGCATTTTACCGGTTGAACTGATGTTCTTTACCCGTGCATGCCAATTCGGTTATAAGGCATTTAGCATTATCAAGGAGGTAGTTTTAGCATGAGAAAAAAACTGTTGTCAGCCCTTTGTTTGTTTCTCGTTGTTTCGGCGCTGTCGGGTATGTGTGCCTTTGCTTCGCCTTACTCCGTTTCTCCGTGGGAAACAGGCAACTCCGATTCGCTGCTCTACATAAAAAAGCCTGCGTCTCTGTCCGCAACCACATCTGAGAGCACCTATACCGTAAGCGCATCCGGCAGGCCGGGCGCCGAAGTGACCGTATACAGAAGAAGTATTTATGACGGCGAGTTCTACCGTGTCTTTCAGGGCGGGTATATGCTTGAGGGCACGATAGGTTCAAGCGGCGTATACGTTGTATCCATAGAATTGGTCGAAGGCGGGAATAAAATGCTTATCCGCGCTCAGAATGACTGGGAGGTTCAGCTGATTAAAATCGATATCACCCGCCTGAGCCAAAGTCAGCTCGAAAGACTTAACGGCTTGTCGGTAGGGGATTTGTTTAACGCATATTAATGCGGGCAGAGGGATCATCGCCTATGCGTAAAGAAAGAATCAAGAGCCTAGTTTTAGTCGCTCTTATATTAAGTAGCCTTCTCCTTACAGGACAAATATGGTTTAACGAAAAATTATGGCCCGACGGCTATAATTTTTTTGTTAGCATGCGGATGTTTGCTTTCGGGCAGCAGGACAATAATTCAAACGCGGCCGAGCTTGCGCCCAAAAGCGTAATGCAGACGCTGACCCAGCCGCGGCATTTGGTAGCGTATTTCGGAAATAACGGCTTTATCCTCACCGCTCAAAGCGAACGTTATGCCGATGTTTATAATTATGTCGCGGAGACATTGAAAACCATTTTTCCCAAAGGTATTAAAAGCCCGCTTAGGGTAACGGAAGCCGAGTGGCAAAAAGCGTTGTCTACTGGCGGGCTGTATATCGACTACGGCTTTGCCTGTAAAAGCGCTGCTTTTGCAGCCTTTTTGGGCGTATCCGACGCCGCCCCGTCCGACACTGTGGGGACAATGCGTCGATTTATCATAACGTCCGCCGACGCTCCGGCCGGCGATGCGTATGTGTACCTGCGCGATGAGGGCAGCGGAAATTTCTATCGCATTTCCGTGGGATCCGCAAAAGAAGCTTTGGATTCGGCATTGGCCGGATTATCCGGATACGCGACACCCAAAAACAGATTTTCCTTCTTTCTGGGAACGGACACCCCCTCGCTTAATCTGGGCGCGGCTGTATTTAGCTCCTACTTGATCCTCAGTGAGGAAGGCCAGTTTCTGCCCACCGTGAAAAGTGACAGCCCCACTGTGCGCGACGGTGCGGTAAGGACAAGCGCACAGGGCTTGAACCGGCTGCTGCGAACATTCGATATGAATCCAAATACGGTACAAAAATACACGGATGCCAACGAAAACATTGTATTTGTCACCAATAACGCTACGCTGGAAATAAGCCCAAACGGCACTGTGGATTACCGCGCGGTTTCCAGCAAAGGGCTGCGGCTTTCGGAGGCCGCGGCTCTTGCGGGCGCTTACCATGGCCTTATACCAGCTCTGGGCTTGGCGGAAAAGACGGTATATTTGTTTGCCAACCGTGAAGATACCGGGCTTTGCGTGAGCGGGCTTGCTGAGAACGGAAATACACTGAGCATCTCCCTTGATTATAAGTGCCTTGGCACCCCTGTTATATTCACGGGGGCGTTTGCGGGCAGGCATGCCGTCTCGCTAGAGGTAGAAGACGGCTATCTCAGGAGCTATACTCAGATTATACGTACTTATACGCAGCAGGAACAGCAGAGCTGGGTACTGTCCACCTACAAGGCGGCCGACACGCTGTTTGACCGCCTGACAGAAGATCAGCGCCGGAACGCCATCGAGGATATGGTGGTCGCTTACGACGACGACGGCAGCAATGCTGAAAAATCCGCGGCATGGTTTATCAAGCTGGCGGGAGAATCCGTATTTATGCGGTAGCAAAAATATTATGCCGCTCATATAGCGTAAACTGCGGGGGGAATACATATGCCACCAACCAAGACGCGCACCAAGACTGCTGCGGGGCAGCGGAAAAACCCCAAAAAGACAATACATAAATCGCAGCCACAGGCAACCGGCGCTAAATTCTATGACCTTTGCGGGATTGTGATGATTGCTTGCGGCCTGCTTTTCGGTGTCAGCCTGTTCGGCGATTACGGCGGCGCTTTCGGCGAGGGTGCGCAATGGCTGCTTCGCGGTCTGTTTGGCTGGCCGTCTAACGGTATTCCCGTATTCCTTGTAACCGGCGGCATTTACATCATGATTAAACGGGAATATCACAGGCTTTATGTGAAAATGACACTGCTGCTGCTTGCTATGGTCAATCTCAGCGCGCTGTGGAGTATTTTTGGCAACAGGAGCCCCGTCAATCTGTTTGACGCGTTCTACCTTGCAACTGCAGGCATAGGCGGCGGGCTTACCGGCAGCCTGATTGCGCTGCCGTTCATGCAGTGGCTGTCGTTTTGGCCCTGCATCATCATTTTCTTTACCACCCTCCTGATACTGTTTATCTTCATCTTTAAAATATCACCGTTTCGCATGGCAGCCGGCTTTTTTTCGGCTATCCGCAAGGAAGCTGCCGAGATCCGCACAGATGAGTCCTACGACATGGGCAGACGCGCCAGACAAGCGTTTGACGACGGACTCCCCTTGCCTGCGCAGCGTACCATCGATTTTGATTTAGACGATATGGCCAAGCCTCAAAAAGAAAAGCGTCGGAGCCAAAAGGGGCCCCGCGATACCCCGCCGTGGGAACCCGAACCATCAGGACGAACGGAACCGCAGGTGGATTTCGATATCCCTGTTTTTGACTCCATAGCAAAAAGGCTGAACGAGCCTGCCGGAGATGAGATCATCACGCCCGAGAAAATGTCGCCTGAAAGCGGCAACGCGGGAGCCTCGCGTGGTGGCGCCGATGCAGGCGGCAGGCTCTCGTCCGCCCAGGAGGCAGGTCTGCGCGAGCAGCTTGACGAGGGGGTTAAAAGTCTGCCTCTGCCCTACAAATTCCCCCCCGCTACTCTGCTGCTGCGCTCCAAGAACAAGAACAGCGACTCCCGTGATGAGCTTCGCGAAACAGCTGTTAAACTGGTGGATACTTTGAAAAGCTTTGGCGTCGACGTAAGGCTTTTGCAGGTAAGCCGGGGCCCTGCCGTAACACGCTATGAGCTTCAGCCCAACGTGGGCGTAAAGGTGAGCAAGATCACAGGGCTGTCGGACGATATCGCGCTTAATTTGGCCGCTCCTGCGGTGAGAATAGAAGCGCCTATACCGGGCAAGGCCGCAATCGGTATCGAAATTCCCAATACCGATGTCGCAAGCGTGGCTCTGCGTGATGTCATTGACTCCCAGGAGTTTAAGGATGCCGATTCAAAGCTGTCGGCAGCGCTGGGTATGGATATTTCAGGCAAGCCGGTCGTTGCTGATCTGTCCAAAATGCCGCATGTGCTGATAGCCGGCGCAACCGGCTCGGGCAAAAGCGTGTGCATAAACTCCATCATAACCAGTATTCTCTACAAAGCAGACCCCAATCAGGTCAAGATCGTCATGATCGACCCCAAGGTGGTGGAACTGGGCGTATACAACGGCATACCCCATCTTCTCATCCCTGTGGTGACAGACCCTAAAAAAGCGTCCGGGGCACTTTCGTGGGCTGTGAGCGAAATGGTGCGGCGCTATAACCTGTTTGCGGAGAACGGGGTACGTGATCTGGAGGGCTACAATGACCTCTTGGCACTTCAGGGCGAAGACCGTCTGCCGCAGATGCTCATTATCATTGATGAGCTGGCCGACCTCATGATGGTTTCACCAAAAGAGGTGGAGGACTCCATTTGCCGCCTTGCGCAAATGGCCAGAGCGGCGGGCATGCATCTTATCATCGCCACACAGCGCCCATCCGTTGACGTTATCACAGGGACCATCAAGGCAAACATTCCGTCACGTATCGCGTTTGCGGTTTCCAGCCATATCGACAGCCGCACAATCTTAGACTCCGCAGGGGCGGAAAAGCTTTTAGGCCGGGGGGACATGCTGTATATGCCCATGGGCGCGTCCAAGCCCATACGCCTTCAGGGCTCGTTCATCTCGGACAAAGAGGTGGAGCGCGTGGTGGAATTCATTAAGGACACCTCCAAGGTGAGCTACGACGAGGATATCAGCGAGAAAATCAACGGCGGGGGGGAAGCGGCAGACCCGGGTGATGCGGACGAGCTTCTTCCGAAGGCCATTGAGATCGCTGTGGCGGCGGGACAGATTTCTACCTCTATGGTGCAGCGCCGCCTGGGCGTCGGATATGCACGGGCAGGGCGTATTATCGATCAGATGGAAGCACGCGGAATCATCAGCGGCGCGGACGGCAGCAAGCCGAGAAATGTGCTTGTCAGCCAGTCGGACTTTGACTAGGGTATGCCTGTGTTGACTTTGCCGCCTGTCTGTGCTATAATGTTGCCTGCGAGTAATCCAGACGGTTGCGAGCGGGAAGCCGCAAGGCTCCGCCCGAGGAAAGTCCGGGCTTCACAGGGCAAGGGTGCCGGATAACGTCCGGCGAAGGCGACTTCAGGGACAGTGCAACAGAAATAAACCGCCTGATGATATCAGGTAAGGATGGAAAGGCGAGGTAAGAGCTCACCGGCGGTTAGGCGACTAACCGGCCATGTAAACCCC
>JAKJBW010000025.1 GCA_022706785.1 Bacillota bacterium
GGTGACAATAACCGCGTCCGCCGCTATTTCTTCGCCGTTTGCCATGACGCCCACTGCTTTGCCGTCACGGACAAGCACCTTTTGAACGCGGGTGGAATATTGAATTTTGCCGCCTAAGGCCGTAAAGCGGTCTGCCATATTCATGGCCATTTTCAAAGAGCCGCCCTCCAGGTATCCGCCGTCGCCCGACGCAAATGCGCCGAAAACAAAGAACAGAGAAGACGCGGCATATTCGTCGCTGAGAATGTTGCTGATAAAGCCCCGGATTGCGGGACTTTTGAAGCGCCGGCGGTATTCGCCGGCGGACAGGTTGTTGTATCCCGGCATTTTTAAAAAGGCCGGAAGCATGGGCAGCAAAGACGACAGCTTCATCGTACTTTTTTCCTTTACCTTAACGCCCCTGATATCGGTCACAGGCATCATAACCTTTGAAAACCGCTTGATATTGTCACACAAAGCGTTAATCTCTTTTTTATCCTCCGGCGAAACGGCGGTCAGGTGCTCCCTTAGCTTTTCGGCGTTCCGGTAAAGGCATACCTGCTGCCCGTTGTACTCATACACCATAAACGGGTCACGGATATAGACCTTTGTGTCCGCGTTTATTGCACCAAGATTTTGCCAAACCTTGTGAAGCGGCTGGTTTTGCGCGGAGCCGGTCAGCCAGTGCAGGCCGCCTTCGAACAAATACCCTTTACGCCGCCAGCTTGTACAGTTTCCCCCAGGTATGCTGTGCGCCTCGCAAATAGTCACATCAAATCCGCTCTGCCGGGCATATACCCCTGCCGAAAGCCCCGCCACGCCCGCGCCGACAATGATCACCTTTTTCATTGCAAACTCCCTCCTTCGCTTGCCTAAAATAATACGCCTGCAACGGCTTTTGACTGTATGATATCACACAGCCGCCGCTATCCGCAATCAAAATTTTCCCGTCAGCCGTGGCAGCACATCTGCGTAAGTATTTTCTTGATTGCTTGGTGCTGCCGGCCGGATAAAATCACCGCCAAATATATCAAACCCAGTCAAAAATCACAGACCAGTCCCGCTTGCTGCTATATCACCGTTTTTTTACTAAGATGTCCTTTTGACCGCCACCATAACCCGGATTCTGCCGCCTTTATCGGTATCTTTGTCATAATACGCTTCAATACTGTAGTCATTGTTACCCATCAGATCGGAAATGGGCATGACGGTATATTCATTATTATAATTTTTCAGATATACCGTCGCCTTGTCGGAAACGGCATAAGTTCTACCGGTTGTGGTCAGCGCCGTTTCCGTCACCTTTGTGACGGCGCCTTTTGCCTTGTCAAGACCCGTGATAAGCTCAGGCGCGCCGAGCGGACCAAACCGGAATTTCGCGGGTGAGCCGTCTGTCACATTAAAAACCGTATTGGTCACCGCCGCTGTTTTTGATACGCCCGCGATGTTATAGGTGTAGGCATATGAAGAGCTCATGCCCACTGATTTACCCTGCGCTTTTGTCACTATGCCGTATGTATAGGCGTCACCTGTCACATTATTTAAAATCAGCGAGATGATTGCATTACTGCCGTCTTTTTCACAGTATAAAATATCGCTTCCGCTTATAGTCAAGCCGTCTATCCGCTGCGGATAGGTTCTGACAAAGGCGCCCGTCGCGTTGCTGTCTGTGGTGCTTACGTCAATAATTCTGACATTTTCCGATAAAGACTCTGTGCCAAGTCTTCTCAAAGCCCAATTTACCTTTCCGGATACCGCCGAGTCTCCTACGCTTACAGCCCTTGCAATGCCGTCTGTGAATGTTAGCCTGACCGCTGAATTTTTAAGGCTTTTATAGTTGGTCTGCGTGATATATTCGCATACATCGCCGCCTGGCATTGCCAGCTTTGCATAGAATCCGGTGCGTTTGTTGGTGTCGCTGACAGTATATGTCTTTTCGCCAGTTTCAAACAGGTAGCCGTAAACCGCGGCGTTTGAGGCTTCCAAATCCACAACATCGGCTATCTGGTTGTTTTTGCCCAAAAGCAGCTTTACGGTATCGCCGTAGTTATAAACGCCGGTTGAGCACAGCTTGTTAAACGCCTGTGCGCTTTCAATCTGATAGGTTATGCCGGAAATAACGACGGATGTGGGCATTTCCTTGTTGGGGATCGCATTTTCGTATATGCCGGTTTTGGTGTTATTATAGGCTAAAACCATGTTAAGGTCCTTAATGTAATAGACGATGTCACCTGCCTGAAGCGCCCCACCTTTGACCCCGTCGCGCACAATGGTCGCGCCGGCGTAGACGCCCGCGTCGGTTACCGTCACAGGCCCTTCAAGGTTACCCTCTTGGTAGCTGACATAATCAATCTGGTGGTCATCATCGTATTTGACGTATAAAACGTCGCCGGTTTCCATTTTGGCTTTCAACGCCGCAACTGAGGATCTGTTATTGTCAATATAAACGTCCACATCACCGCTTAAGTCAATCTGGGCAGGCGTGCCATTCAAGTAGGTCAAAACCGTATTGCCCAGCTGGGAATACACGATATGCTTCTCCAATGTTTTCAGGTCCGGCTTATTGCCAGAAACCGCTATTCTCGCATATTCAGCTACGCCGTTTTCATTTTTGTAGACATAGAGCTTATCCCCCTTGGAGGCCTTTTGTACGGAGGTCTGATATGTCATGGGCTGCGATTTGTAATAGGTCAGCAGGTTATCGTCTAAGCTTAGCACCCCTTCGTCCAGAATCAGATCCGCACCTGTGACTGATGTGATGGTATATTCCGAAACCTCCTGATACTGCGGGAAGAAAGCCACATAGTCGTCTGTATTTTTAACGACCAGATTACCCTTTCTGCCCACAAGCGCGTCATCGAAGGCATTCTTGAATTTATAAGTTCCCGCTGTAGTCAAAACCTTGTCGCCGCCTATGGATGTATCCTGCTTATTGGTTGCAATAAGCGTCACATCCTCTATAATCCGGCAGTCGAATATGGTGATAAGCTTGGCGGCGCTGGCCTTCATTTTGGTGTCTAGGGTATTGTATACCAGCTTTGCGACATCGCCCCTGCTCAGCGCATCGCCCACATTCAGATTAAGGTTTCCGGTCAGCTCAAGATTGGCGGCAAGGCCTACCTGTCCGTACGGCCATGAATAGCCAAAATCGCTGTCTGTGTAGCCCAGCACCCGAAGCATCATGGTGAGCGCTTCTTCATATAAAATCGTGCCGTCGGGATTAAAGGTTCCGTCGGGAAGACCCTTGCACAGGCCACCCGACACACCCGTCAGTATGTATGGCGCTGCCCAGTGGTCGTGTGTCACATCCGCAAAAGGCGAAACCGCAAGGCTTGTGCCCACAGAATTGCGAAGCGCGGACGATGCGACCGCGATTTTTGTAAACTCCGCCCGTGTCACCTGATCACCCAAGCGCAGATTACCGTCGGTATCCCCCTTCATGATGTTAAGCTCGGACAGCAGCAAGGCAGTCTGTCCGCTGTCGCCGGCGGCTGCAAATGCGCAAAGGGACGCCGACACTGTTAGAACCAATAGCAGAGATATTATTTTTTTCATATTGTAACCTGTCCTTTCGAAAATACTAGGCCTTGTTCAATAGATCGCTTTGTTTGGATATTTCAACGAAAATTTTGTCCTGCAAGGAAAAAATCACAGGCAATACTTTGTGCATTAACGAGATTTTTGACACAGCAGAGCAAGATTTTCGGCAAATAGACGAATAAATGGATTTTTTAAACAAGGTCTAATCCAGTATGATTTTAGCCAGGACATTCATTCCCGCTTTAAGCTCTGCGGCAGGCGAAACAGAAACGCGAACCTCATACAGCGTCGCGTCCCCGGTCTTTGTGCCCGTATCGGCAATATAGGAAACAGTCCCGAAATATTCCTTGTCCGGCGTGGCCTCCGGGGTAAAGCTCACCGACTGACCCACTTTGATTTTTGTAACGTCTATCTCATCAACGCTCATTTTAAACCTTATCTTTGTCAGATCCGCTATTGCAGCCAGATTTGCCATATTGACCTGCGAAATGGTGTCGCCTTTTTTCACATGCTTGGCAGTTATGGTTCCCGTCACAGGCGCCTTGACGGTATAGTCGTCCTGTTTATCCATAAGGCTTTGCAGGCTCAGCCTTGCGTCTTTGATTGCCAGATCATTTTGCTCGTTTGCCGTTTTCAGCGCAGAAGTATCAAGGCTTGCAAGCGCTGCGCCGCCTGACACATAATCCCCCACGCTCACGGCGACATTTTCAATCTTGCCCATCCCTTCCGAGGTGACCGTTTCGCTTGACGCATAATCGAACGTGCCGATATCGGCACAGGCAAAGCTGCCCGCCGCAGCGGTCGCTTTGTCGTCCTTTTTTATTGTGCCGGGATTGGGTACGCTGATTTCAACCATTCTCACTTCACTGCCGCTTGCCGATACCATATGCCCGTTTGTGACCTTGGAAACGCTGCCATTCACCGTGAAAAAGGTTCCTACTAACGAAACCGACGCGCTCTGGCCTGCCGTCATATTTTTTGCGTCGTTTTCTAAAAACGGTATCTTCAGTATCATTTCCGCATCGTTGACGATATCGCACACCGGCGCGCCCTGCGCTATGGTACCGCCTTTGGCAACATAGAGCTTGGTAACGGTTCCGGATGTTTTTGACCTGACAGTCTGCTTGGCCAAGCTGTCCTGCGTCTGCCTTTTTGCCAGCTCGCTTCTTTCCACCGCCACGCGCGCCTTATCGATATTTGCCAGTAGATCCGACTGGTTAAGGACGTAGAGCGGCGTTCCTTCGGTCACTGTCTGGCCTTCCTCAAAATCTGCCGCCAAGACATCGCCCATGACCGAGGCGCAAATGGTATACTGGGTTTCGGGCTCCAGCATACCAGTGCCCGTCACTACATTTTGCATCGTCGGCGCAGGCGTTTGCTCCGCCGCCTCATTGCTTGCAGGCTTGCCGGACCTGCAGCCGGACAAAGCCAGTATGGCTAAAACAAGTATTAGGCTGATGTGTCTTTTCATGTATGTGTCCTCCTATTTCACCTTGATCTTAACTGCCGCGTTTGTGCCGATTATCCCGCTCAGGTCCACATCATCGTCAAGGGCAACCTTTATAGGGATCAGCTGGGTTGTTTTTGTGTAGGTGCCGCTTGTGGTGAAGCTGGTCTGGTTTGCCGACAGCGCCGTCTGCGTGACAGGATCGATAGACGATACATGGCCTTTAAACGTCTTGCCGGGATACGCGTCCAGCTGGACCTTTACCGTCTGCCCCTCTTTAATCTTTTTAATATCGGTTTCTTCAATATTGACGCCGACATAGATGTTGCCGGTCTCGCCGATAACGCAAACCGTGGTCGCCGGCGAAACCATCTGATTGAGCGTGACGTTGGACTTTAAAACCTCACCGTCAACAGGAGATTTTAAATAGGAACCGTTTTCAACCCTTCCGATAATCTCGTTTTCCTTGACCGCGCTGCCTTCCGAAACGGTATATTTAACAAGCCTGCCCTGCGTGGCGGGTGATATAGCATAGTTTTTCACCGTCACCTTGGCGTTGTTTGTTTTAAAATACAAATTCGCGTCCACATAATAATACATGCCGTAGCACACGCTCGCCATAATAAGCACAGACAAAACCACTAAAACCATATTGCGCATCTTTTTTCTTTTCTCACTTTTAGCCGCCAACGCTTCTTCGTTCATTTCTTCTTCAATTTCAAATTCCTTATCTTTCATTGCTCCTCGTCTCCTTCCGAAAATTGTGAATTATATAAATCGGCGTAAAAACCGTTTTCTGCAAGCAGCTCGTTGTGATTGCCCTGCTCTATAATATCGCCGTCTTTTAAAACCAGTATCAGATCAGCGTTTTTGATGGTGGACAGCCTATGCGCAATCACAAAGCTCGTTCTGCCTTTCATAAGCGCATCCATTGCCCTTTGGATCAGGATTTCGGTCCTGGTGTCCACAGAGCTTGTCGCTTCGTCCAGGATTAAAATTTTAGGGTCATTCAAGATCACTCTGGCGATGGTAAACAGCTGCTTCTGGCCTTGTGAGATATTGGTGGCCTCTTCGTTTAAAATCATTTTGTAGCCGTCGGGCAGGGCGCGTATGAACTCGTCACAGTGCGCCGCCTTTGCGGCCGCTATCACCTGTTCATCGGCTGCGTCAAATGTGCCGTAGCGGATATTATCCATGATGGAGGCGTTGTACAGCCAGGTATCCTGCAAAACCATGCCAAACAGCGTGCGCAAATCGCGTCTTGAAAAAGAAAAGATATCCTGTCCGTCGATCAGTATTTTGCCTGAATTGATATCATAAAAGCGCATCAGCAGCTTGATAATGGTCGTCTTGCCGGCGCCTGTGGGGCCGACAATGGCAATCTTCTGCCCCGCCGTAACTTTCGCCGAAAAGTTTTTGATAATGATCTTTTCGGGGTTATAGCCGAAGCTTACATTTTGAAATTCCACGCTGCCCAAAAATTCCTTTTCTGTATCGGCGACTGTCCGCCCCGGGTCTTCCTCCGCCTCCTCCAGAAACTCAAACACGCGCTCCGCCGCCGCAACCGTCGACTGCAGGGTGCTTGAAATGGAGGCAAGCTGGCCCAGCGGCTGCATAAAGCTTCTCATGTATTGTATAAAGGCCTGGATGTCGCCCACGTCAATGATTTTCTTAACCGCCAAGTAGGCGCCTAAAATACAGACCACAACATAGCCGAAATTACTCACGAAATTCATAACGGGAAACATAATGCTTGAAACGAACTGCGATTTCCAGGCCGAGCCGTATAATTCCTCATTGATTTTTCTGAATTTTCTTTTGGATTCCGCCTCTCCGTTAAAAGCCTGGACCAGACTGTGACCGCCGTACATTTCCTCGACATGGCTGTTAAGCTGTCCCATGGATTTTTGCTGGTCTTTAAAAAATCCTTGCGATTTTCCGATAATGACACCGACAAGACCAAACGAGACCGGTATCACAAGCAATACCGCCAGGGTCATCAGCCAGTTTATGGACAGCATCATGACGATAACGCCCAGTATCATCGTCACCGACGTTATAATTTGCGTCAGGCTTTGATTTAGTGTCTGAGAAACCAGCTCCACATCATTTGTGATGCGTGACAACACCTCGCCGTGCGTTTGGGTGTCATAATAGTTAAGGGGGATCCGATACATTTTCTCGGATATCTGCCGGCGGATTTTATAGGTGATACGCATAGACACCTTAGACATGATATAGCCCTGTAAATATGAGAATACCGACGAGATGATATATAAGACCAACAGCCAGAACGACAGCCTTCCCATATACGCAAAGTCGGTCAGCAGACCTGTCTGAAGCCCATAGGCGAGCAGCCCCTCCACAAGCTTTGTCGTCACCTTGCCCAAAATTTTAGGGCCTATGATGGAAAATGCCGATGAAAGTATGGCAAAAGCGATGACAACCGCGATTTGTATTTTGTATTCACCCAAATAGGCGGCAAGCTTCAAAGCCGTTTTCCTAAAATCCTTTGCGCCGGCAGGCTTGAGTCCTATCGGGTCCCTGGGCTCCATCGGATCGCCGGAACGTTTCTCTCGTTGATCGCTCATCGGGTCAGCTCCTCCTCACTGAGCTGTGAAAGCGCAATCTCCCGATACACCTCACAGGTTTTAAGCAGCTCCGCATGCGTTCCCCGGCCCGCTATTGTGCCGTTATCCAGCACGATGATCTGGTCGGCAGACAGTATTGTGCCGATACGCTGCGCAACAATCAGCACCGTGCTGCTTGCGGTGTGCTGCCCCAGCGCCGCTCTTAAGTTCCTGTCTGTTTTTAAGTCGAGCGCTGAAAAGCTGTCGTCAAAAATATTGATGGGCGCGCTTTTAACAAGCGCCCGGGCAATGGACATACGCTGTCTTTGCCCGCCCGACAAATTTGAGCCGCCCTGCGCGACAGGCTCGTCGTAGCCCAGGGGCTTTGAGGTGATAAACTCCTGGGCCTGAGCGATTTGGGTGGACTTATCCAAATTCTCCTGACTGGCATCCTTGTCCGCAAAATACAGGTTGGATTTTATGGTGCCGGCAAACAGCAAACCCTTCTGGGGGGCAAGACCGATCTTGGCGCGCAGCTCACGGCGGCTTATATCCCGGATATCCTTGCCGCCGATTAGGATACTTCCCCGCGTGACGTCATAAAAGCGCATAATGAGGTTGACAATGGTGGATTTTCCGCTACCCGTAGCGCCGATAAACGCTGTGGTCTCACCCACCCTTGCCGTAAAGCTTATGCTGTGAAGCACCGGCTCATCACTGCCCGGATAAGTAAAATCAACATCCTTAAACTCAATTGTGGGAACAAAATCCGGCCCGAACCTTTCTGCGTTCTTTTTATCCTTAATACTTTGCTCCGTTTCTAAAACCTCTTTGATCCTGCTTGCCGAAACCGCCGCCCTGGGCACCATGATAAACATGATCGCAAGCATCAGAAACGCCATAATAATCTGCATGGCGTACTGCATATAGGCCATCATGTCGCCTATTTCAAGACTGAATGCCGAAACGTTTTTGGCGCCGATCCAAACGATCGCGATTATGGTCGCGTTCATGATAAGCATCATCATGGGCATCATAGCGGCCATAGACTGGTTGACAAAAAGGTTTGTCGCGGTTAAATTTCGGTTTGCCTTATCAAACCGGTTTATTTCGAACTTTTGGGTGTTGAACGCACGTACAACCAACATACCCTCCAGATTTTCACGCGTGACCAGGTTTACCCGGTCAACCAGCTTCTGGACCAGCTTGGTTTTGGGCATTGCCACTATGTACAAAAATAAGATCAGACCAATCAGGCAGATGATGGCAACGCCGATAATCCAAGACATGGATTTGGATTCCGACACCGCCTTGATAACGCCGCCCACACCTAAAATAGGGGCATAGAATATAAGCCTTATCATCATTACAAGCAGCGTTTGGATCTGGGTCACGTCATTCGTCGTTCTGGTGATCAAAGACGCCGTGCTGAACTGATCAAATTCCGCATTTGAAAAGCTGCTCACCTTATTGAAAACATCCCGACGCATACTCACCGCTACTTTTGCCGAAACTACTGCTGCCAGATACCCCACCAGCACCGAGGCCGCCGTGCCCAGCAGTGTCACCAACAGCATCTTGGCGCCTTTTTCCCATATAAACGGGATACTGCCGTTCATAACGCCCGACGTTACCATATCCGCCATATAATCCGGCAGGGCAAGATCGCACATTGCCTGAACAAAGAGCAGCGAAACGGAAAACAGCAGCATGCCTGTATGCTCGCTCAAATATTCAAAGACTTTTCCCACTTATGTCATCTTTCCTTCCTTTATACCGTTTATGCGCAAATGCTATTTGTCATTCAAAAGACCTTCTATCCTTGTTAAAATACGGATCAGCTCCTTTGTATCATATTCACCAAGCCTTTCAAATATCGTAGAAAAAGACTCAACCAACAATTTGCGCTTGCTTTCTACAGTCCTTCTGCCCGCCTCTGTAATATTGACCATTATTTTGCGCCTGTCGGCAGGCAACATGGTTCTTTCAATGCAGTTCTTTTTTTCAAGGCTGTTTAACGTCACCGCGACCCTTGCGCTGGATAAATGCAAGTCATTGCATATATTGCTGGGCAATATTTCTTGGTCAGGGTTTGAAAACAAATAATTGAGCACCATCATTTCCCCATGGTTGAACTTTGAAAAATCCATTGTTGGTCTGCTTTTATGAAATTTAGAAAACAGCAGCAAAAACTCTTTTGTCAATTCCTTATAATCCATCATTACCTCCATCCTTCTTTTTTGTTTATTTTAGCTAATACCGTTTTAATCTAATAAGGGTTGTTACTAACAGTGTTAGTAAAGTGCTATAATTTAAAATTGTACGCCTTTTTTTTGATTTGTCAAGTGTATTTTGATAAAAAATTAAACGTCTTATCTTGTTGATGTATAACGTCACAGATAATCGGCAGTAACCGCATAGACGGCAGGCGCCCCCGGCAGAAACCCAAACACAAAAAAACCCGAAGGCTGTTGACCTGCCGGGCTTTTTATATGTCATTATTTTTTCTGCTGCACAACCTCATTTCAAGCTGGATCCGGTTGGGCCTAAATGCGCCGAACATTTACCCTTGACCCGGATCCAGACTGCATCGACTTGCCGCTTTTAACGCCAGAGCTTTAAAATTTTCATGGCCGCCTCAATGGGTGAGGGAGATGCTGTCGGCTCAGGCGCAGCCGTTGGCTCGGGTGCCACTGTCGGCTCGGGCGAAGCGCAGGGGGGCTTTGGCTTCGGACATGTCTGCCCCTTGCCCGGCTTTGGCTGCGGCGTTGCGAACGGATCCATCGTCGGTTTGGGCATAGGCGTTGCGAACGGATCCATCGTCGGTTTGGGCATAGGCGTTACAACGGGCTTGCATGTCGGCTTTGGCACCGGTGTCACGGACGGATCCGTCGTCGGTCTGGGCATGGGCGTTACAATAGGTTTGCAGGTAGGCTTTGGCGCCGGCGGGACCACAGGCTTACAGACCGGCTTTGGCGCTTGGGTTGCCGCAGGAGCAGGCTTGGAACAAGGCTGCTTGGCCGGAGTTGTTGCGGCAATAGCCGTAAGGGTGAAGGTTAACATGGCGCAAATTGCTACTGCCGCGATAAGTAATTTTCTGGGGTTTCGCATAAAAGTTATCTCCTTTCATTTTATTTACAGTATCCTTACGAAACAAACCGTGAATTTTTTAGGGTATGTAAAATAATGTCGTTTTCGTTTATACTAATCTCCAATAGAAAGTGCGATAAAATTTCCAAGGCTTTTTTGTGCCGGGCAAGGCTGACGATGCAGGCGGGCTGTCGCCCGCCAAAGAGGAGAACGCCGCCCGGCGCAAAAAAGCCCGGAAAGATATTGTGATTTCTATGGGAGATTAGTATTAACGTCCTTTTGATCTGTCATGCGCTTCAGGCGCACTTCCCGCCTCGGATTGTGTGCGTGATGGTGCATCAACGGACGACCTGCTTTTATCTGGCTGCTTATTGCCGGAAGCTTTTTCATTCTGATTGCGCTTATCCTGTGCGTCGGATTGCTCTTGCGCCGTCCCGCCGGCAGCAGGCTTAGCTTCCTTCCCATGCTGATTACGCTCCTGAGGGCTTTCGGCTGTTTCGGGACTTTCGGTTTTGGGGGAAGCTCCCCCCTTGTCGGTATCGCTTTGGGTTGGTTTATCCGATGCTTCCCCCGGCTTTTCCGGCTCACGGGTATTGCTGCCGGGTTGATCCGGCCCGGCCTGCGTCCCGGCGGCGCTCGGATTATCCTGCTTCGGCTTGCCTGAAGGCCTGTCTGGTTGTGCAGACTGGACACCATCCCCTGCGGCATCGGGCGCTTGGGTAGGCGCAGGCCGGGTATCATCCCCTGCAGCATTAGGTACTCGGTCAGGCACAGGCTGGGTGCGTTTGTCCGTCTCGGGCGGCGTATTGTCCTGCGCAGGTTCATCATTTTTGCCCGACGCCTCTATCCGTACCGGCGGTTTGGCTGTAACCGGACTCGCCTCTGCAGACGGCGTTACCCGTGGTGATGCGTGATCGGGATTTTCTGCGTATGCGCCGCCATCAGCCGTGCCGGGCGCAGCGCTTGGTGCAAATCCCTTTCCCCGTTCCGCCCTGCCGGCATCGGCAATACGATTGGCCACCGGCGGCGTACCGGCGGCTGCGGCTGACTGTACAGCAGCAGCCACAGGGCTTGACGTTTCTTGCTGTATTTCCCTATGCGGCGGCGACAGAACGATTTGGGGGTTGTAGGTTTTGATAATTTTAAAAATATCCTTCATTGGCATCTGCGTCAAGTCATCGGCGGATATATCCTGCCTGTTTTTCTGCACGTCTTCGATCAGCAGCAGTTTTCCGGTAGAGATATTTAAAGCCTGCGCTGTCTGGTGCTTATCAAGCGTAGACGTACATGTCACTACTTTCGCCGTTGTATCAGCGGTTTTTTGCTGGGCGATTGTTTTAATATTATCTTCAATCCTGCTTATTTCTTCTTCTTTTCCGCCCGAAACCGTAATCATTAATATGGCATTCTGCTCAAAGTAATGTTTTTGTGCAAGGGAAGCCAATATCTGCTCCACAGCCTCGCCGATGGTTTTGTTTTTGTCCGAAAACCCGGCCAATATGGCCTGGGCATCTGTATTGACAGCTTTTGCGCTGATCACGCGTCCAAAACAATTGGCCGATAGCTCTATGCTTGGATTGATGTCAATATTAATATAGTTAACAGGCGTGAAATACTGATAGGAAACCATTGATATGAGCATCATGAAGCAGGCTGCCGCCAGCGCTGCTGCCTTTCTAAGCATAGGCGCATACGCTGCGCCTGTTTCCACTTGCTCCCCCACCTCAAAGGATGGGTTGGTTTTTATTCGGAAAAACCGCCCATATTTATCTGCCACAATGGTGTAATCCTGACCTATTTCAAATACTACAGCCTTCATATGCTCACCTCCATTCGCTGACATAAGCTTTGAGATATTCATAGTCGCCGGCTTTCAGTATCAGCATAGCTATCAAATACTTACGAAACCGCTCCAGCTTTTTTTTAGGTATTTTCAAAGATTTTTCAATTTCCGCAAAAGGGAAGGTTCGTTTTTTAAGCACCTGATTGCTCAGATCAGGCCGTTTATATACGAAATCCACCGCTCTGCAGCATAGCGTTCTGGTGAAAAAGTGCTTTGGGGAAACAGTCAGTAATTCATCCAGTGTGATTCCCCAAAGCGCCAGTTCTTGTTTAAACTGCCGGATTTCCCATCTCCGGTACTCTGCATCGTCCTCCCGGTAAAACTGCTCAAGCGAAGCGGAGCAGATAAAATAATTCTCCTGCTCTTTACTGTTTTCTATGGGTATATTACGGTTCGAATGCTTTTGATTTTTGCGGTGCTCGTCAATTAACTGAGTCCGGATCACATTTTTGGCAAAGGTCAGAAACTTTCCCTTTTGCGCATCATAAGCCTGAATGGCGCAAAGGAAAGCATAAAGCGCTGTGCTGTATTCATCCTGCTGTTCGTCCAGCCAGTACTTACCGCTTACTTTTCTTGCACAGGAAATTACAAAAGGTGTATATTCCGAAATAAATGTATCTACTGCCTGCGGATCGTTTCTGATCGCCACGACACGCTGATCAATGGTTGTCAAATCCCGCACTTTATCATCCCTTTCCCGGCTGCGCCAAAAAAGCCCAGGCCCCGCGAAAAATGCAGTACCATATGTTTTGCTAAACCGTACCTTTTCCAAGCAAGCCGGATACTTCCGGCCGCTTTTGCCCGCAAATTTATTCTGTAAGTTATTATAGCATATTTATTACCGACACAGCACCAACCTTTTTTTCCCAGGCGCCCAAAATCCCTGGTCATCACCCGGTTTGAAACAGTATATAATCTCATATTATTTTTACGAATTGACATGCTGTTATTTTAGGGTGTTTTTAAAAACAGCACATCAAAACAAAAGATTCTGCCGCTAACTGAAACGGCAAACCGTCAGCACGCCTTGTCTTGACAAAACGCTGCATATGGTGCAAAATGACACTATGCGGTGTGCCCCATCATTTTGCCTCGGCGGCAAACAAACGGCTAAAACCTGTCAACGCGGCATTTGGGTTAGCCTTGATAAATGGGTGTACAAGTCCTTACTACGCAATGCTTAAGCGGGCATACCGCAAGGCCTGTTGGGGGTAAAATGATACCGGCAAAGCTATATCACGTTAATATGATGGCTGTACCAGCCGCTAGAAGGAGACGGAAAATGATTTTTAATTTTTCCCTGCCAACCGAAGCACAGAACTTTTATAACATAACCGGCAAGGTGCTTGACGCGGTAAAGCAAAGCGGCGTCAAGGACGGCATTTGTGTGATATATTGCCCGCATACCACGGCGGGGATTACCATCAATGAAAACGCCGACCCCGATGTTGTGGGCGATATGCTGCTCGGGCTTGACAGAGCCTTTCCTGACCGCAAAGATTTTTCCCACGCAGAAGGCAACAGCCACGCGCATTTAAAGGCAAGCTGTGTGGGGAACAGCGTTACGGTAATCGTTGAAAAAGGAAAGCTTGTTTTGGGAACCTGGCAGGGGATCTACTTTTGTGAGTTTGACGGACCAAGAAACAGAAAATTCTATGTGAAGGTAATGTAGCGGTCATATTATCTGCCTGCGCAAAAAACGACAGGCGGGCAGGCCGGCAAGCACAGAGGCTGCTTTTTGAAGAATAACATGAAACCAGAAATGGATTAACGTGTAAAATAATAGAGAATTTGTATGAAAATTTAGTAATATGTATTGACGCTTTGCATCCTGTTTGATATACTGCAATTGACTTAAGTAATTCATTTCAATCTTAACGTTTAATCTACAAGTAACCTTTCGCAGTCTTTTATATCAGCAACAGATGACAGCCTGCCGCTTTTGGAATATAATCTGCAACGGGATTATTCCATAATTTAGTAGGCTGTCTTTTTGTTTCTTAAATTTAACAGCATACTTCCGACAGAACGAATTGCATCACGTCTGCAGCTTAAGCACGGTCTTTTGCGTTAAATTTATTGTAGCAGGGGGTGGAAGTCTAAAGCATATTTTTAGTTCTATGACATTTTTTAGCTCTGCAATATTTTAGTCCTATGGTATTTTTTATTCTTAAAAGTAATTGTGTGTCAAAATGAAAGGGGAGGTCATAATGGTAAAAAAAGTACTATGCTATTTGCTGATCGGCACATTGCTGCTGACGGCAGTTCTGCCGTCGCTATCGGTATCGGCCGCGCCGGCTAATCTGATTGCAAATCCCGGCTTTGAGGACGGACTGGTTTCGCCCTGGGTCAACGGCGCGCCGTTTAGCCTGTCAACCGAGCAAAAGCATTCCGGCACGTACTCTGTCAAGCTGGTAAATGCGAACGGCTGGAGTTATCTGGGTCAGACTGTTTCAGTAAGACCTAACACCGACTACGTTTGGACGCTGTGGATAAGATCCAGCGGAGCAAACGGCGCGCAGATGCGTATTTTAAGGACAGCGGGAGACGGCGGCGGCCTACTGCCCGGCACCAGCGCCGTTAATAATACAGGCGGCAGCATATGGACGCAGTATACCATTCCTTTTAACAGTGGCAGCTGCAGCCAGCTCATTTTTACTGTATCAGATTCAGCATCGGGCAGGACGCACTATATAGACGATATGGACGTACATGCAGTGAATCCGTCGCATGAAGCAAAGCTGTCCGCATTGACGTATCAGCCCAACGGCGGCTCGGTTACGTCTGTAACAAACTTTCTTGCGACCGATGAAGGCGGGCAATATGAAGTGATATTGCCGGCCGGCACAACCTCTGTAACGGTGGGCGCAACTAAAGCGGACACCTACGCAACAGCGGTATTTGATCCTGCGGGCGGCGTAGTCAATATTGTAAACAATGCCGGCACGGCAACCGTCACAGTGACAGCAGAGGACGGGGATACCGAAAACGTCTTTGTTATAAATTTTGCAGTACCGGCCAATCTGTTTGTAAATCCGGGGCTTGAAACTGGAACCCTTTCGGGGTGGACAGTACCCGCACAATTCGCCGTAACAACTGAGCAAAAGTATTCCGGCAATTATTCTTTAAAGAAAACGGGGATTTCCGGCAGCTGGCTTTCCGCTTATCAGGATATTGCGGTAACACCTGATACAGATTATAATGTAAGTTTCTATTACAGAGCTACCAATGCCGGAACTATTATCAAAGTGCTTACCACATCGGGTACACTGATATTCGATAACGGCTCAACCTCCAATACCGGCGGCCAGTGGTGGCTGCGCACATTCGGCTTCAATAGCGGAGATAACAGCGTAGTCAGGTTTATTCTGCAAGACTCATGGGGCGGGACCCACTACTTCGACGACTTTGACATGAGGTCCGAAGAACTATCCACGCCGCCACCCACACCGACTCAGGCGCCAACACCCATACCGACGCCGACGCCAACACCTGTACCAACGCCGACGCCAACACCTGTACCAACGCCGACGCCCACTCCCGCACCAACGGTGGCGCCATATACCTGGGGCTTTGACAGCGGCACGGACGGATGGACTTTTTATACCAGCGCCAATACCACAGTATCGGCCAGCAGTGGCATTTTAACCGCCACCTATAAAAGCGGCAGTTCCAGTGCCGCCATACAGTCCGCCGACAACCTGGGTATTAATCTTTCGCCGTTTAACCAGGTGAGGATCAAGATGAAAAACAACACCAACGCTACGGCAGGCCATGTGTTTTGGACTACTACAACAGCAGGGCATACGACGTACGCGACAGATAAGATGGTAGAATTCGCTATCACTCCCAACGACGCCGGATATACCGAATATGTCGTTCCTATGTCGGGCCAGGCGCTGTGGGCAGGCACGCTCAAGCGTCTGAGGATAGACCCCAGCTTTGACGGGGTTGTGCGCAGCGGTCAGACTGTGAATTTTGATTATATCCAGCTTGAAGCTACGGCTGCAACGCCGCCACCAACGCCTACGCCGGCACCAACGCCGACCCCGACGCCTCCTCCGGGCGATAACGTCATTGCGAACGCCAGCTTTGAAACAGGCACGCTCGATTCATGGGGCTATGGTGCGCCGTTTAGTATATCCACCGAGCAGGCGCACGCGGGCACATATTCTGTGAAGCTGGTTAATGCTAACACATGGGGATATTTGGGTCAGACTGTTTCGGTAAGTCCCAATACAGACTATACCTGGAAGCTATGGATCAGATCCAGCGGAGCAAACGGCGCGCAGATGCGTGTTCTGCGGACAGCGGGGGACGGCGGCGGCCTGGTACCCGGCACCAGTGCTGTTAATAACGCAGGCGGCAGTGTATGGACGCAATATACGATACCTTTCAATAGCGGAAGTTTAAGCCAGGTTGTCCTCACAGTATCGGATTCAGCATCGGGCAGGACGCACTATATAGACGACATGACGCTGACCGCCGACGGTTCGCCGCCACCGACGTCGACACCGGCACCGACGACGCCGCCACCTACGCAGGCGCCTTCGATAAACGATTATTTTCTGTGGCATTCAGACTTTTCAGGCACGATCTCAGGGATTGGCGCTGATATAAATGACCCTAACCGCTGGAACATGATCTGGGACGGCAAAGCCTCAAGGAAGTATGATCCGGCCGGCGGCACATCCAACACAGCAGGCTACTTCTTTGTGGATTCAACATCAAAAGTAAAAACTCTGACAGCCGCAAAGGGTTACTTGAAGGCTCCGGGAGAGGCAGTTGTAAGTACCAGAGTCTACCTGCCTGCGGCGGAAGTAGGAAGCCGGCAGCCGCTCAGCCTCGAATTTGCCACTAAGAAAATTGCCACATTCACCTATGACAGCGGAGCGGGCGACTATACCATTACCGTGGGCGATGACGCCACGCCATCAGGCAGATGCAACGCTAACGAATGGTTTAAGGTTGACGGTGTTTATGTGCCGGGCAGCGGAAGCACACCGGAAGAAAAATGGGCAAACACTACCATGACCGCTGTCATAAGCGGAAACCTTAAAAATATGGGCGGCGCCGCGCAGAGCAAAATAGCGGCTGCGCGCAATTTCAATATCACCTATACGGCGGATTGGGGTTCAAGCACTTACCCGAGGTTTAACGCAAGGATGGGCGCGACACTGGGCAGCAAGTGCGGCTTCTATCTGGATGACCTGAAAATATACACACCCGACGCGTTGACGACAGCAAGGGTCACGCCGGAGCTCTACTCGCCTGACATGTACCGCAATGTTAAGATAGACGGGAATGTCACGCTGACCTTCAGCCATGATATTGATATGGCCGCGTTCACCTCAAACATGGTCACGGTGAAGAAGGCGGACGGTACGTCTGTAAACTTCACGTCGGCGACAATGGATAAGACCAAGGCGAACACGCTGGTGATCAGCTTTGCGTCTAACCCGCTGAGCTATAATACAACGTACGTCGTGACAATAAATTCAAGCCTTGCGGATGTGACCGGACGAACCTTTGGCGCAAACAATACAGCGACCTTCAGCACGTTTGGCGCCCAGGGCTCAGTACGGTCTCCCCAACCGCTGGCGACCCCGCCGCCGGGAGGGTATATCATGCCCGACGCATACAACACAGGCTACACGAGCAGGTATGAAGACCTTGTGGATATTAATGTCAAGTATCCCGAGCTGGCGGCTGGCTGGGAGAAGGTAATCACTGAGGAAATAGCCAGTAAGTACGGCAGGGTTTTTGAAGGCTTCAAAATGAATGAGGGCTTTATATCGGTATACGCGGATAATGTGACCTTCAGAGATTTCTATATGCATGGGAGTGGCACCCAGGTACTTCAAAACTTCGGCGGAAAAAATCTCCTTCTTGAAGATGGTGAGATCACCGGCTCAAAGGCAGCCGCTCTTGGCGGCGGTGGCGAGGACATGACCTTGAGGCGGCTGAACGTTCATGAAGTGTTAGGGGATTGCCTAAAACCGTCCACCAACTGGATAGTAGAGTCATGCTATCTGCATAACGCGGGCATGAACCCGCTTAAGCATGCGGACGGCGTACAGCTGGCCGGTGGCAGCAACGGTGCTGTAATGAATGTTAAAATCCTTGGAAACCGTATAGATTTCCCGCCTTTGCCGATTTCTTATGTTGCAAACTCGTCGATCATATGCAAAACGGACTATTTCGCGCAGAACGACGTGCAGTTAAGCTACAACTGGTTCAATGGCGGCAACTATACTGTGTATCTCGACGAGGACTATGGCGGTTTTGATTATGATTTGACGAATGTGACATACTCATACAATCAGACCGGGCCGGGCTACATGTATAATTCTATGACTAATGAAACGGTTCATCCTGTAACCATAGTGGGCAATACCCTGTCCGACACGGTTGACAGGCCCGATGTGGGCAGCGTGGTGTATAAGAACGCTTCGGGAGGCAGGATCCGCAGCCTTGCTGATCTAGGCTCGGGCACCGGCATGACCTGTATGGTGAACTTTGCAAACTACACGCTTAGGGCGCAGAATGTAACGGTTGTTGCGAAGCTGTATAACGGGTCAGGGCAGTTGCAGCAGACCCAGGTGCTTGATACGCAGCTGCCAAGGTATATTCCCACCAGTGAATACCATGTGCCGGGAAATATACAGGCCTATGAGGTGCAAGACGATGAAGGCAATATGGTAATATGCTGGGGTCTTATTAACTACCCATACCTGCCTTCGAATGAGGAGAGAAGCATAACGCTTTCGAATCTGCCGGCAAACAAAACAGGGTATTATGTGGTGGTTACGGCGTATGATGAGAATCAAAGCGGTACGGTGCTGCGCAGCGACACACTGCGTTAAGCCGAACCATATGCCGAGCGCCAGCCGGTAATCCGGCTGCATTTCCGGTAAAGACGACGCCCTAAATACAGTACAGCCCGGCATAGCCTGCAAAGTAAGCAGGCTATGCCGGGCTGATTATTTGTCTGTCATACGGGGGTATGAGGGTACATCACCGCTAAACCCCGCCCCTGACAGGTCATCCGGTTGGCATCATATCGCACACAGCCGTCCGGACTGAAGTTTGTTCCTATTTTTGGATCTGCGTTCTTATCGCGTCAAGCTCGCCCGAATCAAATGTTACGTCTGCCGGGCTTACAACAATGATGCTTCTTTCCGGATCCCAAAAAACCTTCATCCCCAGATTTTCAACCAGAGCGCGCAGGGGCAGCACAGTTCTGCCGCCTATTGTCTGTGCCGCAACGTCAAGCGCTACTTTCTTATTATTGACCAGCATAACATTGCTGTCCAGGGTGAATTGGATGGTATTGGGGCCCACCGTACAGGTGGCCGTACTTGTGGAAGGGTCCCACGTGACCTTCCCGCCCACGCTTTCAGTCACAAACCGGGCCGGGACCAGCGTTCTGTCATTGATAACCGTGGGTCTTACGCTGGTGTCGTTTAGCTCAATAGGCGTCATTTTATTATTGACTATGCCAAAGGGAACATCAACGACAAAGGCCAAAGCGCCGTTCAGCTTGCTCTGGAGCGCTGGCGGCAGGTTATAACCGGTGAGTGCGCCGGTATTTTTTGTGATGGCGGCTCTCATCACGCCGCCGCGTTTTCGGCATATCTCCTTGATAAGGTCAAAAGCCTTTGCACGGGCGGCAATGTCCAAATTCCAGCGTGTCCTATGCTCGGCGGACGCAGTTTCCACCTCCGCACGAAGCTTATCGAGCATGGCGATCATTTTATCGGGAATGAAAAAGTGTTCGAGCAAATAATCGAACCGGTTGACAAATATGGTCCTGAATTCACTGTTATTCATAAGTCCCCCCAGCACTGCGCCCACATCATTGAGCGGCTGGGTCATGGCATACTCTAATGTATCGTCGGTATCGGATGCGTTGACAAAGCCGTAATCAACATCGTGCAGGATTGGCCGCCATTTGGTGTCCATACCGTTTGCCGCGTTTTTGTTGCGAAACATGCGGAAATTATTGTGCGGCCAGTCCCTGTTTCCGCTGTAAATCTCGCATATCATATAGTCAATATAGCTGTCTACATCCACCTCATCCTTAAACCGCTGATAGTTAGCGGAATTGGACATGTCGTTGTGCGCAATAAAATTCTTCAGCTCAACTAGCGGCTTCTCGTCACCGTGCTGACCTTTATCCAAAAATGTGAGCCCGTCTACAATGGCGACATCGTCTTTGTCAATATTATAATGCGCCGCGATGAATTTTTCGTCTATCCGTTCGCGGATATCCATTATCCCCCAAAACTCGCCGTTTATAAAGGTGATACACGGCCTGTAGCCCTGGGTCAGGAATTTACCCAGCTGTGCGCAGTACCTTTGCCAGAAAACATCCCTGATAGCGGCCGAATACCAGTCGTTTCCGCTGGGCCTGAGCAAAAAATTATCGAACTTGGTTATGGTTTCGCCGTTAATGTTTTTGGCGTCGCCGCTGAACAAATCATATCTTAAAGTATGGTCGCGCATATAAATCCTTAACGCTTTATCCGGGTATCTCCTGGTATTTCCGCCGTTTAGACTGATGCCGACATTATCTTCAAACTGCAAAGCCCCGTTCACATCGAAAAACTGGATTTGTCCGCTTCGCTCCCATTCCTCGCCCCGGTTTTTAATATTGTTATACATAAACAACCCTGTTTCGGGACCGTACAGGGCATCCTTTTCAAGCGTGATGGAAAAGACAGGCAGGTTGAAGCGATCTTTAATGGATTTTGAGTTGACAATATAGGTGTTGTACGCCATTTGTGAGACCTCGCCCGCACCGTTGGTCGCAACCGCCTTTATAGCATTCACCTTAAAAACAGACCTGAAAAACGCATCAAGCCTTGATGCATAGTCCGCATCCGATTCGCCGTCGTTTTTCACAGGCGGCCATATGAACCGTTTGTCGTCCATGGCCGGGTCTGTCGTGCCGGCAACATTCATCAGGTTTGTCGGCTCGCCAGTGCGGTCGTAGATACGTATTTTGCTGTCCGCATTATATGCGATTGCCGTAGGCGAAAGCGCGCCGGATGCAGAAACAGGATCGCTTCCGTCTGTGGTATAATAAATTCCGACATTATCACCCGCCATATTTGTGGAAAGCTCCAGGCTGAATTCCTGATTGTAATAACCGGGCTTTTTCGAAAAATAGACAACGGGGACGGGTGCCATGGTGGTTCCCGCATTGTATGCTATTACCTTTGAGGCGTCGCTGGTAATATCTACCGTCTTAAAATCCTTTGCGTTGTCATCCGTATCGGCACCCTGTTCCCGGCGAAACACCTTTTTTACGCTTATGCCGGTAGCGGGAAAGGACCCCTCATAGGCGCAGGCCTCATCAGGCGTGTCGCCGTAGCCCAAAAAATCGGCTACATAGCTGCTGCCCGGCCTGATCTGGGTTTCATCCGCCGCGTTTTTGCATAATGCGAGCATGCCGGATTTGCGCGGCAGCACAAAATTAGGGGCGGTTTGGCTGACGCTGAAGCCAAGCTCCCCACCAACAGGAGGCGAGGCAGGATCCGCGCATGTGCCGCCCTGCACAACAAACACCCCTTTTGCGCCAATGACGCCCGACAGCCGGACGGTCTTACCGGCGTCAAACGAGGCGCTCTTGCCATCCGAAGCGTGCAGCGACCAGCCGGACAAATCTATGGCATTAGACGACGCATTGTAGAGCACCACATAGCAATACTTATAGGGCGCGGTATTTTTATCGCTGGCATACCCGCCGCTTGTGTATACCTCATACATCATCACATCTGCGCTGGCGGCCGTGGATATGGCCGGAAACATTGAAAAAAGCATGAGGGCCGTGATGATCAGGCAGACTAACCTTTTTTTCATATCCATTAATTTCGTCCTTTCAGCTCACTAAAATAGATGCCTTGCGCCGCACGCTTACCGTGAGCGTGATAAGAGGCGGAAACCGCAAAAGCTATTTTGTCCGTCCTTTTCTTCTGTCTTTTCGCATGACTACCGCGCAAACCAATGCGGTAAGCACAATTAACAGAGCCAAAAGAATCAGGTTATAACGCAATGCTGACTGCTGCAGGCTGAATTTGCCGTTTATGATATCCTTATCATTGCCGAATTGTTCAAGCGCGACTACGTCAGCAGCCACTTCCCTGCCCGAAAAGGCTGTCATGATACCGTTAAAATCGGCGATCGTCCGCTCCGCCAGCTTGTCAAAGGCTTTTTTAATCTTACTTTTCGACGGGGCGGCAGCTTTTGGCAACGCCTTCGCCTCCGGAGCGGCGGGCGGCGTGTGGAGTCCGGCTGCCGCACGCTTCGATGGCGCAAGTCCGTCCAGTTGATTCAAAACGGAGCCGGCGCGCGCGGGCGCAAAAGTCTTTAAAAACTGTATGCCGCTGTCCTGGCCCCGAAAAGCGTCATAGCCATAGATCAGGTTTTTGTCAGCCATAACATGCGGCGCAAGCAGGGCTTGCAGGGCGTCTGTCTGCGCACCGAAAGCCTCCTCAGACATCATATCCCGGGCGATGCAGCGGAGGTATTCATGATATTTTTCTAAATATTGGGGAAACGAAAACAGCTTGGTCAAAAGCGGCTTGTCAGCAAAGTCGCCGTCCGCCGGTTCATCGATATAAAGCTGTGCGCGCGGTATGTCGGTGTAGTGCTTCATGGGCTTGGCACCGAATGACATATTCAAATCCCACGGCAAGATATCAAACCTGCCGTTATTTTCGTAAAGATAATAATTATGCGGGTTGCGCGCCAGGTAGCTGTCGTAATTGACAAAAGCCACGTTTACGGCAAGATAGCACAAAACCTCATCCACATTCAGCACCGACTCAATCTCGGCCGCGTTATCGGAATGGTTTAAGACATTTATCATATTAATAAGGGCGGCATTACCCTGCGCGGCGGCATTCTTGGGGTCAAAATCCTTGTAGAGGCCCGCTTCCCAGCCCAGCCACTCAAGATTTGCACCCTTGCCGTCCGGCTTATAAAGCTCACCTAGCGTGCTGCCATAATGCCGGGCCAAAAAGCCGTCGCCGATGTTTTCCACCAGATGGTACAGCCCGAAAAACTCACCGTTGACATACAGTCTTGCATAAGTGTTTTGCGGCGTCGGTACGCCCATAGCTTCAAAGGCGTTATACATAATATGCTCACGCATGAAAGAGGCGTCCAGGTACTCGTTATTCAGGTTAAGCACCTCTATACCATGATAGGACTGCGGAAGGTATTCGCAAAAATCCAGCTTGAAGGCCAGCTTTGTAACCCCTGTTTTGACCGTATTCACGAGCGTTGAATTGCCCTTGGTGCGAAAGCCCACGTTTTCAAACGTCTCACCGTTAATGACGACAGTGGCCGGATAGCTCCGCTCATCCAGGGCGTTTTCGCGCATCTGCTCAAAGTCTTGTTTGAGCATGGTGATGCGGATGTCTGTAACACTGTCTTGAGCAGAGAACACAGAATCCAGCGGCGTTTGCGCCGCTGAATGCAGAGGCAGCATCATTAGGATCATAATGAGCGCCGATATTCGTTTGCACATCTTGTTTGCACCTGCCTTTTCGCTAAACACCCGCAGCCGCTACATGGAAAATTCGCCGTTATAGCTTACCATCACCGCATTTGACACGCCCTCTATTTCAGACACGGCAGTAAGCCCCTGTGTGCTGCCTTGTTTTACCCGTACCTCAATGGTAAGCTCACTGCTTCCGTCAGCGCGGATAACCTTTGATTTTACGCACTGTTTGCTCACGCTGTCCTTAAGCGCGTCAAAAACCTGCGCCTCAAGCGAAGCGTCTGCAAGCTCGACAATAAGCAGGTACGGGTCGTCCTTTATTTTCAGGTTGGACAGGCCGTATAAAATCCATGCCACCACCAGCGAGCCGACAAACGCAAGCAGATACAGGCCCGCCCCGACGACGATACCCACCGCAAACGCCCAAAAAAGGTATACGACATCCAAAGACTCCTTCACTGCCGTTCGAAACCGGACAATACTAAGCGCGCCAACCATGCCGAGAGACAGCATGATGTTGGACGATACCGCAAGAATAACCAGCGCGGTTATCGCCGTTATCGCGACCAGGGAAATGTTGAAGGAATGGGAATACATCACACCGTTATAGCTTTTCTTGTAAACGTAATAGATCAAAAACCCGATAAGCGTTGCGATAAGCATTGTCAGGATAACATCCACCACCGAAAAGGTTTCAACGGCTTTTGATAAAAAGCTGCTCTTGAAAATATCGGCAAAAGTAATTTTGGAATGATTCATAAGCTTCTCCCCGTTATTCGTTTTTTCAAAGATACGTCATATCCGCAGCGGGCACCCTGCCGTAACATACTCCGGCAGCGTCAGTATGCGTCAAACGCCCTGCCGCAAACATATTTTGACAGCGCTTGCAGGCGCAACCGGCCGTCCTGCACAACGTTTCTGATATGCGTAGGCAGGAAAGCGTCATATTTGATTTCCATGACCGCCCAACAGTTGCCGGGTACACGGCAGGGCACATAGTCCTGAAGCAAAAATCTCGATGTATCGCCAGAGGAGCAAATATGTTTATCAAGCGTGATACGGACATTGCCTGCACTATGCACAAAAGCCTGCCTTTGATATTCTACAATGGTTTTCGGCCTAAAACCGCTTTGCAGCTTTCTGTACAGCTCAACACAAAGCGGCTCGCCGCAGTCTAAAAGCCACCGATAGTCACGCCCGATCAGCCTTGCGCATTGTTCGGTAGTTATCCTGACGCCCTTTTTTAAAGACATGCCGTTTGAACGCCGCTTTTTTTCCAGACGGATGTAATCGGTCATACCATCATAGAAACGCAGGCGGTACTTACTTCGGTCACCCACCCCGGCCATTTTTTCCGACAGCGCCGTGCTGTACAAATCATCAAAATACAGACTGCGGACGACATAATGGCCTTCGTTATCGCCATGTTTGTCGTAGTCCATAATATATTTTAAACGGTGTGACAGCATAAGACAATCCGCTTCGGAAACCCCGCATTTTAACTCATGGCGAAACACGCTTCCGCCGGATGGCCGGGCATTTCGGAAGCAAGCATATGTAGCGTTATCCTCTTGCATTTACACATACCTCTTATGGGTTTTTGTTCATCATATCATATTTATCAGTGAAAAGCAATGAAAAAACATACCAGCTTGCGTGTTGGGGGAGACTTTCATTGATGCAGAAGGCCTGTATAAAAATGCCCGGTTTTGTAGGCTTATGTTATTTTTGTTATATTATGGCCAGAACATGAAAACAGGTTTTTGGCCTTCCCGCCCAACGAAAAGCAGCATGGCATCTGTTGTGGCAAATTTTATTGCATACAGGGGGCAGGCAAAAATACCGGCTCAATTCCTGCTCCGTCCGGCCGTCTTTTCACTCTGAAATATCCAAAAGGTGTGATGTATTTTAAATTTCTAAGGTAATCGTTTCTGGACATAGTTTTTGCTCACGGGCATGGAACTTTATATCTTGAATGATACAAACATCTGACATACAGTATATTTGAAATATAATAAAATATGCCCGCCGTGTGCATTTTTTATAGAGAACAGGCATAAGCGTTGTATAAGACGCTTTATACTTTGGCGTCGCTTTTTAAGCTTGCTCCCGTTGCGGCAGCAAGGGGAGCTGCATTTTTTTAAAAGCAACCAGGCTCATACTGCAATCAACGGTGAAAATTTTGGTCATAATTTCATAAATTTTGTTTACTTTTGAAGCGTAGTATGGTAAATTAATGTCGGTTAAGATGGATATTCTTGGGTCATAGAAATTCATAAAGGGGTGGTCATGATGAACGAAACAATAACAAAAGTATGTCCTTTTTGTAAAACGGAAATTACCGAAAACGGTGACGTAATTACTTGCGGGGCATGCGAGATGCCGCATCACAAAACCTGCTGGGAGGAAAATAAGGGGTGTTCGACCCTTGGCTGTTCCATACAAAACAGTACGGTAAATGAAGATAACAATACACAAACGCAGGAAGCCAGATGCAAAAGATGCCAGGCGCTACTGTCACAGGATCAGCAGTACTGCCGTGAATGTGGGCAGCCCGCTAAAATACTGTGCGCGTATTGCAGAACGGAATTATCAGAGGGGCAAATGTTTTGTCGGGCCTGCGGGCAAAGAACGGATTTACAGGCCGGCGATACCTCAACCAGCCAAATTAATCAATTTAACGACCAGCCTATGAAGAACAAAAGTAAAGCTACGCCTATAATCATTATCGCTTCAGTTCTGGCAGGAATTTTAATCGTAGTTTTTTCCTTTTTTGGGGTTTCGCAATATCAGCAGATGCAATTTCACAACAAGCTCCAGACAACCTGGAACACATTTGATGACGATACCTTGCTGACCTTAGAATTTTCAAAAAATAAAATCGATTACTCCGCACATTTTAGCCTGATAGGCACACAAAACATATCCATGATTCCATATGAAGTCATTAACACACATAGTATAAAAGTTTATGGAAACATTGTTGAGGTAGAATTTTCAGACGGCAGCAAAGGAAGCAATATCGTCACGTTCAGACCTTCTTTTATTAACAGCGATTCATATCTGATTTGTATAGAAGATTAAAAATACAACAGCAAAAAGCCACTTCGTCTAAAGTGGCTTTTTGCTGTTTGGTTTATTTATTCTGCTTATATTCTTCCAGCTTTTTGTTGAGATAGTTTTCTTCATTCTTATAATAGATGGCAAAAGCGATAAACATCAATACATAAATTATGATAAAGGAAACGGTAAATTGCCAGAACACCGTCACATTCTCTAAAAATCCCCATCGGCAAAAAAACGAAAAGCCAACTACTGTCAGGTAGGTAAGCGCACAGTGGACCGCTATTTTAAGCAGCGGCTTTAGCTCGGATGTCTGGAAATAATGCAGCCCGGAGAATACGGCCGCCATACCAAACAGCTGCCATATGGTTATGATTTCCATTGTCCTCTCGCCCCTGAAGAAGAAACTGCCTATGCTGGCGAGAATGATAAGCGCCATAAAATATATGGCCATAAGAAATTTCAGCTCGGCTATATGGTGCATAGCGTTTTTCATAAATTTATTCCCCCAGTCTTTCTTTTAATATCGGCGCATATTGCCGTGATACCATCAGATTTTCTCCGTTTTCCATCTCCAAAGTGAGGACGGAATTAAATGAGGACTGTATGCTTTCGATTTTGGCAATATTAATGATGCTGGATTTCGTTGCACGAAAAAAACCCTTTAACCTTAACAGCTTTTCAATCTCATAGAGGCGCAAAGGCGTTTCATATACCTTGTCTTTCGTGTAAATGAAGCACCTTTTATCAACGCTGTCAAAATATAAAATATCCTGTTCATTCAGCAGATACGTCTTTTCGTCAAGTATACCGAGTATTTTTTCGTTTTCTGTCTTAATACGGGACAGAACCGAAAGAACAGTCTCGTCGCACTTTTTACATTTAATAATAATCTCCACATCATCATATTGCTCGGATTCATCGATCACAATCTTCAAACAAACCACCCCGCTCATTGCAATTATTCTGGCAGCTGCTACGATTATAGTATACCCACCGCAAGAAAAAGCGTCAACAAAGTTTAACTAAGTTACAATCTCGATAATCTGACATGCAAAATTATATCGCAAACCATAAGTTTAAGATCCCGCGACAGATAGCTGAGCAGCTTTTGGGTGGCTTTTCTTGCGAAAAACTTGGACCGTTTCTTGCTTTGGGCAAATTTAGGGTATTCTACCCCTAGCACTTGAAGCATTGCTTTGGGCAATGTAAAAGGCGTGTGTAGGTGGAAAATGCTTCGCGTTGACACACATATTCACACTCCTCGGCTGCTACTGCAAAAACCAATGGCTTTTTCTGCAAATGCGGCATACCGATATAGTCGCTGTGCTGCTCCCCGACGATACATTCACAATTACGTTTGCGGGCGTTATTTGCATTGCCGCGTTCCCGTCAGCCACTGCCGCACCCACCGTTACGGTAAGGATCCTCACTGATAAACCGTGCCGTTGCGGGGTCATAATACCTCGCTCGCAGATAGTACAAACCGACAGGTTGTGCCAAAACTTAGACACAGCCTGCCGTCCCTCCGCTCCTTGCCCTACTCCGGTTTATTATTTTGCTCAAGCATCTGTTTTGAGAAGGCCATTATATCTTCTTTTTTTATCTCGCTGTTCTTGTTCAATTCAAGCTCTTCTTGAGTAAACTGCCCACTGGCATATCTTTCTAATAATTCTCTCATATCATGATCGCCAGCTTTTAGAAGAAAGCTGCCGCATGCTTTTACCCACCGCCATTCTTTCTTCGCAACTAAAGCTCTTGACACTTCTATCAAATCTTCATTTCCTTCTACTTTAATATCTTCAATACCATCAATATATTTCCCATCAAAACTTCCATCATCTACTTTATAAAGCAAGAGTTCTTTTAAGAGTTCATAGCATCTAACATGCTGAGTATTAATTTGAACATCAACACTAGGTTGCGTATATCTCCCCGTAATAAGAACGCCTACTATTTTTTTGTTTGTGGTTTTATCAATAATATTGAGATGTGTTTGCAATTCGAGAAATTGTGTTGTTTTGTACTGCAATAGAAATTCATCCCCTAATATGGTTGTAACTAAATTTTCTCCTTTTTCAACAGTTATATCTCTACTCCATTCGTCAAAAGCAAAATTAAGAGCAACAAGATAGCAGATGAATCCGATAATTGAAAGAATAATTGCTGAAATTACCACATATACAATTGCTTTATAAATTTTAATGATAGAGCGCCCCCTCTGCTTGTACTTGGTTCCAAATAAACTTCGAATATGCTTCTGCTACCGCACCCGCTTGGTTTTCCGATACCTCAATACCCTCAAGCAGCGGCCATTGTTTTACTCCATAATATTTTTGTGTATAAACCATTGCATCTAAGCCAAGCTCGTTAAAATTGTTGTACTGGCTCGTAAAAGATCTGAACCTTTTTTCATTTGCTCCATTATAATATTCACTGAAAGCATCTACTAACGATTTCCCTCCGATCATATTATAAATATTTGCAGCATCTGCGTCAGCCAGCAAATCAGCCATAGAAAATTTGGAGCTGGCGTTGCCCATTAACTTGCTTGCCTTATCATATAGAGTATTATAATCACTAGAATTATCCGTCTTATCAATCACCTCTGTGAGCAATGTCTGTAAATCGCCGGCCCATCCACACAAATTATCAATATGATGCTCACCTATCAATGACTTATACCCTACGTCACTCCATCCAGTGTCGTAAATAAGCCCGTTCATTGTCGCTGCCCAATGCACAAAATCAATGTCATTTAGCGTAAGTGGATCTTCCATAACGACATTGTCATGGAAATATCCGGCCAAATCACTTGTATTATCGCCTACATAAGCTACAAAGCCCCAGTCTATCTGTCCTGTTACTGTAGGCCATCTTCCGCCGGTATATTTTCCCCCACGTCTGATATATTGTAAGACCAGCTCATTTACAGAAACGGCTGTTCCGCTTGACTGTTTGTACTGTGTTGCAAGCTGAGTGAGTCTTCGCATATTATCTGTTATTCCATATATGCTATAATCTGGTTTCGATGGCGCAGGCTTAGGTGCGGGCGTATTATATATACGCACATCACTCACACCCATCATATATGCCATATTCGATATTTTGCCTTTTGTTTTCAGCAAGCCGTCCGAATCGCGCTGCAAGAAAAAGTTCGTGCCGTTCCCCATCCACTTTAACATATCACCTTCAACCGAATCATAGGGATCTAATTCTATTTGGGCACCCCCTACTAATTTTCTTATTTGCATTGAATTGCAATATTCTCCGTCTCTAAACTGATTGAATGTTACTGTCAAAACGTACTGAAGTCCATCTTTCCAAAATGTCATTGTTACTGTTAGATTTTTACTGTCCCAGTTGTACGTTGCACCAGAGGCGTTAGCAATGTCTCTTAAATTTCCAAAATAGCCGGCATCTTCTACCGTAACATTGCCAATCTTGCGACCATTCACCGTAGCTCCGGCTCCACCACCACTACTGCCGCCTCCTGAGCCGCTCAAAGGCGTTAATGCTCCATCCGCCTTGGGCTTTAAATCCTTTAAAGACTCTCCTGCCTGTTTAATGGCCTCCATGATTTCATCCGTATCCCACATA
>JAKJBW010000006.1 GCA_022706785.1 Bacillota bacterium
TACAGCGGTGTGCGTGAGTATATGGACGCCATCAAGCGGCAGGCTAAGGAATCAGGTTATGTGACAACCATACTCGGGCGGCGCCGGTATATCCCCGAGCTTAGTTCGTCTAATCACAACCTGCGTGCCTTTGGTGAGCGGGTAGCGCTCAATACGCCTATCCAGGGCAGCTCAGCCGATATCATCAAGCTGGCTATGGTGCGCGTGCACAGACGGCTTAGCGAGGGCGGCTACCGTTCACGCCTGATCCTTCAGGTGCATGATGAGCTGATCGTAGAGGCGCATAAGGATGAGTTAGATGAGGTGTGCGCGCTGCTTAAAGATGAGATGGAGCACGCAATGGAGCTGAGCATACCTTTAGTGGCGGAGCTTAAATGGGGCAGAAGCTGGTATGAGACAAAATAAATGCGCTCTTGCCAGTATACTATAGCAGATCAACTTCACCTTAACAGCTTTCTTCTTGCGGAATTTACGCTATGCATCGTTGCTCGTCAGTTAAATGATAATGGTTATTCGCCTTCCTCGCGCCTTGCCTAACGCAAATTCCGCCGGCGAATAAAACTATCCATGTAAAACTGATCTGCTATAAATACCGCGGCGGCGGCTTACCGTCCGCTTCCGGCGCCGGGCAGACAAGCAGAACTTGGCACAAGTTTGGTCTGTGTCAGCATAATTTGAGACAAATCTCTATACAATAAGAAAATAGGCGGCGCAGTGCCGCTTGCCCGATTGGGGCAGGCAGCAGGCGGTGCGCCGGCAAGTATGAACGGGACGGAGATGAGGCAGTTATGGTGATTGTCGGATTGACGGGTGGTTCGGGAAGCGGTAAGACAATGCTTTGCGAAATGCTTGCGCAAAGAGGCGTTCATGTCATTGATGCCGATAAAATAAGCCGGCGTGTGGTAGAGCCCGGCATGAGTGCGCTTGACGAGATTGTAGCGTTTTTTGGTGACGGCGTGCTGCACAAGGACGGTACGCTCAACCGCAGAAAGCTGGGCGGCATTGTATTTGCAGACCCGGAAAAGCTTGGGATGCTGAATAACATCACACACAAATACATCATAGAACAAATCCGCAGGGAGCTTGCCGAAGTGCGAGAAGATATTGTCGTAATTGACGCGCCCGCGCTTATTGAGAGCGGTGCGGTGGATATGTGCGACTATGTGGTCGTGCTGGTGGCGGATGAGGACGTGCGCATACGCCGGATTATGGAGCGTGACGGGCTGTCATATGATGAGGCCACGGAACGGATTGCTGCGCAGGGCATGGATTCCCAGTATATCCGGTATGCAGACATTGTGGCTGAAAATTCAGGAGATGCGGCTTTGGGAGTATTGGCGGACGATATTTTGCGAAAAATCGGAGGCAGATTGGCAAGTGAAAGGTAGCAGGGGTATGTGGGGCAAAAGATGGTTTTACGGTATACTCATAGCGGCTGTCTTGGCCGCGGCTTTGGGCGCGCCTGTCGCAAACAGCGTGCTGAAGCTTTTTTATCCTTTGGCTTATGGGGACAAGATCTTGGCATGTGCTGATAAGTATGGTGTAGACGCGTATTTGATACTGGCGCTGATCAAAGCGGAAAGCAGCTTTGAGGCCGATGCGCATTCCAAAAAGGATGCCAGGGGATTGATGCAGATCACAGACGGTACGGGAAAATGGGTAGCCGAGCAGATGGGGATGAGCGATTACAGCTTCGGGCGGCTTTCCGATCCCAATACCAATATTGAAATGGGCGTGTGGTATTTGGATTATCTCTTAAGCCGCTGTAACGGGGACGTCGAACTTGCGCTGTGCGCCTACAACGCAGGAATAGGCAACATAGGCAAATGGCTCAGCGACGCAAGGTATTCATCAGACGGCAGCTCCCTTCATACCATACCCTTTGCCGATACCAGGGCATATGTGGAAAACACGCGCAAATACAGAATCATGTATCAAAGGCTGTATCCGAAATTTGCCGAACAGGGACAATCTTAAAGCGGCGTATGCCTGCAGTCGTGGTATGATGCTTGGCGGACAAAGTTGGTTCTGCAAAAAAACACATATATTACAAACGAAGAAAAGGAGTGTGTTTTAAGTGATATACAATCAGTATGGGAAGACAGGGATGAAAGTTTCCGCTATTGGATTTGGCGGTATGCGCTTTGATACCAAAGAAGGCGGAAATATCGAAAAAAACGCCGGCCTGCTGCACTATGCGTTTGAAAAGGGGATTACATATTTCGATACCGCGCCGGGGTATTGTGACGACTACAGCGAAAAGATATTCGGGGCGGCGTTTGCTACCATGAAACGTGATTCCTTTGTGGTTTCCACCAAATGCGGTCTGTGGAATGCAAGAACCGCCGATGAGATGCGTGCGCGCCTGGAGCAATCCTTAAAGACATTGGGCGTAGACTATATAGACATTTACAATATGTGGTGTATCAAAGACATGGACGACTACAAGGAATATATGAAGAAGGGCGGCGTCTACGAGGGTATGATGAAAGCGCAGGAAGAAGGGCTTTTCCGCCACCTGTGCATTACGACTCACGCAGGCAGCAAGGATATTGCGGATATTGCCAAGACAGGGCTGTTTGAGGGCGTGACATTGGGCTACAATGCTATAAACTTTGCCTACCGTCAGGAAGGGGTAAACGCCTGTATTGCGCAAAACATGGGCGTTGTGACCATGAACCCGCTGGGCGGCGGCATCATCCCGCAGAATCCCGATCATTTTTCCTTTATCAGGCTTAACGAGGCCGATTCCATTGTGGTTGCGGCACTTAAGTTTATCATATCCCAGCCCGGGATGAGTGTCGCTTTGGTGGGCTTCAATAATAAAAGAGAGATTGACGAAGCTGTGCTTGCCACGGAAAATCTCTATGCTATGTCGGATCAGTATATCAAAGAACAAAGCGAGTACCTGCAAAAGAATCTCAATGCGCTTTGCACCACATGCGGCTATTGCAACGAGTGCCCCGTCGATGTGCCTATCCCCCAGCTGATGGATTCTTATAATTACTATATTTTGTGGAACAATAAGAACAGTATCGCAAACCATATGAAATGGCATTGGGGTATGGATTTTAGTGAAGCGGCTAAATGCATAGAATGCGGTAAATGTGAAACGCTGTGTACCCAAAAGCTGCCTATTGTGGAACGGTTGCAGTTTATTAAGGAGATATGCCAGGGTTAAAAAATGGCGGAGCTGTAAAGTGCTGTGCACTGTTTTAAAAATAAAACCAAAGAAAAGGAATGATGAACAATGGAATTTCCCATGAATTTTATTGCGGCCGGCAGCAAGTACTGCACGCTGCAGGATTATGTGCCGGCGCCGTACTTAAGACGGTCGTTTGCGCTGAACGGCCAGCCGAAAACAGCACAGCTGCTGATCTGCGGACTCGGATTTTACGAGCTTTTCATAAACGGCAAAAAGATCACCAAGGGTGCGCTTGCACCCTACATAAGCGCGCCCGACGATCTTATTTACTACGACAGCTACGATGTCGCGCCATATTTGCAAGAGGGTGAAAATGTGATCGGCGTGATTCTCGGAAACGGCTTCCAGAACGCGCTGGGCGGCAAGGTCTGGAAGTTTGATACCGCGCGCTGGCGCGGCGCGCCGCAAGTGGCGCTCCGCCTGGATGCGGTTTTGTCGGACGGCAGTGAGTTCTGCATAGAAAGCGATGAAAGCTTTAAAACAGCGCCGTCGCCTATCTGTTTCGATGACCTTCGCTGTGGTGAACACTATGACGCGAGGAACGAGCTTGCAGGCTGGTGCGCGCCGGGTTTTGACGACAGCGCGTGGACAGACGCAATCTTAGCGCCAAAGCCGCGCGGAGAGGCGATTCTCTGCACGGCAGAACCCATTGTTGTGACGCACGAGATTAAGCCTGTGAGCGTTACCAAGTATAAGGACGGTTACCTCTATGATTTTGGGGTCAACAGTGCGGGCCTGTGCCGGTTGAAGGTAACAGGTACGGCAGGCCAAAAAATCGTACTGGATCATACAGAGGAAGTAAAAAACGGCGAGCTCCAGCCTGCTCCGCTCTGTCCGCACAAGCATGAATACTATGATGACTGCTGGCAAAGGGATATCTACACCTGCAAGGGCAATGGCGAGGAAATTTATGTGCCGTCCTTTACATACCATGGCTTTCGGTATGTGCTGGTCAGCGGGGTAAGTGAGGCGCAGGCAACGCCGGAGCTGCTTACCTATCTGGTGATGAACTCCGATTTGAAAGAGATGGGCGGGTTTGCGTGCTCCGATGATGTGGCAAATAAGCTTCAGGAGATCACCCGTCGCTCGGATCTGGCAAATTTTTACTATATTCCCACCGACTGCCCGCACCGCGAGAAAAACGGCTGGACAGGCGACGCGGCGCTTTCGGCGGAGCATATGCTGCTCAACCTTTCGGTGGAAAAAAGCCTTAGCGAGTGGCTGCGTGGCATCCGGAAGGCTCAGTCGGAGTCGGGTATGCTGCCGGGTATAGTGCCTACAAGCGGGTGGGGTTTTACCTGGGGAAACGGCCCGGCATGGGACTGTGTGCTGACCTATCTGCCCTATTACATCTACATTTATCGCGGCGACAAGCAGGTTTTGCAGGACAATGCCGCCTCAATTCTGCGCTATCTGCACTTTTTAAGCACCAAAATAGAATCGGATGGGCTTGTGCGTTTTGGCCTTGGCGATTGGTGTCCGCCTAAGCGCCCGTTTTCCGACTATAAATCGCCCATAGAGGTGACAGACTCCATTGTCTCGCTGGATATCTGCAAAAAAGCCGCCTTTATTTTTAGCGTTTTAGGTCAAAAGGAGCAGGAGACATTTGCAAATGCGCTCTGGGCGCGCCTGCGCGGCGCGATTCGTGAAAAGTTGGTTGACTTTGCCACTATGAGCGTTCTGGGCAACTGCCAGACGTCGCAGGCTATGGGTATTTATTATGACGTGTTTGACGAGGGTGAGAAGCCTGAGGCGTTTGCGCGGCTTTTGGCATATATCGCTGACACAGACGGGCTGATAGATACCGGAATCCTTGGCGCGCGCGTGATTTTCCATGTGCTCACCGCATTCGGCCAAAGCGAGCTTGCCTATAATATGCTCACTACCGACCGAGGACCCTCGTATGGAAACACTATTGCGTTGGGCGCCACTTCGCTGTGGGAAACCCTTTCGCCGGAGGTTGCGTATATCTATTCACTCAACCACCACTTCTTTGGCGATATTTCCAGCTGGCTTATTCAAAGCGTTGGCGGAATCCGTTTGAATCCCAACAGGAATAACGTAAATGAGGTACACATCCGTCCCAGCTTTATTGAAAAGCTGAGTCATGCAAAGGCCTACCACATTGCACCGGCGGGGAAAATTTGCGTCCAGTGGCAACGCGACGATGCAGGTATTGCCCTTACTGTGGAAGTGCCCGAAGGCTGCATCGGCAGAATCATGCTGGAAAACGGCTTTGTGTTCGATAATGGTGTATCCGTGAAGCCGCTTGACAGCAAGGCATACCGCATTGTGAAAGTGCGTTAGAAAGGCCGCAAAAACAAAATAACAGTTAAAAATTAAAGGCTGTATCACAGTGAACTGTGATACAGCCTAAATTTTTAGCTTGTTTGATACGAATTGCCCCTGTAATACTATTACGCGTTCAAGCTGGGAATCAAATGTCGCTGGATTTTTTGTGCATAGTGCGGCGAAGGACGCAGCCTTGCTGGCGCAAGGCAAGGACGACAACAACGCTGTGGGCGAAAAAGACACGGCAGATAGTCCTGTTTTGGGTGCGAAATAGTATCAATCAAAGCGGTTTCATTGTGGTTCTGCCCCGGACAGCATAAGTGCTTTGAGTTTTTCCGCTGTTTGAGGCGTAATGTTTTTTGCGTTTGCCGAAAGCTTGGCCGTATATGCGCCCATGAGCCGGTATACATCCTCGAATTTGCCGTATTGCTCAAGAGCAGCCAGGTGCTTTTTTATGGTCCCTGTATCCCCGCGCGACACAGGTCCGGTGAGCGCTTTTGCCGTGCCCTTCTGCGCCACATTTGAAAGAACCTGTCCCATAATGGGGATAATCAGCTCCCGGACAGTTTCATCGTCAAAGCCGATATCGTGATAGATTTTTTGAGCCATATCCATAAGCGTAACGGTATAGTTAGCACAGAAGCATGAGGCCGCGTGGTAGAGCGGCTTGTTTTCGGCACTCAGACGGGTGTATCGTATGCCTGCCCGCGAAAGCAGCCCAAGCATCGTCTGCTCCTGCTTACCCGCGCCCTCCAGCGTGTGGCGCACCTTTGAAAAATCAAGCGGCTCGCCTGTGACGGAAGTCATGGGATGCAGAGAATACAGCCCGCCGCATATGTCCTTAAGTGGGGCCATAACCGCTGCCGGCAGCGAACCGCTCATGTGCGCAACAATTCTGCCCGAGAGCTGTGCGCCCGATGCGGCAATAATTTCTGAGATTTCGGCGATGATATCGTCGGGGGTGGTTATAAACAAGATATCACAGCGCTGCGCAAGCTGCACAAGCCCTTTAACGTTGACCTCGCCCCGGGCATAATCAGTGTAGAGCTCGTTTTTGCCGAATATGCCTGCAATGCCAACATCATGGGCTGCCAAATACGCCGAAAAAGCCTGGCACATCCTGCCGTTTCCTATAAAACCAACATTCATTTTATCTCACTCCGGTTTTTGCAGCATGATTTAAATTCATCCCAATAATCACGGTAACATCTTATCATTTAGCGGCGTCGCCTGTAAATAACTTTTTTATTAATTTTATGCATTTTACGGGGAGCGCCATACAAAACAATATTTGCATTATCGTGTGGATTTGTGGTATTCTAACGGTATAAAATAAACAATGTGAAACAATGCATGGGAGAGGATGCTTATGAAAGATGGATTTTTGCGTATTGCCGCCGCGACGCCGTCCATACGTGTGGCGGACTGTCTGTATAATGCCGAGCGCATTGCTGAGCTTGCCGTCAAGGCCGCCCACTCGGGGGCATCGCTGGTCGTGTTTCCAGAGCTGTCCATTACGGCTTATACTTGCGGCGACCTTTTTTTGCAAATTCGCCTGCTTGAGTCCGCACAGGCGGCGGTGCTTCAGGTAGCCCAAAAAACGGCAGGACTTGATATGCTTGTCGTTGTGGGCTTTCCTCTGGCCGACGGCGGCGCGCTGTACAACTGCGCTGCGGTTTTGTACCACGGCGGCGTGCTGGGCATAGTGCCCAAGCAAAACATCCCTAATTATTCGGAATTCTATGAAACGCGCCATTTCACACCGGGGCCGGCGTTTAAGACCGTGATGCTTGGCGGCAGCGAGGTGCCGTTTGGCTATGATATGATTTTTGCCTGTGAGGATATGCCTGGGTTTAGGCTGGGCATAGAGCTTTGCGAGGATTTGTGGGTGACCTCGCCGCCGTCTGGCCGTCTTGCGTCTCTGGGCGCAACTGTGCTTGCGAATTTGTCGGCAAGCGATGAAATCATCGGCAAGGCGTATTTCAGGAAACTGCTTGTACAGGCGCAGTCCGCGCATCTGATTGCCGCTTACCTCTACAGCGACGCGGGGGAGGGCGAGTCCTCCACCGATATGATTTTTGCAGGGCATAATCTGATCTGCGAAAACGGAACCGTTCTGGCCGAGTCACAGCGGTTTGGCACAGGGCTTACCTTTGCGGATGTGGATCTGCAAAGGCTGGCATACGAGCGCCGCCGCACCAGCACGTTTACTGTTTCTCATGAGCAGACCAATACCGTGTGGTTTACAATGCCTGTGCGGGAGCTTGAATTGCGGCGCACATTTTCACCGTTTCCGTTTGTGCCCGCCGGTGAGGGCGAGCTTTCGGCGCGCTGCAAGGAAATCCTGACCTTGCAGGCCACGGGGCTTGCCACACGCCTGCGCCATACAAGCGCTAAAACGGTTGTGGTAGGATTATCAGGTGGGCTTGATTCTACGCTGGCGCTGATTGTAGCTGCCCATGCGTTTGACATACTGTCGCTTGACCCCAAGGGCATTGTTGCGGTGACTATGCCGTGCTTCGGCACGACAGAGCGCACCCGGGGCAACGCGCTTGCGCTTGCGCATGCTTACGGGGCTTGCTTGCGCGAGATACCCATAGACAACGCTGTGCGCCAGCATTTTTCCGATATCGGTCAGGATGAGGATACGCACGATGTGACCTACGAAAACGCGCAGGCACGCGAGAGGACACAGGTCCTGATGGATATTGCCAACCAAACGGGCGGGCTGGTGATAGGCACCGGCGACCTTTCCGAGCTTGCGCTGGGCTGGGCAACTTATAACGGCGATCATATGTCCATGTATGCTGTCAATGCGTCCATTCCTAAAACGCTTGTGCGGCATTTGGTGAGCTATGAGGCCAAAAGCGCGCAGGAGAAAACAAAAGCGGTGCTTTCAGATATTTTGGATACGCCTGTCAGTCCCGAGCTTTTACCGCCGGCTGGTGGCGACATTTCACAAAGGACAGAGGAAATTATAGGGCCGTATGAGCTGCATGATTTTTTCCTCTACTACATGCTGCGTTTCGGATTCTCTCCTCAAAAAATATTCAGGTTAGCGCACCTTGCGTTTAAAGACAGCTATACGCCCCGGGAAATCAAAAAATGGCTCATTGTTTTTATCAAGCGTTTCTTTTCACAGCAGTTTAAGCGCTCTTGCCTGCCGGATGGCCCTAAGGTGGGGAGCGTCACGCTTTCGCCGCGTGGTGACTTTCGTATGCCGAGCGACGCACAGGCAGGCGAATGGCTGGCTGAGGCACAGCGGATAAAAGAATAGCCGCTTACCAAGTGAAAGCGGCTGAATGGTTCGCGCAGTATTTACGATATGCATGCCATAACCTCATCAATAAAAATCCTGACGATATGCGGGTCGAACTGCTTGCCTGAGTTTTTGGCGATTTCTTTTATCGCAAGGTCATGCGCCATTTTTTTTCTGTAGGGCCTATCCTGCGTCATAGCGTCAAACGCGTCGACAACCGCAAGGATCCTTGACATGAGCGGAATTTGTTCGCCCTTAAGCCCCTGCGGATATCCGCTGCCGTCCCAGCACTCGTGGTGTGAGAGAATGTATTCGGCCACAGGCGAAAGCTCGGGGGAGGACAGCGCAATCCGGTATCCCACTTCGGGATGCTTTTTCATTTCTACCCATTCTGCTTCGGTTAACTTGCCGGGCTTGTTAAGGATTTTATCATCAATACCTACCTTGCCGATATCGTGAAGCGTCGCCAGAAGCTCCAGCTCATCCATTTCCGCCTGCGACAGACAAAGCTTGAGCCCGACTGCCTTGGACAGACTGGTGAGCCGCTCTGCGTGCTGCTCTGTTTCCTGGCTTCTTTCAAACATAGTCGTTTTGATAGAGGATATGATGGCGCTGCGCGAGCTTTTATGCTCCAGCAGCTTACGCTTGTACATATAATCCTCGGCAGTTTTTAAAATAAGGTCGATATCGTCATCCAAAGAATTCTTGGTTGCGTATCCCAGCGATATGTTAATGTAGTAGGCTTCACCCTCCGCACTGCGGTTGTATTCTTCACACGCCTTCTGGATCTGCTTGAGAATATCATAGGCGTCTTTGCTGTCGGTTCGCGGCATCAGTATGCAAAACTCATCGCCGCCCGTTCTGGCGATAACATCGGTATTTCTGCAATGCCTGCTCATTATTCTTGCCGTTTCCACAATCAGCCTGTCCCCGGCGGCATGCCCAAGGGCGTCGTTGATCAGCTTAAGGCCATTGATATCGCCTATGATCACCGACAGCGGCATCTGATCCGCATGGTCGGTACGTTCCTTTTGTGCTTCAAACCATCTGCGGTTGCACAGCCCTGTCAGCGCGTCGTGATGGCTTAAGTACCTGATCTCGTCCTCTATATTTTTCCGGTCGGTGATGTCGATGATCAGCCCTTCCAAGGCCTGGACGCAGCCGTTATTACCGTAGATAGCACGCCCCTGTTCAAAAACCCACTTGAGCTCCCCCGATGCGGTACGGATAGGATATTCGCCCCGAAACGCTTCTTTTTTCTCAACGGCCTGCGCCCACATATCCCATAACAAGTCTCTGTATTCGGGATATATCAGCTCATTGAAGGTTATTTCATTATTGTTCAAAAGGCTCTCGGGTTTATATCCCGTAAGCTCATAGCAGCCCTCGGACATAAACCGCATTGTCCAGTTACGGTCGTAATCGCATCGGTAGGCTATGCCGGGCAGGTTGGACAGAAGCACCGACTTGCTTCTTTCGCTTTCCAGAAGTTCTGCCTCGGTCCGCACGCGCTCGGTGATATCCTGTATGGTGCCTATCATTTTTACAGCCCGGCCGTCCCGGTCATAATCCAGTCTGGCGATTGCATGGATTATCCGCGGCTGGCCGCCGTCGAGAGAAGCGGTTTTATATTCTGCGTTAAAACCGTCTTTTTCGTCAAGAAGCAGGATAAACGCTTTCTTTATTTTTTTTCTGTCCGACTTATCGATAAGCGCCAGCGCATCTTCAACCGGGAAATAAGACGATTCCTGGGCAAGCCCGTAAATTTTGAAGGCCTGTGCAGATACCCAAAGCCGCATGGAGGGCAAATCAAGCTCCCAGTGGCCTATATTGGCGATAGACTGTGCCTCAATCAGGCGTTTTTGAATGATGCTGCGGTTGTCCCGTTCCTTTTCAATCTCGCCAAGCATTGCGTTTATGGCATTGCCTAAAAGCGATAACTCATCTCTGCCGTCTGAGCCAAACCGGTCGGGAAGCGCTGATGATGTGTCAACATGGCTGATTTTTTCCGACAAATCCACAACGGGCCGTATCACCAGCCGGTTTATCAAAAACAGGCTGAGCGCAGTGGCCAGCAGGACTACCAGGGTGTATATCAGCATAAGCAGATACATTTTTTTCATGTTTGTTATGTAAAAATCCCTTGATACCGTCATTTGCAGAACAACTGGTGATGGTGATGAAACGTACCGGCTAAGCAGTGTGTATACGGTTATTGAATCACTGTTTGCTACCTTAAAATAATTTTGATTACCCTGTGACAATTGCCCGGCAATACCGCTGTCGATATCCTCAATGGCATAAAGGGCAATGCTGCTGTCTGTAAGGCCTCTTATATTGGCAAGCATTGCCTCACTGCTTATGCGGCCAATAACCAGCTTGCCGTCCTGAAGCTGCCCTATATGCAAATCAGCCATGGCGGTAGCGGTTGTTATGTAGAATTTGTCGTGATCTTGAAAAATCATTGTACGGGAGCCGCTGTCTGCGAAAGTACCGGCGTGCGCCAGGACGCTGGCGGCGAGATCCTGCGGCGGCTGCGTGAGGCTTCCGCTATCGGAATCATAATACTTCGCCCCGGCAAGCCTGCCGTTTTTATCAAAAAAGAATACAAAGTCTATTTTTAAATCAGTAAAAAAATTTTTATCCAGCTGCCTAAGAAGGATATCGGAATCAGATAAGGAAGTGATACCATAGATGCTGTTTAAACGATTCAGGCTGCCGATGGCCAATTGGTTATTTTGTGTCATTTCATTAAAATAGTAATCCACACTGACCATGCGTCTTTCAATCTGGCGGTTTTCGTCCTTTGTAATATGCGCCATAAAATCATTTACAAACAGAATATTGCCTGCCAGCAGCATGATAAAGGATATGGATGCCACGGCCACCATAATTTTGTGCGCTATTTTCATAGTGTCATCTCCTAATACAGGGTTTTCTATGGAAAACCGTACTGTATGCAAATGATAATACGCTTCGGCGGATAGGGACGCACCCGCGCAGCGCGGGTAACCTTCAATGGTAACAGCTAAAATAACGCTTGTCTGTAACAGCGCTGACAGCACTATTGTACAACATAAATCCATTTATGTCAATATATTCAAATTAGTCTCGCCTTGCAAACTTTCGCTGCTGTGCAAGCCGTTAACGGCCTTACTGTTGCTGTATGCTCCCGACTGTATTGAAGGGTAATACCGGCAGTCCCGCAGAGCTAAACAGGCTCACCTGAGGATAGTTATACCAGGCATATCTGGCGCCATATACCGCTTCAAGAGAATCTGACCATACGGTAACCGTGTTGTCATCATTGATTTCTGCCTGGGCCGGCAACCATGTACCGTCGGCACCCAGCACCTCAAAACCGGCCGCCGGACCGTCCTTAAAGCAAAGCGTATCGTATACATGATCAAACGCAACCGTGACCTTATTGCCTTGGGTTTCATATCCTTTCATCTGCGGGCTTTCGCACTGCGTATCCTGTCCGTATATCATATTCATGGCAAGCATGGCAAGCCGGTCGCCTATCTGTTTTTTCCTTGTCGGATGAATTTGCCCGGGGTCGGGGTCGGACAGGTCCACTGCGCTCACCAGTCCAGTATTGCTTGTGGTGTTTGCTACGCTCATCTGAACCTCGCGTATACACGGCCAGTTGTCTTGGTCGGTGCCAATGCTGTTTGTACCGTAGCCCGCAAGCTGCACGAGCATTACGGGAAGCGAGGCATCCTTAAATTCTGTGCGCAGACCGCCGATATAGCTTCTTAGCAGGGGCTCGTACTGATAGCGCAGATGCGTACTGTTTTCACCCTGATAGTAAATAACGCCCTTTACGGCATACGGCGCGACAGCGTCCATATACCCGTTCCAAAAACCCGAAACCACGGGGATATCATCGGCCGCAACGCGTCCGATGCCTGTCACACAATCCGGCATAAATGCTTCAATCGTAGTGCCGCCGTAAGACAGGCGTATAAGACCTATAGTAACGCCACTCAGATCGTGGTTGGCCTCAAGCAGCTTTTGGGCAAAAAATGTGCCTATGGCGGGTGAGTTCGCCAACACATAGTCGTGGGTATTCATCCACTTTCCGGGACTGTCGAACTGGGGTGTGACGGCCATGGCCTTTTCGCCCCAGTAAAAGCGCAGGGCAGGTTTTCCCGTCAGCTTCTTTTTGGTTTCAGCCCCCTGATCACAATCGGATAAGAACATTTCGCAGTTGGACTGCCCCGCAACAAGGAACACTTCCCCCATTTGAAGGTTTTTGAGCACCACCTTTTTAAAGCTGCTGCTCACGGTCATATCGTAAGGACCGCCCTTAGGCTCGGGCGCAAGCTCTGCATACCAGCGTCCGTCTTTTACCATCGCTGTGATGGTCTGCTCTTTAAATTTAACGGTTATGGTATCCCCGCACACGCCTCTGCCCCACACAGGTATTTTTTTATCCCTTTGCAGAACCGCACCCGATGACAGTACCGATGGCAGCTCCAGATCACAGTTGATTTGTCTTCCGTCCGGATCTGATATTTTGGTGAGTATGGACGCGCACTCAGCCCGGCTCACCGCAGTATTGCCTGAGAAATTAAAAGCATCATCCAGACCCAGATAGCCTTGGTAAAAAGCGTACAGCACGGCCTGGCGGTATTCGTCGGGCACATCATCAAAGTCCTTGATACAGCGGGCATACTGTATATCAGTGCTTAGACTCCCGTCAAAACGGTTTATCAACAGAGCAATATCGTACTTGGTGGCCGGCGCGTTTATGTCGGCAAACTCATTTTCCCTGACAAGACCTATCTGCTCAGCATATTTTATACATGCGTCAGCTGAAATATCTTTAGTGGCAAAGGAAGTATCGCCCCACATCCGTATCAGCATGGTTATGAGCTGCCGAAGCGTGACTTTGTCATTAGGATGATATTTTCCGTCCGGATAGCAGTAAGCGATCCCCTGATTAAGCAGGTAGCGGATATCTCCGTACGAATCACTTGCCTGTATATCGGATGGTGACACCAAAGAATAGCTCTGCAGCTGTTTTTCATACTGTTTAAACACGTCGGGCCGGAAAAGCCTGATATTGTCGTAGCATACAACAGACGGCGTGCCCCATGAGGCCAGATCAAGTCCGCCAGCTGAAAAAACGGGGCCTTTGGCGCTTTCCAGGATTCTGTATACCGATGAGTCGGTATAATCGATTATGGGCTCAAACGTTTTAGCCGGGTTCTGAGGGCTGTCGGCATAAAAGCGTATGCGCACATTGCCCTGGTCGGTGTTTTGGATAGCCAGACGGAGCGTGTATGCCGTATTTTCTCTAAGCAGATAGTAGCCTTGAGCCAGCAGCTGTGCTTCTCCAGGCGCCGCGGTATTGACAATAGCCCACTTGAGCCTGTATACATTCCCTACGGTATTCTCCATAAAATATCTCAGCGCGTAATATTCATGAAAATCTGCATCCTTTGTCCTTGGAATGATCGAGGCAACAGGACGGTTCTGCGAGCCTTCATTGCCCGTTTTTACAACACGCATGGTGAATTCCATAGCCAGATTTTGTTCATGCTCCCATTGGCTGTCGGACAAAACGGCGTACTCCGGAGCGGAAGCGCCGCCCAACTGAAGCGCGCCGGTATCGCTTATGCGGCTTTTGGCAGACTTATTGTTGATGAGCGTCCACACGGTATTGTCCTGGTGGTCGGTGATCCGGTTGCCTTTAAGCTGTTTATCGTCAAAACTTTCGGTATAGTACGCCTGGCTTCCGTAAACGTCAGGGATAGGCGAAAATGTGCTTTTGAGTTTGTTGTTTGACGCATATTCAGAAGTGGCCATAATGAGTACGAGTGCCAAACATAAAAGGATAATGCCCGTATATTTCCGTTTCATTAAAATACAAACCTCCAAGTACCATGAGTGTGCCGACTCCGTATGTCGGTATAAAATCTATGCAGAGTCTTTCCGGATCCAAAAAATACCCAATCAGGCACCTTATTCTTATTCTACTGCTTCCCATGACAAAAAGCAATACAATATTAAGGGGCAGACTGTAAAAGCCGTAAAAAAGCATGATCCCGAAACTGAAGTGTATAAGGCGGCAATTCGGGGGTCATGCTTATTTGTTTTATCCGTACAGGCTCAAAGGAAACAGCTTATACGGATTTCATTTTGAAATATAGCAATAAAAACGCAGGATTTTTTCCGTCAGGCGAGACGGCAGCTGGCGGGAATACTTGGTGTATTCCCACCGGCGACAACAAAGCATGGCGGGAAAAAGACAAGCTTTTATCTATATTTTAAATTGAAATCCGTATTACCCTGCTTTACGCATACTAAAAGCGATAGGATGACAGCCGGGAGAGAACAGCTGCGATTTCACCCCTTGTTGCGGTATCCTTGGGCCGGAAGCCGGACTCATCGCCGCCCATCCAGCCGGCGATGCGAACGGTATAAACCGCGGATTTCGCCCAATCAGAAATATTGCTGTCATCCACAAAGATGAAACCATTAGGCACTGCATTCGTCTTAACCGCACGAACTAAAATGACGGCAATCTGCTCTCGGGTAATCGCGTCATCCGGGCAGAAATTCCCATCGCCGTTACCTGCAATGATCCTGCGTGCCGTTAATGCGGCTATGTAATTTTTCGCCCAATGGTTTTGCGTGTCGCTGAAAGCGGCGCCCTCCATCGGCAATCCCAGATTAAGGTATTTTGCCATTGCTGCTGCAAATTCAGCGCGGGTCAGTTGTCCTTGCGGCCTGAAAGTGCCATCCTCATAGCCGCTCATAATGCCCTTACTGAGCACATCGCTTACATAGGGCTCATACCAGTTTGTGCCGGCTGCAGACGCAGACGTCGGTGCGGTTATTCCTGCCACTACGCCGGCAACATTGGATGGGCTGGATTCTGCCCCGTCCACATTTTTGGCAATTACCCTGTAGTAATATTGCTGACCCGGCTTTGCTGACGTATCGTTAAACGGTTTATATGGTTTGGTACTGTCAAACACATCGGAGGCTATGACAGACCAGGGACCGGTTTTCCTTTTGGCTCTCTCGACAGCGTAGGTATACCCGCCCACAGAGCCTTTCCAACGTATGGCGTCCGAAGAGGCGATGGGAAGCAGATAGGGTGCGTTGGGCACAGGCATGGGCGGCACGTCCAGACCGCGTATTTTATAGGCGTATTCCCGCATGGTTTTCATAATATAAGGCTCGCCTTCAGGCAGCGTGCTGTCAAATCCGGGCCATTGAAATGAATCGCTCCTGTCCTCAAAATCGTTGACGAAATAATAGCCGCCGGTATCTCTGTGAGACCTCAGGCTCCATATCAGCGCCCCGGTTGTTCCGCTGTTTACAATATCGTCTAACAGCGGAAGAATTTCAGATTTTCCTACGAAGAATTCGCCTAGGACAAAAGGCTTTTTGCCCTTGCTTTGCTTGCGCAGATCAAAGATATTGTCTACATAATGCAGCGTGCAGATATCAATATTCGGGTCATTTAATGAAACCGCTTTGATCTTGCCGTCGTTTTTATACTGACCGTCCATCACAAGGTGGTTGGGGTCTTCACTTTTAATGTAAGCGGCCATCTCGGACATCCAGTCGTCGGGCGAATAGGCAAGCTCGTTGCCAAGCTCCCAGGCCAGGATCGCCTTGTCGTCTTTATATTTCACACCTGTGTATGTATTTGTTCTGTTTAACACATAAGATATGAGGGCTTTAAAGTCCTGCTTGATCTGGGGGTTGGTATAAAAAGCGGTTAACGTTTTACCTTGGAAAGCCGCGAACTCATTGATACCGCCATGATGGGGGTAATTGTCGATAAACGGAACGATGACTCTTATGCCATATTTGTTGCACAGCCTCAGCATCCTGTCAAAATCCTGAAACAAATACTCGCTGTAGTCGCCGGGCGTATTCACATGACTGGCGTTATTGCGGTTGGCAGTGCCGCCTTTGACAGAGAAGACGTACACCCGCAGCGCCTGCCCACCCATTTGCGCAATGGTGCGGATAGCGTCCTCCTGCTCGTATTCGGTTACGCTGCTCTTGCCGTTGAACACCCTAGCCGTCAGGGCCGGAACGTTGTATGATATAAACCGGAACTCATTTTCACCGTCCATCAGCGCATCGCCTTTGCGCGTGATGAAATTGGCAAGCGCTTCAGGCGCCTGCCTGGCGGCTGCGGCGGCCGGCAAGCCACTGTCCTGCCTGCCTAAAACCCCTTTATCTTCGCTTGATACTGCCGAAGAAGCGGCGTTTGCATTTTCTGCGGAAGCGGGTGCCGTAATCCCATCAGAAATGGTCAGCAGCAGGCTTATCATGGTTATCATTGCAAAAAAACGCTGTTTCATTTTAGCCAGTTCCTCCTGTATCGTACAAAAGATTTTACGTTTTATGATAGGACTCTGATGCCGCTTAAAGCGCCTGCGCCGGCGGGCGCGTTTACCGCATGATTTTACAGATGTTGTTTGTGAATGCCATGGGGTCTTCAACAGGCAATCCGCAAATCAGCAGTGCCTGGCTGTATAAAAGCTCGCTGTAAAGCCTCAGCTTGTCCTTATCCTTTTCAAAGGCATCCTTTAAAGCGGCAAACACCGCATGGTTTACATTTATTTCAAGCACCTTTTCCGCTTTGATATCGGGGCTGTCGGGCATGGATTTTAGCACCTTTTCCATTTCAATGGTAAGCTCGCCCTCGTTTGTGAGGCATACAGGATAATTTTTCAGCCTTTTGGAAGAGCGCACATCCTTCACTTTTTCCGCAAGCATTTCTTTAATACTGTCGAATAAAGCGCGGTTATCCTCATTGTTGGCATCTGCGGTGTTTTGCTCTTCATCTAATTCAAAATCACCGCCGGACACCGATTTAAATGCTTTGTCGTGATAGGCTACCATCATTTTGACCGCAAATTCATCCACATCGTCCGTGAAATATAACACCTCATAGCCTTTGTCCGACACAAGCTCAAGCTGCGGCAATTTTTCGATCCGCTCAATGGACTCGCCCGAAGCGTAATAGATATGCTTTTGATCTTCAGGCATTCCTGACACATATTCCTGCAGGGTAACCAGCTTTTTTTCCTTTGAGGAATAGAACATCAGAAGATCGGCAAGCATTTCCTTATTGCTGCCGAAATCACTGTAAATGCCGTATTTGAGCTGCCTTCCGAAAGCGTTGAAGAACAGCGCATACTTTTCCCGGTCATTTTTAAGCAGGGATTCCAGCTCGCCTTTGATTTTTGTTTTAATATTTTTGGCAATAAACTGCAACTGCCTGTCGTGCTGAAGCATTTCTCTGGAAATATTGAGCGATAAATCCTGTGAATCCACAATGCCCCGAACAAACGCGAAATAGTCGGGCACGAGGTCGGCACACCGGTTCATGATCAGCACGCCGTTTGCGTAAAGCTCAAGCCCTTTTTCGTATTCCTTGGTGTAAAAATCATAGGGCGCCCGCTCCGGAATAAATAAAATAGCATTGTAGCTGACAACCCCGTCGACGCTGGTATGGATATATTTAAGCGGCTTATCGAAGCCGTAGTGGCGTTCGAAATAAAAATTTTCATAATCCGCGTCCGAAAGCTCAGCCTTATTCTTTTTCCATATCGGCACCATACTGTTTACGGTCTGCTCTTCGGTGACGTCTTCATATTCGTCCTTGCTGCCTTCCTTGAGCCTGTGCTGCGTGATATCCATCTTTATGGGGTATCTGATGAAATCGGAATATTTTTTAATAAAGGATCTGAGTTTGTATTCTTCAAGATACTGCCCATAATCCTCGTCGTCAGTATTCGCCTTTATAGAGAGGATGACATCGGTGCCCACACCTTCCTTCTCACACGGCTGTATGGTATAGCCGTCGGCCCCTGTGGATTTCCACTCATAGCCCTGCTCGCTGCCCAGCGCCTTTGTTATCACTGTCACCGTATCCGCTACCATAAACGCGGAATAAAACCCCACGCCGAACTGGCCGATGATATCGTAGTCGTCATGCGGGTCATTTTGTTTTTTAAAGTTTAACGAACCGCTTTTGGCGATAACGCCGAGGTTATCGTCTAACTCCTCTTTTGTCATACCAATACCGGTATCGGATATTTTAAGCGTTCTGTTATGTTTGTCGGCTGCTATCTTGATATAATAATTATCGCGGTCAAACGTAAGCGATTCATCGGTCAGCGCCTTATAATAGATTTTGTCTATGGCGTCGCTTGCGTTTGAAATGAGCTCACGAAGAAAAATCTCCTTATGTGTGTAGATGGAATTTACCATAAGGTCAAGGAGCCTTTTGGATTCTGCTTTAAATTGTTTTTTTGCCAAGCTAATCTCTCCTTCTGCTGTAAAATTTGTATAAAAAAAATTTGTTGGTACAAAAAGAAAAGGCGAAACCGGCGGCCATGGTTTGTAAGCGATAACGCTTAGTTTTTATATAACATATATTTCTTTTTTCGTCAATACGTTCAAAAGCCAAAACAATTTTTAACAAAGAAAACCGCGATAACGGCGCGCTGCCCAAACCGGATTTATTCTGATTTTTCCACGCATATTGGCCGGTTATTCTGGAACACTAAAAAAGAAAGGGAGGTGTGAGCTGAATGACGCAAAAAAATAATCCGGATGATCGTAAGGATAATGTTGAAAAGATTCAAAAAAACATTGATAACACCATTGAGAATATGGAGCTTGCGGCGGATATGATGCTAAACACATCTGATGAAAAAGCAAAGCAGGACCTTATTGATAAAAACAAAAGAAGGAAGCAGGCACTTGAAGGCATGCGCCGTGAAATAAAGGATGAAGCGGATGCGCGGGCTCATAACTACCAGTAATGTAAAAAAGGTATAGCACAATCCGCGTATACCGAACAAAGAGCATAGAAATGATTTTGCGCCCTTTTGCAGGGCGCCTTTTACTATATTTTTGAAGTGTCCGATGGTTATATATATTATTTGTGGCTATGGTAAAATTCACGCAATTCCTGTTTTGTGCTGTCATCGAGATTGTGCCAGCGTATACCGCGGATAGCGCCTTCCAGACCATTTAAACGCATAATGCACGCGGATGGATCCATTATTTTGATACGCAGCCAGGCCTCTCTGCTTCCCACGCAGGCTAATTCTTCGGGGGTATGTATACCCACCTCATTTAGCTGCTGTTCCACCTTGACGCCTATATTGGCAAGCTTGGCCAATTCACCCATTTTAAACCCTCCTTTGATTTAGAAAAGCAAATATTTGCCTTTAAACAACATTACCCAAAAAGAAAAAGCGACTGCTTTTGTAAGCAATCGCTGTTTTTTAAAGCATTACGGACGCAGACATCTTATCATGTTGTTGTCGGTGTCTGAAATATACACAACGCCGTTTTTGTCCACTGCTACGCCCTTGGGCCAGTTAAGCCTTGCCGCGGTAGCTGCTCCGCCGTTTCCGCCGCTGCCCAGAATGCCGTCGCCTGCGATTGTCGTAATCATATTGGTGTCATGCATGACCTTTCTTACCCTGTGATTTGCCGAATCGGCGATATAAAGGTTATCGGCTGCATCTATGGCAATGTCGTTGGGGAAATAGAGCGACGCTTCGGCAGCATCCCTGTTGTCGCCTACGCCCTCTTCGGTGGCGCTGTTTGTGGGAAGCCTGCCGCTTCCGGCAACTGTAGTTATTCTGCCTGTGGACATGTCGATCTTTCTTATTCTGTGGTTATCCATATCGGCCACATACAAATCGCCGTTGCTGTCAAAGGCAAGACCCACCGGGCGCTTAAGTCCCGCATCGGTTGCAAGCCCGCCGTCGCCCCAGTACCCGCCTATGCCCGGGCTGCCGGCTATATTGGTTATGCGGCCGTCTCTTGTAATCTTTCTTATAATGTTATTGTTAGTGTCGGCAACATAAATATTGCCCGAAAGGTCTACCGCTATGCCCTGCGGGGCGCTGAATCTCGCATTCAGTGCTATGCCGCCGCCGTCGGAATAGCCTCCGGCAGAGCCGATCTGCAGCACGCCTGCGATTGTGCGCAGATTACCGTTTTGATCGATCATTCTCACGATATGGTTGTCGGTATCCAGATAGAACACATATTTACCGCAAGGGCCTACCACAACGTCCATAGGCTCGTACATGCCCTGGCCGTATGCTGCCCCGGTATAGTCTGCAGGCGTATAGCCGTTCTCTATGCCGTTGCCGGTAATAGTGGACATAGCGCCGCCGGGTGTTACCTTTCTTACCGTTCCGTTCTTTTCGTCTGCGATATAGAGATTGCCGTTTTTGTCCACCGCAAGACCTCTGGGACCGTACACCTCGCTGCTTGTCGCAGACGAATATGTGCTTGGCGCCAGACTGCCTCTTTCGCCGTTAAAGCCTGCCACGCCTGTTCCCGCATAAGCATATATGGTATATTCAGTCTGCGCAAACCGCGGGTCGGAAGGATCGCCAAAGTTTATCACTGAATCGCCGCAGTCCGGAATGGGCTCGCTGCCCGGCGTAGGTGTAGGCGCCTGGGTTGGTTCAGGCGTAGCCGTAGGTTTGGGAGTAGGCGCCTGCGTCGGCCCGGGCGTTGGTGTCGGCTCCGGCGTTGGTGTCGGTGTGGACTCGGGTGTCGGTGTCGGCGGTGGGGTCACAACGCCTGCGTCAATGGTATAATTATTGCCGGTAAGGTTTATGGTTGCTGTTTCACCCGTCGCCGGATCTGCGTTGCTGTCATTGTCGACATCTGCGCCGCTGCCCTGTATCGTGAATATATACGGCTGTGCCACGCCGGAAATGTTAAAGTACAGGTGATAGCTGCCCAGCGGAAGGCCTGTGAACAGATACTGTCCGTCGCTGTCTGTAGTGGTGACGTTGAGCAAAGAGTTGTTTTCATCATAGAGGACCACAATGACGCCTTCAAGCCCCTGCTCCCCGCCGCCAAAGATACCGTCGCCGTTGCTGTCTATCCATACCTGATTGCCCAATTCATAAACCGGAACAAGTGTTGGCGTCGGAGTCGGTTCTGGCGTTAGGGTAGGCGTAGGCGTTGGAGTGGGCGTTGGTGTCGGGGTCCAATTGCACAGTCTGGGATTAAATATTATAGATACATGACTGACATCCGCCGGCTTACCGGAAGCGTTTTTGGGGGAAACCAAGCTGATATCGGTGCTAAAGTTATCGGAATAATTATATAGATTGTACTTGTTTCCGCCCTTTACAATAACGGCATACAGATTGATATTGCTACTCCATTCCGAAACCCATGTGTATCCGTTTCCGCTGTCGGATATAGTAATATTCACCTCAATAGGCCCGCTTGAAGAAGCATTGCCGTTGCAATCAAATTTAAGCGTATAGTTCCCCGCCGCGCTGTTGTTAAGCTTGTAATACACATACTCGTTCGGAACAATAATATCCTGATCCTGGCTGTCGTTGCCGGAATATTCTGTTGGTGTAACGAGAGGGCCAGACGCAGAAGGCGAAGCGGTTGGTTTTGGAGTTGGAGTCAGAGTAGGCATCGGGGTTGGTGTATTCACCGTGCCGTTGAACAGGTTGTTGTGAAACTCCCATCCCCAAGTGTTTGCCGCCGCCAGCGACTTGACAATCAGATTGCCTTGAACATTACCCGAGCCGGGCGTGGAAGCGGTCGCAAACGGTGCCAGTATCGAACCGTTTACGGTTTGCATGGAAACGCTGGTTGCCTGCGGGAAATTCCAGACAAGCTTCTGGTTTCCCCAAACATTACCGCCCGGAACAGACCCGTTTATAAACATTGAACAATTGCTGAATCCGGCAGTGGCCCCTGAAACGTTTACCAGTATGGTTGAGCCGTAAGGTACGTCTATGTGTATTTCTAAATCCTTCAAATCTTTACCGCTTGAAAGAACATTCTCGCCGCTGATATTAAAAACATTTAAAGAACTGTTATTGCCGACAAGATACATCTGCTTATAGGGATTGACAGTTTTGGAAACACTGTTGTCAGCAAGAGCCCCCCAGCCCAGCGAAAGCCCCTGAAGGTATGTTTTTGCCTGGTTGAAATCTATTACGTCGGCTTGGAAAACACCTTTGTCGCTTCCGCCATTATGCCAAAAATTATAGCCGTTTTTTACGTACGAACCTGCATAAACAGTGTTACATGTCTGATTCACTGTGTTTGCGGAGAGGATCAGGTCCCCCCCTACAATAAGGCTTGCCTTTGATGATGACGGCACGTTTGCCCCAACGGTAAAATTGCCTAAGGTAGCGTTGCCGCCTACGGCAATCCTTCCTTCTGAATCCGCACCGCCTTTTGCGGCGTCTTCAAGCACGAAAACATTAAAATCATTGGCAACGCCGAAATTCACAGACTGGTCGTAATTTCCGAGATAATCGACGGCGGTGGATGCAAACGGAGTGATATTGACCAGCATTGCGATCACAGCGATTAAACTAAGCGCTTTTTTCATAATATATCAGTCCTTTTCGTGAAATAATCCTCATTGTTGTTATGTTAAGATTAAAAAATATTTTTGTCTGCTTACGTAACAAACCTATCAAATAACACACGCAATATGCAAGCGGTTTGTAAAAATCATCATACGAAATGTAAAAAACGTCACTAAAAAGCCCGCATTAGTACCAGGATGAATGTATTAAAATAATCAGCGGCGCTGACAGGCAGACTTGTTTTAGCGAGCTCCGCCGATCAAAACCTATGTGTGGTCGGACACCTCATGCTTATGCAATAATAAATAGATTATACCGCCTGTTTGCCGCACAGACAATACGGCATGGGAATTTGTTGTTTCTTTAACAGAATTCTGACGCAAGACTGTAACATGCAAGACACATAAAGATAATAATTCCATATTCACAGAGAAAAAACTATTTCATATCCAAGCTATTTTATGCCGACGCAAAAATTATTTCTGCCGCAGGTATGGATTTTAACACCAAAAAACTTGCCATATAGTGGCGCTCGTGATATAATAAATTGAGTTTGTATATGCTCTGGTAACATATTTCCGAAGGAGGAATTCCTATGATATTTCAGGATTCCCAAAAAATAGTTGAGTTTATGCTCAACTTCCAAGGCCTGTTTGATGTGATCCGGGTTGTCGATCCCATGAGCCGAAAAGTAGTGGAGTATTTTGAACGAGAACCGTTTCTTCAGGGAGGGCATTGTTACGACTACTGGAAAAACGGCGTCCTTTGCGCCAACTGTATTTCATCGCGCGCTTTTTTGCAGGAGGACACCTTTGTCAAAATTGAATACAACAAGGACAAGATCTATATGGCGATGGCAAGCCCGGTGATACTGCCGGAGCATACTTATGTTGTGGAAATGCTCAAGGATGTCACCGAAACAGGGATTGTTCCCGACATGGAGCGCAAGACCATCGATGAAATTAATGGGATCATTGAGATGTTAAACCTTGAAATTGTTACCGATGAGCTGACACAGGTCTATAACAGGCGTTATATCAACGAACAGCTTCCGACCGAGCTTTACGACGCGGCCACGGAGGGGCTGCCGCTGTCGGTGATTATGATGGACATTGACCATTTCAAGGCAGTGAACGATACCTACGGGCATGTGTGCGGCGATGAGGTTCTGAAAACGTTCAGCAGTGTTATCAGATCAGTGGTGCAGGAAAAGGACGGCTGGGTCGCAAGGTATGGCGGCGACGAATTTTTGGTCGTCCTGCCCAATACCGGCCCCCAAGAAGCAAACACAGCAGCCCAGGACCTGTGCTCTGCGCTTGCCGGAAGAGAGATGGGGTGCACAGGCCGCAAAATATGCGCAACCGTCAGCGTCGGGACATACACCGTTATGGGGCAGGCGTTAAATGTGGAAGAGCTTTTAGCGCGTGTGGATCAAAACGTATACAGAGCCAAGGAAAGAGGAAGAAACACTGTGGTTTCGGACTGACGCGCCCGCGGCTGGCAGATAAGCGTTTAAGGAGGTAGCGGCATTGGATACGCAAGGCGGCAGCAGAAGAGAATACATCATAGTCAATCTTGTGATGTGTGCGTTCATTATCGCGGGAATGCTTTTAGGAGAAACGACATTGTCTTTTATGATCCTTGTTCCGGCGTGCCTTATTTTAATTGCTGTGCGTCAGAGCCCTATGCATTTGGCCGCTTCGGTTCTTATTTGTCTGGCTTTGCCTTCGCTGCTTGCTATGACGCTGTACCCTGTGGCGCTGGTCTTTTCGGTGCCGTGCGCGCTTTTTATGGCAATTATGTTTAAGCGCAGGCAGGGGATGCTTTCTATTCTGATCATGGGGGTAGCAGGATTCCTGATATCGTTTTTAAGCCTGTATCTTATCAACATGGCTTCGGCAGATACGCAGGGACAGGCCGCTTTTTCGGCAACGTTTTTTGATATGGCCAGGGAAGCGGTGGATAAGGCTGCTCAGCTAGAAGGCTTTACCTCCGAACAGCGTGATACGTTCTATAATGCGCTTGTGTTGGTATCGCCGGCGTTGTATCTGTGCGAGTGCATGTTTTTATGCTATTTTATTTTTCTGATTTCGCGCGCCGTGCTCCGCAGACTGGACAGCTCATACAACTATTTCAGACCGTTTTGGATGCTGCGTACCGACCGCGTGAGTGCTGTTTTGTTTTTGGTTGCGCTTTTCGTCGGCGCACAAGCAGGCGGGCTTATCGGAAGAGTGCTTCTTAATATAGCGGTTATTATTGCCGTGTTTATGCTGGTATGCGGATTTGCACTGGCGTATTTTTTCATCCTGCACCTGCGGGCGCGTTTGCTGCGTGCCCTTCTGTGTGCGGTGTCGATTGTGCTTATGCCCATACTGATCTACTTATATATTCCTGTCGGCTTGATAGACGCCTTTGCCGATATTAGGCGTGTTTTTATAGGAGTGAGATGGAGATGAAAAAAAGTGTATCGTTTTTTCCCGCGGCCAGCCGGCTTTCAAGCGTTGCGATATGGTTTTTGCTGCTTTGCGCCGCTGCGACCTTTGCGGTAGGCGAGATATGGCTTGGTGTGGCGGAAATGCTTTTGTTTCTGCTATTGCTTTCCTTAAGCCTGAGTCTGAAAAAACGCCGCGATTCCGATATCCGCGAATATGTGCAGAGAATCAATGCGCACCTGGACAGCGCTACCAAGGACACACTGGCTAATTTTCCGTTCCCAATGGTTGTGGCGCATCTGGACGGCAAGGTATCGTGGTACAATCGCGGCTTTGCCGATATTGTGGGCGGGGAATCGCTGTTTGAGCGGTATTTGAATGAGGTGTTTGAGGACTTAAGCTGGTCGGATGTTTTGCGTATGCAGGAGGGCATCAGCCTGTCGGTGGCGTTTTGCGGCCGCCGCTACAGTGTCATGGGCAGCATCATAAAGCCCGACCCCAAGCGTGAAAAAGAATATCTGGTGCTCTTGTACTGGCTGGATGTGACGGAGTATCAGAGCCTGCGCGCAAGGTATGCCGAAGAAAAGACCGACCTGTGTATTATCATGATAGACAATTACGATGACGTGATGCAGGCGACCGAGGACAGCCGCAAGCCCCAGTTGATTTCGTCAATCGATAAGCGAATAAACGACTGGGTGTCGGAAGTGGGCGGTGTGATCAAAAAAACAGAACGGGACAGGTATTTGCTGCTGTTTGAGCACCAGCGGCTTGAGGAATTCATTGCGCGTAAATTTGATGTTTTGGATAAAGTAAGGGAAATAGACGCGGGCAACAAAACGCCTGCCACTATCAGCATAGGTATCGGAACAGGCGGCGACAGTATCGCCGACAACGATTCCTATTCGCGCATGGCGCTGGATATGGCGCTGGGGCGCGGCGGCGATCAGGCGGTTATCAAGGATGAGAGTCAATTTTCGTTTTACGGCGGCAAAACCAAGGAGCACGAAAAATCCACGCGCGTAAAGTCGCGGGTGGTGGCCTATGCGCTGCGACAGCTTATCGAAAGTGCGGGCAAGGTGGTTATCATGGGACATCATCACCCCGACGTGGACTCAATGGGGGCGGCTATCGGGCTCTCACATGCAGTGAGAAACCGCGGCAAACACGTCTATATCGTTTGTGGGGAGCACAATCTTACGGTGGAAAACATGCTGTCGCAATTCTACGCCGAGCCCGATTATGAAACGGTGTTCGTCACGCCCGAGGAGGCGGAGGCGCTTGTGGATCAGAGCACAACGCTTGTGGTAGTGGATACCCACCGGCCGTCGCTGACCGAAAATCCGAATTTGCTCAAAAAAGCCGGTGAGCTTGTGGTGATAGACCACCACCGCCGCTCAACCGAATTTATAGAAAATTGCTCGCTGGTGTATCACGAGCCGTACGCGTCGTCGTCGTGCGAGCTTGTTTCAGAGCTCTTGCAGTACATGGACAACAAAGCCATGCTGACAAAAAAAGAAGCCGAAGCCTTATACGCCGGTATATGCATGGATACCAAAAACTTTATTTTCAAAACAGGCGTGCGTACCTTTGACGCCGCCGGCTTTCTGCGAAAGCACGGCGTAGATACTGTGGCGGTCAAGCAGATGTTCCAGTACGACCTTGAGCACTACAGCAGCCGCGCCCAGATTGTCAAGAGCGCCGAGTTTGTGGCAGATGCCGTTGCCATAGCCATCTGTGAAGAGCAGATCGACGATCTTGAGGTGATCGTGTCGCAGGCAGCGGATGAGCTGCTTAATATTGCGGGCATAAGCGCATCGTTTGTGCTGGCGGTGTACGGCGATGAGATCCTCATCAGCGGCCGCTCGTTAGGTGAGATAAATGTTCAGGTGATTTTAGAAAAGCTGGGCGGCGGCGGGCATATGACCGTTGCGGGAGCACAGCTCCACGGTGTTGACATGGCGAAGGCCAGGCATATGCTGGTTGCCGAGATAGAGAGTTACCTTAGGCAGGAAGCGCAGTGAGCAGGATAAAAGATAGCTGATAAGAAAGAATAAACACAGAGTGCGGCCTTAGAGCAAACAGGCTTTGGGCGCCTTTGGACGGGAGGCAGATTAACATGAAAGTAATTTTGCAGGCAGATATTAAAGGTCAGGGGAAAAAGGGCGACGTCAAAGAGGTATCGGACGGCTATGCGCGCAATTTTCTTTTGCCCAGAGGGCTTGCCACCGAGGCTACAAAAGGAAATTTAAACTCGGTACAGGGCCAGAAAGAGGCGCAGGCGTTCCATCACAGTCAGGAAAAAGCGCAGGCAAACGAGCTCAAAGAAAAGCTGTCGGAGCTGACCGTATCGCTCTTGGCTAAGGCGGGCGCAAACGGCAAGCTGTTCGGCTCCATTACAGCCAAGGACGTGGCCGAGGCGCTTAAATATCAGCACCATATCGTGGTAGACAAAAAAAAGATCCACCTGCCCGACGGCATAAAGCAGACGGGCGTTACCGAGGTTGAGGTGCGGGTGTATCCGGAGATCACCGCCATGCTTAAGGTAGAAGTATCGGGCGAATAGACAGGCCGGGGCCGGGGAGGAAAGATACCGTGGAAATGCCATCAAGAACCATGCCATACAGCCTCGAGGCCGAGCAGTCGGTGCTTGGCAGTGTTCTTTTGGACAGGGATTGTATCGCTGCCGTTAGTGAGCTGATTGTGGAGGATGATTTCTATTTTGACCAGAACCGTATCGTATATGCCGCTATGCAGGAATTGTTCAATACGGGCCGTCCTGTGGATCTGGTGACGGTGTCGGACATGCTTGCCACCATGGGCAGACTTGACGTGGTGGGCGGCGTGGGGTATCTGTCGGGTATTGCGTCGTCGGTGCCCACCACCGCAAATGTCCGCCAGTACGCGCAGATCATTTTGGAAAAATCCATCCTGCGCCGGCTGATCGATGCGGGCACAAAAATAACCGAGATGGGCTATGCGGCACAGGACGACACGGGATATATTTTAGAGCAGTCGGAAAAGCTGGTATATGACGTGCTGGCCGGCAAAAATGCGCACAGCGTTGTGCCCATACGCGAGCTTCTGGGCAGCAGCTTTGCGCAGATGCAGGCGCTGGCGGAAAACAAAGGCAAGCTTACCGGCGTGCCAACGGGATTTGGCTATCTGGACGCGTTGACGTCGGGCCTGCAAAACAGTGACCTGATTCTGGTCGCGGCCCGTCCTGCCATGGGCAAAACCAGCTTTGCCTTAAATATCGCGCAGCATGCCGCCATCATTCATCAGGTACCGGTGGCTGTTTTTAATCTTGAAATGTCGCGTGAGCAGCTCACCAACCGCATTATATGCTCAGAAGCGCTTGTGAGCTTCCAGAGGATGAAGGACGGCAGCTTAGAGGCGGCCGACTGGATCAAAATCGGTGAAAATATCGCCCGCATCGGGCAGGCTCCCATATATATCGACGATTCGTCCGCGCTGTCGGTAGCGGAAATACGCGCCAAGTGCCGCCGGTTAAAGCAGAGAAGCGGCTTGGGGCTGGTTGTGATCGACTATCTTCAGCTTATGACAGGTCGCGGCCGTGCCGAAAACCGCCAGCAGGAGGTCTCGGAGATTTCACGTTCACTCAAGATACTGGCCAAGGAATTAAACGTGCCCGTACTGACACTGTCGCAGCTTTCACGCGGGCCGGAATCACGTACCAACAAGCGTCCCATGCTGTCGGATCTGCGCGAGTCGGGAGCGATAGAGCAGGATGCCGACATCGTTATGTTCTTATACCGCGACGAATATTATAATCCCGATACGGAAGATAAGAACATTGCCGAGTGCATTATCGCCAAGCATAGAAACGGGGAGACAGGGACCGTCAAGCTCTGGTGGGACAAAAACCACACGCGGTTTTTGCATCTTGATGAGAAGCATGATGCTTAAATATGGAGTGAATACATGGACGATACAAGGTTTGTGTTTTCTTTTTTGAAAAACATAAAGCGCACCATTGAGCTGCATAAGCTTTTTAAAGCGGGAGAGCGCGTGCTGGTAGGCGTTTCGGGCGGGGCCGACTCCGTCTGCCTTCTGCACGCTTTGCACCGCCTTGCGTCCGAATATGGCATCACCCTGTTTGCCGTGCATGTCAACCACTGCCTGCGCGCCGGGCAATCGGACGCGGACCAGGACTTTACCGCCGCGCTGTGTGCGCGGCTGGGCGTGCCGTTTTTTGCAAAACGCGTCAGCGTGGCCGAGCATGCGGCGGCGATTAAGCAGAGTGTTGAGGCTGCTGCACACCATCTGCGCTATGACGCTTTTTTTTCATTGGCCAAGGATATGCATTTGGATAAAATCGCAATAGCACACAACAAAAACGACAATGCCGAAACCGTGCTTGCCGCTATGCTGCGGGGGAGCGGCACGCGTGGACGCAGCGGGCTTGCCCCAAAACGCCCTGATGGCATTGTGCGCCCGCTGATTGAAATCCCCCGTGCCGATATTGAACGTTTTTTGGCAGTCATAGGCGAGACATACGTTACGGACTGTACCAACAGTCAGATGTGCTGCACGCGCAATAAACTGCGCGCAGAGCTGATTCCCCATCTAGCGGAGCACTATAATCCCAATATCGTCGACACCTTGGCGCGCACAGCGGTCTTGTCGGCTGCGGATGAGGATTATATGGATACTATAGCACGGCAAGCGGCGCAGGGTTTGCTGGGGATAAACGACGATGACGTGACACTTAGTGTTTCAGAGCTGCTCTCCCTTCACCGGGCCATTGCCGCGCGCGTGGTCCGTATCGCAGCAGGGCAGGTAATACCGGGCGGCGAGCGCGGCGTGTCGTTTGACGCTGTGGCGCGGTGTATGCGGCTGGCGTGCTCTGTGTGCGGCGGAGGTGCGGAAGATATCGGCGGCGGTGCAGTGGTCGTGCGCGAGCACCGCCTTGTGAGATTCATGCCAAAGCAAAGCAAACCGCTTTCCCAAGATGGGTGCAAGTCCGATTATTGCTATGTTCTCGAGCCTGACGGCACGGTTTTTGTGCCTGAGGCGGATGTGGTGTTTTCAGCTGAGCTGCGGAAATCTGCCCCACAAAAAGATTTCCTGGACCATAAAAAAGAAAAAGATACCGAAAGCTTTGATTATAATTTGATAAAAGGGAAAATATATATAAGAAACAGAAAGCCGGGCGATCTGTTTTCGCCTTACGGAAACCGCGGCACAAAAAAACTGGGCGATTATTTCACCGACACGAAGGTGACACCCTCGCAGCGCGATAGCATCCCTTTGGTGTGCGATGACGACCATATTCTCTGGGCAGCTGGGTACAGACGAAGCGCACACGCCTGTGTCAATGAAACAACAGAACAAATTTTGACCATACGTTTTTCAGTGAAAAGGGGGGATAATCATGCATGAGGATGTGGAAAGGATCCTTCTGACTGCCCAAGAGCTGGACACAAAGGTAAGCGAAATGGCTGCGCGTATCAGCACAGACTATCAGGGCAAAGAAATTCTGCTCATAACGCTCTTAAAGGGTGGCGTGATGTTTGCGGTAGACCTCATGCGCAAGCTGACGGTGCCCGTGGAGATCGATTTTATGGATGTGTCCAGCTATGGCGCAGACGCTAAAACGTCGGGCGTGGTGAGGATAGAAAAAGACCTTGACAGCCCGATAGCGGGCAAGCATGTGCTTTTGGTGGAGGATATTGTTGATTCGGGGCTGACGCTTAAATATGTGAGCACACTTCTGCGTGACCGAAACCCGGCGAGCCTTCGGATATGCACCATTTTAAATAAGCCCATGCGCCGGAAGACGCAAATAGACGCAGATTACATAGGCTTTGATATTCCCGACGAGTTTGTGGTGGGCTATGGGCTTGACTATGCCCAAAAGCATCGCAATCTGCCGTATGTGGGCGTTTTGAAGCGCGAGATTTATGCCCAAGGGAAGTAGGACATACATACCGTAAAAGGTGGCTGCATACGAAAATTTATAACAAATCATGAACATTTTGCAAAGGCTGTTGTAATTATGCAAGGTTTATGGTAACATATGCGTTGAATCACGTTGATCGGGCGGATGTATCCCCTGCGTCCGAGGGACGAAATGGTGTGATATGCTTTTTAAAAGGGCTCTCCTGCCCGTTCACATGATGAGGAGTTGATTATTTGAAAAAATACATGAAGTCTGTAAGCTTTTATGTGCTGCTTTTTGCGGTGCTGCTTTTGCTTGCGTATATGCTGTCCTCCATGCAGACGACGGTGACTAAGCGGGTGTATTCGGATCTGTTTCGCGAAATAGAGGCGGGCAGGGTAGTCGAGCTTGTGGTAGCCGACAACAAAGCCTACGCAAAACTGTCCGAGCCCATTAAGACCATAGACGCAAACGGCAAGCAGGTCGCAGATAAAGTGGATCAGATAGAGGTAGATATCCCTGATTCGGAAGTATTTGAAGCGGATTTGGGCGACGTTATCCGCGCACAGATGCGGGAAGGAAAAATAAAATATGAAACCCAGGTGCCCAAAACAACGCCGTGGTGGGCGACGTTGCTGCCCATTTTAGGAACGGCTGCGCTGCTTGTGTTTGTTTACGTTTTCTTCATGCAGCAGGCACAGGGCGGCGGCAAGGCTATGTCGTTCGGCAAGAGCAGGGCAAAGATCGTCAGTGAGGATAAAAAGAAGACTACGTTTTCCGATGTCGCCGGCGCGGATGAGGAAAAGGCCGAACTGGAAGAGATCGTCGATTTTCTCAAATACCCCAGGCGCTTTATGGAGCTTGGTGCGCGCATTCCGCACGGCGTTTTGCTTATCGGTCCTCCGGGCACAGGCAAGACGCTCTTGGCAAGAGCGGTTGCCGGGGAGGCAGGCGTGCCGTTCTTCAGCATATCGGGCTCTGATTTTGTGGAAATGTTCGTGGGCGTAGGCGCGTCGCGTGTGCGTGATTTGTTTGAGCAGGCCAAAAAGTCCAGCCCATGTATCGTTTTTATAGATGAAATTGACGCCGTAGGCCGGCACCGCGGAGCGGGCATGGGCGGCGGCCACGACGAGCGTGAACAGACGCTCAACCAGCTTTTGGTGGAGATGGATGGCTTTGGCGACAATGCTGGCGTTATCATCCTTGCGGCAACCAACCGTCCCGATATTCTTGATCCGGCGCTGCTGCGCCCGGGCCGCTTCGATCGCCAGATCGTGGTGGGTACGCCCGATGTGCGCGGCAGGGAAGAAATTTTGCGGGTGCATTCGCGCGGCAAGCCGCTGGATTCGGATGTCAAGCTGTCGGTGATCGCCAAGACCACTGCGGGCTTCACCGGCGCTGATCTTGAAAATCTGATGAATGAGGCGGCGCTCCTGGCTGCCCGTCAGGATGCCAAAACCATAACCCTGCGCCATCTGGAGGATGCCATGATCAAGGTGGTCATGGGTACTGAAAAGAAATCCAGGGTCATTTCGGATCACGAAAAGAAGCTCACCGCATACCATGAGGCGGGGCACGCGGTTATATCAAGGCTTCTGCCCACGCAGGATCCCGTGCATGAGGTTTCCATCATACCGCGCGGTATGGCCGGCGGTTACACCATGCACCTGCCGAGCGAGGACAAATGGTATGCCTCCAAGAAAGAAATGTATGAGGATATCATGTCGCTGCTGGGCGGGCGTGTGGCGGAAAAGCTGATGCTTGACGATATCAGCACAGGCGCCTCAAATGATATTGAACGTGCCACCAATGCTGCCCGCAAGATGGTTACGCGCTACGGCATGAGTGATGTGATCGGGCCCATAAACTACGGGACGACGCAGGAGGTATTCATTGGCCGCGATCTGACACAGAGCAGAAATATCAGCGAGCATGTGGCCGCGGAAATTGATGAGGAGATAAAGAACATTATTCAGACCTGCTACCAGAAATGTGAGCAGATGCTTACGGAGCATTCAGAGACCCTCACGCGTGTGGCTAATATGCTGCTAGAGAAAGAAAAGATTACCGGTGAGGAATTTGAGCAGATATTCAAAAATGCTGCTGAGCCTGCCATGACCCCTGCTCCGACGCAGGAGGCGGACGGCTCTGCATCCGGACTTGAAAATCTACAGGGTGACAGCCATGAGGTATCGGAGCAGGACCGGAGTGACAGCTGAGTTGATTGTTGTCCTGTCAGTTGGATTATCTGTAGAATAAAGAATAAAAAAGTACATGGCGTCAATCGCGAAAGGAGAACCAATATGAATCAAATTACAAAAGAAACCATTATTGCGGATGTTTTAAGGATGGATCCTTCCACTGCCCAATATTTTCTGGAAATCGGCATGCATTGTCTCGGGTGTCCGTCGGCGAGCGGTGAAAGCATTGAAGAGGCGTGCATGGTGCACGGCGCCGATGCCGACGCGCTGATAGAAAAAATCAATGCGCATTTGGCTGACGCTTAAGTGAGCCTGTGTCAAAGATTTGCGTTTGTGAAGGGCAGGGTCCGCACGGATTTCCACCTCTTAACGCATGGTATTTTCCACACTTGAATTGGGGGCGGAGCTGATTCCGCCCTTTCTTTAAAAGCGGAGCAAACATATTGTGTATAAAGGGCGCAACGGCAGCTGCGACATGAGATTTTCTTTTGTTGGCGGGAGGAGCGGCACGGGTGAATAATACTGTAAAGCGCACGTTTTTTCACATTGGCAGACTTTTTGCAGATGCCGAGCTGACACGCGATCAGCGAACGCTTATCGCCATTATTACCCTGCTGTTCTTTGGCAACGGGTTTTCGGGGACGTTTGTCAATACGTTTTTATATGCATCGGACGGTGGGCTTAACAGTGTTCTTGTTTACAATATATATAATTATTGTGGTGTTGTAGGTGCGGCTTTTATCGTGGCCTTTATAGGGCGCACTATTACCATGAAAAATTGCCTTATTTTAGGCATGTGCTTTTTTTCGGCGGTATATGCGCTGCTTTTATGCCTGCGTGAGGCTGCCTCAGGCTATGTGTGGCTGATAGGGCTTCTCACGGCACTGGCATCGGCATTTTTCCATATCCCCCATGCTTCGCTGGTATTCCAGCGTACCGACAACCGGATACGCGATCTGTATTTTTCGCGGCAGGGCATTTTTACCATGATAGGCGTGCTTGTGGCGCCGTTTATAGCAGGTTATGCGATCGACATGATAGGGGGCACGAGGGGCTATTTGTTCATGTTTTCGCTGTCGCTGTTGATGTATATTATTGCGGGCATAATCGCCCTGCGTCTGGAGCGGACGCGCACCGGCGGCAATTCGCGCAATTTTTTGTTTTTAACCTTGAGGCTGGTGGTTGTGAGGCGCAACTACCGCGCTGTTGCCTTGGCAAGTGTTCTGCGCGGCATAAGAGAGGGTACAATGTGGGTGCTCACAGGGACGCTGCTGTTTGCCATATCCAATAATGCTACGGTCGGCATATACAGCTTTGTTACAGCGGGTTTGATCGTTATTTCCCTGTATGCCGTACAACGGGTATTAAGGCCGCATAATCGCAGCGCATGGCTTTTGCTTGCCACATCGTTTATGGCTTTTAGCACGCTTTTATTCCTGTTCGGACTGACAACAACGATATTTTTTGTTTTTGGTGTACTGATATCGTTTGGCATGGCGTTTTTCAACACGATTACGGCAAGCATTTACTGTCATGTGACAAGCAGTCTGCCTGCGAGCAACCGGCGCAGCCTGGAAGGCATGGCTATTCAGGAGATCATGCTCAATGTGGGGCGCGGGATGTCCATGATAGCTATCCTGCTGCTGCCGCATACACAGCTCTTTTTGATATATGCTATGATCGTAGCCGGATTTTTGCAGCTTGCAACATGGTTTTTTTATGCGCGTGCAGAAAAGTATACCTGTCCGGAGTGTACGCATGACGATTATTAATAAACTGAGGACGGATTTTGTACACATAAGCTTTTGTAGCTCATGCGGGGCTACATAGACTTAACATGATGGGCATACGAAGCAGGCGATTTAGGAGGGGGTCTTATGAAGCGTCCTGATATATACAAACATCAAACCCGGATCACCGTTTGGATACTCACCATAAGCTTTATTTTAGCAGGCAACTTTTTCATCTTATTTCATCTGTCCAAGGAACATTACATCTATTTTTGGGATATCTCAGGCTATTGGATTTCGGGCATTGAGTTTGCAAAGGTATTATTTTCGTCGCCTTTAGAAGCCTTGGGCAAGCTCTACCACAGTATACTGGAATCAGATTATAACCTGCTCCCTGCCGTTTTGCTTTCAACAGTGGTGAAAGTGGTTTCGGCAAGTCATAGGGTGTATACGCTTGCCGTATACAATCTGTATGTTGTGCCGTTTGTCTGTATATTGTTGATTTTTTACCGTAAAATTCTGTTGGACAATCATGTGTATTCCGCCGTGAAAATGTTGTTCGGGTGTATTTTTCTGCTGCTTTATACCGCATTGCTTACGCCGGTGCTTTTTGGATATTTGGACGCGGTAGGTTTAGGTGTTATTGCTGCCATTTTGATACTGGTTTACCGAAGCGGCTTTAAAACATTTAAAAGTTCAGACGCTTTACTCATCACGTTTTTGCTTGTGCTGCTCACGCTGCTCAGACGTTGGTACCTGTTTTGGGTGGTAGGCTTTTTTGTTGCTGTCGGTGTGGTGTATTTGATTAAAATGATTTTAGAAAAGGACTACGCACCTGGACAGATATTGCGCAAAGCTTTCATGTTTTTATCCATAGGCGCTGGATATCTGCTGATACTGTCAGTATTTTTCACCAGGTTTTTGATAAGAGCGCTGAAAAATAATTTTCAGGATGCTTATAAAGCATATAATGGGGGAGACCTGGTCTATAACATTACGCACCTTTTCGGGTTTTTCAGCATCATAGTCATGCTTTTTGTTTTAGCGGGCGCTATCGCTTTGCTGATGCGCAAAAAAAGCAGGGACTTTGGCATATTTCTTGTCGTGCAAGCATTTGTGGTTTTCTTTTTGTTCACAAGAGTACAGAGCTTTGGCTCGCAGCATGTCTATCTCTTTGTGCCGTCTTTTGCCATACTTGCCTTCTGCGGCATATGCTTTACGTTAGACTGCATTAAACGGTCCTTGCCGAGGGCTTTGGGCTATGTTCTCGCAGCGGCCTTGCTGTTTGTTAATTTCTACTATGTCTATATCGGTGACAATAAGGTCACCGATGCCCTCAAGCCGGTTTTATCACAGGAAACACTCAGACCGAGAGTGATGAATGATATTGACGAAATCAGGGATATGGCCGGCTATCTCACATCTTTGACACAGGATTCCGGCAAGACAGTCTATGTCCTTGCAAGCTCGTTTGTTATAAACGATGAGATATTGGGTAATTCAAAATTGCCATATGAAAGATATGCGGTGATCGGGCTTCTTGCGACCAACCATGTGGACAGGCGTGACGGATTCCCTAATCATTTCCTTCTGGCGGATTATATCGTGGTGGCCGATCCCGTTCAGTATCATCTAAAGCAGTCCGAGCAGCAGGTTGTGGGGGCGATTGCACAGGAGCTTGTGCATAACACGCCCGATAACCTGACCTTGTTAAAAACTTACGCCTTAGACAAGGGTGTTACCGCTAAGGTTTATCAGAGAACAGGGCCTTATGCGCTTCAGTTTTTGGATGCTTTAAGCACGATATTTTATACAAGCTATCCCGATTACCCCAGCCTGAACACCATCAGCCGCTTTTATGGCCGGCTCAAAGATATCCGTACAACCGATGCGGAGGGCATGGTAAGCTATACCGGGCAAAGCGATATTGTTATGCAAGTGGGCAAGACCGGTCATACCGCTTTTACCCTAGATAACCAAAAGCTTTTTAAAAGGCTTAAATTTAAGGCATGCACCGGCACAGCCGCGCCATATAGCGCAGGGGTCGGCCTGAGAATATATGACGGGGACAATCTGCTCTGCGACGATGTTATTCTTTCGGAGCACGACTATGATATTGATATTTCGGACAAAGACAGCTTAAGGTTTATTATTTACGGAAATGATAGTGGAATCGCTAAGATAATTCTTAAAGACATACAGATGGAGTAATATTTGCAGGGAGTTGATTGCGGCCCTGGGATATTGCTCCTCCGCTTAAATATTGCCGAAAAATCAGAGAGGAATTTCGCCGGCAGGAAAGGCGGAAGGCGCAGCTTTGCTGGCGCAAAGCAAGGATGACAACAGGGCATGACGGCGAAATAACCGTTTAGATGAGGAAATATTTAATTGGGGGAGCAATAAAAACAGCATGCAAAAACAGAGGTGGATTAAGGCATGCAACGTTTGAAGGGGGAGTTTTGCCATGAAAAGACTGGGGAGTCTGTCAGGCGGCCTTTTCGGCAGCCGGCTTTTAACGCGTGACCAGAAAAATCTTTTGTACGCAATGACGCTATTCTTTATTGCAACAGGCATTTCAAGCGTTTTTGTCAATACTTTTTTGTACGTTGCCGGTTCGGATGCAGACAGTACGCATACATTGTCCGGAATCACGCTGGTTGTGGTGTACAATCTTTTCTTCTTTGCTTCGGCATGTGTATTTTCAGGTGTGAGCGGCATGCTGGTAAGGATAGTTCCGGGCTTGCGGATGTGCGCGGGTTTGATTTTGAATGCAGCGCTCTACTTCCTTTTGCTGCTTTATCGTGAGGAGGTCTTGTCCGTCACATGGCTGTTGGGTATTTTAGGCGGGGCAGGGATAGCCTGTTATAATATAGCCTATAATGCTGCTGTAAATGATTTGACAGATGGGCGGGGGCGCGACTGTTATGTTGGCTTTCAGTATATTGTTACAGCGGTTTTGGGACTTGTTGCGCCACTAGGGGCGGGTTTGGTATTGGGAACGACAGACGGCGTGCGTGGTTACCAGTCTATTTTCACCGTATCGCTTCTGCTATTTATTGCAGCCACAGTGATGGCCGCAAAGCTGCCGCGCTCTGCAAGGATGAGGAACAAACGCGGTTTTGTCCGTATACTTGCAAGGTCGGTTTCAAACAGCGCTTTTGCCAGCGCAGCAGTTGCTGAAATGCTTCACGGTATGCACAGCGGTGTGGTGACATTCTTAGCGCCCGTACTTTTGATGACCATAGGCGCGCCTATTCAGATGATAGGCGTATATGTGCTGGTCTGTGCGGCGCTTGGGCTTGCGGGAGGATTTGTGATACGTCATGTGCTGAGCGCGGCCAAGGATTTTCGCCGCCTTATGCTTGCCGCAGTTACTGCGGCCGTTTCACCGCTTTTCCTGCTGGCAGGTATAAATTCAATGTCCATATTTGCGGTAGGCATACTTACGTCCGCTACTTTTGCTTTTTTCATAGAACCATCCTGTATGATTTATCATCGTGTGGTGGGCGCACTGTCCGACGGCCCGAGGCGGGCGGCGGACGGAAACGCTGTGCGCGATTTTTATTTAAACCTTGGCAGAATGGCGGGAGCGGCCGTACTTTTGATCGTTTCCAAAGAAATGATGCATATCGTATATGCGTTGATAGCACTGGGGATATTGCAGCTTGCGGCGCCGGTTCTTTACGGATATGCGGACAAAAAAGCTTTGCGTATTGTGGCGCAAAAGCAGCAAGCGGTCTAAGAAGATTCAGCAGAAGCATAGTCGGATTTGCCGCTTTGGATAACATGTTTATCTTTAGGGAGCATCAAGGCGGCATTGCCTGTTACAACGCGTATATGAAATAAAGGTAGACAATATATTGAAAATGTAGTATACTATTTGAGATATCTTTTTTGTTTTTTATGGAAAGATCTTTTCGCAAGTGATCAGGATACGGGCATGGCGAAACGTGAATATGTGTTTTGTACGTTGCTTTGTGTCTAGTAAGGAGGGATAAAAATGGTCGAAAAGAAAGCATCCAAAAAAGCCGAAGCATCCGAGCCAACGCCTGAAGCTTTAGCGTCCGCTCTCCAGCAGGAGGCTGGTGAGTCTAAGCCTAAGGCAAAGTCCAAAGTTAAGGCAAAGCTTTTGATGTATAAGGGCAAGCCGTTTGTGCGGCAGGGCAACGTCATCTATTATGGCAATCCCACAGATAAATATATTGTTACCTTTACGCTGGAGGACTTCAAGCAAGTCAAGGATTTGCAAGTTGCGCAGCATGTGACCATTGTGCTTCAGAAAAATGACGAATACTTAAGCCAGAAAAATAAAATGATCAAAAAGGCGGAGCGCGACTGCCTGTGGTCGGCAATTGATATCGGCGCGTTTTGGCTGGAGGATGCGCTTGAGCAAGGTTAAACGTATAGCTGATGGCAATTGTTAAATATCAAAATAAAAAGGCTGCCCGTTATGGGGCGGCCTTTTATATATATACACTTTTTCTGCTTAGGTTTTATTTCTTATTCCTCTACTATTTTAGCGGTCATATACCCTTTGCTGACATTATAGCTTACCGGCGTTGACGTATATCCGATCATACCTGCCAGTTTGCTGCGGGTCTGCGGGTAAGCGTCCAAATACTTGACAAGCTGATATACCAGCTCGCCGCCCTCCGCCTTGGTAACCAGGTTATACGGACGGATGGTGTTGTCTTCAAAGCCTTTGAGCAGCCCATACCCTTCCATGTTCTTTACGGGTTGTATTCCCCATTCGGGGACGCTTGCCACATCGGCGTAGTCCAGATTAATATCGCTTGCCGCATCGGGATTGATGGTATTGTTGAGCATAACCAGGGTTTCTATTCTTGTCAGCGGGGAATCTGCGTCCAAATACACGCTGCTGCCCCTGCCCACGCCTTTGATAATGCCTGCCGCCGCCGCCCGGTACGCAGGCTGCTGCAGCCATGAAGGAATGGTGCTGTCGTCTGCAAATTTAAATTCCGCGCTTGCCTCGGGCAGACTCTCAAGGCCCACAGCTGCTGTGATCAAGAGAATAACATCGCCGCGGGTGAGCTGCTTGTCGGGATAGTAGAAGTACTGGTCGCCTATTTTTTCACCGACGGTGATATCACGTTCCACCAGCTTGGAGGCGGAGTATGCGGCCCAGTGCGGATCTAAGTCGGCGTACTTGAAAAGCTGTTCTGCAGGCGTGTCCTCAATGGTGATGCCTACTGTCGCGATGGCGGACTCATACGGGGCATAAACGATGCGGTAAGTGAATTCATCCTCTCCGGTCTGGTCAAGAAATGGCGTGTACACAAAATTTCCGGTATGCACGTCAGTCACTTCAACCTCTCCCTTTGTGGGGGCGGTCACGATTTGGAATGTAAAGTTCGTGGGCGCCTGATCGGTAGAGTGGCCTATCAGCTGTCCCGAATGGGGCGTGTTTTTTTGCGTGGTGAAATTAAAATCCTCCACAATCAGCGGTCCGGCCGCCGGTTCGGTGATCACTATCGTAACGGTAGCCGCATCGGAATAGTCGGTGCCCTCCGCCTTGGCGGCATAGGTGAACGTGGTTGTGCCTACCCACTCGTCGCCCGGCTTAAACATCAGAGAGCCAAGCTGGGCGGCGCTGATTTCCGTGTCTGCCGTGACATCGGCAGTATCCAGCATCAGCTTGGCGCCTTCAGCTTCGGGGAGAGTTAATATTTTGATGGCATAGATAGGCGCGCTGTCGGGTGCGGAAAAGCTCTCCGCAAAATCCTCAGCCGAAAAATAAATTGAAGTGTTTTTGATTTCACTTTTTGTAAAGCTTCCCGCGGTGACACTCTGGGGTGGTTCTTCCGTCGCTGCCGCCGGCAGGACTGCGGCCATGAGCAAAGCGGCCGTCAGTATAAAGGAAAGGCACTTTTTGCACTTTCTGTTGGTATTCATATTGATTATCCTCCTTTTGTTACGGTTTAATAATTAGCGTTTTTGTCCTTTTATTTGGACATTTGTTTTCATTGTTATTTTTAGTATTTTTTTCGCGGCCATACCGAAAAAATGGTGGAATATCTGTCATACATTTCCGACTTGTAACAAATTGTTGCGTTTACGATAAAATAATAATGAAGGGCCAAGTCAATAACGGCCTACGAAAACTATTAGTATATGCGGATTTTTTAAAAATTATTACGATATTATTAAAAAAATCATTAAAAATGTTTGACAAACTGATAAACTTAGTATAAAATATAAGCAATAAAAGTTTTGACAGTATATCCGGAGGTAATCTCATGAAGGTTTCACGTAAGATGATAACTGCCGCAGTATCGGCAGCGACAATATTTTTGCTTTCCTGCATTTCAGCTTATGCGCAGGACGGCGTAGTAACAGCAAGCGTACTCAACGTTCGCGGCGGCGGTTGGGATCAGGCCGATAAGATAGGCGAGATCGCGGAAGGCACAGGCGTACATATCCAGTCCGTTGCGGACGGCGGATGGCTGGAGATTTTTTACAACGGTATCAGCGGATACGTCAAATCCGATTATGTCAGAATTATCGAAGGCTGCGAGGCTATGCCCAAGACATATGCGGGTGTGCTTTACGGAAGAGTCAACGTAAGTGTGCTCAACGTGCGTGCCGGAGCGAGCTTTGATTCAAGGGTATGCCGCCAGTTAAGCGGCGGAAGCAAGGTCGAGATACGCGGCACACAGGGCGATTTTTACATCATTGAAAACGGCGATTGGAATGCGTTCGTAGCAAAAGAATATATTGATATTATTTCGTATGAGGAATACAGCGCCCAGCCGCAGGGGTGCAGCGGTGTTGTGGATGTTGCGATGCAATATATCGGAACGCCGTATCGTTACGGCGGCTCAAGCCCTTCGGGTTTTGACTGCTCGGGATTTACCTCTTATGTATACGCACAGATGGGCGTCAGCTTAAACCGTACAGCCGCAGGGCAGGCCTCAAATGGTGTTGCGGTAGACCGCGATGAGCTTGCGCCGGGAGATTTGGTTATGTTTAATACCGGCGGCGGCATAAGCCATGTAGGTCTTTATATCGGCGGGGGGAATATGATCCATTCGCCGTATTCGGGCCGTTCGGTGTGCGTTGAGTCCATTGATTCAGGGTATTACGCCGGCAGATTTGTGTGCGCAAGGCGGATTTTATAACTTCGCATAGTTCCCGCATCAAAACTTGTTTAGGCGGCGGATACCGATTTACCGGGCAAGAGGTAAGACAATTTCCCGCTTCGTTGAAACGCACGAAGGTGTGAAAAAATTTCTGCAAACGAAAATTTTTCAGCCTGTTACGTTATAATCAGCATAATCCGGATTGAACTACCTCTCATAATATGATAAAATACGAGCAGCTAAAGACAGCGATGCTCGTATTTTTTATTAGGAAATTACACTAAAATAGGCTATCAGGCAACGATTGTTGTCTGATAACAGACTGCCTGCGTGGTGCCAGCGGGCGCTGCCCGCTTTTTTATGCAGTAAACCATATAAGAGGTAATATCATATGAAGGTGCCGGTCAATATAAGACAGTATCGTTTGAAGCACATTTTTATTGGCGTCTGCCTTGCGTACGGGGCGGGTATTTTTGCGATGGAAGGCAAGAGTACATATATCGTGCTGCAGGATATCGGGATAGTCCTGCTGGCGGCTTTTATAAAGCTGATCATATCCTCAAACAGGCGGTCACTGCCGGGGATACTGCTTGCGGTTTGTTTTGCGGCAGGCGGTGTGGCCGTGCATATCACGGGTGATGCAACGGTGAGGGCGCCGTATCAATATGTGGAAAAGTATGTGACGGTTACCGGAAGAATATGTGAGCCGCCGCAAATACAAAGCGGTGTTGGCCGTTACGTTTTAAACACGCGCACATGCAGCTATCTTGATGAAACGGTGCCGCTTTCCGGAAAGCTGGCTGTATCCTGCTATGAGCCCCAGGGAAAACGGCATTACCAATATGGCGATGTTATAGCGGTAAGCGGATTTATCGGGCTGCCAAAGCCGCCGCTTAATGAGGGGGATGTCGATTACGTCAAATGGTATAAGACCCAAAAAGTATATTTTGAAATGGAGTCGGACTATGATCATAGCCAGCGGCTGTTAGGGGAAACGTATTGGTATAAGCCCGCCGATCTTGCTAACCGGATACGCAGCCATTGTATTGCAGTCATTAACCGCTATCTTCCGCAATCTGAGGCGGCGCTTGCAAGAGCTATGCTCCTAAATGACCAGTCTGGCCTTTCAGCGGAAACCAAAAAAGCGTTGCAGATCAGCGGATTATACCACATGGCGGTTGCGTCGGGCATGCATGTGAGTGGTATACTCATGATATTAACCTGGCTTTTACTGGCTTTTGGCTTCAATAGAAAATGGATATGCATCATCGGCATGGCAGCGGTCGGTATGCTTGCGTTGGTGCTGGGCCTGTCCGCCTCCATCCTGCGTGCCGCTATTATGGCGTCGGTCTATCTTTTGGCCATCATTTTTGGCCGTGAGGAGGACAGGTTTATTTCACTGTTTGGGTCGGCATTGGTATTGATGCTGTTAAACCCGTATGTCGTCTTTGATGCGGGCGCCCAGCTTTCGTTTTTGTCTGTGCTTGGTATTTTTACCTTGCTTGAGCCTATCAAACAGCTGCTGCTCAGATTCATCAAAATAAAATGGATATGCGACGGAATTGCGGTAACGGCAGCGGTTCAGCTGTTTTTGGCGCCTGTGCTTGCCTACTATTTCGGCTATGTTCCGACATATGTGCTTTTAAGCAATCTGCTGGTATCCCCTGTGGTCATATTGGTCATGGGCGCAGGCATTGCATTGCTGGCGGCCTCTGCGGTTTGCGGCGCTATCGCGCATGTTGCGGCGGGATTTTTGTATGTGCTGCTCACCTATATTGGCACTGTGTCCTCGTTTATCGCTAAGCTTCCGTTCGCCCAAATTGGCACCCCACGTCCCGGTTTTAATTTTTTTCTCATATACTTTTTGCTGCTTTATGCGTTGTACGCGATTTTGCACAATAAGCCCCGAATCAGTATTGTGACTGCATGCAGTGCGTGTGCGGGCGTGTTTGCCGCATGTGTCATCATAGCTGCCGGTATGGCCCATACCCTGACACTCACATTCATCAATGTAGGCCATGGCGACGCTGCGCTGATTCATATGCCGCAGGGCAAGACCATGATCATAGACGGTGGCGGGAGCGCCGCATACTCACAGCAGGATCTTGGGGAAATGCTTTTTATACCCTACCTTAAACGGCGGGGCTTGGATAAGCTCGACATTGCCGTGGTCTCACACTATGACAAGGACCATGTCCAGGGCGTTGCCGCTGCACTGCGCCATTTTGAGGTGTCCGAACTGATTTTACCGCGTTATCCGGAAGGGTATCAAAACGCCTATAAGACCGAGCTTGAGACGCTGGCTGCGCAGTCCGGTACGCGTGTCCATTATGTGACCGACGGCATGTATCTGGATTTTGGCGGCGGCGTCAGCGCAAAGATACTTTCGCCGACGGTACAGATAGCGTCATCCCATACCGAAAAAGAAAACAACAGGTCAATTGTTTTAAAGCTGAGCTATGGCGATATGGATGTTTTATTCACAGGCGATATCGAAAAACAGACGGAGCAGGATTTGGTAAAACGCGGTGCGCCGCTTGACGCAGAGGTCTTAAAGGTAGCGCATCATGGGTCTAAAACGTCGTCTTCTCCGGATTTTGTCAGAGCGGTGTCGCCTGCTCTTGCGGTCATCAGCACAGGCGAAGGGATGAATCCTGCCGATGCGGACAGAACCGAGGCGCTGCTGACAGCCTATGGCGCGCAGGTGCTCCGCACCGATAAAAACGGCGATATTACAATGAAAATACAAAAGACGCAAATTGACGCCATTGATTTATTCAGGCGCACTGCCCGGTTTAATCTGTTATATGCCAGGGCAATGGCTGGGGCCGTTGCGTGGTAGGCCAATATCTGTTTTTGATGGTCAAATGCAGGGCATACGGGAGCAGCGGCAAGAGAAATTTTCACCCAAGGTTTTTGGAGGTGTGGGCAAATGGCAAAAAAATCAGACAGCGCGGGCCTTGGCAATCTTAAGGCCCAGCTTAAAAGCGGGACGCTGCGTCAGATATATTTGTTTTTTGGCGAGGAGGACTATTTAAAAGAATATTATTTTGGCGAGCTGAAAAAGAAGGTGCTTGCAGACGGGCCGTCCGAGTTCAATTTTGTCCTGTTTGAGGGCGGAAAGATTATGTGGGAGCAGGTGGACGAGGCACTTGCCGCGCCGCCGCTGATGGCCGACAAAAAGCTTTTGCTTATTCGTGAGTCCGGCATTTTCAAGACGGCAGATGTTTCCGCAAGGGCGTACTGGGAGCGGTGTCTTGCTGATTTACCGGAATATGTGTGCGTTGTGTTTTACGAAAAAGAGGTTGACAAGCGCGGCGCCCTTTACAAGACGGTGGCGCAAAATGGGGAGGCTGTGGAGTGCGCTTACGTGGAAGGCGTAGAGCTGTACAATTGGGTGTTGCGCGGATGCCGCAGTGCCGGACTGCAAATCGACCGCGGCGCCGCCGAATATCTGATAGCTGCCTGCGACGGTGGCATGAACAATTTAAAGCAGGAGCTGGGGAAGCTTTTCAGCTATTGTTCAGGCAGCATTACAAGGGCGGATATTGACAGAGTCGTGACAAAAATGCCGCAGGCGCGTGTGTTTGAAATGATAAACGCCATCATGAAGAAGGACGGACATACGGTATTTTTACGGCTGGGTGAGCTTAAAACGCTTAAAGAATCGCCGTTTATGGTGCTTTCCCTTTTGTGTGGAAGCTTTTCTCGAATCCTTCACGCAAAGCTCTTGTGCGAGGAGGGTTCGCCTCATGCGCAGGTTGCCTCAGCCCTTGGCATACCGCCGTTTTTTGTAAAAGATTACACCGCCGCCGCCCACTGCTTCGATAAAGCATTTTTAAGGCGGGCTGTCTGTGCGTGTGCCGAGATAGACTTTGCGGTCAAACAGGGTAAGGTCGAAGCGTGGCTGGCTGTGGAACAGTTCTTGGCCGAATGCGTGTCCGTGTAGGAATACAGGCCGTTTTGCTTTCGCAAACGGCCTTATACGATTTCACGCCCAAAACAGGACTATCCGCCGCGCCTTTTTTTGCCCACAGCTTTGCTGTCGTCCTTGCCTTGCGCCGGCAAAACTGCGTCTTTCGCTACGCTGTGCACAAAAAAATCCAACGACATTCTATCCTTATTTTAAACGCGAAATAGTATTATTATCATATATACAAAGCCGTAAATCACTTCCTGTCCGCGGATGCAATAAACTTAAAAGGAATAAGACCGGCGTGGTCTTATTCCTTTTAAGTTTATTCTATTACAGCGTTACGCTATAGAATTTTATGCCATGCGCTTGCCCTCGGCTGCGACGCGCTTTTTGATGCTTGCCATGGTGCTTGAAAACTGGTCGAAATTCAACGACTGTGCGCCGTCGCACAACGCGCAGGCCGGATTGTTGTGTACCTCTATCATCACGCCGTCTGCGCCTATGGCAATGGCAGCACGCGAAAGCGGCTCTACCAGCCACGGAACACCGGTGGCGTGACTGGGGTCGAAAATAACGGGCAGATGCGAGTTGTGCTTAATCAGGGCAATGGCAGTCAGATCGGGCGTATTTCTTATGGCGGTTTCAAAGGTGCGTATCCCGCGTTCGCAAAGGATGACATTGGGGTTACCGCCCGCAAGGATATACTCTGCGCTCATCAAAAATTCTTCGACGGTGCTTGAAAGGCCGCGCTTTAGAAGCACGGGCTTTTTGCTGTGCCCCAGCTCCTTTAAAAGCTGGAAGTTCTGCATGTTGCGGGCGCCCACCTGAATGACGTCAACATCCGCAAAAAGATCGATATGCATCTCACTCATGATTTCGGTAACGATGGGCAGGCCGGTTGCGGCCTTTGCTTCTAAAAGAAAGCGCAAACCGTTTGCTTCAAGGCCCTGAAACGAATATGGGCTGGTACGCGGTTTAAACGCACCGCCACGCAGCAGCTGCGCGCCGCTCTTTTTAATCTCTTCTGCGACACATATGATCTGTTCTTCGCTTTCAACCGAGCAGGGGCCTGCAATGACGCAAAAATTTCCCTCTCCTATGTTATGACCGCCTACCGGGATGTGCGTGTCCTGGGGGTGAAAACGCCGGTTAACCGCCTTGTAGGGTTCAGAAATACGCTTCACCGCTGCGACGATATCATTGGCGCACACAGCGTCCATATCCACCTGCGAGGTATCGCCCACCAGCCCCATAATGGTGGTATGCGTTCCTTCGCTGTAGTGAATGGTCAGCCCCATTTGCTCAAATGACTTAGCAAGACTGTCCACCTTTTGCTTACTGACATTTTCTTTTAAGATGACTATCATATCTTCTCACTTCCTAACCTTTTGCGTGCTTTGCAGACGGACTATGGCCACAGCAAAGCACAAAAATAGGGTAAAAGCGAGTCCGCGTTTTTAGCGGAACTCGCTTATTATAAATACCTGTCTTTGTGCGCGCGCTTCAAAAGCGTCGGGCGCGATCCTACACCATAAAGCACTTAAACGGAATGGTAGAGACAGTAGGACTTGAACCTACGACCTCTCGCATGTGAAGCGAGCGCTCTAACCAACTGAGCCATGCCTCCATTTGCCCTTTTGTAGTAACAACTATTATACCACCTTCTGCTGCCCTGCGTCAAGCGTTTGTCCCATTTTTTTAATATTGTGCCAAAAAAGCCTTGAAAGCAATTGCTTTCAAGGCTTTTCAAAATTTTATACCTGCTTAATTGGCCTGCTTTGAAGTGATTACAACCGTGCTTGTCTGACCAACCCATTCGACATCCGCGCCGATATTTTCCGCAACAAACCGCAAGGGCACCAAAGTCCTGTCATTAACAAGCTGGGCCGGAACATCAAGATCCTTAGGCTGACTGTTGACAAACGCTCTTTTGTTGCCTATCTGGAGCACGATTGATTGGCCGGGCTTATTTGCGATAACAGTGTTTGTAGACTCGACCCAGGAAACATTGAACGCATAAAACTCAAAAATCTTCCGGAAAGGCACGAGGGTACGGTCGTCAATAATAATAGGAGGCACGTCGAATTCAATTGTCTGGCCGTCTATTATCACATTTGCAGTTTCGTATTCCTGCGCACAGACCACTGTTCCGAGCAATGCCGCCGAAACAATACCGAGTAAAACCAATACAGTTATCCATTTGCTGATATGACGCATATCAAAACCCCCTTGCAATATTGATTCATTTTTAAGTATACTAAAAATTCACAGGGCTTGTCCACCCTAAAAATTATCCAACGCCGGCTAAAAACGGCCAAAATGGCTGATGGATATTTTTTCAAACGTACTTTTCACCAGCTTGAAGCAATCCAGGATCTCAGGGTCAAACATACCGCATTCACCGTTCGTGATCATCTCCACAGCGGTTTTGTGCGGCAGACGCGGTTTGTAAGGCTTTACGCTTGTGAGCGCATCATACACGTCGGCAATGGCTACCACTCTGGCGGCAAAAGGAATCTGTTCGCCCGACAGCTGCATAGGGTAACCGCTGCCGTCCCAGCGCTCATGATGGGATCGGCATATGTCGGCGCAGACTTTAATATAATCAGAGTCAAACACATTTTTCAGGCCCTCAATAATTTCTGCGCCCCTGATGCTGTGCAGCTTCATCAGTTCGCGTTCTTCGTCGGTGAGCCTTCCGGTCTTGAGCAGGACATGGTCGGGAACGGCTATCTTTCCTATGTCGTGAAAAGTGGAGGCCTGGGCATAAAGTGCGATATCCTCTTTCTTCAGCTTGTATTTGCTGTTTTTGTTTTTATAAATACTCTTGAGGAGCACAAGGGTGTACTGCCGTATACGGCGTACATGGCCTACGTCGTCATAGCTCCTGTGTTCAATCAAAGCGGTCATCATGTCTATAAGCGGTTCATAGGATGCTGCCATTTCGGAAGTCTTGGTGTCCGGGGCGGTTTTGTCCGAAGGTTTTTTCTCCAAGTGCCAACACGTCCTTTCTAAAACGCTGCAATGAGATTTGCCCGCCAAACCTGCCATAAAGCCGAGTATGCACAGGGGCCGGGCTGTTACGAATCTGTCATAGCATCGATGATAATAGCGAGAGTCACCTTGAGCAGGAAGTAAACAGAATCGGATTTGCCGATGCTGGATTTTCCGCTTTGGCGTTTTTTCATCTTCACAGGGATCTCGCGTATGCGAAGCCTATGCCGCACGGCAATAACAATGGACTCAGGCTCGGGATAGTCCTGCGGGTAGTTAAAAGTGAACAGCCTGATAGCGTCTTTATCACAGACCCGAAAGCCCGAGGTCGGGTCGGATATGGAAAGCTTAAAAAAAGTTTTGATCAACGTGTATAAAAACGATATACCCATCCTTCTCATAAAGGATGATTGAAACCCGTTGCGGTCTATAAAGCGCGAACCGATACAGATGTTATAGCCCTGTTGGAGGACAGGCAGCATGTGGTCAATATAGGAAGGGTCATGCTGACCGTCGCCGTCCAACTGAACCAGTGCGTCATAGTTGTTGTAGTAAGCATATCTGAAACCTGTCTGCCTGGCTCCGCCTATCCCCAAATTGGAAGGCAATTTTATCACCGATACGCCGCGGCTTCGTGACACCGCGTAGGAGTTATCCGTTGAACAATCGTCGATAATCAAAATATCGTATCCGGGACAGGTGGCCTTAAGCTCGTCTAAAACTGCGCCGATATTATTTTCTTCATTATACACAGGTATGCATATCAATACTTTCATCCAAGATCCTCCGAAGCATCAGATCACTTAGCGCGAATGCCATGCGTATTTATAAACACAATGCCATTATACTATCTATCGCCGCGCACGTCAATCATCAACATTCGGTTTTTCATTTGAACACGGGGGCTATAAATGATGATAAAGGCCGCATATCAAACCATGCAGCCTTTTATTATTCAATATGGGAGCCGCAAAGGAACGTAGACTGCAGGCGCCTATGCGGATACAGAGCTTCTCTGGGCAGCGGGGACGCGCTGAGGTCTTAATGAAATCAGGATGGCAAGCGATACCTTTGTCATAAAATATACCGAAGCGAGGCTGCTGATGCTGGACTTCCCGCATCCTCTTTCCTGCATGGTAACCGGCAGTTCACAAATAGCCAGATTGTTTTTGGAAGCGGTAACAATGGACTCCGGTTCGGGATAATCCTGGGGATATTCGGCTGCAAACAGTTTAATAGCCTCTCTGTCACAGGCTCTGAAGCCCGAGGTAGGGTCTGTGATGCTGTTTCCGGTAATCATCTTGATCAGGTTATGCAGAAGGGCTATGCCCACCCTGCGCATAAATGACGACTGGAAGCCTTGAAAATTGATAAAGCGGGAGCCTATACAGATATTGTTGCCCGCCCTTAAGCTGTCAAGCATCCTGCCGATATACTCGGGTTTGTGCTGGCCGTCGCCGTCAATCTGGATCACTGCGTCGTAGTTATTGGCAAGCGCATATTTAAAGCCTGTCTGACGCGCTCCCCCTATACCGAGGTTGGAAGGCAGCCGTATCACAGCGACATTTTCCCTGCCTGAGCATATCTCATAAGTGGAGTCGGTGGATCCGTCATCAACAACCAGCACATCATACTGGTGCTCTGACTGCGCCATGCCGTCCAGTACGTTGGCTATGTTTCTTTCTTCATTGTACGCTGGGATGATAACAAGCACTTTCATGGCTCTTTCGCTCCTTCCATTATCTGAAAAGTGTGTGTACGAGCTGATTATCTCTTTACAATACGGAGTATAATACGCCCGGCGAAAAGATAAAAGCGTTTTGTATTATTTGGGTCGTTTTTTGTAATTTCTGAACGCAAATCCCGTTTGGCGCGCCTGGCCCAAAAGTTGCGCAAAGCCGGTAACAGACTGTCAAAAAAGGGCAAAATATATTTTTTAAGTAATAGTTGCATTTGTCTGTTTTTGTAGATATAATAAATGCAAGCAAGGTATAAAGTCTATCAATTTTATTTTATGCATTTATTGTATCGGAGTGAAGTAAGCCGACTGCGGCTTACACGGATGATATAATAAACGCAATTATGGATATAAAACCTTTCGGTTTTATTCCTATGCCTTTATTGTATCGGTGTGCAACAAGCCGACTACGGCTTGTATTTATGATATAATATGTTTGACGCAATCCCTCAGAATAAAGTATGTGCCTCGGGCGGGAACATTTGCCGGGACAGGAACGGGGGCTCATTATGAGAATTGCCATATGCGACAACGATCCGCATACAGTCGAAAGATTAAACAGCATTCTGGTCAGTACATCACGCGAACACAGGGGTATCGACGTATATACCTATTTTTCCGGCGAGGAGCTTGTGGGTGCGTTTGAAAAAAAGGGAATGCGCTTTGATATGGTCTTTCTTGACATCAAAATGTCGCGCCTCGACGGGATCTCTGTCGCAAAAGTGATAACGGGTCTGCAAAGCAGCTGCCTTATCTTTTTGGTGACTGCCTATATGGACTATGTTCTGAAGGGGTATGAGGTAAGAGCGTTTAGGTATATTATGAAGCCGTTTAAGGATGAGGAGATCAAAAAACACTTCCTTTACGCCGTCAGGGAGCTGCTTGATGAGGGAAAACGGTACTCCGTTCATACCAAATCCACTATTCTGACCTATAACCCCGATGACATTGTGTTTTTGGAAAGTACGCAAAGACAGGTGATTTTAAACACGCTTACGGCGCGTACCAGTTTTTACTCCAAACTGGGCAACGAGGAGGAAAAGCTGAAGGGTTTTGGTTTTGTGCGTGTGCATCAGGGATTTCTGGTCAATATGGCCTATATAAAGACGATTATAGAAAACAATATTATCCTTACGAACGGGGCGGCAATCCCTATGAGCAAAAGCAAAAAGAAGGAAGCCCTGAACTGTTATACGAAATACCTTACCGAGTTTGACGGCATATAGCTGACAGGAGAGGAGGCGCGGTATTTTGCATGAACATATCATTGTCCTCATTCGGGCTTTACTCGATGGGCTGCTGATTTGTCTTATGCCGGGATACTTTTTCGCACCTAAAGGGGTATTTTATATCAAAACTACGATCAGAACTGTATCGGTGGTTGCGTCGGTAACAGCTGTTTTGGCTGCGTTTTACTGTGGACGATACGGCTTGCCGGCGGATTTTGTATTTGTCGCAATCGTCGGAACAACCGTCGGCGTGCTTTTGTTTAGCGGGCCGGTGGCGGCTAAGCTATACACAGCTGCGCTTGCGGCGTTTGTTTCTATTGTTGGGGAGTCTGCGGCGCTGAGCCTGCCGACCACTTCAGCACATAAAGACTTCGGTATATTTTGGCTTGTGGTTGTGCTGCTGGGTGTGATATACAAGCTTTTCCTGCCGACAGTCTTTTTTGTTTTAAATAAACGAAACGGCGGGGCAATCATTACATCGGCGGACGATATGCCAAAACGCTTTGTCGTATCCGGTGTATTAGCTGTAATATCCGCTGCGTGCGTGGTTTGCTTTGCGTTTCGGGACAGCGGGTATCTCCACTGGAGCTTTTATTTTGCGGCGGGTTTTGCAGTGTTTGCAGGATTCTATGCGCTTAGTGCATTTGCCGGTGCTAAGCAGGCGTGCCAAAGGTGCGCTTTTATGGAGCAGCAGCTTTCTCAGGCGGCCAAGCGTTACAGGCAGATGGAAATTTTCGGTGAAACGCTCAGCGGCGTATGGCACGATTTTCGCAACCATATGACGTATGTTATGGCGCTTTTGGATAGGACAGACATTTCGGGTGCACAAAAATACCTTACGGAGCTGTACGCGTCGTCTGTCGAGGCGGAGGACTATGCCGTTACAGGGAATCTGGTGTTTGACAGCATCTTAAGGGAGAAACGCATATTAGCGCGTAAAAACAACATCGGGTTTGCCTACAGTGTGCGTTTGCCGGAGCATGTTTATATAAAAGATATGGATTTGTGTATCGTGCTGGGTAATATACTCGACAATGCTCTGGAAGCGTGCATGGGGTCAGCCGAAACGGACACGAAGCGCATTATCCTGGACGTGGGCTGGAAGCACGACTACATTTACCTGTCGCTTGAAAATTGCGAGCCGCGGGTACAAGACGCTGACAGCAAACGCGCACAGGCGTTTGACAAGGGTGGACTGGCGCGCGGTATAGGCATGAAAAATGTTGAGGCGGTCGTCTCAAAATACGATGGCAATCTGTACCTTGAGCATGCCGGTGGCAAATTCAAAATGCGCATTATACTTAAAAACGACATGTCACATACACAGTAATCCCTTTTTAGAAAACTGCGTATTTTTGTGCGGCAGCGAAGGCGGATTTCCGCATGGGACTTATTATATAGAGAAAAAAAGCTAAAATATTACACTAAATAACCCAAAAAGAACAAAGTGCTTTTTTGCCCGGCAAACAGATAATATACTATAGGTATAGTATTCTGGGTTTATTGTGTCACTAAAGACTGCATTTGCGCGCAAATAACCTTCCCGAAAGGGGGCATTGAGGATGGTCGCCGAAAATTTGAGCATTAAAACCGGGCTGCTGGGACTCAGGAAAGCCGACGTTGACAAATATATTACCGGCATGGTGCAGGAATACAGCACCGTACTGTCCGAAATGCGTAAAGAGCTTGCGTCTTTGGGGACGGAAAAAAAACATCTTTTGGCCGAATTGCAGCGGGCTAAAGCAGAAGGCCGGCAGGTGGTTTATGAAGAAGAACCCGCGGAAAAAAATGCATTTGCAGAATTGCTTAATTATTCGGACAAAGCGGTCAGGCGCCTGGACAGGACCATCGCACTGATAAATCAGATAGCCGAGCAAAAGATAGATGATATGGTGCAAAAGGCCGGCGTACAGATGGCTGAGTATGATGCAAAGCTGGCCCGGCTGGGCGATGAGATTGAGCAGACCCGCGGAAGCGTTGAGAGCCTGCTGGGTGAAGTGGTGGATTTACTTAAAACCAATATAGATGAAATCATAGGCGAACCGCGGGCGCGCAGCTCTGCAGATACGGCCAAAACGCCCGCATCCCCTTCCAAGACCATAAGAAAGGCCACTGGAAACGCTGAGACCACTCCCCCGGCGGAAACAGAAAACGTGGTAAGCCTGTTTGGCGCTGCGGCAGGGGCAAAGCCCAGTCTGACGCTTGTGTCCAAGGAAGTGGAAACGGCAGTTATCAAAACCCTTGAAACCTACCAAAGCCTCAAGGGCGAATACACCAAAAAACTTGAAAGTATTTTAGCTGGGCCAGGCGATGAAATCAGCGGCGCGGCATTGTTTTTTCAGATCAATGAATTCGTTATGACCAACTATTTTTTAAATTGCTCTGCCGACGGGGCTTTGATAAAGGCTATTTCAGACTATATTATGAGTCTGGATAAGGGTGTGTATGTCGAGCGGCTCTCCTACGACCAGCTTGGCGTGATTTATGACGGCCAGAGCAGCAAAGGCAAAGTCTGCGCGTTTGCCAGCGATGTGCTGGCTTATATTCAAAGCGGTATTTTTGTAAACGGCAGGAAAGCGGAGCTGTCCGCCAATGCCGGAATTGCGATGTATTCAAAGAACAGCGCAAGCGCTGAACTTGTGATAAATTATGCGGGTATCGCACTCTATAAGGCTAAGGAGCGGGGCAAGGGCCTATACCAGTTCGTGGATGACAATCTGATCAGTGAGGTGGAGTTTGATAACGCGTTAAAAGCGGATTTGCGCAGCGCCATTGATAACAACGAACTGGTATTGTTCTATCAGCCGCAGTATACGGCAAAAACAAAAGAACTGGCGGGTTTTGAAGCGTTGCTCCGCTGGCAGAACCCCAAGTATTATCAAATGTCGATTGATGATATCATAAAAATAGCGGAGCAGGAAAATCTTATCGAGAAAATAGGGCTGTATCTGTTTCGCAAAGCGTGCCTGTTTGCTAAGGAAGTGGGGGCCAGAAGCCAAAAACGCTGCATAATTTCGGTCAACTTTTCGTCCATACAGATCGCAAATGACAATTTTGTGAATATCATAAAGCGTGTGCTGGGCGAAACGGGCGTGCCGCCCGAGTATTTGGGGCTTGAAATCACCGAGTCATGCTTTATGGACTGTATAGGCGAAACCTGCCAAAAGCTTAATCAGATCAGAAACATGGGCATTACTATTTCTATCGATGATTTCGGCACAGGCTATTCCACACTGTCCTATCTGCTCAAGCTGCCTGTGTCGGTGATAAAGATCGACAAAACCTTCCTAGACGAGCTGGAGTCGGGTAAAAAGGCCGAGATATTTGTTGCGTCTATCATTAATACTGCGCACAATCTTGGGCTTCGCGTGGTAGCCGAAGGGGTTGAAAATGAGCGTCAGATGCAGGTGCTGGCGGAAGCGGGATGCGATTACCTGCAGGGGTATTATCTGTCAAAGCCGGTTCCCGAAAACGAGGCATACTTGTATTTATAAAATCAGTTTGAGGTTTGAGGGGTTTTATGTTATGATAAAAAAAACGCTGTTTCTTTGCCTGGCATGGGTTCTTTCCATAGGCTGTCCGCTTAGCGGCAGCGTCAGTGCCGCCGATGTCAGCTATATGGAGGAGGCCAGAGTGTTTTACGATCTCGGCCTTTACAAGGGCGTTTCCGCAGACCACTTTGATCCTGATCTGTTCTCATTTTCGGATAAGGAGACGGCGCTTGTTTTCCTGCTCAGGCTGGCCGGCCAGCGCGATAACGTACAGGCAAGCAGCGACAGCGGGGCAAACTATACGCTGGGCGCCTACACAGACGGAAGTTCGGTGTCGGACTGGGCAAGGAAGCATGTGGCTTACGGGCTGCGGCAAAAGCTGATACCCGATATCTCAAACAATCAGATTTTGCCCAAGCGGCTTTGCGATGGCAAGACGTTTACCGCTATCCTGCTTCGCATAATGGGGTATTCATTAGACAACGATTTGTGGGAAATATCCACCTACATAAACAGCTATATAGGCGGGATGACAGCTGACGACGCCAGGGAGTACGCGGACAAAATCCTGACTAAAAACGATATGATCGCCATTGTGTGGAAATCGCTTTATATTAAAGATAAAAACGGCACCAGCTTTTTAAGCCGCATTGTCGCAGACAATGGCCTGCAAAAAAGCAGGATGACAGCGTTAGGCTTTACCTATTCGTCCAGCGGGATAACCGCCCCGGCTTTCAGAAAAACGGCAGTGAATCTTGACAATGTTCAAAACAACAGATATAGTATGCAGGATGGGTCGGCATACTACGGCGAAACTTCCGGCGGCGTCCCCAACGGAAGAGGCGTTGTGTATTATGCCGACGGGAGCAAGTACGAGGGTTCGGTTGTAGGTGGTATGCGTCATGGAGAAGGCAAGCTGACGCGCAACGATGGCTTTGTTTATTCGGGCAGTTGGGAAAATGATAAAATGACCGGTTACGCCACCTTAAAATGGCCGAGCGGCGACAGCTATACCGGCAATTTGTACACCGGCTATTTTCAGGGTTACGGTACCATGGTGTGGGCCAGCGGCGACAGCTATACCGGCAATTGGCGTGAAGGTAAGTTTTCGGGCCAAGGCACCTTCAGATGGGCAAACGGAAACTACTATCAGGGCGACTGGAGCGATGGTGAATTTGACGGATACGGTGTGCTTAATATACTGAATTCGGGTATTTATGAGGGGCAGTGGCGCATGGGTAAAAAGAACGGCCGCGGAAAGTTTGTGTCTGTTGGCAGCACTGTCCAGGAGGGAACATGGGAAAATGACAATTATGTAGGGCCGTAATGGCCGCGAAAGGCGAGGGTATGGATGCGGGTTGTGGTGCTTTCTCTCTTAAATGCGATTCTTTTGGTGTCCGGCCAGCTTTTGTGGAAGGCCGGCCTTGCGGGGCGGGAATTTAACAGCGCTGAAACAATTGTGAAGGCTATGTTCTCGCCGCTTATCCTAACGGGGCTTTTCATATATGCTGCCGCGACGGTGCTGTGGCTGTATATCCTTACCCAGGCCGATATCAGCTATGTGTATCCGCTTACCAGTGTGGTTCATATCATTATGCTTTTGGTGGCGCTGTTTATCTTTAAAGAGCATGTGTATCTTACCAGATGGATAGGCGTTTTTCTCATTACTGCCGGCGTGTGCTTTGTGGGACTCAGATAGGCGTCTAAAAGGATACAAAACAGTTTTTACGACCCGGTTTTGCCGGCCGACTTTTGGGGGTGTGATGGATGCTTGATCGAAATCTTCAGATTATTTTGCTGATTGTAACGCTTTCATTTTTGGTTTATATAATAAACATGGTAAGAAACAAAAAACTGGAGCTTCGCTACATCTTAATCTGGCTCCTTACCGCCGTGGGGCTGCTTGTGATTACCATCCTGCCGGGCGCTATCCATATGCTGTCGGCTATGCTGCATATTGTGGAGCCGGTAAACACACTGTTTTTGGCAATCATTTTCTTTTTGATTATGATTATTTTTTCACTGACAAAGGAAGTGTCAAGACACTTTGTGAAAATAGGAACGCTGGTTCAGGAGATTGGGCTTTTGAAGCTTGAAATAGAAGCGCTGAGAAAACAGGTTACGGATAATAGCGAAAGCAAATAAACGGCGGGGCGATAAAGCTATCGCCAGGGTTTTGTTTAATGCGGATGATTTTAGTATGTTTTGCGAGGGGGATCGGGTGGTGTGAGTAAAAATATCAAGGTTATGCTGACAACGGAGGGAACCTACCCTTTCCATCAGGGAGGCGTAAGCACTTGGTGTGATATTCTGGTGAACAAGCTGGACAGTGTGGATTTCGTGCTCTACAGCCTGATGATGAACCCGTTTATCTCGCAGATATTTCCGCTCCCCTCTTCAACGCAGCTTGTCAAGGTGCCGCTGTGGGGCACGGAGGAACCGAGCGAATACCTTGAAAGCTCATTTTCGCGGGTGTACCTTTCCAAGCAGAGAACTACCGACGATGTTGTGGAAAAAAAGTTTCTGCCCCTTTTCAAGGCGCTTATCAGAGAGTTTGTGAGCCTTGAAAAAAATCCTGTGCGGCTTGGCGAAACGCTTTATGCGATGTATCTGTATTTTCAGGAGTATGAGTACAAGAAAAGCTTTAAATCCGATATCACATGGGCCGAATATAAGCGCCTGATACATGACTTTACTGAGGATGAGGAGAACAAAATAGACAGCCCCAGTGTTTATGCGCTTATTCAGAGCCTGGGGTGGGTATACAGGTTTATGGTCACGCTAAACACCCCGCTTCCCGAGGCGGATGTGGTGCATTCGGCAGCGGCGGCCTTTTGCGGGATCCCGTGCGTGCTGTCCAAAATTGAGCGGAAAACACCGTATATGCTCACAGAGCACGGCGTGTATATCAGAGAACAGTATCTGTCGCTGTCCAAGCGGGGATATCCTTCGTTTTTAAATACATTTTTTATACGCATGATCAACTCGATAATAAGCTTAAATTACGAGTATGCCGACATCGTTTCGCCCGTGTGCAAATATAATACGCGCTGGGAACAGCGGTTCGGCGTTGTTAAAGAAAAAATAAATGTCATATACAACGGCGTTGACACCGAAAAGTTTGCTCCGGCTTCGGCCAAAAAAGTCAAGGATGTGCCCACCGTCGTTTCCATAGCCCGTATAGATCCGCTTAAGGATATTATAACGCTTATCGAAGCCACCGAGCTGGTGGCAAGGGAAATCCCCGATGTCAGGGTGATTGTGTACGGCTCTGTTTCGGTGGACGATTATTATGAGGAGTGCACACAGAAGGTCAAAAGCCTTGGCCTTGAGGACACAGTCATCTTTGCGGGGCACACCAGTGATGTGCCCGCGGCCTATAACAGCGGCGACATTATTGCATCGTCGAGCATTTCGGAGGCGTTTCCGTATTCAGTGGTGGAGGCTATGATGAGCGGCAAGCCTGTGGTTTCAACCGATGTGGGTGGAATTGCTGAAGCGCTTGGCGACTGCGGGATCCTTGTCACGCCAAGGGCGCCGGCAGAGCTTGCGGAAGGCATCGTCAAACTGCTGCAGAATCCGGATATGGTGGAAGACATGGGGAAACGCGCCAGGATAAGGGCGCTAGAGCATTTTTCCATTGAAAAGGTGCTGGAGAACCATTATAATACTTATAATGGACTTATTGCAGGAGATTATCAGCTCAAGAAGACTTTGCCTATTTCACTTTTGCAAAAGCAGAAGTTTTATGCCGAAAAAGGCTATACCCTTTTGAATATGGGCTATATCAAAGAGGCAATCGAGCAGTTTCGGGAGGCGATCAGCGCATCGCCAAACACGCCTACTGTTCCGGTGCTTATGCTTGAAATCGCCAATGCCTATAAGAAAATGGGGGAGCACCAAAAAGCAGATCTTGAAATAGAAAAAATCGGCTATATCACAGGCGCGTAAAAACGGCCTGTTATTCTGTATATTTGCGGCGGTATGTCTGCCGATTTAAGGCATACGGCTGCGCTGCGGGTCTGAAACTGTTTATTAGGTTTATGAGGGGGAACACGAAATGCCGGTTACCGACAGAGTCACATTGTTCGGATACAGTGCTACGGAAGTTGAAAAACGGGTGGAAAAGATAAAAGCGGAGTTTGAGGAAAAGAAAGCTGAGCTTGAAGCTTCCGTTTCCGAGCTCAAGGCAGAGCTTGAGACGCTCAAAACGCAGATCGAGCATGAAAAAAACAACAAAAAGGTTGTCGTGAAAAAGCGGGTCGTGCATGCTCAGGGCACTGAAAGCAAGGAACAAAGTGAGATAATGGAGGCGCTCTACAACGCGCATATCAAATCCACCGAGCGCATTTTGAAGGTGCAGAAGAATATCTCCATGACCTTGGAGAAACGAAAGTCACTCATACTGATCCGTGAACGTAAGGCCAATGAAATGAAAAATGATTTGCAGAATCTGATAGATTATATCGACTCACTGGCAAAAAGCTACTAGAGCCTTGCTAAATTTAGGGGGAAGGAGTTGATGAGATGGCGTCTTTTGATTTGAATTTTCCTACCAGCTTTTTTGGCCTGAATAAAAAGGATGTACGCAAATGTTTTGAAGAGCTGGAAAAAGAGCAGAAAAAAGTAATGGAAGAGCTCGAGAAAAAGAAAAAACAGCTGGAACGTGAAGAACAAAAGCTACAGGAAAGCTTGGACGAAGCCCAAAAAGAGATTGTAAAATATGAAGACGAAATCGTAGAAACTCCTGGTTTGCCAAGCGAGCTTATTAGCGACGCCTATAAAAGGACGGAAAAGACCACGGCGCTGATTAACATGCTGGCCGATGAGGAAGCCGCACAGCTCACCAAAAAGGCAAATGAAAAGCTGGCCGAATACGATATCATGCTTGACGAGCTGCAGGAATCCATCAATGAAAATAAAGAGAAGATCGAGGCTATACTAAACGATGTGCTCAGTCTTTTGAAGGCCAATGCGGAAAGCGTGATCAAGAAGGATAAAAAGCCCGATTATAAAGACGAGCTTGCCGAGCCGGAGCTGTCGGGCAAAAAGGTGATTGACCTATTCCGTGAGAAGCTTCAGGAAAACAAGCTTTCGCTTGAAAAAGAGCAGCGGGAGAGAATGACTGCGGACGGCACCTCTCTTGACAATATCAACAAGCTGATGATGTTTAAGAAAAAATATGCCTCCCAGAAAGACGAGGAGGATGAAGACGAGCTTGCCGAGGTGCTTATAGGGAAAAAGAAGCCCAAAGATGAGCTGTATGATCTGCTCAACGGCTATGATGTTGACGATGATGCCTATGAGGAGCGGGCTGCCGTAAGAAAGCCGGCCAAACCGGGGCTAGGCGCTATTGACCGGTTTGCGTTTGATGAAACGGAAGAAGAAAGCCCTGCGGCGGGGACGCGGCCTTCCCAAACCGCAGAGGGTGCGCAGGCCGGCAGTGAAACTGAGATCAAGCAGATGAGAAACACCCTGATTATTGGCAAGATTGCGGGTGAGGACCTTGTCGACAGTGAAAATAACGTGGTGATACCCAAGGGCAAGGTGCTTTCAGAGGAGGATATTGCTTTGGCTGAGGCGGCTGCAAAGCTGCCGGAGCTGATCATAAATATGGTGCTGCCACAATAAAGGAGTCACACGCATGATTCATGCAAACAGCTCGGATAACGCGGGCACGGAAAGCATTTTTAACAGCTTGATAAACGAAGTGACCTCAAAGCAGCTGCACCCCGAAAATCACTACGAGGTGGCCGCTATTTTGGAGTCTATCGGTTGGAACGACGAACGGGCCTTTTCGGTGTTCGGTGTCGGCGATATTTTTGAGCTTGCGCTCGAAATTTTCAATGTCATTAATGAAGATATCAGCTTTTCTTCCTTTGAGGAAGAGGTCAGATACTCGTTCTGGCACAAAAGCAATGTTGTTATAAAAAGCTTTATCCGCGGCGTCATTTTCGCTTTGCCCATGGCGCTTTCCGTCCTTTCCATGCTTACGCTGCGCTTTTCTCTGTGGTCGTATGAATATTTGTCGGTAGAGGTCGCCACCTGTATTGCGATAGGCACAATATTCAGCTTCCTTACAGTTGGCGGATTTATGCAGGCCATCGCGCGCCGCGGATTTTTGTATCTGCGGCAGGGGTATTACAATCTTGCCCGGAAAATCACATGGTATTTTATACGGCTGGGCTATCTGCTTACGGCAGTGGTGACCCTGGCGTTTCTTATATTTAACCTGATTTTTGAAGCCTTTCCCTACGATATGATGATGATTATCATCGTCTATTATGTGTTTTTGTGCGCTATCTGGTTTTCGGTTACCGTTATGTACATTCTGGAGCGGGAATTTACGTTTACCGGCCTTATCGCGGGCGGTATTGTCATTGTGTACGTTTTGTTTGTGCTTCTCAAAATCAATATTATCGTGTCGCAGGTAATTGCGCTCGGTATTGTGGCGATAGTCGGCATTGCGCTCATTATTCATTTCTTCAGTAAAGAGGAGCGCAAGATGGAAAAGGGTGTTGAGCCCTCATTGCCCAAACGGTCCATCACGCTCTATACCACCTTCCCGTTTTTTGCCTACGGTTTTGTGTACTTTGCGTTTTTGTTTGTGGACAGAATCATAGGCTGGTCCACAAACAACTCCTACATGCCGTATATCATCTGGTTTAGAGGCGCCTATGAGCTGGGTCTGGACTTTGCGCTGCTGATGCTGATTGTGCCCATGGGGGCGTGCGAGGTGGTTGTCAGCAATATGATGGATGAACTGGCGGAAAGCCAGAAGAACTCTTTTGGCGTGGATTCGCTCACCATCGACAGCAGATTCTGGCGGCTCTATGTCAGAAGGCTTTTTGTGGTCGCTGTTATTTCGGTGGTCAGCGCAATTATTACCTATATTGTAGTATGGCTTTTGGAGAACAATCCGCTGCCGGGCTTTAGGACAGGCTTTTTATCCAATTATGTGACCAATTTTGTGCTCATTATCGGCTTGATCAGTTATGCCATCGTCGCGGTGTCACTGATGAACTGCGTTACGCTTTTTTCACTGTCCCAGCCCGAAATGGCAGGCAGGGCGGTGCTGATTTCCCTGGTTGTGAACATTGTCGTGGGTTTTCTGCTCAGCAGGTGGATAAACTATTATTATTCGGTATTCGGGCTTTTGGCGGGGTCTATTGTTTTCCTTGTGCTGAGTACCAGAAAGATACTCCAGGTGTTTAGGAATCTGGACTATTACCTTTATTTCCAATCGTAAACATGATACGGAGGGCTGGGCTTGACAGGGTTTCATGTTAATATGGGGTTGTATTTTTTAAAATATACGCTTGCATACGGGGCACTGTTTTTTTTAGTGCCATGCTTTATCTTTACGAATATCAAGCCCGATTTGGTGAAGGGACTGGCAGCCAACTATATCAAAATGACGTTTTGGGTCATTATTTTCGGCTATATCACAGTGCTTTTGCGGCTGTTTGAGTTTATTACCTTTTTTGCTATCGTTCTTATTGCGATTGCTTACAAATATTATAAAAAGAGCCTGACAGCAGGTAAAAACCGCGGTTATATCGGGGACGACGTGGGGGTGTTGGTCATCAACCATGTCGACCGTGTTGAGCGTATTGAAAACAAGCTGCTCAAATATATTGTCAAAACCCTGCGCGCTATGGGTTCAGACATTTCGGATTATTTCGGCAACCCATGGCTTTTTCTCGGTTTTTTGATGCTTTGCGCCATATTTGGTTATGCCGGCTATCTGCACTTTCACGACGCCTTTACCAGCGTAGCGCCCGAAGCGGGCGAGTCGTACCTTACCATGGTGCGTATGAAAAGCTTGGGAAGCCGTGTGCTGTTTACGGATAACATCTATCCGCAGGGGTTTTATCTTGTGCTTGAAACGCTGCAAAGGATGATGCGGATGGATCATTTGTTTATCGTGCGCTTTACAGGCGCCTTTCACACGCTGATAACCGGCTTTGGCATGTATTTCTTTGTTTCAAGGCTGACCAAAAGTCAGACGGGCGGCATGGCGGCTGCTTTGATTTATTGTGTTTTGGGCATCAGCTATGCACAGAACGCTTGGTTGCGCAATACGGCCACACCGCTGCAGTTTGCCATGATATTTGTGCTTCCCGTCCTGTTCTTCTTCTACGAGTACATAAGGCGGTCAAGGCGTGAGGATTTTTTTGCGGCATTTTTCGGGGCTATGGTCATCGGGCTTGTGCACCCGAGCGCGTTTGTCTTTTTGGCCATCGGCCTTGTCACGCTTTGTGCGGCATGCCTGATACGCGGCGCTTCGGGAATTTTTCATAAGCTGCTGGAGGTTATTGCGTTTGTGGTCATGGCGACCGTGATCTCTATGATGCCTGTAGGAATAGGCCTGCTGATGGGCAAAGGCTTTGACGGCGGCATGATAGAATATTTGTTTGCGACGGATTATACCATCAAAGCGCCGTCTTTGAATCTGTTTGACTATGCGGCGATGGCGGCGATGGTGCTTATTGCGCTTCGGGCGCTGGTCAATATCCGCAACCAGAGCCGTTTCATATCACATTTATGGGTACTGATGCTGGGCGCTGTCTGCCTGGGCGGCTATCTGTATGCGGGAGCCGTTACAAAAAGCGTCTATATAAACGACGGGGCAAGAATGATCTGGATGCTGATGCTGCCGGTCGTTGTTGCCTTTGGCGCGGAGGCGGTGTTTGCGGGGCTGAGGCTTTTGCCGTATATGTACTACGCGGGGTATTTCATCGGCATTGCGGCGCTGATAACCGTGTTTGGCTTTTTTCCTCAGCAGCCTATTACTGCTCAGAAGCAGGAGTATGACAGCACTGTGGCACAATACCTGCGCATAACCAAAACCTTCAGACCGACACAGTGGATGATTGTATCATGGCAGGAGGAATATGCGCTTTCCCTGAGCAACGGTTTTCATATGATGACGGACGATTTTCTAAACCGCTACAGCCCGCATGAGCAAGTGCTTGTGGACAGGACCGGCAATGAGCCGGAAAAGCTGGAAATGCAGGATGTGCTTATCTTTTGCGAAAAGAGAGCCTACAAATTTCCCGGACAGAGCAGCGACCAGCTGCAATACCGCGGCGATACAGGCCGCCGTGTGAAGGAATGGCTTGTCATCTATCAGGAAAAGCATGATAACCTGACGCTGTTTTACAGTGACAGAAATTTAGAAATATGGCGCATCCATTATGAGATGAGCGATGAGGAAAGAATAGAGCGTCTTTGGCAGTGATCCTGCCCGCAGCGCCGACCGCCGGGGCAGGACAGTACAGCAAGACGTGCAGCACGAAGAAGGCCACAATACGCCGCAGGCATGAAAGGGGGCGCAGGCATGTTTCCCATACAGCACACACTGTTTTTGTTAATCAAAGTGCTGCTGGCTTTTGGCATTTTATATATTTTCCTTCCGTCCAGACTGACCGTGTTTGATGAGCATGGTGATGACTGGACAGACAAAGTCATGGTGTCTATGACCCATTCGCATGTTATTATCATCATCCTGGTGCACCTTTTGGTGGTATTGCGGATATATGAAACGATTTCTTTGTTTATCGCCATTATCGCGCTGACGATATTCATCATATCCCTGCGCGCAAAAAGAGCCAGACAGGAGACGGAGGAAAAGCGCAGTGCGTTTTCCCTGCTGCTGGACGTGGTGGATGGCAGACTGGGCAACAAGACGCAGCGAAGGCAGAAGCTGTCTGAATATTTAAAGAAAGCGCCTGCGGCACTTATGCGCGGGATAACACATGCCTTTATCCATCCGTTCGACGGGGTGATACTGTTTGCCCTGTTTGGGGTGGCTGCGGCAATAAGGTTTAGCCATGCGATGCAATACCTCTACTATGGCGCCTCCGACTGCTACGTTCACCTTGCGTGGGCAAAGTATCTGGGTGTTAATAAGCTTTATTATGACGGTGTTTATCCTTATGGATACGAGGCCATCATATCGGCGCTGCAAAAGCTTTTCTTTATCGATCCGGCTGTGATTGTGCGGTTTTACGGCGGCATAGGCAGTATGCTGATTGTATTTTCCATTTTCTATATTTTAAGAAAGAATATGAAGGGCAAATATATTCTGATTTTCGCAGGTGTTGCGGCGTATGTGTTGGGCACCGAGCTGCCCAACGAAACCAACAACATCTGGCGTCAGCTGTCCGCGCTGCCGCAGGAGTATGCCGCCGCATTTGTACTGCCGGGCATACATTTCCTCAACGTGTTCTTCAACACGGGCAGGAGGCGGTATCTCGCACTGGCGGCTGAGGTTCTGGCAATCACGGTGTTCATCCACTTTTATGCTGCCGCGTTCTTGGGTATCGGTTACGCTTTTTTGACCTTGTTTCACTTTGGCAAGCTGTTTCGGGGCAAGACATTGCCGCGACTCATTGGATATCTTGGCTTTGGCGGTGCGATAGGCATTTTGCCTATTGCGGTAGCGCTCGGGCTGGGCATGAAATTCCACCAGCTGTCCCTAGGCTTCGTTGCAGAAAGCGCTACCGTTTCAACAGCGCTTGACTGGCATACCGAGATTTTCCGCTACAGGGAAGTTGACCCCACGCTAAAGCTGGTTTTGTTTTGCGCTTTGGCAGTAGCGGTTTATACAGCCCTGCGGGCGTTTTTCAAAAAAAGCCCGGCATACGCCTCAGCGGCTCCGTTGACGCTTACCATTGCCGCGATGAGTGTATTGTCCTATACTCAGGTCCGCGCTGAGTATATCGGCTTTCCGTCGCTGCTTGAGTTTTCCAGGGCCAGCACATTCTTCGGTTTTGTGGCTGTGGCGCTGCTTGCCTTGACCATCTATCTTCTGGTCGAGTTTCTGCCCGTTCACAAGCTGGTCAAGTATGTTGCCGGGTTTGGTATGAGCGCCTTTGTGCTCATGACTGTGTTCCAGCCGCAAAATTATGCCGTGATGCAGCCTACAGGGGCAAAGCTTGAGTATGATGAAGCCGCCTACGCGTACTATAAAATAAAAGAGGATTTTCCCATCTTAAACTGGACCATCATCTCGCCGGTTGAACAGTATCAGCAGAGCATGGGCTACGGATGGCACTACAACCTGTGGGAATTTGTTAAGGACATCCAGATAGACAAGAAGGAAGAGGTATCCTTTCCCACCGATTATGTCTTCGTGATTGTGGAAAAAAAGCCGCTGAATCAAGCCAAGCCGTATACCGAGATGCCCGAAATTACAACGGAGGATGCGTCACAGCCGTTTCCGGATATGTCAGGCTCTCCGGAAAAATACTACACCATCTATGAAAACCGCAGAGTCATTGAGGCGAAGGCATATTATTGGATGGAGGAATACATGGGGACAAAGGGTAACTTTGCGGTTTACTGGGAAGATGATAAACTTAAAATATATATGTTGAAGCAGGATGGAACAGAGCCGGTCAATCTGGCGCAATGAAGACAGGGGGGATTTTACAAATGATTAACGGAGTTTGGGGTTGGTATCAGATACTGGCGGTTTTGGCCGTTCTGCTGTTGCTGTGTATACTGATTGGGATTATAAGCTATTTTCGTAAAAAAGCCGGCATAGAAAAACAGCTGTATGAAAAGATATTTAACAGCTGTAAGGAGCCGTGCAATATCAATCAGACGATAGGCGGCATTTTTAGGCTGATGTCCGCCAAGATAAAGGCAAACGAGTACGGTTTTTATTTATTGGACGGCAAAAACGGCCAGTTTGTGCTTAAGTCTATCCACTATAAAAACGAAAGTGACGATAATCTTAATTTGTCTTATTCGGGGTTGATCCCGCATAAGGATATCAAATATGTTTTTCCTGTGGCGCTTGGCCCCGCGGATATTGCAAAAGATGTGGGTGTCTTAAATGAGGCAAAGACCAAGATAGCGTATGTGCGCATACGTGGCGGCAAGGCGCTTATCCAGCTGGTGGTAGGCAGCAGCTTCAAAATGGATAAAAACACGGCCGCAGCGCTGAAAAACGTGTCTGAAAGACTGGAGTCCGTTATCCAGTGCCTTATTGAAGCCGAAATTAAAAACACCAAGGCCAAGATTTTGGAAACCTCCCAGCAGGCTACCAAGAGCATAACAAGTATGATAAGCGGTGACGGTATCCTTAAAATGGCGGTGAGCATGTTTACCAAGACCATCAACGCCAAGGGCGGATTTTTCCTCAAGCGGGGCGAGGACGGTTATGAGCTGGAGGTAAATACAGGGTTTTCCAAGGAAACGGGCGTCATGTTCAAATACGATGCCGAGCTGCACGGTTTTCTCTACGATTTTCTGGGCAGTAAAAAGCTTGCTACGCTGAATGTCAACGACAGCAACTTTTCCATCATGCCAATATACTTAATCGCCGAAGGCGTAAAGCAGATACTGCTGTTTAGGATCGATTATGCGGATAATGTGGGTATTGCGGGTTTTTGGTACGATCAGCCGTATGAAATAGATGAATACCAAACCGTGTCGCTGCTGTTGATGTTTTCAAAAATATCTGACGTTTTCGGCAAAACCAAGCAGCTTTCACGCAGCTGTGCCGACAACATCGAGACCTTAAAGCTCATATCCACGCTGGTTGACGATTTAAGCCCCTACACCGTCGGCTTTTCAAGCCTGATGCAGAAGTATGCCACACTGATTGCAGAGCACATGCGGCTTCCGAAAGAAGAGGTTGACGAGATCGCGCTGGCGGCGTTTTTAAGCAATATCGGTATTGCAGCGCTTTCATATGACGTTTTCCTTAAGAAGGGCAAATACACTGAATTTGATTATGAAATCATAAAGCTTCACTCCGAGGTAGGCGCGGATATTATTGAGTCGCTCCAGGGGCAGAGCCGGGCGGCGGATATGGTGCGCTACCATCACGAGCGCATAGACGGCTGCGGATACCCTTATGGACTAAAAGGTGACGATATCCCCATCGGTGCAAAGATTTTGGCGGTGGCGCAGTTCTTTATCGCAAAAATATCGCCAAGGAATTTCCGGGACGCCAGTACATACGATGAGGCCTTGGCAGCCATAGAAAGCGCGGCGGGCACCCAGCTGGACAAAGACGTGGTCGACAATTTCCTGAGCTGTGTTGCAAACATAAGAAATGAGCACAAATATGATGATGGTTCCTTAGACTACTGCTGGAATATGCGTTTTGTGTCCAGTGAGCTTTGCAACAAGTGTCCCGTTAAGGTGCGTACCGACAGGAAATGCTGGGAGAGTTCCGCGACGCTGTGTGTGGCGCACGGAAACAAGTGTGAAACGTGTTTTATTTATACCGAGTATCAGGGAAGAATGAACAAGAATTGAGGTATTTTATTTGCGCAGAGAAAACCGACTGCATGGAATTAAAAATTTTACTGTTTACTATGGATACGGCAAAGAAGACCAGCTGGCAAGCTATGACCTTTTGGTTTTGGAGCCTAAGGCACGCATGCCGCAGGATATTTATGCGCTTAAACGTACAGGCAGCACAGTTGTCGCGTATTTAAGCGCGGTGGAGGTAAGCAGCGACGACGAGCTTTTTAGCGCGCTTGGCGAAGAAGACATCCTGCGTTCTAAAGACGATCCTCTTATCAACAAGGAATACGGCACACATTATATGGATATTGCTTCGCCCAAGGTGCAGAATCTGCTGCTCTATCGTGTGGAGGATATTTTGAAAAGCGGCTATGACGGCATTTTCCTCGACACACTCGACGATATTGAATATTTAAATATTTCCCGGGAAAAGCAAAAGGCTATGCTTGCGGGCGCAGGCCGGGTCGCCAAGGAAATCAGGCGGCTGTTTGCCGATTCGGTTTTAGTGCAGAACAATGGCCTTTTGCAGGTATGTGACTATACTCATGCTTATATAGACGCCATATGCTTTGAGAACCCACCGTATAAAACCTGGGGCGGCCTTGTTTGGACAGCAAGCGCCCTTGCCAGGGCAGGACGGCTGCGCAGGGATTTTGGCATACAGCTTTTGTTGCTGCATGGGCTTTGTGCAAATGATAACAATGTCAAAAACCGTATTTCCCGTTATGTGCTGAAGCATTTTGCAAAGCTCAGGGGCTATTTGTACTATGAAACCGGCAGTCATTATAATCGCATCTGATTTTCAAACAAAGCAAAAGAAGCCGAAACGCTTGTGCGGGCGTACGGCTCCTTTTCTTGGTTGTACCCGGCACTGACGGTGAGGTAATCGCTTATGGAAAAGGTGTTTTTCGATATTTCGGTTGCGGTGCGGCGCCGGTTGTGATAAAATGAAAAACAATCCGGAATATGTGATACTGTTCCCAAATAAAATCATAGGCTAAAACTTGTCTTTTTTCCGTCTGACTGCGTCAAAGAACCATCGGCAATAAACAAATTATTGCCGAGAACTTTTTTCTTGTCATATAAAAAAATCCGGCGTTTTATTTGTCTATTCTTTTATTTAGGAACAGTATAATATATCAGAAAATGTGGGTAAATATAAATGGATACTGAATATATCCGGCTTGACGGCCGAAATATTGATATTACGCTTGCGCACAAAGCGGGGGCGACCTTGCGAAACGGCGGAACCGTCGCGTTCCCCACAGAAACTGTATATGGCTTGGGCGCAAATGCGCTGGACCCTGATGCGGTGAAGAAAATTTTTGCCGCCAAGGGCAGACCGGCTGATAATCCTTTGATAGTCCATGTAGCAGACGCTTCAGATGTTGTCCCTTTGGTGAAAGAGATTCCCGAACCGGCAAGGCTGGTGATGGCGAATTTCTGGCCAGGTCCTATCAGCATCATTCTTCAAAAGTCCGGCCTTATCCCTGACATCGTAAGCGCAGGGCTGCCCACGGTTGCACTGCGTCAGCCCTCGCATCCGGTTGCGGCGGCGATTATCAGAGCGTCCGGCGTTCCGGTTGCAGCACCGTCGGCAAACCTTTCCGCAAGGCCGTCGCCAACCTGTGCGCAGCATGTCCGTCAGGATCTGGACGGCAAGATTGATATGATGGTAGACGGCGGCATATGCAGTGTGGGGCTTGAGTCCACGGTGCTGGATCTTTCGGGTGATGTCCCGGCCATCCTGCGTCCCGGCGGCGTTACGCCGCAGATGCTGAGGCCGTTGATCGGCGAAGTGGCGCATTCGCTCGGCAAGACGGATACGGACTGTGCGCCCAAATGTCCGGGTATGAAGTACCGCCATTATTCCCCCAAGGCACAGGTCTGCTTGGTGGAATGCGGCAGTGGGAGAGCAGCGTGCGTGGAAAACATTTCCAAAGAAATTGCCCGCCTTTGCGCCGAAAGCAAGCGAGAGGGAAAACGCGTCGGTGTTTTGACATGCGCAGGAGAAGGCAGCGGGGCGCCTGCCGATATATTTATAGCATGCGGCGAAACGCCGGGCGAATACGCCGCCAATATGTTTGCCGCCCTGCGCCAGTTTGATGAGCAGCAAGCGGATATTATATACGCTGCCCTGCCCTTTGACGATGAATTTTCCGCCGCTATCCGAAACAGGCTCTACAAAGCGGCGGGTGGCAGAGTCGTTAAAGTATGACGGCGCTTTTGGTTCAGATACACGATATTAAAACTGTGGTGATGTGAATGAAGGTGCTCTTTGTATGCACAGGCAATACCTGCCGCTCGCCAATGGCGGAAGGGATTTTGAAGGTTTTGGCAAAGGACGCACGTGATATACAGGTCATATCGGGCGGGCTTTTTACGCAAGGCAGCGCGCCCGCAAGCGCACATGCGGTTACCGCAGCGGGCGAGTTGGGCGCTGATATTTCGCCGCACAGGTCCGCAAGCATAAACCCGGATGTTATCAGGGGGGCGGACCTCATCCTTGCCATGACGCAGGCGCATAAGCGCGCTTTAATTGACGTTTTGGGTGCGGACGCCGGCAAAACCTATACGGTTATGGAATATGCGGGGGTGTGCGGTGATGTGGCCGACCCTTACGGTGGGGATCTGGAAGCCTATCGGGCGTGCGCATTACAGCTTTATGAGGCGCTTTGCGCAGTTTATAAGAAGATATGCGGTGAGGGCTCATGAAACCTTTGATAGAAAACATGAACGCAGCGCATCTTGAGCAGGTTGCCGCGCTTGAGCGGCAGTGTTTCACCATGCCGTGGCCGCTGCGGTCTTTCCAGGAAGAGATGTCCAACACCCTTGCGCGTTACTATGTGATGCTGATGGGTGATGAGGTTATCGCATACGGCGGGTTTTGGCATGTTTTAAGCGAGGCGCATATCACAAACATAGCGGTCAGGCCCGAATATCAGGGCATGGGGTATGGAAGCATGCTTTTGGCGCATATGATAAATCAGGCACACGGTATGGGCATAGGCTGGATGACGCTTGAGGTGCGCGCTTCCAACACAGCGGCAAAGAAGCTGTATTCCAAACACGGGTTTTCAGAGGCGGGCAGACGGCCACGTTACTATGCCGATAACTGTGAGGATGCTGTTATCATGACAAAAGAATGGTGATTTGGGTTGGATAATTCAAAAGATAAGACGCTGATACTTGGCATTGAAAGCTCGTGTGATGAAACGGCGGCGGCTGTGGTGGAAAACGGCTGCCAGGTGCTTTCCAATGTGATCAATTCCCAGATAGAGCTGCACAAGCGATACGGCGGAGTAGTACCCGAGCTTGCATCGCGGTGCCATATAGAAGTGATTGACGATGTGATAGACGAGGCGCTGGCACAGGCGAATACTACCTTAGACGAAATTGACGCCATTGCCGTAACAAACGGTCCGGGACTTGTGGGTGCGCTGTTGGTAGGTGTGTCGGCGGCCAAAGCGCTTGCGTTTGCGCTAAAAAAACCTTTGCTGGCCGTCCATCATATCCGTGCCCACATTATGGCAAATTTGATCGCGCACCATACGCTAAAACCACCGTTTGTGTGCCTGGTAGCGTCGGGCGGGCACAGCCACATCGTGCTTGTAAAAAGCATATCTGACTTTGAGGTAGTAGGCAGGACGTGTGACGACGCGGCTGGAGAGGCATACGACAAAGTGGCGAGGGTGTTGGGATTGGGGTATCCCGGCGGGCCGCTGATAGATACGCTTGCAAAACAGGGCAATGCCGAAGCCGTGCATTTTCCCCGCGTAAAAATGCCATGTGAGCTGGATTTTAGCTTCAGCGGTGTGAAAACGGCAGTGATCAATTATATACACAAGCTGGAGCAGGCGGGCATTTCGTATAACAAAGCGGATATTGCCGCCAGCTTTCAGGCCGCTGTGGTTTCAGTGCTTTGCGAGAAAACCATGCGGGCCGCTCAAAGGTACGATATGAAAAAGGTCGCGCTGGCAGGGGGAGTCGCCGCCAATTCGGCTTTGCGCAGCGCTTTTGAATCGGAGTGTGCAAAAAGGGGTCTTTCATTTTTCGTGCCGCCACCCCAGCTTTGCACCGACAATGCGGCTATGGTTGCCTGCGTGGGATATTATGCGTACAAAGCAGGCTGTTTTGCTGATATGACTCTGAACGCGCAGGCCAGTCTGGACATAGGCTAGCGCGCGGTGGGGCGGCAAAGATTATTGTATTGCAATACTTATGCTTTGATGTTATAATGTAACAAGAACGTAAAGAATCTGTAAACTTGATTATTGCTTCCCCGATCAAATATTGCCGAAAAATCAACGAGGGATTTTGCCGGCAGGCAAGGCCGGGGACGCAGCTTTGTTGGCGTAAAGCAAGGATGACAACGGGGCATAACGGTAAAATAACCGTTCAGGCGAGGGAATATTTAATTGGAGGAGCAATAAATATAAAGCAGGACATTTTAAGCTAACCGGGGAGGGTTTGCGGTATGAAGCTGATTTTTGCAATAGTTCATGATGAAGACGGGAATAAGGTAATGAGTGAGTTGAATAAACAGGGCTTCAGTGTGACAAAGCTTGCTACAACGGGAGGATTTTTGAAGGCGGGGAATATGACGCTGCTTGTGGGGACAAGTGAGCAAAACGTTCAGACGGTGGTGGATATTATAAAATCCAAGAGCGAAACCAGAAAGCAGATCATATCGACACCTGTGCCCATGTCCGGGCTGGGCAGCGGGTATACGCCGTACCCGGTCGAGGTGGAGGTCGGCGGCGCTACCATTTTTGTTATTGATGTGGAAAGGTTTGAAAAGGTATAATGCAAAGGACGCATACCTGCTCTGGCGAGCCTGTTTTAAGCTTGCTTGCGCAGGGCATCAAAAGAGGCGCTGTATCGCATGCGTATTTGTTTACGGGCGAGGCAGGCACAGGGAAAAGAAAGATGGCATTTTGGTTGGCACAGGCTTTGTTATGCTTGGATCAGACGCAGGCGCCGTGCGGCAGGTGTGAACAGTGCATCCGCGCGGAGTCCGGCAACAACCCGGATCTGAACCGCTTTGCCCTTACAGATTTGTCATCCAAAAAGAGCATAGGTGCAGACGATATCCGTGCTGTGATTGCCGATGCATATATCAAACCGTTTGGAGCACGCTACAAGGTGTATATTATAGAGGACGGCGATGCGCTGACGCCTGCCGCGCAAAATGCTATGCTCAAGATTTTGGAGGAGCCGCCGTCATATGTGGTGTTCATTATCTGCAGTACCAATGCGGATTCGCTGCTTCCTACCGTGGTGTCGCGCAGCAGAGTGGTGCGTTTTGCCGCGTGCGGAGGCGCGGATATAGACCGGTATGTGGCGCAAAGCTATCCGGCGCTTGCACACATGTCAGGCTTTATCGCGGCATATTCGCAAGGCAGCCCCCAGCGCGCCGATGCGCTGTGCCGCAACAGTGCGCTGCTTGATCTGCGATCCGAGGTGTGTGGTTGGCTGTGCGAGCTTTTAGTGGGCGGCGATGAAAAAAGGGTATTTGAGCTTGCCCAGCTTTTTGACAGACTAAAAAAGGACAAGGATATGCCGGACCTTACAGACGTCGCGTTTGACCTGATGTTTACACAGCTTGGCGACATGCTTAAGCTCAAAAAAGGGATAGGCGCCTGTCTGATCAATCCTGACCTTGCGGACACGCTGCGGTGTGCGGCAAAGCGCGTAAGTGAAAAAAAAATCGTATATGCCCAAAGCCGTTTGATGGCAGCAGAGCAGATGCTTCGGCGGGCCGTCAATCTGAGGGCCTTGATGTTGAATTTTGTCATCAATGTCTGGCATTTTAGTGACTGAAAGAAATTGATGTCTTGAGGCGGTTAAGGGTTATTTGCCGCTTTTGTTATGACTGATTTTATATATTAAAGAAAAGGAGATTTTTATGGCGCAAATAGTTGGTGTACGCTTCAAAAGCGTAGGCAAAATATATTACTTTGATCCCGACGGACTCGATATCTGCCCAAACATACATGTGATTGTGGAAACGGCGCGCGGTGTGGAGATGGGCGAAGCGGTGATAGGCCGGCGTGAGGTGGATGAAAGAGAGGTTGTGCAACCGCTTAAAAAGGTGATTCGCATTGCCACTGATGAAGATTTCGGGCAGGAGCAGGCAAACCGCGCAAAGGAGAAAGAGGCCTTTGACGTGTGTATGCAAAAGATAAAGGACCATAAGCTGGACATGAAGCTTGTGGATGTGGAATACACATTTGATGGCAATAAGATACTGTTTTACTTTACTTCGGACGGACGCGTGGATTTCCGCGAGCTTGTCAAGGATCTGGCGGCGGTATTCCGCACACGGATCGAGCTTCGGCAGATTGGTGTTCGCGACGAGGCCAAGATGCTTGGCAGCTACGGCATATGCGGCCGCAATCTGTGTTGTTCGCAGTTTTTGGGGGACTTTGCGCCTGTGAGTATCAAAATGGCAAAGGAACAGGGGCTTTCTTTAAACCCTACCAAAATATCGGGCACCTGCGGCAGGCTGATGTGCTGCCTTAAGTACGAGCAGGACGCCTATGAAGAGTTGATCCGCAAAACGCCGCGGCAGGGAGCGATAGTCAAAACGCCGAATGGCAAGGGCACGGTAGTGTATGTTAATCTCTTAAAGGGAAAGATAAAGGTAAGGGTGGATGGAGAGGACGAAAAAACGCTCTCGGAATTCGACGTAGGTGATGTAAAGGTCATCCGCGACGTGGTCAGGGAAGAGCCTGAGGTAATAGATGAGGAAGCGATAAAGACCCTTGCCGATTAATATCAAACCATTTTTTAACCTGCCGGTCAGGGTGTGCGGCCCGGTTTGGACCGGCATATGCTTTATGCAACGACGCGTTATTTGTGCGCGAAATCTCGTAAAAGTCTTGAACAACATATAGATATCTGATATAATCAGTGCGTGAATTCAGTTGAGGAGGTGTTTGCAAATGGCATATTTTATTACTGAGAGCTGTATCAGCTGCGGCGCATGCGCACCTGAGTGCCCTGTGAGCTGTATATCGGAAGGTGACGGTGTATACGTGATTGATCCCGGTTCCTGTACTGAGTGCGGAGCGTGCGCGGACGTATGTCCCGTAAGCGCGCCTGAGGAAAGATAACAAACACGTTACAAAAATTGCCGGCCGCCTTGCGGCTGGCAATTTTGCGGTTTGAGGCTTTTTGCCCGTATTCTCGTGCCAATAATGGCGGCAGGTTAATGTTATACTGTTTCGCACCCAAAACAGGACTATCTGCCGTGTCTTTTTTACCTACAGCTTTGTTGGCGTCCTTGCCTTGTGCCGGCAAGACTGCGTCTTTCGCTGCGCTGTGCACAAAAAATTCAACGACATTTCATTCCTATTTTGAGCGTGAAATAGTATTAAATGGGGTGAGCGGTATAGAAAACTATGAAAGCATTGATGATTTGCAGCTGTGCGGCTTGAAGCTGTTGCAGGATATGCGCGGCTTCCGGTTCGGCATAGATGCGGTGCTTTTGGCAGACTTTGCAAAGCACGCTGTATCGTCCGCGACGCTCGATCTTTGCAGCGGCAACGGAATCGTAGCGATTTTGCTTGCGGGCAAAACTGATACGCCAAAAATCCAGGCGCTTGAAATCCAGCATGACGCCGCCGCACTTGCGCAGCGCAGCATAGCGCTCAACGGCTTGCAGGAGCGGGTAAACATGGTGTGTGCGGATGTCCGGGACGCTTTGCAAATTTTTGGCAGGGGCAGCTTTAACGTGATTACCTGCAACCCGCCATACCTGCCGTGCGGCAAAGGGCTGCAAAACGCAGCGTCCGCCAAAACCCTTGCACGCCACGAGGTTGCCTGCACCCTTGAGGATATTTTGCAGGTGTCGTACGGACTGCTGCGCCCGGGCGGCAGGCTTTTTATGGTACACCGTCCGCAGCGGCTTGTAGATATCCTATCGCTCATGCGTCGCTACCATCTTGAGCCCAAACGCATGCGCATGGTGCATCCCGCGCCGCACAAGGCGGCAAATATTGTGTTGGTAGAGGGCGCTTATCAAGGCGGTCATGAACTGAGACTGATGCCGCCTTTGTATGTGTATGATGAAAACGGCTGCTATTCGCGGGAAATAGATGAAATTTACGGACGGACAGGTGAGAGTAATGAATAAGGGTATATTGTATCTGTGTGCTACGCCTATTGGCAATTTAGGCGATATCTCCCAAAGATGCCTCGAAACGCTTGCGAGCGTTGATCTGATTGCGGCGGAGGATACGCGCCACACGCTTAAGCTGCTGAATCATTTTGGCATCAAAACGCCTATGACAAGCTATTACGAACATAATAAGCGTGAAAAGGGCGACTATTTGCTAAAGCTTTTGGAGGAAGGCAAAAACATAGCGGTAGTAACCGACGCGGGCACGCCTGCTGTTTCGGATCCGGGAGAGGACCTGGTGCGCAGCTGTATTGACATGGGCATTGCCGTCACAGGTGTACCGGGCGCATCGGCTGCCATATGCGCGCTCACGCTGTCGGGACTTCCCACAGGCAGGTTTTGCTTTGAAGGCTTCCTGTCCGTCAACCGCCGCCAGCGCAGGGCGCATTTGGATGATATCAAAAGCGAGAAGCGAACCATGATATTCTATGAAGCGCCGCACAAGCTGTGCGCCACTTTAAATGATTTATATGAAACCCTTGGTGAGCGCAGGATAGCTTTGGCCCGTGAGCTGACAAAGAGGCATGAGGAGCTGATATACACCACCCTGTCAGGCGCGATACAAAAATACGCTGACGCTTCCCCTAAAGGAGAATACGTGCTTATTCTTGAAGGCTTACACGTTTCCGATGAAGAGAATCCGCTTTGCAGCCTTGGCGTTGAAGACCATATGGCGCACTACCTTAAAGCAGGGTCAGATGAGATGAGTGCCATTAAGGCGGTTGCCAGGGATCGCGGTATGCGAAAGAATGAGATTTACGCTATGGTGAAAAAGAAACCTCTATAAAATAACTTGCTTTTACTCGCTGTCTCTGTCTATATATTCTTTCAGTGCCTGCGGAATGTCGCTCTCATCAAATTCCTTTATTTGATCACTTAACTTAGTTGACCATTGCATGCAACCACCCTGCACTTTGACCGTTTCATTGCTAGATTTGTATTTTTCAATGGCTTTACCATAATAACTGCGATCTAAAAAATACAATGCACATAATGCATATAGCTTTCCTTCGATATTAGCTTCTTGTTCTAATTTAATGAAGGAGTCTCTTGCAATGCTACTTTCAAACAGCTTTTTAAATGCCTTTATTTCTTCTGACATTGAGCCTCCAACGCCTGAAGAGCCATCTGTAAATACTTCTGCCGTACGCAAACAATTATAAGCAACAACTTCGTCAGTTTTCAAGCTACCTGTCTTAACATGTATTATTTGCAACATATCATCTGCTAATATTAAACTTGTAATACCCATAATTATGATAGACACTAATAAAAACACTTTAACCCCTTTTTTCATCTAATCACCCCATATTATGAATAAAATATATGCATTATGATATTACAGAAATCTACAGAACTCTTTATTATATATTACAAGAGGCTGTTTAGGCACACATGTGTGCCTAAACAGCCTCTTAAAAACATTCTTTATCCAAAAACGCTATTACGAATTAACAACCGAAGATACCACGCCGGAACCGACTGTTCTGCCGCCTTCGCGGATAGCGAAACGCAGACCTTCTTCAATAGCGATAGGCGTAATCAGTTCAACGGAGATGGTTACTCTGTCGCCAGGCATACACATCTCTGTGCCTTCCGGAAGGTTAACAACGCCTGTAACATCCGTTGTTCTGAAATAGAACTGCGGACGGTAGTTGTTGAAAAACGGTGTATGACGGCCGCCTTCTTCTTTAGAAAGCACATAAACCTCGCCCTCAAACTTTGTGTGAGGATGAATGCTGCCTGGTTTTGCCAGAACCTGTCCTCTTTCGATTTCAGTTCTCTGAACGCCACGCAAAAGCGCACCGATATTGTCACCGGCCTCTGCGTAGTCAAGGATCTTACGGAACATTTCGATACCGGTAACAACGACCTTTCTTCTCTCGTCAGTCAGACCGATAATTTCAACTTCCTCAGAGCTTTTGAGCTGGCCTCTTTCCACTCTGCCTGTAGCAACCGTACCGCGGCCTGTGATGGAGAACACATCCTCAACAGGCATAAGGAACGGAAGATCTTTTTTTCTTTCAGGAGTCGGGATATAGGAATCAACAGCTTCCATGAGCTTTAAGATACACTCATACTCAGGAGCGTTGATATCGGTTGAGCTGGACTCCAAAACTTCCAAACCCGAGCCTGCAATAATAGGCGTATCATCACCCGGGAATTCGTACTCGCTCAGAAGCTCTCTGATTTCCATCTCAACCAGCTCTAAGAGCTCGGGATCGTCAACCTGATCGGCCTTGTTCATGAATACAACGATGTAGGGCACGCCAACCTGACGGGCAAGCAGGATGTGCTCCCTTGTCTGGGGCATGGGGCCGTCAGCAGCGGAAACAACCAGGATAGCGCCGTCCATCTGAGCGGCACCGGTGATCATGTTCTTGACATAGTCGGCGTGGCCGGGGCAGTCAACATGAGCATAGTGACGGTTGTCGGTTTCATACTCAACGTGGACGGTAGAAATAGTAATACCTCTTTCTCTCTCCTCGGGGGCCTTGTCAATCATGTCATATGCGGTGTAATTCGCCTGCCCCTTGAAGCCGAGAACCTTGGTAATCGCGGCGGTCAGTGTGGTCTTACCATGATCAACGTGTCCGATTGTACCAATATTGACATGGGGTTTATTTCTTTCGAACTTTGCTTTTGCCATTTTTACGTTCCTCCTCTTATAATTAAAAAGTTTATTTTGTTTACATTTTACATACCTTTACCGGAAAAATCAATAGCTTTTCCAAATTTTTTACCGCTTCCGGCACTACGGCAGTATTAATCGCTCTTGGCCCTGGTGCTGACGATTTCCTCCTGTATTCCCTTAGGCACCTGCTCATAGTGGCTGGGCTCCATGGAATACTGGCCGCGCCCCTGAGTACGGCTGCGAAGCTCGGTCGCATAGCCGAACATTTCGGCGAGCGGTACAAACGCCGCAATAGCCTGAGCGCCCATTCTTGCCTCCATGCCCTGGATCTGACCGCGCCTGGCGTTTAAATCGCCTATGACGTCGCCCATGTACTCTTCGGGCACAGTAACGTCGACCTTCATCACAGGCTCCTTCAGCACAGCAGTTGCCTTGCGGCAGCCTTCTTTAAACGCCATGGAGGCCGCTATTTTGAAGGCCATTTCGGAGGAGTCGACCTCATGATACGAACCGTCGTAGAGCGTGACGCGCACGTCTACCACGTTATACCCGGCTAGAACGCCTGTCTGCATAGCGCCCTGTACGCCCTGGTCAACCGCAGGGATGTATTCTTTCGGCACCACGCCGCCCACAATGGCGTTGACAAACTCATAGCCCTTGCCGGGCTCAAGCGGCTCCAGCCTGAGCAGTACATGGCCGTACTGGCCGCGGCCGCCCGACTGCCTTGCATATTTATGCTCGATTTCCACCGCTTTGCTAATAGTTTCTTTATAGGAAACCTGCGGACGGCCCACATTGGCTTCCACCTTAAATTCCCGAAGCAGTCTGTCGACAATGATCTCCAAATGCAGCTCGCCCATACCGGCGATGATAGTCTGGCCTGTTTCCTCGTCGGTGTAGGTTTTAAAGGTGGGATCTTCCTCAGCAAGCTTGGAAAGTGCAATACCCATCTTTTCCTGACCGGCCTTGGTCTTGGGCTCTATCGCTACGCGGATGACAGGCTCCGGGAACTCCATGCTCTCCAGGATGACAAGTTTATCCTCATCGCAAAGCGTATCGCCTGTAGTGGTGTTCTTAAGGCCCACCGCAGCGGCAATGTCGCCTGCGTAAACCATGTCGATATCCTCTCTGTGGTTTGCGTGCATCTGCAGAATCCTGCCCATGCGCTCGCGGTTTCCTTTGGTGGAATTAAGCACATGAGAGCCGGCTTTCAAGGTTCCGGAGTAAACTCTGAAGAAGCATAGCTTTCCGACAAACGGGTCTGTCATAATTTTAAACGCCAGTGCCGAAAAGGGTGCGCTATCGTCCGCGGGACGCTCGGTTTCCTCTTCGGAATCCGGATTGACTCCCTTGATGGCGGGAATGTCCAGCGGAGACGGCATATAGTCTACCACACAGTCCAAAAGGTTCTGCACGCCTTTGTTGCGGTAAGATGTACCACACAAAACCGGCACAAGCCGATTATCTATGGTAGCCACGCGAATGGCTCTTTTGATTTCCTCTACGGTAATTTCCGCGCCCTCAAGGTATTTTTCCGTCAGATCGTCATCACACTCCGCCACTGCTTCCAGTAGCGCCGCATGATATTCGGCTGCCGCCTCGGCAATATCCGCCGGGATTTCCTCGATCCGCTCGTCTTTTCCTTCCTGATCGTAGTATATATAGGCCTTCATTTCAACAAGGTCAACAAGGCCCTTGAAGGTGTCTTCGGCGCCGATAGGAAGCTGGATGGGAACGGCATTGCATTTTAAACGGTTACGCATCATGTCCACGACATTGTAAAAGTCCGCACCCATAATATCCATCTTATTGACGTAAGCCATGCGCGGCACGCGGTATTTGTCCGCCTGGCGCCACACGGTCTCGGACTGCGGCTCAACGCCGCCCTTGGCGCAAAATACGGTAACCGATCCGTCCAGCACGCGCAAGGAGCGCTCAACCTCAACCGTAAAGTCAACGTGGCCGGGTGTATCTATAATATTAATTCTATGGCCTTTCCATTGCGCCGTGGTAGCAGCGGAGGTAATGGTGATTCCGCGCTCCTGCTCCTGCGCCATAAAGTCCATTGTTGCGGCGCCTTCATGAACCTCACCTATTTTGTGCACACGTCCCGTGTAGAACAAAATACGTTCGGTGGTGGTGGTTTTGCCGGCATCAATGTGGGCCATAATTCCTATATTTCTGGTGTTTTCAAGTGAAAATGCTCTTGGCAAGCTTTATTTCCTCCTTTCCTCTAAAAATAGTGGTCCTTTCGATTATCGGAACAATTCTTTTCATATAAAAGTCAATATTATTCCAGGAAAGCGCAAATTGAACCAACCAATTTTTAGTCTTGGGTCTTTTTTGTGTTTTTATGCGGTATTTTCTACCAGCGGTAATGCGCAAACGCTCTGTTCGCTTCGGCCATTTTGTGTGTATCCTCGCGTTTTTTGACCGCTCCGCCGGTGCCGCCCAGCGCATCCAAAAGCTCGTTTGCCAGCCTTTCGCGCATTGTACGTTCACTGCGGTTTCTGGCGTAAAGCGTGAGCCAGCGCAGGCCTAAGGTCTGGCGCCTGTCGGGACGGACCTCAATGGGAACCTGATAGTTCGCGCCGCCGACGCGCCTTGCCTTAACCTCCAGCACAGGCATGATATTGTCAAGAGCCTGATTGAATGCATCAAGCGGGTCCTTGCCCGTTTTCTCCCTGATAATATCAAACGCATCGTATACAATTTGCTGCGCAACACCCTTTTTGCCGTCCAGCATGATATTGTTGATGAGCTTTGTCACAACAACGCTGCCGTACATAGGGTCTGCCAGCACTTCTCTTTTTGAGATAAAACCTCTTCTTGGCACTTTTCTTCCCTCCTTCATGATTAAACATAATCACAGGTACTCGGCAAGTCATAATCGCCGCCGTCAGTGCTGATCTACTTTCCAATCATTTACACGCCCTTGCTAAAAAGCACAGGTCTGATTACAGTAGCCGCACCAATATAGATTTGTGATTTTTAGCAAAGTCGTATAACATGTGCCATGTTATAACCCCGGTTTGTAAAACGCTCCGGCATTACTTCGCTTTAGGCTTCTTTGTGCCGTAACGGCTTCTGGCCTGATTACGGTTTGCAACGCCCTGTGCATCCAGCGTTCCGCGGATGATGTGATAACGGGTACCGGGAAGATCGCGCACCCTTCCGCCTTCGATAAGAACAACACTGTGCTCCTGAAGGTTGTGGCCTATGCCCGGAATGTATGCGGTTACTTCAATACCATTTGTCAGGCGCACTCTGGCAATTTTACGAAGTGCGGAATTCGGCTTTTTAGGGGTCATTGTCCTGACTGATGTGCAAACACCGCGCTTCTGCGGGGCGCTCTGATCCGTTGCCCTCTTCTTAAGAGAGTTGAGTCCCTTCTGCAAGGCCGGCGCTGTTGATTTGTACTCCGACTTTTCGCGGCCCTTCCTCACCAATTGATTAAATGTAGGCATGCTTTACTTTTCCTCCTTTCATCTTTAAATAAATTTATATAAAAGCGCAACGCGCTTTTACACCCATTTCATCTTATTTACGGCATCCGTCTTCGATGCGGACGATTTATCATTTGAGAATCACTACGACTGCTGCGCCGATATCGATCCCTGCGGCTTTTCCCAGCTCTGCCATAGTGTCGACTCCAATCACCTCAACGCCTGCCAGCTCACAGTCTTTAACAAATGCGCGCGTAATGGCCGCATCGGCGTCGCCGGCGATATAGGCTTTTGCTACCTTATTTTCCTCCAACGCTCTGCGCGACTGTTTAAGTCCGACGTAAATTGAAGATGAGTCCCTTAGTTCGCCAAGCATGATTTCCTCCGATAATATACGGTGTGTGAATGCGACCGCAAGACCGCTGAGAACGGGTCTTGAAAGCCGGGCTGCTACGTTTGCAAATGAAGCCGGTAAGGTCTGCAATTTCAAATGGGCGCAATACCGCATTATTTTTTCACAGACTAGCATATTTTATCAGCGAAATCAAGTATTGTCAAGGTTTTTTGAAAAAATTTTGATGTGTGAAGGCAGATTTGATCCTGCGTGCGGGCAGGGTGTGGAAATAAATTTTAAGAAACGATGAAAAAAACGCAATGTCTTGCCTTATAGGTATTCTTGCTTTATAATATGGTATAAGACTGACACGACTGCTGTGCCCCCGGCGCGGCGCCATTGCTTTGCACAGGCTGTCGCGGCAGAGACAGGCTATTATACGGCGAAAGAAAGCAAGCCTAAAATCAAATATGCGGCCACGGCAGGCCGAGAATAAATTAGATTTAAGGGGTCTGATCCGGTGACTTTGACCAAACCGCTCATTTCAGTCAAATCCAGTGCTGCGCAAATTATTCAGCATAACCATATCAGCACAGTTTCTGTTTTGGAAACGTTTTTGTGCTTATTTGTTATTTTTATACATATCTCATCTGATGTTATTATTAACGGCAGCCAACCCGGCATATTTACAGGATTGATATTCCTATGCGGAAAAGCGGTTTCATTTGTGGTGCCGGCATTTATTTTTTCGAGCGCCGTTAAGTTGACCATGAAATACAAAGACACGCCGATAGACTACTGGAAATTTCTCAAAAACCGTTTAAAAAATATTTATGTTCCTTATGTGATATGGGTCATTGTTTATTATGCCTATTTTGTCTTTCTGCGGCATTATTTTAAATTCAGTTTTATAGAAATGTTCCGCTACATCCTGATCGGCGATTTGGCTGCACATTTCTATTTTATTATCGTTATTATGCAATTTTATCTGCTTATGCCTGTGCTGCTTGCTTGCTGTAAAAAGGCTGCTCCGGCGTTTGGCCTGGCTACAGCTTTTTTGATTACACTGGCGTTTCGGATGTTTGCGGACAATTGTTTGGGGCCTTTTGTATCCGCTTATCGCAGCTCTGTTTTTGTCTTTTTCCTTGTTTTTTGGGTAATGGGCATTTACTGCGCATTGTATTATGACAGATTTGTTGCTTTCATTAAAAAAAGCGCTGTATGGTGGCTTATTATTTTTGTAGCCATTGCCGGACCACATCTGGTCTTGTCGTATATGCAATACAGGGGCATGATTGTTTATTGGCAGGCGGAGGTGATTCATTATATTTTTTGCCTGACCTCAACGCTTGGATTTTACAGCTTTTTGACGATCCTAACACCGTTTTTTGAAAAATATTTTAACCCCTTCAAGCTTGCCGGCGGTATTTCTTATTACGTCTATCTTTCACATGTTCTTTTTATTTTTATCATCGATCAGGTTATTGTGGATTTAGACTTTTCCGTGTTGATGCGGTTTGGTTTACGGGCGTCATCAGTATATGTGATGTCTTTTGTGTTATGTTATCTGTATGTTATCTCAAAGAAGCGCATAAAAAGCTTTGTCGGTACCAACTGGCCGAACCGATCACATCAAGGTAGGGTTGTCTAAAACTTGGAAAGAGAAAAAGCTGTAACTTTGTAAACAAGGTATTTATTTTTCTGGATTTGATTTATGATAAGCAAGTGTTATACGGTTATGGCGAAATCGGCAGACGCGCATGGTGCACGGTGCTTCATCCCAGTGAAATTATTTAGTGTTTTACTGAAACGATAAAATCATAAATTGCTTCTGATATACTTTGATGCTGCTCATACAGAAATACCACATGCCCGCCGGACGGCGGTTTCAAAAGGGTTTTGCTGCCCTTTATTTTTTTATATATATAATCCGCACTCTTTATATTTACCGTATCATCATCTTGCGTCTGGATAATAAGTGCGTCGCAATCCATTTTGCTAAATAAGGGCTTTGTGCGGCTCAAGAGCTTTTGAAATTCCAAAAGCGAACGCAGGGGCTTATTGACGCTTGCGAAAAAATACTTTCCCGAATATGTTTTGAAGTCTGAACAAAGGTTTAAAACCATCCTTTTGATGTTCCAATAGTAAATGGGCGTATTGACAGTGATTATTTTGCCAAATCTGTGTCTTTGATATAAATTCACCGCAATAAGACCACCCATCGAGAAACCTATGACAATAACATCATCGCAGGTTTTTGAAAGCGCCAGATAAGCATCCTCTGCGCTTTGAAGCCATAAGCGGTATTTTGAAAGGGATAAATCCCTTAATGTTTTCTCATGTCCCGCAAGCAGCGGCATAATTACTTTATAGCCTTTATCGCAAAGATAGTCATGCAAAGGGCGCACCTCATCCCTTGTGCCTGCAAAGCCATGAATAAGCAAAACGCCTGTTATTATGATTTCCTCCTCAGCTTCATCAAAATCAGCAGCCCCAATAAAGCGGCAATAACCATAATGACTATATTAAATATAACTTTATAGTCATATCCGCTTTCCTCCGCCACCGTTTTGTCCATTTTTATTGCCTTAACCACAAGCTTATCAGTACCACCTTTTAATATCTCGTCTTTATAGGACACAATATCATAGACGGGCGCCGCCGCTGTTGTATCTCCGAAGGTCAAGGTAAAGGTTTTACCTTTGCTTCCGTCAAACACAAGCTCATCGGCGTAGTATTTCACTATCACGCCTTTGACGCTTATTGGCTTGTCATCGTTGTTGTTTATGGCGACGGTCAAAATGTCCTTATCTGTCTTTTGCCAGCTTGCGGGTAGTGTGGTATCCCTGTACGAGGTGCCGTTCAGCGATAGATTATAAATTTCTTTTGATGTGTTGAGCAGTACTGCCGTCCTTTTGAACATACTGTCCGTTTCTATTGTAACTTCGGCAAGCCTGAGGTTTTTCATGCCTTCGATATTGATAAGGGTTTGTTTCTCTTTTTCCTCCGTGCCAAACGCGGGCCTTATGCTTTCTATAAAACAGCCCTGCTCGACGGTTGTGACGTTATATGCCAGATCGGCCGAAGAAAACGCTATCTTTTCCAGATTGTTTGCGAGCTTAAAGCGATAGTGCGTATATTTTTGAGGCGTTGAGAAAATAACTTCAAGCTTTTTATGCGCTCCCGCGCTGTACAGGGTATCATCCTGCACCTTTTCCCAATGCACGTTGTCATAGCTGCCGAACAGCGTGATGTTTTTTGCGAAATTTGTATTGTTTGTAGCGACATTAATTGAGGTGGCCGTCACATCGTGCTCAGGCTGCTGTTGTATTTTATAATCAAAGTAGAAGGCGTCGTCCTTTGTATATGCGTTGATAAGCCGCATAGCGTAATGATAGTTTCCTTTATCCATAGTCCGGTAGCCCGTATTTATAAAGTAGGGAACAGCTTCGCCGTCCGCGTCCTTTATTAACAGGTCGGATAAATCCGCATTGGCATTATTATAAATTCCCGGCGTCAGGCGAACCGCCTTATATGTATTATCGCCGCTGTTTTCAATGGCTGCGGTATGGGCAAAAGCCGTTGTATTCGCCGCAATGGCAAGTATGGATGCAAAGCTAATTATTTTCCGAAACATTTGATACCTCCTCTGCTCTCAGTTCGAGTCTTTTATTAAAATATTGATATACAAAGGATATCACCAGGAGCGTTATGCCAAGCACAAAATAAGAGACGATCTGATATCCCCTTGTCAGGGTGGACAGATCAAGTAAAAACAGCTTCACAACCGCCATCACTGAAAGCCCGAGACCAAAACGCCTTAAAAACGCATACCTTTTGGCAAAGCCTAAAACGATCCACGTAAGCGCAGCGACAACATATATGATACTGATGGCTGCGTTTGAAAACGCCAAATGATATTGTGTGATCAGGTTTTGCGTCAATATCAGCACAAAATATCCCGACACAATCAGCGGAAACCACTCGACGCCCAGCTTCCGCTCCATCACGGCGCATTTGATCAGGTCATAAAGTGCGAACACGGAAAAAAGCGACATCACAAGCAGGACCGCTGTCGCTGTCACCGTATAGCGCATGGGCGCAGCCGCCATCCCGTAGTTCAGAGGCGAACCGAAGGTGTTAAGGATAAACAGCCACAAAATGCCTATGGCATACATAACAATGGAAATTGTTTTAACACCGTTGTCGCACAAGATTTTTATTCTCGGCACGGCGTACGCAATCAAAAAGGTTGCCGCAATCGCCAGAGCGTTGCAGAGATAATAATCGTTGAAGCGTTCAAAATTTAATAAGTTTTGTAACTCTCCTGTGATAACATATATGGTGTAAATCCATAGATTAATAACGGTCAGATACTTATAGCACTTTTCAAAAATGCTGGAGAGATTTCCTTTGTAAGCATAAGCGCCTAAAATGATTAAGCTTCCGAAGGTTATGGCAAGGTATTTATAAGCGAACAGAGCATCATGGCGAGCAAACACGTCGAAAAGCAAGAAGGAGGCAAGGCATAGAGCCCCGATAATAAAACCGCCTTTTTTTAACCCTTTTTCGTTTCTCAGTATCCCGTAGGCAGCCAGCGCCACACCCTCCGCAAGCCAGCCGAGCGAAAGCCAGCTTTTGCCGAATTGCAACGGTATGATCAGAACGACAAATGCAAAGCCTGTTAAATAAAACAGTGCCCTTGTATTTTTATCACTGCTCCGTTTGGCTTCGATAAACTTGCCGAGCAGCAGATAGACAGAGGCGAACAGTATTGCCAAAAGACCGTTGTAGTCATACAGCTTATATATGTCAAACACCCAATACATCAATACGCTGCTGAAAAAGGTGTTGATCCCCATCAACGCCACGTCAGGCTTTTTAAAGGCTGTTCTTGATTTGTGCGTACTGATTATGGGTATCAGGGTGTAGATGACGAATGCAAACGCCACGTATAATATGGTTATGACAGGAGGGAGAAGCCTTGCGCCGTCCAGGCTGCCGCAAATATATACCGTTCCTGCTATGTTTAAAAGCAGTCCGACAAACGTGCCTACCGTCCACTTTTTATTGAACGAAATCAGTAGTGCCAATACATTTAATATAACAAAATAAATCATTGCGCCGCAAAGCAGCGCCTTACCGCTCCCGATTGAAAACATAGGCAGGTATCCGCCGACAAGTGCGAAAGCCAGAATGACCTGGGCGTTATACCGCACCGACAAAACAAAGGCGGCGCCCGTTATTAAAACGCACAGCATAATTGCAGGGTACATACCAAGTATTTTAAGCCCAAAATAGCTTGTGGCAAGCGCCACATATAAAACTGCCACGCCGCCTGCGGTTATTCCGAGGGAAAAGACATTTGCCTTTCTGCGGTTTAGAACCTCTCCCGCTACAAGCATAACCGCCCCAAGCCCAAATATCATAATGCCCCTCAGCATATCCGGCAGCTTAAAATATGTATATTGCGAGGCGACAATAGCGCCAATGACTATTAATAAAATACCGAGTTTATTTATGAGGTTTAAACCGATAAAGGCCTCAAAATTATTTTTCTTTGCGGACTCTTTTATCATCCCATCTGTAATTTGCTCGTTCTTAAGGCTTTCAAATTCAGCCTTTTCATTCTCTGAAAACACGCCGCCGCTTTTGTTTGATTCAGCTTTTGCAAGCGTTATCTTTTCATCCAACAGTGCCGACAGATCTTCAAGCTTGCCATAGATCTCGTCTTTGATGTCAATGTTATTTCTTTTCAGCATATCGGTCATTGCGGCTATCCGCTGCTTAATGCTGTTTTCGATACGGGACAGCCGGTTAAGCTCTCCCTCGTAATTGCTTTTGAAATACACGTCTAGCTTCTTTGCTGAAAGGTTAAGTATCGCGAGCCTTTCACTGTAAATTTGCTCATAAAGCGCATTTTTAAGTTTTGCATTCTCATCTGCCAGCGTCTTTAATCGCTCTTTTGTTGCGATAAATTCCATACTGATGCTTTCCAGACGCGTTTTTAATGCATCGTTTTCCCTCGTCAGGTCGCTTTGCTCTAAATTCTGATACTCCGCTTCGAGCTCTGTTAAGATTGCCTTTTGCCGCCCTATAATGCCTTTTAACTTATCAGTCATCCCCATGCTCAGATACCTCCAAAAATTTGTTGTTTATCTCAGTATAATCAAATGATGAGCAAATACGACGGTCTGTGCCGTCCAAAATGCGGTAGTGCTGTGATATGATGTTTTGCTGGATTTTGTACCCGTTTGCTGTACGGACAGTTTTCCACCAGACCTTGCCGCCCATAGTTTGAGGATACACCGGCTCGTTACCGTCAAATGCAAGAGTCATAATGATATCGGTCGGGTTTCCGCCAAATACTCCCGCAATAATTTCGCTGTTTTCAAAAATAGTGCACAGGGCAATGCTCCCCATCCAGCCCAGGCTTGAACGCCCCTTTTCAATTTCTACCAATGTCTTTTTGGAAATACCCAATACAGATGTCATTTTTTCCTGAGTAAATCCATATTCCGTTCTGACTAATTTTAATCTTTTGTTGCAAATATCAATAAAAGCATCTCTATCCACAGAAATCACCCCTATAGTGTAATATTACACCTTGTGGGTAAATGTGTCAAGTATTTTTAAATATTAAACTTATACATATATTATTTGCAAATTTGCTGTGAAAGAATTGACACCCACAAATTAATGTGTTAAAATTGAACGGTACATTCGCTTATTTTATAGAAATGCGGCTATGGCGGAATCGGCAGACGCGCTAGATTCAGGGTGCGTCACCTTGTTGAAAGAATGATTTAGCCTTAGAAATAAAATTTACAGCTTGATTGTCAGAAGATTTTGTGTTATACTGTTTGCTGTTGCTCAGCACACAAATTGAATATGCGGCCATGGCGGAATTGGCAGACGCGCATGGTTCAGGGTGCGTCACCTTGTTGAAAGAATTGTAATGTTTGATAAATTCGAGTATTTTGCTCGTTTTTATAGATGTGGATTAAGCTGTGTGCTCCACCTCGGGTTTTAAGTTTTCTTACCGTGTAAAAATTAAAGGAAACATCATATGCACCCATGGCGGAATTGGCAGACGCGCATGGTTCAGGTCCATGTCGAGGCAACTCGGTGGAGGTTCAAGTCCGTCAACCTTTTTTAAGGATACCGATAACGGCTATGTAAATATTGATTTTAACAAACCGATTTTTACTTTTTATTGCGATAATTTTTGAATGAGTTTTTGACTCGTTTGAATTTTATATATCGGAGTGAAAACTCCAAAAAACTTTATATGCACCAGTGGCGGAATTGGCAGACGCGCATGGTTCAGGTCCATGTGAAAGCAATTTCATGGGGGTTCAAGTCCGTCAACCTTTTTTAAGGATACTGATAACGGCTATGTAAATATTGATTTTAATAAACTGATTTTTACTTTATTATTGGGATAATTTTTGATTGAGTTTTTCGCTCATTTGAATTTTATATACTGGAGTTAAAACTCCAAAAAAACTTTATATGCACCAGTGGCGGAATTGGCAGACGCGCATGGTTCAGGTCCATGTGAAAGCAATTTCATGGGGGTTCAAGTCCCTTCTGGTGCACCAGTCTAAATACTCATAAGGGACTTATGTTCTTTATGAGTATTCTTTTTTGTTAGAAAAATAAACCCTCATGCTATGTTATCACTTTCTGCCCTACCAAAATGAGTTATCACTTTGTGCCGTTCGTCCTAAAATTATTGTATATAAGAAGCTGTGCAAAGTTTTCCTTTACACAGCGATGGTGTTAGTTACTATGAAATGTAAAATGTCATAAGGTGAATTTTTGCACCAGATAAAGTAAATACACGAAATCAATAAATAATGGTCATATCTTTGGTGTGTAAATATGGCGAGAGGCAGAGGATTCGAACCTCTGGGTGTGCTTCCAATATTTCAATGTGTAATCGACTTAAATTCTTTTGCTTTCACTAGTAGTTGCTACGCCTCTCGCATTCACCCGTAATTCCCGCCAGACCACTTGTCACCATTACAAAGATTTTCATCAAATCGCCTCCATCAATCTTATACTTTAGCTCAAAACTTTTTGTAAGCTTTTTGACAAACGTAACAGAAAATCCGGCAATAAAAAATGCGATTACACTCAATATGGACTTTATTTAAGCTACTCTTTTCCATAGATCCCTAACGTCAATAAATTCAATGTCGCAATTGGGTACTAATTGTTTAACAGAATTCATTTCAGCGTCATTATAATAATAAAAAATCATCTGTTCAAGTTTGGAATTATTATTCACCATCCTAAACAAATGGGTATCATTGTAAGGGGATAATCCAACAAATGTCAACACTCCCTTGATGTTTTGAAATGCTGTGAATGGATAATACTCGGTAAACTTTAATTGAGGGTCTTTAATTTTGCACATTACCGCATAATACATATTACGGACAAGGTCATTTTCTTCATCAGCCCAAGAATCTATATCAACTTTCACTTTTTCATCTTTCGCGTATGCAGCAACAAGTTTCTCTACTGCACTATTCGCATCATCGTGCATATGCATAGAAAAGTCTTTATTAAATCCACTATAAGAAGTGAGCACATTTGAATATAGATGCATATAGTTTTCATTTAGTTTATAATTCCGCATAGGAGGATTAGGGATTTTATTTATAAAGCTTTTTGGATTGTACACTTCGGCTAATATATCAAACGAACCATGTAGATGCAATATCTTTTCACCTGTAAAAATATCAATGTTTTCATCATAATTAGTCGTAAAAATATTGTTAAATTCTCTAAAAAACTGTTTTAATTTGAAAGGAAAATTCTCATATATTCGATTAACTTCGTTATTGTTGAATATAGCATCTATAAAAAAGCATTTTAATCCTTCCCGTGCATGATATCTTTCGGGATTTACTAATTTAGTTTTTCTTGCGACTAAATCAAAAATAAAATAGTAATCTTCAAAGCCTACTTGATCTGCTTCATATTTTTTTTCTAATAAATATCTGTTTTTAAAATCGGATAATGCTTCCTTTTCACTTGATGTTAAAGCAAATCCGTCATAACCGCCTTTTAATATACTCGGAATTTCCGCACAAAAAATTGGCAACGCTTCAGCAGTTTCTTTCGGATATACATCACTTGGATAAGTGCCCTTTTCAACATTGTTTATAGCCCTATTAATTATTGAATGATTTAGATTTTCTAATCCTCCAAATTGAATGTTAATACCATTTCCGACTATTATTGAGTTCATAATGACCGCTCCTAATACATAATGCTGTATGGTCATTTCATCTCAACCAAAGCATTAATTTATAATTTTCAACACGTTATCAAAAAACACAAATGTCCTATTGAAGGGAAGATGTTATTCACCTTGCTCTGTATGCAACGCTCTCTTGCGTTGGCAGTTGGGTGGCACAGTTCAAATAATGTGCAGGATACCCTTCTTTAAAAGTATATACTATACCTTGGGTGGCAACTGTTCGTACGTTGAAATTAAAAATTCCGACATTGTTCCTGCCATGTTGACACATAGAGTAGCGTGGCGTGATGACGGTCTCGCACGAACAACGCCTATGGCATGTGCATCGGATATTTTGTTTCGCAATGACGCAAGACCGTTTACCACTGACTCTGCACCACCAAGAATTTGTTTAAACTGTTGCTCCGTGTGCTGACTTGGAGCTAAATTCAATATTTTTGCTGTTGTCTTATATAATTGGGTCAAATCGGCACCGTCATCATACTCGGTGCTTTGTTTATCAAGTATATACTTGCAGGTCGCTTCTAAAAGAGTTCGCGCTGCGGTTATTGCTCCTTCGGGATCAGTTTCTCGCCGCGCGATAGCCTTGTCCCAAATTTCACGAACATATCCACTTGTGATGTTCGTAGCCTTGGTCATAATTGAATCAATCGGCACAGCATCCTCGTTTTGCTCAAGATAGTCAAACAGCGGTGCAAATGCCTCTCCTAAATACCGCCTCCGTTCTGCATATCCACCGGGTTCATTTTTTATGAACCCCCAAAAGGCGGGTAAGTCCCTATATTTTTTCACAAAATCAGGTAATAGGTTAGATACGCTTCTATTCTGCATGAGAGTTTTCCGAACAGATTGGTAGTTTAAGACCATTTCTGCATCATCATAGCTTTTGCCCGTAGACACGGCAACCAGAACATCATGAAGAAGCTTCACGATGTCGTATAACTTATTGTTTTTCATAATGACCTCCGATTACTGTAAACTCTCCTTCAATACCCATCAATAATACATTATTAAAACCACATTTATAACCGTTTTTCTTCTGAATTACACCGTTTTTATTTTAGGTACTGAATTGCAGTTGCGATCAATGCGAGGCAACGATTGAAGAAGTAGTCATAATGCCGTATGTCCTGAATGTCAATCTTATTTGTCTCGTGATGACGAATCCTGTAGTCGTTTCCTGTTTTCGTCAATGTAACAAATTCCATATCGAAGAGTTGTTCAAACGCCAATTGCCCACCGCTCATTTCCTTTACAATTTTAGTCGCTGAGGCTTTTTTATCAAGAGCTACATAATATGTTTTCAACCGTTCAAGCGCATCCCATATTTTTTCGACAGCGTCATTACGCATTGCTGGATTAGGCTGTTTAAATAGTATAATGGCTTCTTCCAACAAATCTCTCAGCCCCGGTTCTTTTACCGATTTAATAGTGTTTTCAACCTCGGGTGTTATTGCGTTATATTCAATTATCCGCTCGACAGTCATATTTTCGGTTAGTGTATACAACAATCCTGTCTTTTGAAAAACACCGTTTATGTCGTTGCGAAAAACAGCAAAAATGTCATTGGTATCCAGCAATCTTATATGGTGGTGGCCGAAATAGCTATGGAAGCTACCGACTGAAATATCTCTGCAATTTTGCCCGATAAATTCAATTAAGTCCAATAACGCATACTGGTCATACTCATCATCACCGCCATAATAGTTGTTACTTGGTTTATCAATGCGCCCATTAGAAGTTCTGTACAGTGTCGGAATATCAAATTTCATATGAATATTAAACTGCTGATAGTCAAGACCACAACAGCCCTGGCCATCCCGACATTCCTCCGGGAACTTCCACGCAAGGTTATTATAGTATTTTTCGCAGCAATCAAAAAGCATCGTATACATTTCCACTGAAATGGTCGAAGTGCGTTCAATAGGGCTTCTCATCCCGTGCCGTTCCGTGTAGAGTGCCAAAATGTGTACTCCCCTTTCTGTATGTATTAAGAGTTTATTTTTCACCAATAGCAACCATCGTGCCGTTTTTAATATGGAACTGAATCCCGCGTTTTTTACAAAAAGCAATAACCTTTTCAGCCTGTTCATTATAAAAAGCACGATGATTTGTGTACGCACTTATTTCCTTACTGTAATTTGTTCTGCCAAAGATGATTCTATCTGTGAAAGCAACTGCCTCCAGAAGCTCCATCAGATCCTGTTCAATAAGGTTTGGCGTAGGGTATGGCTCGACGCTTACCCATGTCTTGCATCCCTTGTCATTCAATGCCTTCAGTGCTGCAAGGCGGGCTTGATAGGAAGCCGCTCCTGGCTCGATTCGCTCACGGAAGCCTTCATCCAAAGAGACAAGCGTAATACCATATTCATTTTCTTTAGAATAGTCAGCCAACACAATTGGTAACAGCCCTTTGGTAAGAACTGTACATTTAATTCCTGCATCATTTAACTTTCTAATCGCAGCAAGGCTCATTTCCTCTATTTCGTCATAGCCATACATAAAAGGATCGGTAGTAAAACATAATTGTACAGATTTTACCTTTGCTTTTAAGCGCGGGATTTCTTTATCAAGAATCTCCAGCGTATTGCTAACTAAATATGGTTTCAACCATTGTTCGTATGAAGCTATCTGTCCGAAACGCTTTTTTTGTAAAAATGCGTAGCAGGGATATTTGCAGCCATGAGCACAGCCAAGAACATGATTCATGGTATAATCGCCGTACTCTACACCGGTTACATAGAGCATGGATTTTCGTTCTATATATCCTTTTACTGGCTTCATGGTCTGCACTTCCTTATTAAGATTTTTTGATCTTTATTTTCTTCCCAGAAGGTTCGAGGTGTTCCGTGTTGGGTAAACGCAGGTGTTCTGAACTATTGTGACGGCAGTGACGGGAATGACGGCAAAAACAATACAGTCCCGGTGCCGGATTCCGTCACAGCTGTCTCAGCCGTCACGGAACCCTCTGCTTTAGCAGCGGGCAAG
>JAKJBW010000026.1 GCA_022706785.1 Bacillota bacterium
CGCTATTACCGTCCGAAATGGTATAGGTGAAGGTATCTGTGCCGGTAAAGCCGCTGTTCGGGGTATAAGTGACCGTGCCGTCCGAATTGATGGTCACAGTTCCATTTGAACCCTGCGTCACACCGGTCACGGTTAGGGTATCGCCGTCCTGATCGCTGTCATTGTCTAAAACATCAATATTAACAGACGTGTTTTTTGGCGTGCTTGAACTGTCGTCCACTGCCACCGGCGGATGATTGTTGTCAACGACCGTTACGGTTACGGTAGCGGTATCTGTGCCGCCGTCACCGTCCGAAATGGTATAGGTGAAGGTATCTGTGCCGGTAAAGCCGCTGTTGGGGGTATAGGTGACCGTACCGTCGGGGTTGATGACCACGCTGCCGTTTGACCCTTGAGTCACGCCGGTCACGGTTAAGGTATCGCCGTCTTCGTCTGTGTCGTTGCCCAAAACACTGATATTAACAGGCTTGTTGATCTCGGTGCTTGAGCTGTCATCTGTCGCAACAGGGGGGTGAACCTCAATAACGCCTGCGTCTATATCGGTAATGTTGCCGGCTACATTAAATAAGTCTGTTTTACCGGTGGCGATGTCGGCGTCGCTGTCCGTTTGAGATGTCCCGGTGCCTTTTGCCGTAAAGCGTAAGTTGGGATCAAGCAAATTGAACTGTACGAAATAGCTGCCTGCCAATACCGAATCGAATGAATAGATGCCGTTTGCATCTGTAGAAGCGATACCACACAGTGTGCTGTTTGCATCATAAAGGCCTACCACAATGCCCTCGAGTCCGGATTCGCCTGCGTCCTGAATGCCGTTGGCGTTTTTGTCAAGCCATACCTTATCGCCTATACTATAGCGAGGCAGAGGCGTTACAAGCACGGTAACGGTGGCGGTATCGGTGCCACGGTTGCCGTCCGAGATGGTGTAGGTAAAGGTATCGGTACCGATAAAGTCCTTGTTTGGCGTATAGGTGACTGTGCCGTCGGGATTGACGGTCACAGTACCGTTTGTGCCTTGCGTCACGCTAGTGACGGTCAGGGTATCGCCGTCCTCGTCGGTGTCGTTGCCCAAAACGCTGATATCAACAGGCTTGTTGATGTCGGTGCTGGAGCTGTCATCTGTCGCTACCGGCGGATGATTGTTGTCAACGACCGTTACGGTAACGGTGGCGGTATCGGTGCCGCGGTTACCGTCCGATATGGTGTAGGTGAAGGTATCGGTGCCGATAAAGTCCTTGTTTGGCGTATAGGTGACTGTACCGTCGGGATTGATGGTCACAGTACCGTTTGTGCCTTGCGTCACGCTTGTGACGGTGAGGGTATCGCCGTCTTCGTCGGTGTCGTTGCCCAAAACGCTGATATCAACAGGCTTGTTGATGTCGGTGCTGGAGCTGTCGTCTGTCGCCACCGGCGGGTGCAACTCAACCATGCCTGCGTCTATATCGGTGATGTTGCCGGCTACATTAAACAAGGCCGTTTTGCCGGTGGCGATGTCAGCGTCGCTGTCTGTCTGAGGCGTACCGGCTGCCTTTACTGTAAAGCGTAAGTTGGAGCTGGGCAGATTGAACTGCACAAAATAACTGCCTGCCAGTACCGAACCAAGCGAATAGATGCCGTTTGCATCCGTATAAGCGATACCACACAGTGTGCTGTTTGCATCATAAAGGCCTACCACAATGCCCTCGAGCCCGGATTCGCCCGTGTCCTGAATACCGTTGGCATTTTTATCAAGCCATACCTTATCGCCTATACTGTAGCGGGGCAGAGGTGTTACAACCACGGTCACGGTTGCGGTTGTGGTCAGGCCCGTGCCGTCGGCAACGGTATAAGTAAAGACGTCCGTTCCGGAAAAACCGTTGTTTGGCGTATAAGTAACCGTACCGTCGGAGTTGACGACCACGGCGCCGTTGGTGCCCTGAGTCACACCTGTCACGGTCAGCTTATCGCCATTGGGGTCGACGTCGTTTGCCAACACAGCAATCATAACCGGTGAATTTTCCATGGTGGAGGCGCTGTCATCTGTGGCGGAAATCTCGGGTGCCTCCGAAGCGGTCACTTTAACGCTTGAAGTGTTATTCGCAGTGTTGAGTTCATTCACTGCGGACTCCACAGTCGCGGTATTTTCTATTTCTTCCGCAGAAAGAATTTTAGCGGTTATCTGAATGGTCTTCACTTCATTTACCGCCATATCGCCCAAAAGCCATGTGCCGGTCTGGGGAACGTAGGCGCCTCCCGAGGTATCGCTGACGTACTCAAGGCCTGCGGGCAGCGGATCGCTGACCGTTACGCCGGAAGCGGCGGCGGGCCCCGCATTTTTCACCTCAAGCTGGTAAACCAACGATGAGCCAGCATAGTAATTGCCCGGCAAAACGGTTTTTTTGATTTGCATATCGGTGGCCAGGTAGTAGCCAACGTCTGCAAGGTCAACATTGGCAGAGGACAAAACGCCGTTCTGGGTTTCGTTTGCCGTAGTTAGGGTATAGCCCGGCATGGGAATAACCTTGACGGTGTATGCGCCCCGCAGTATATTTGCCGTATAATGACCGCTGATATCGGTCTTGACAGTATATTTAGTGCCTTCTTTATCGGTGATTTCAACCGTAACGCCTTCAAGTCCCGGCTCGCCGGAGTTAAACAGCGCATCGGTGTTTTTGTCCAGGAACACATAGCCCGACAGATAACCGCGCTTTATCTGATTGGCGGATACGATTGAGAAGGAGCAGGTTTCCTCATCGCCGGGGAAATATGTCCAGATATCCATCCCCTTCTTGTCACCGTAATCCTTGTTAAACGCGAGCGCACCGTTGGTGCTGTCTACGCCGCCGAGGGCGGTTCTGGGGTTGGTAGCGACTTCCGAACCCTGAGGGTCAAGGTTTATATAGGTTCCCTTTTGGGTTGTAAAGTTACTGTTGTCATAGTAGATGGTGTAGGGGTTATACCCGCTTGGCATGGAAGGCGGGTTAACCAGCTGTACCTTTATGCCGTATGCGTTGTGCTCGCAGTCCAACAGCGGGAAGTGCTGCTCACCGCCGCGGATAATGATTTTGGCGTTATACTGTGATAAATTGGTCAGGATATTGCCGTCTGCGTCCTTGCCGTCCCAGAAATATGTGTTGTGACCGGCAAGACCGATATTGCTCAGCACCCTGTCATCTTTGCTTTCATATTTGCCGTCTTTGTCAGTGTCTATAATGATTTCAAAGCTTCCGCCTGCGGTGAGGTCAAAATGGAACTGGCCGCCTTCGCCGTCATTTCCCATCTGGCCCTCAATGCCGGATGTGCCCACAAACTTAAAGTTGCTTACGCTTGCGGGGGCAACCGCTGTGGTGGGCATATTTGACGGCAGGTCGGAGCTTGGGTAGTTGAAGAATATTTTATGGGTAAAGTCGGTAGGCGTGTCAGGCACGTTGGGCATCTGCACAGCTACATTACCGCTGTTTTTTATGAAATCCAGATAGTTGTCGTTTGCTGCACCTGTGGAAGGCGAATGATAAAGCGTGGTATTGTTTGTCTTGTCAATAAAACCGCGGTTGTTTGAAAGGAATACATAGCGGTAAGGGTCTGCGCCGTTAAAGGAAACCTTGTAGATGTAGCCGTCTTTTGTCAGCACATGGTAATCAGACATAACGACACGGGAGCCAAGTACGTTTGCTCCCACGGTAAGCGCAAGGTAGTTGGTATATACTCTGCCGTCTATTTTGCTGCCGGACGCCGAGCGTACCGTGATGTCCCACGCGGCAACAGCCATACCCTGATTTTTATTGGTGCTGAATTGCTGGTTGGCAAGCACAGCCGTTGGCTGAGCTTCATTGCGGGCTTCCTGCGGGCCGCGAAATTCCACACGCCATATACCTGTCTGGGCAACCGAGACAGTAAGCGGGTTGTAGCCGCCGGAAGCAGGCAGCGGACCGGCGCTTTCCTTTGCTACGGTATTGATAAAGCCCAGATAGTTGCTGCCCGATGTGTTTTTCACGTCAAAGGTATATTCCTTGCCGCTCGGATCATACACAAATATGTCTTTGTTATCCGAACGGTCATACACACTGGAGCCGAGGCAAATGGTTTCCCCTGCTTTAGCATATACGTTGAGTTTTGTTGTCATGGGGATATTACCTACCGAAACGCTGGTGTCCCACTGGGTAAAAGACCGGTAGCCACCGTTTTCCATCATGTCCTTGCTGCCCTCGGCAAATGCGCTGCCGGCTGCTATAACAGAGCCTATGAGCAGGAGCAGGGGTAAGATCCACTTAAGTTGTTTGTTCATACGATACGCCTCCTTTTCTATATCAAAACATTATGCACAAAATAATTTACTACAATTTATATAATAGCGTTATTAAATGTGTGGGACAATAGGATGTGCATTTTCAGGCATTTTATTGTAATATTTTGCCGCAGGGTGAATTGTGGCGCGCGAATGCGGGCTTTTTAAAGCCATTTTTCAGAGGACCGTCAACACAAATACAGATTGGATATATTTACAAATATTCGAACATTTATTTCGTATACAGTAAAAATATTGACAGGCAGAGGAGGTCATGATAAAATTATAAAATATATGGCAGAAGAGGATGAAACAGTTATATTTTAGGGGCGGTTTATTTTACGTTCTTTATATTTTTTTTGGCTGCGATTGTGGGTATGAGAAATTTTTAGGATACTATTTGCAAACAATCAGTCGGGAGGCGTCATGTTTATGCAGCGTATTGGCAGGAGCGGATTTTTCGATATAGCGTTAAAATGTATTTTTGCGGCGGCAGTCACGTTTGCGCTTAATGGTTATTATTTCAAAAATGGCGCTGTGCTTTATTTCAACAGCATATTGAATATTGTGATTTTTTGCGCAGCTTATTATTTTATTGCAAAAGCATATGAAAAAGCAGACAAAAGAGTCAGAAGGTATGCCTGGATGGCAAGCATACCGGTTGCGCTGATGCTTGTTTTCGGGCATTCGTTTGCAGACTATAACGATATGCGCGAAATATTTGGTTCTTTTGCCGGATTTGTTCGGTCAGCTTTTTATATTATGGGCTTTTCACTGCTCTTTTACAGCGGTTTTGTGCATTTGTTCAGCTATGCGGTGGGTCAAACCGAAATAACTTTCACGGCATTTGTAAAGAAGCCGTCTTTTTTTACAGATAACGCAAAATCCTTTTTTTATTGCTGGGGCGCCATATTTGTTTTGTGGCTTCCCTGTTATCTTGCCTATTACCCCGGTGTTTTTTGCTATGATGTCCCTTGGCAGACCGCGCAGATTTTTAAAATCCTTCCGCTCAACAATAGTCACCCTATTATCCATACGCTTATTTGGGGGCTTTTTGTCAATATCGGAATAAAAACAGGTTCAAGCGAATTTGGCCTTTTTCTTTACTCAATCATACAAATGCTCTGCATGTCGGCGGTTTTTTCGTACATACTCAGGTATTTGGCCAAAATAAAACTGAATTTGTATATAAGGGCGGGCATATTTTTTTATTGTGCCTTCTATCCGCTGAATGCTATTTTTTCGTTTGTGCCGACTAAAGACGTTATGTCTGCGGGGGCGCTGGCGCTGCTTTTTGTTGAACTGATCAGCCTTAGTTTGGATCCCGATGCCTATCTGCAATCAAAGAAAAGGCGAGCCGCATTTGTATTGGCTATTTTTTTCTTTTGCATAACGCGGCATAACGCATATCCCGCATTTTTGCTGTTTTTTCCTGTTCCCTTCATTGTTTTTAAAAAATACCGGAAACTGCTGGCGGTTTTGTTGGCTTGTGTTATTGTGCTCAATGCTGTTTATAACCTGTTTATTTTTGGCGCGCTTAAGATACAACCCGGAAGCCCGGTTGAAGCGTATTGCGTGCCATTACAACAGCTTGCCCGTACCGCTATTATGCATAAGCAGGAGCTTAGCCGCAGTGATCTTGGTATGATTGAGGCGTTGTTCCCTGTGGAAGACGGCTCATATAATCCTCGTTTTTCAGATATCATAAAATCAAAAATCAATGGGCAGCTTCTTTTGGAGAACCGTTTAGATTATCTGGCGCTGTGGGCGCGGTTATTTGTGAAATACCCTTCCGACTATATTTCGGCCTTCCTGAGTAACAATTTGGGATATTGGTATACCGACGTGATTTACCCTGACCCGTACAGTGGCAGGACATATATTGAAACGGGTATTGTAGGGGGTGGTGTGGGTCTGTTTAAAATTGAAAAAACGGATTCCAAGCTGCCATGGCTATACGAAGCCTATGAAAAAATCGCCAGGGAGGATGTGGCGCAAAAGGTTCCGGTGGTTGCGCCTGTTTTTTCCATCGGGTTTCCTTTCTGGATGATTTATATCTGCCTTTTGCTGCTTTGCGTCAAGCGGAGCAGGCTATACATACCGCTCGCGCTGCTGCTTACAATCTGGCTCACCTTTATGGCGGGGCCTGTGTCCAATGTGCGCTACCTCTATCCGCTTTTTGCGCTTTTGCCTGTGGTAGCGGCGCTGGCATTTTACCGCCCTCCGGCGGAAAGCGATTTGCGTGAGCCGGCTGAGATAAGCGCCGATAAAATAAAAGCCTAATAGTTGCTCCTTTAGCATATGATATAGCATATGTTAAAGGGGGGAGCGGGCATGAGGATATTGGTTTGCGGCAAGGCAAAGGCTGTTTTCGGCATTTGTGCGGCGGTTATTGTTTTGGGGCTGGTTTTGCAGCTTTTAGGGGCGTATTTGCCCGACACAGCGCAGGTGAATACAACCGCAGTATCTGAGGAAAGCGCATTTGAGGTTCGCAGCCGGCTTCTTATGGACGCCATGAGGGAAGTGGGCGTTTGTAGCCCCGAAGCCGTGGTCGATGTCTGGTCAAAAGGGCTCATGCGAAGAAGCGGCGCCCTGCAGTATGCGGTTATGAGCGAGGCGCTTGGCAGAGAATATGTAAAGCAGCTCGAACAGAATAGCCCTAGCTGGGTTACAGGCGTGTCAAGTCCGTGGATATCAGGCTATAAGATATACGCGGTGCAGTCGCCTGACGATAATGTCTGTATATTTGAGGTGGTCTATTCTACCGAAACGTCGACAGGACCTTTTAAAGACTATAAGGCGGTTCTGACTGTGGGCAGGGAAGGCGATTTCTGGCGGATTATTGATCTATCTATGGATGAGGGGTTATATCCGTATACCGGATTTAAAAAATGATTTTTGATAACGCATTACAGGGCTTGACATTGCCGGCGGTGTGGCGTATAATTTATGATAATTTAATACGTCTTCAGGGCAGGGTGCGATTCCTTACCGGTGGTACAGCCCACGAGCCGAAAGGTATGATTTGGTGAAATTCCAAAGCCGACAGTATAGTCTGGATGAAAGAAGATAGCTGCATAGTTATATGGATATTGTGATTGTTGCTCTGAAATGTTTTATGCATTTCAGAGCTTTTATTGCGATAAAGCCTTAATTATGCACATTCCGCGCCTTTAACGTTTCGTTTTGGGTGCTTGTTTTTTTGGAGGGGTGGTAAGTGACTGATAAAGCATATATGGAAATGGCGCTTGAGCTTGCCAGGAAAGGCTGCGGCTGTGTGAATCCGAATCCTATGGTCGGGGCGGTCGTTGTCAAAGACGAAAAAATAATCGGCAGCGGTTATCATGAAAAATGCGGGCAGCTGCACGCGGAGCGAAATGCGCTCGCGGCGTGCACACAATCGCCTGAGAACGCCACCATGTACGTCACACTGGAGCCGTGCTGCCACCATGGTAAAACGCCGCCATGCACGCAGGCCATCATTGAAAGCGGCATAAAAAGGGTTGTCGTCGGCTCAAACGACCCAAACCCTTTGGTTGCGGGCAAGGGCATAGAAACCCTTAGGCAAAATGGCATCGAAGTGGTTACAGGCGTTTTGGCAGATGCGTGCGACAGGTGCAATGCGGTGTTTTTCCATTATATCAAGACAAAAACGCCTTTTGTTGCCATGAAATATGCGATGACGTTGGACGGCAAAATTGCCACACGCACAGGAAAATCCAAGTGGATAACCGGCGAGCCGGCCAGGGCGCATGTCCAGCGCTTGCGGCATGAGTATACCGGTATTATGGTGGGCGTAAATACCGTCATATGCGACGATCCCTTGCTCACCTGCCGTATGCCGGACGGCAGGAATCCTGTCAGGATTATCTGCGACACGCATTTGCGCACACCGCTGATTTCAAAAATAGTCACGACGGCAGGAGGCGTTGTCACTTATATTGCGACAGCCTGCACAGACACAGACAAGCAAAAGCAGTATACCGAATCCGGCTGTAAGATTATTTTGCTGCCTTTAAAATCAGAAGGACGCATTGACTTGACTATGCTGATGCAAAAGCTTGGCGCAGAAGGGATAGACAGCATCCTGCTGGAAGGCGGAGCGCAGCTCAATGACAGTGCGCTCCGCTCCGGTATCGTGCAAAAGGTTTATGCCTACGTTTCGCCTAAAATATTTGGCGGGGAAATGGCAAAAACGCCTGTCGGCGGCGCAGGTGTGGATCTGCCGGACAGCGCATTTGTGCTAAAAAACCTACAGACGCATCTTTTGGGCGAGGATATTTTGATTGAAGGCGAGGTGGCGCGAAATGTTTACGGGAATTGTTGAGGAAACAGGCAGGGTAGCCGCCATAAAAAAAAGCGCGAAATCCTGCGTCCTGACAATATCGGGCAAAATCATTTTTGATGATTTAAAGCCTGGGGACAGTGTCTGTGTCAATGGTGTGTGCCTTACTGTGACCAATCTGGCGGGAAATACGTTTACGGCGGATGTGATGAGTGAGACGCTGAGCCGCAGCTCACTTGGCAGGCTGAGAACGGGAAGCCCTGTCAATCTGGAGCGGGCAATGCGTGCAGACGGCCGGTTTGACGGGCATATTGTGTCGGGGCATATAGATGGTACGGGCACAATAGTAAACATTCAAAAGGACGATAACGCCGTCTGGTATACTGTGGCGGCCGATAGCAAGCTGATGCGCTATATTGTTGAAAAGGGCTCCATAGCCATAGACGGCATAAGCTTAACTGTTGCAAGCGTGACAAACCAAAACTTTAGCGTTTCAATCATTCCGCATACGGCACAGAACACAACCTTGCCGTCAAAGGCGGTGGGCGATATTGTGAATCTGGAAAATGACATTATAGGCAAGTATGTGGAAAAGCTTATGGGATCCGGGCCAAAGCAAGGGCCCGGGAGCGGGATAACCAAAGAATTTCTCGAAAGGGCAGGATATTGAGGAGGAAAACCATGTTTGCGTACAGCACAATCAGCGAAGCCATACAGGCGCTCCGCGAAGGGAAGATCATTCTGGTGACCGACGATGAGGGCAGGGAGAATGAAGGCGATTTTATCTGTGCCGCTCAGTTTGCCACCACCGAAAATATCAATTTTATGGCTATGCACGGCAAGGGGCTGATATGCATGCCCATGAACGAGGCGTATGTGGCAAAGCTGCAGCTGCCGCAAATGGTGTCGGAAAACACCGACAGCCATTTAACGGCGTTTACGGTGTCTATAGATCATGTCGGCACCACGACGGGCATTTCGGCCGCCGAGCGCTCTGTGACGGCGCTCAAATGCGTGGATGATGATGTAAGACCGGAGGATTTTCGCCGCCCGGGGCATATGTTTCCGCTTCTGGCAAAGAAAAATGGTATTTTAGAACGTGACGGGCACACCGAGGCAACAGTCGACCTCATGCGTCTTGCAGGTTTGAAGGAATGCGGCATTTGCTGTGAGATCATGAACGACGACGGCACAATGATGCGAACGCCGGAGCTTATCGGGCTGGCGCAGAAATTCGGCTTAAAATTCATCACGATTCGGGCTTTAAAGGAGTACCGAAAAAAGCATGAAAAGCTGGTGGACCGTGTCGCGGTGACCAAAATGCCCACCAAATACGGCGAGTTCACGGCCTACGGCTATGTGAACAGGCTCAACGGTGAGCACCATGTGGCATTGGTGAAGGGCGAGATAGGGGACGGAGAGAACATTTTGTGCCGTGTCCACTCGGAATGCCTGACAGGCGATGCGTTCGGCTCCGCCAGATGCGACTGCGGCGAGCAGTTTGCGGCGGCTATGACGCAAATTGAAAAGGAGGGCAGGGGAATCATGCTTTATATGCGTCAGGAAGGGCGCGGTATCGGGCTTATCAACAAGCTCAAGGCCTATGAGCTGCAGGATCAGGGCCTGGATACCGTCCAGGCAAATATCGCCCTTGGCTTTGACGAGGATTTAAGAGAATATTTTATCGGTGCGCAGATACTTTGTGATCTGGGCGCAAAGACGCTTCGGCTTTTAACCAATAACCCCAGTAAGATCTACGGGCTGTCCGATTTTGGCATGGCGATTGTGGAACGTGTGCCTATTCAGATGTCGGCAACCGAGCATGACGCGTTCTACCTTAAAACTAAGCAGGAGAAAATGGGACATATTTTAAACTATTAAAAATAAAGGAGATTGTAAAAATGAAAACGTATGAAGGCAAGCTGGTATCGGAAAATATAAAAATAGGCATTGTGTGCGCAAGGTTCAATGAGTTTATTGTGTCAAAGCTGCTGGGCGGGGCGCTCGATGGCCTTAAGCGTCACGACGTGAAGGAAGCGGACATTGAGATTGCGTGGGTACCCGGCGCGTTTGAAATACCGCTCATCGCCTCCAAAATGGCTAAGAGCGGCAAATATGACGCGGTGATATGCTTGGGCGCCGTTATCCGGGGAAGCACCACGCATTATGACTATGTGTGCAGTGAGGTATCCAAAGGCATAGCTCATGTGTCGCTGACCAGCGATATTCCTGTGATGTTTGGGGTGCTGACCACCGAAAACATTGAGCAGGCCATTGAACGGGCGGGAACAAAGGCGGGAAACAAGGGCTATGACTGCGCTATGGGCGCTATTGAAATGGTTAACCTCATCCGCGAGATACAAAGCTGATGCGGCTTAAAAAGAAAGCTTGAAACCGCCAACTTTCATTTGCTGGTTTAGCATTTGCCGGCAACAATTGAGTGAATATGGCGGATTTCAACAAAATAAATACACGCCTGCAAATCAGTATTGTGCGTCCGCAATGCTGATTTGCAACTTTAGACAGAAAAACTTGCGTTTTTAATCGGATGGTGATATAATATTCAAGCTATTACTTCGGCGGCAAGCAGCAGGCAAAAATTTTCGCAGGATTTTTGCCGTCAATCAAGGCAGATAACGCCGAGTGGCGGTAAAAAGACAAATAAAGATTGTCTGATGTTTGCTGCCGAAGTAATATATCACACAGGGGGGCATAACAGATGTCGGAAAATAAAATATTTAGCGGCGTACCTGAGTTTTACGAAATGGTAAAAAATGCATATACGCCGCATACCAAGGAATTATATGAAACTTACAGCGTCAAGCGCGGTCTGCGTAATCAGGACGGTACCGGCGTGATGGCGGGACTGACCTCTATCGGCGACGTGCACGGCTATGTCATTGAGGATGGGGAACGGCAGCCGAGAGAGGGCAGGCTGCGGTACCGTGGAATCGACGTTAGGGATATTGTAGCCGGTTGTCAGAAAGAAAGCCGGTTCGGCTTTGAAGAGGTTGCGTTTCTGCTTTTATCGGGCGTGCTTCCCACAAAGGAGCAGCTTGACAGCTTCAACGCTTTTTTGGGCGCGCACCGCACGCTGCCCGACAGCTTTGTCGAGGATATGATCATGAAGGCGCCCAGCGCCAATATTATGAATAAGCTGGCGCGGTGTGTGCTTGCGAGCTATTCTTATGACGCTAATCCGGACGACACGTCGTTCCCTAATATTTTTCGCCAGTCAATCGAGTTGATCGCGCGGTTCCCTACTATGGCGGCGTATGGGTATCAGGCAAAGGTTCACTATCATGGCGGCAAGAGCATGTATATCCACCCGCCTAAAAGAAAGCTTTCCACAGCGGAAAACTTTTTGTATATGATGCGTGCCGATAACCAGTTTACGGCGTTGGAGGCGCAGATTCTGGATCTGGCGCTGGTACTGCACGCCGAGCATGGCGGCGGGAACAACTCGGCTTTTGCGACGCGTGTGCTCTCGTCGTCCGGCACCGATACCTATTCGGCAATCGCGGCGGCTATCGGTTCGCTTAAAGGGCCGAAGCATGGCGGCGCAAATGCCAAGGTTATGGGTATGATACAGGATTTTAAGGACAATATAGCCGATATCACAAATCCAAACCAGGTGGCGGCGCACATTGTGAAGATTCTGAAGAAAGAAGCGTATGACTGCCAGGGGCTGGTATACGGTATGGGACATGCCATATACACGCTTTCCGACCCGAGGGCAGTGCTGCTCAAGCAAAAGGCGCGCCAGCTTGCCGAGGAAAAGAATATGCTGGAGGAATACACGCTCTACGAGCTGATTGAGGAGCTGACACCGGGATTGTTTGCCCAGATCAAGAACGACAGCAAGGTGATATGCGCAAACGTGGATTTGTATTCCGGCTTTGTCTATCAGATGCTGGATATACCGCCAGAGCTGTATACGCCGCTGTTTGCGATTTCGCGGATCGTGGGCTGGTGTGCGCACCGGCTGGAAGAGGTTATGACAAGCGGTAGGATCATACGTCCGGCCTATAAGGCGGTTTTGCCCACAAGACACTATGTTGCGCTTGAAGACAGAAAAGACGAATAGGGTGATAACATGTTTTTCGATTCGCATGCGCATTTGGATGATAAGCGGTTTGACAGCGACCGGGACGCGCTTATCGCACAAATACACGAAAACGGCGTCGACTTTGTTATGAATGTCGGCGCCGATATTGATTCGTCTACGCGTGCCGTCACGCTCGCGGAGCAGCATGATTGTATTTATGCCGCGGTCGGTGTGCACCCGCACGATGCGGACAGTATGACCGAGGATAAACTGGATATGCTTAGAAAATGGGCGTCTCATAAAAAAGTCAAGGCAATCGGTGAGATTGGCCTTGACTTTTATTATGATAATTCCGACAGGCGCGCACAGCGGTATTGGTTTGAACGGCAGATGGAGCTGGCGCATGAGGTTGGGTTGCCTGTGATTATCCACGACCGTGACGCGCATGAAGACTGCATGGCAATCTTAAAGCAAAAAAGGGTAGATATGTGCGGCGGTGTGATGCATTGCTATTCAGGCAGCGCAGAAATGGCTAAGCAGGTTTTAAAGCTCGGCATGTATATTTCCGTCGCAGGGCCCGTCACCTTTAAAAACGCGGCAAAGCTGCCGGAGATTGTGCGCATGGTGCCGGCAGAAAGGCTGCTTATCGAGACCGACTGCCCGTATCTGTCTCCCGAGCCGCACAGGGGAGAGCGCAACCATTCGGGACACGTCAGATACGTTGCCCAAAAGGTTGCCGAGATCAGGGGTATGACGGTCGAGGAGGTAGCCGAAATGACAAAGCGCAATGCCATGACGCTTTTTAATATACAGGCTTAATCCAGTATTTTTACACTTTTGATATCGCCTTCGCACGCCGCCCATTTTGAGGTCAGGTAAACATGCGAACCCGCCTCGACAGGCTGATTGCTGGCGGTGTAGATTGCGTTAGCTGTCTGCTTGCCGCGCACTCTTACGGTCACAAGCGCATCAAAGCGTTCGGGCGCCGATGTTTTAACAATGCGTCCGTTCACAAGCGTTGAGCTGTCCTCGTTGGGCACTGCCTTAACGTCGGTGATGGTTCCCATATAGTCCTGACCCGCGGCCTTGTTATAAAAATTTCCCTTCTTGGCAAGCGCCTCTACGCTTGTCTGACGGATCTGCTTGACCTCATACACATATTCTATTTCCACAGACTGTGCTGTCAGTTCGCTTATGCCGCCTGCGAAGCGCAGGTATATTCCGGCGGCGCAAACAATGACCAACAGTGCGATGCCGATATCGATGAGGCTTATTTTTCCGAATACTTTTCCGTTTTTATCTGCAGGCATTATTTCTTCACCTCGCCTTCATTATCCGACAAATTCATTTCAAGCACCGTGCCGGTCAGTGAATAGCCGCGTCCGTCCAGTGATATGGAGGTCCCGACACGAACCGGAGTTTTGCCCACGGTTATCTGCTGGTCGGATTCTGTGGCGCTTCCTTCTGCGGTGACTATGATATCTACCTTTTCCGGCACCATACTGAGCTTGTATTGACCGGCGACAGCGTCTAACGATAATTTGCTGGCCGGCGTAACCTGGGTTTTTTTCACCGTCACATCACCCTTTGCCGAAAGGGTAACGGTATCGCCTGTTTTCACCAGGCTTGCAATATCCTCGGTCGACATAGGCACCAATACTGAAAACTCAAGCTTTTTGGCTGTGCCCTTGCTGTTTGCAGCAGTGCTGGCCAGACTATAGCCGGCATACACCACAACAGCGAATACAATGGCGATAAACAGGATATCGAAAAATGTTAATCTAAATTTTTTCTGCCCGGTCATTTCTTTTTTCCTCCTTTTTCTAAAAGCGTTTTATAAAAGCATTCTAAATTTTCGCTCATAATTCTGGCGGTAAACTTTTTGTTATAAAGCTCCTTGGCGCCTGCTTGCATACGGTCCATGAGCACATCATCCCCGAGCAGACGGACCAAGGCATCCGCCAGTTTATCCGCATCACGCTGCGGTGTAATCAGCCCGTTTTTGCCGTTTTCAATCACGCCGGGGTTGCCGCCGAAATCACTCACCACCGCCGGCACGCCCAGGCTCATGCCCTCAAGGAGGGAAAGACTGGTGGCTTCCGTTCCGAATGATGCGTTTACCTGGATGTCGGTAATGTTTAGCAGGGGGCATACGTCGTCAAGGAAGCCTGCAAATACTATGTTTGAATCTATGCCAAGCTCCAGGGACAGCTGGCGCAGTCTGCCCAGCGTTTCGCCCGTTCCGGCGATCACGAATTTAGCTCTGATACCGTGCTCCAGCACTTTTTTTGCCGCCCGAATGAAATATTCGTGTCCCTTCACAGGGTTGAGCCGCGCAATAATGGAAACGACTTTTTGCCCCTCGTGTATGCCAAACTGATTTTTCGCATCCGACTTTTCCTGAGCAGACAGCTCATCTACCGGCTTCACGCCGTTTAGGATGACCGTGATTCTATTGGGGTCGACGCCGGTGTCAATCAGGTTTTTTCTGGCCGCCTCCGCAACCGCAATAATACCATCACAATAATAATTGTTGATCATGCCGCTTAGGGCTTTGCCTATTCCCTTGGAAATAAGCGGCGACGGCGGAAAAACGCTGTGGCGCGTGTAGGCGATTGCGGTTGTGCCGCACTGCCTTGCCGCAATACGTGCCGACAGGCTGGCGTGGGAATGGACGATATCGGGCCTGTGCGCTTTAAAGATTTTTTTTAGTTCCCTGATAGCTTTGATATCAAACGACCGGTCTGTCATGGCGGCGATCTCAAAGGTTTTGATACGCATGGCGTCTATATGCGGCTTTAAAAGGCTGCCGGCAGGCAGGACGACGGATACATCAAAGTTTTGTCTGTTGGCATACTCAAGGTAGGTGAGCAGACACTTGCCTGCGCCGCCTATATTGGTGTCGCTGATGACATTCATAACCTTAATCATCTGCTTGCTCCTTCCTGCAGGAGATATCACGCAGGACTATGCCAAGCGCCAGCACCATCCAAAACATCAGAAATACGCGGTAGTTATAAAACACATAATCAAACGCGCCCTGCACCAAAAACGCCGCCACGCCCGATGCAAGAGCAATGCCCATAATGCGGTCACTGCTTTTCTTCTCAAGGGCGCGGGCTGCCGACGCTATCCGGCGGAAAAACACGATGCAAATAAGCAAAAAGCACGCAATGCCCGCAATGCCTGTTTCCGCTGTCATCTGTAAATACACATTGTGGGCATGGGGCGCTATGATACCCTGATACGCATATTGGGGATACACCAGATTAAACGCAATGCGTCCTGGGCCGATTCCGGCGATCCAGTAGTCCTTGAGCATAGCAACCGTGCCCAGCCAGATAAACATGCGGTATGAGGATGAAGTATCGTTTAAGTTGCCGATGCTTAAAAAGCGGTTTAGTATGCTTTCGGGGATAAACGAGGGCAGCAAAGCAAGCCCGATAAGCCCCAAAAGCCAGTAGCGGCCATCCACAAAGGTAATATAAATGGCCATTGCGATCAAAAGCCCCACCCAGCAGCCGCGCGACATCGTGAGTACAAGGCACAAAAGCAGAACGCCTGTGATACCGGCGTATGCGATTTTTGGCCATACGCCTTTTTTAAACCACATAAAAGCAACGGCGACAGGGATGATCAAAAGCAGGTATTCGCCAAGTACATTGGGGTTTTCCAGTGTGGAAAAGGCACGCATTTTAATATCGGAAAACATGGCCTCGTCTATCCACACCTGCTTGTCCATATCCAGACCAAAAGCATATTGGATGATGCCGTACGCCGCTACGAGCAGTCCCGACAGCATAAAACCGAGCAGCGTGGCATAAAGCTGATCTTTTGTTTTGACAGCGTTTATCACGGTGAAATAAAAGCTTAAAAAAACCACATACAAAAAACAAATTTGCAGGCTGCTGCCAACCGATGCCGAAGCAATGGAGCAAACCAGCACAATAAGCATAAAGCATAAGATCAAGGCACCCATAACGCCGCATTTCCAGATCTTGTCGCCTTGCGCGGTTTTCTGCAGCACGAGGGAAACAAAACACAAAACGACAAGCCCGGCGGCTGCCATGGTAGGGATAAACGGTATGGCAAAAACTGTCGCGCCTACGGCAAACTCCGTTTTAAACAGGAAAATCAGCGCGCCTACCAGGCCAAGCGCAATGATGACGGAAAAATGGGCGGCAACAAAACCGCACAGGGCCCCTGCCGCTGCCGCGATCCAAAGACGGCCGCGTTTTTCAGTTTCGGCTTCATCAAAATAATCAAAGGCAGGTTCATGCGATAAAAAGGTTTTGAAAAGCCAGTTGATTACGCTGAAGCGCAGGGCATTCAGTATTGAAAAATTAAACAGGCATAAAATAATGCCCGTAGCGCACACGGCAAGGGGAATAATATCGGTATAGCTTTTCCCATAAATCAGATATACGCCGCCGCCGGTCAGTAGCAGCACGCCTAAAAACCGTGTTTGGAGAGCGACTAAATTATTGACTATACAATACAAGACGCGATAAAGCAGGGTAGATTTAAACCAGCCGCAAACTCGCACGCCTGTTCTGCCGGCAAACAAACCTAAAAACGCAAAGGGCAGATAAAATATTTTTTGCACAATGCCACCGCTTGCCCTTGAATCACAGCCGGAGTCCCGACAGAACGCAGAAACAAACACACTGTTTGTCCATGCGCCGCCAATGCCCCTGTATACCTCCCGCATGATGTGGCAGGATACGGTATTTTGAAAACAAGATAAAAACACTTTCCATTTGCGGCTGATAAACGCTAAAATCACACTATCCGTCAAGCCGATTCACCTCTCTTTTTTACATGAAACAGATCCAAAATCAGTTTTATTTCAGCGGCCTTGCAAATCATACACGTAAGCAAATACGCAATACTGCCGCATGCCGAAGGGATCAGAAGCATCAGCGCCCTGCCCCAGAAATTATCGGGAAGGAGCAATATGCTGAGGCGGTATGTACCCCATGTTACCGCTGCCATCACCAATACGCTTAATAGCAGCTTGGCGGTATCAAACACATCTGCTTTCGTTAATATATTATGCCCTTTTTTGCTGATAAAGAAAAAGTTGAGCGCGGCGTTCAGGCTTGCCGCCAGCGCCGCCGCCAGCGCAAGGCCGCCTATGCCCATCAGCTTTGAGAGCATGTAGCTCAGCACAATATTCACACCAATGCTGATGAGCGCCGACAGCATTGGCGTTTTAGAATTTTGCATAGCAAAAAAAGACTTGTTAAGCACTTCGGCATAGGCAAAGCCTAACATGCCAAAGGCATAAAATGTGAGCGCGGTTGAGGTGAGCATAGCGGAATGCGCATCAAACGCGCCGCGCTGATAAACAAGCGCTACAGCCGGCTTTGCAAGGATAATAAACAAAGCCATAACAGGCAGTATCACAAAGCTGACGGATTTGAGCGCGCCGCGCATCAGTGTGCGGCTCTCATTATCGTCGCCCGCCGCATTTGCCCGCGACAGCAGGGGAAACACCAGATTTGTCACCACAAACGAAAAGATCCCCACAATAATAATATACAGCCTGTTGGCGTATTCCAGCGCCGACATGATACCCTGACCGAGTGATGAGGCAAAGCGCATATTGATTAAGGTTCCGAGCGGCTGCACCCATGTGCTGACCAAAAGCGGAATAGCCAAATACAAGGTCTTTTTAAGGCCTTCGTCATTGAAATAGAAGTCGGGACTGTAGGCAAACTTAAATTTAATCAGCGACGGTATCTGGACAGCCGCCTGAAGTGCCCATCCGATAAGCATTGCCACAGCCACGCCTGTCACACCGAATTTGTCGCGGAAGATCATGAGGTAGAGGATCATAATGCCGTTTGAAATCAGGCTTATGACAGCGGGTACGTTGAATTCCCCGAAGGACTGCAAAATTCCCACGAACGAAAACGCCAGACCCGTAAAAACAATCATGGGAAACATGATATTGGAAAGCCTGACAGCCAAAACCTTGGTGGAATCGGACAGCCCCGGCGTGATAATGTCCATGAGCTGCGGCGCCAAAACGATGCCAAGCACCGCCAAAATGCCTGTCAGGATCAGCACCACATTTATAAAACGGTTCGCAAACTGCAGGGCGCGCCCTTTGCCGTCTATTTCAAGATATTCGTTGAACACCGGGATAAATGCCGCGGAAATGACGCCGCCTATGACCAGATCAAAAAACAAAAGGGGTATTTTAGTAGCGGCAAAAAAGGCGTCCGCATCGGCGCCGGTAGCAAAGTAGGCGGCGATAAACGAATCGCGCAAAAGGCCGCATACCTTGGCGGACAGCGTGGCGATGACCATAAAGCCCGCCGTTTTTATCATTCCCCGTACACCTGTCAAAGGCCGCACCCGATTTCCTGTTTCATTAGATTATGCCGCAAAAGCCATGCGGTTATTACAGCAATTGTAAATCCATTTAGCTATTATAATGGAAAGCCTGTCCTTTTGTCAATGAAAAACCCTGAAATTCTGCCACTCGGACATAATTTTGGCAGCAGCTAAGACGTATTGCCGTCAGTCCCTGACATAGGCAAGCGCCTCAATCACATTGCGGGCAGGCTGGATAGTTACGCTGCAGGAAAGGTTAGATAAGGCTTTTAGATTGCTTTTAGGCACGATACAGCGCTTAAAGCCCAGCTTTTCTATTTCCGCTACCCTTCGCTCAATCTGGCTCACCGCGCGGATTTCTCCCGTAAGGCCGACCTCTCCGATGGCCACCAGATCGTCGGGCATAGTAAAGCCGCGAAAGCTTGAGGCGATGGCCAAAACAACGCCAAGGTCCGCTGCCGGCTCGTCAAGGCGCAGGCCGCCGATGACATTGACATAGGCATCCTGATTGCCCAGGCTCATCCCGACCCGCTTTTCCAGCACAGCCATCAGCATGGCAATGCGGTTGTAGTCCATACCGTTTGCCGTCCGCCGGGGGATGCCGAACGCCGTTGTGGCCACAAGCGCTTGCACCTCGGCCAAAATAGGGCGGCTGCCTTCCATGGTGCAGAGGACACAGGTGCCGGGAACGCCTGCGGGTCTGCCGTCTAAGAGCGCCATAGACGGATTTGCCACCTCTGCAAGGCCGGTATCGTGCATTTCAAATACGCCGATCTCATTGGTGGAGCCAAAGCGGTTTTTAACGCTGCGCAGTATGCGGTAGCTCTGGTGGCGATCACCTTCAAAGTAAAGCACGCAGTCTACCATATGCTCCAAAACCTTAGGTCCCGCTATCCCGCCGTCTTTAGTCACATGCCCCACAACAAACATGGATATGCCGCCTTCCTTTGCCTTGCGCATGAGCGTCATGGTCACGTCGCGCACCTGCGATACGCTGCCTGGCGCGGAGGCAATGGCGGGGTTGTACATGGTCTGGATAGAATCCACGATAACGACATTGGGCGCTGTTTCCTCAATGTTTTTTATCACAGCGTCCATATTGACCTGTGATACGATATACAGCGAATCTGTGCTGACGCCCAGGCGTGAGGCGCGCATTTTAAGCTGGTTTGGCGATTCTTCGCCCGAAACATATAAAACACTGCCGTTTTGGGCAAGCGTGTTGCAGATTTGCAAAAGAAGGGTGGATTTGCCGATCCCCGGGTCGCCGCCAACCAGCACCAAGGAGCCGGCGACCATGCCTCCGCCAAGCACCCTGTCAAATTCGTTTATGCCGACAGAAAACCTGGGCTCGTCGGACAGTTCAAGCTCGCAGAGCTTTTGGGGTTTGGTGTAGGCGGAAAGAGCGCCCAAAGAGCCCTTTGCGCCTGCAGAGGCGGGCTTGAGAACGGCCGCTTCCTCTGTCAGCGTGTTCCACGACCCGCAGGCCGGACATTTGCCAAACCATTTCGACGTTTCGTTTCCGCATTCACTGCACACAAATACTGTCTTGTTTTTCATAGTCCTGCTCCGTTTCAGGTTAATAAAATTTCAACTTCATTCTTGGTGATATTTTCTTATGATGTAAATTTACCGCAAATTTCTGGATTTGTCCAGAGGTTTTGGATATGACAAGGATTTAACAAGCATAACGCACGTTTTTTTGTTGAAATGGCGGGCCAAATAGTGTATAATATTTTCAAGGATTTTTATTATCAGCAGGAAGCGAGGGGTAAAATGTATCGAATAAAAAGGAAGAAAGTGTTAAATGACCAAATAATTTTAATGGATATAAAAGCGCCTCTGATCGCCAAAAAAGCGGAGCCGGGCCAGTTTATTATATTAAGAGTCAATGAGGCGGGGGAGAGAATACCGCTTACCATAGCGGATTTTGACCGTGACGCAGGGACAGTGACCATCATCTTTCAAATCGTCGGCAAGACCACAAAGCTTTTGTCCGAGCAGGATGAAGGGGATGCGGTTCTGGATTTTGCCGGGCCGCTTGGCATGGCTTCCCATTTGGCGGGGTATCAAAAGGTTGCCGTCGTGGGCGGCGGTTTAGGGTGCGCGATCGCCTATCCCCAGGCTAAAAAGCTGCACCAGCTTGGCGTTAAAGTGGATTTGATAGCGGGCTTTCGCAGCAAACATCTTATTATCCTTGAAGAACAAATGCGGGATGTTTGCGATAATTTAATTATTACCACAGACGATGGCTCAAATGGAACTAAGGGCTTTGTGACGGAAAGGCTTTCAGAGCGGCTTGAAGCGGGAACCAAATACGATCTGGTTATCGCGATAGGCCCCCTTTTCATGATGCGCGCGGTCAGTGAGCTGACAAGACCGCACAGTATCCCTACCGTGGTTTCCATGAACCCTGTTATGATCGACGGCACAGGCATGTGTGGGGGCTGCAGGGTATGCGTTGGCGGCGAAACAAAATTTGCCTGTGTGGACGGACCGGACTTTGACGGGCATTTGGTCGATTTTGATTCGGCGATCCTCAGAAGTACCTTTTATAAAGACAAGGAACACCAGTCCTTTGAAGATCCGGGGTGCAGATTGCGAGGTGCGTTTGATGCCTAATATGTCGCTTAAAAAGGTGGAAATGCCCCAACAGGACGCCAAAATACGTGCGCACAATTTTGGGGAGGTGACGCATGGCTACACGCCGCAGATGGCGATTGAAGAGGCTAAGCGCTGCTTGAACTGCAGGCACAAGCCCTGCGTGAAGGGCTGCCCTGTGGCGGTTAGGATACCGGAATTCATTTCACTGATTGCCGAGGGGGATTTTGAAGGCGCGTATTTGAAAATAAAAGAGACAAACACTTTGCCGGCTGTCTGCGGCAGGGTGTGCCCTCAGGAGAATCAGTGCGAACGCCAGTGTGTGCGAAATATCAAGGGTGAAAGCGTTGCAATCGGCAGGCTGGAGCGGTTTGCGGCGGATTATTTTATGCAGAATTACACGGAAGAAACGCCCAGAATACAAAAGAACGGCAAAAAGGTCGCGGTGATAGGCGCGGGGCCTGCAGGACTTTCGTGTGCGGGGGATTTGGCAAAACGGGGCTATGACGTTACCATATTTGAGGCGTTGCACTGCGCCGGGGGCGTGCTTAGCTACGGCATCCCCGAATTCCGTCTGCCCAAGGACATTGTTAAAAAAGAGATCGAAGCCTTGGAAAATATGGGTGTTAAAATAGCGCTTAACATGGTGATAGGCAAGATATTATCAGTAGACGAGCTTTTGAAGGAACACGGTTTTGGTGCTGTCTTTATCGGTACGGGAGCAGGCCTGCCGGGCTTTATGGGAATTGACGGCGAAAACTTAAACGGCGTTTATTCCGCCAATGAGTTTTTGACCAGAATCAATCTGATGAAGGCGTATCGGTTCCCGAAGTCTGACACGCCTGTGAATGTGGGGAAAAGGGTTTTAGTCGTCGGCGGGGGAAACGTGGCGATGGATGCTGCGCGCTGTGCGCTGCGCTTTAAAGCGGAAGAAGTCACGATTGCGTATCGCCGCAGTGAAAAGGAGATGCCCGCAAGGCTTGAGGAAGTGGAGCATGCCAAGGAAGAAGGAGTCGTATTTATGACGCTTACCAATCCCAAGCGCATTCTGGGCGATGAAAAAGGCTTTGTCACAGGGGTTGAATGTGTGCGCATGGCGTTGGGTGAGCCTGACGCGAGCGGCAGGCGGCGGCCTGTCCAGGTGGCCGGCAGCGAGCATATTGTACCGGCGGACACTGTGGTGATCGCTGTGGGGCAGTCGCCCAATCCTTTGCTTGTGCAGACCACGGACGGCCTTGGCGTGAGTGAAAAAGGAACCATTCTGGTGAATGAGAACGGGGAGACCAGCAGGAAGCTGGTATACGCCGGCGGTGACGCTACCACAGGGGCGGCTACCGTTATTTTGGCTATGGGTGCAGGACGCGCTGCGGCAAAAGCGATTGACGCAGAATTGTCGTCATTGTTATGACAAAACAGATTATTTCGTTTTTTTCTGCCGTAAAACGCACTTTGGGTATTGACAGACAGTAAAAAAAACGTTAATATATTTTTGCTCGGGTTTAATGTCGGGCAAATATGCGGATGTAACTCAATGGCAGAGTTCCAGCTTCCCAAGCTGGCTACGTGGGTTCGATTCCCATCATCCGCTCCAGCCGGGATGCTCCGGTAAGTAATCTGCGCTTTTAGTTTACGCTAAAGGCGCTTTTTTGTGCGCTTCTGTTGCCTTTATTTGGGCGTATACTATAGCAAATAGGTCTTGCACGGCATATACTGCATTGAAGGAGGCGTTAATATGGCGTTTAAGACTGTAGAGGTGGAAAGCTTTACACTTGAGGATAACATGTATCATAAAGACAATTTGCTTTTGCACTACAAAATAGAATATCCCCAATTTAAATCAAGCGCTTTCAGGCAGGCGATTATCAGAATCAATACCTATTACAAAATCAGAGCGCTTGCTTTTGAGCGATACTGCTGCAGGATACTGTTCGGCTACGCATTGGAGAATTATGAATATTCCGTAGAAAACGGTTATCCTATCCGTGCGTATGAAGCGGTGGAAAACTTTGAAGTGACATACAATGACAACTGCACGCTTAGCTTGTACATAGACAGATATGTCTACACGGGCGGGGCAAACGGCAATGTCACCAGATATTCCGACACATGGAGCCTGAAAACAGGCAGGCGCGAAGACCTTGACAAATACATAAAAGACGAAGATTACGCAATTGAAAAAATCATAGCGCAGATTACCGAGCAGATGGCTCAGGATGAAAATATGTACTTTGAAAACTACCGGGAAAATGCGGAGGAAGAATTTGACGATGACAATTTTTACTTGAAGCCGCAAGGCGTGGTGATTTTTTATCAAATGTACAGCATTGCGCCGCGTGTTACCGGAATTCCTGAATTTCTGATTCCCTACAAGCCCGGCGTGGTAAAGCAGCCACGCTGCTGAAGGACAGATCCATATAAGCGCATTCCGTTTTCGGGATGCGCTTATATGGAATACAGAAAATTGTTATAAATACGTTGTGCGGGTGCGGACCGCTTTATTTTGTTAATTTTTGTGTCAATAATTAATGGACAAGCGCCGGTATTTATGTTAAACTGAGATAGTAATTGTGTTCAAAAATACAAGGAGGCTCTGTGTCCCATGAAGAAACTGGCGGCAATGATACTTACCATAATGCTTTTCTGTACGGCCTGTGCGCCGGCGATGTCGGGAAACGGTACCAAAGAAACTGCCGGAGCAAATGTCAGCAAATCTGTAAAGCTGGTTAATATCTCATTTGCGGTAGGTGAGGATAAGCTCACAATCAACGACAAGAAGGTCACCGTAAGAACGCCTTATCTGGTAAATGACACCATACTGGTTCCGGTCAGGGTGATCACCGAGGCGTTTGGCGCCAAGGTGGGCTGGGAGGGGGAAAGCCAAACGGTAAGCATCGATGCTTCCGGCATGGCGATCAAGCTTACGATAGGCAGCAAAAATGCAACGGTGAATGGGAAAAATGAAGTGCTTTTGGCCGCCGCGGAGCTGGCCACAGATACCACCATGGTCCCGCTTAGATTTATTTCCGAAACCTTCGGGGCCGAGGTTACATATGACGACAATACACAAAAGATAGGGGTGTTTAAGCGCGTGATTTTTAATGCGGCTGAAATTGATACCGACCTGCTTGAGCAGGCGAAAAAACTGGTGCTTAATAAAGTCAAGAAAATAAACAGCAAGGCCGGAGACCAATTTCCTAAGGGAACCAAGGACGGCGTCTATGTTATGGTGGATGTCCCTGACTGGACCGTTGGCTATTATCCGGGCATTAATTACCTTAGCTACGATATGAGTCAGGACAAACAATATCTAAGCGCGGCTCGCAAGGCTTCCGAGAAGATCAGGACGGGATTTTTAAACGACAGGCAATGCTATATGCACGATTTGGGATTCGTCTTTATGAACTCGTATTACAAAGAATATCTGGAAACAGGCTCCCAGGACGCCTTGGCTATGGTGATAGATGCCGGTGACGCGATGCTGGAGCGCGTGAAGCCGACGGGCTATATTCAGGCGTGGAACGTTTTTGGAAAGGGGTTATCCGCGCAGGAAAACAAAAACAGAATGCTTGCCGACACCATGTGCAATCTGGACCTGTTGTTTGTATGCAGCGAGCTTACCGGTGATAAAAAATATGCCGATGCGGCCGTTAAGCATGCGCAGATGACGCAGCAGTATATTATCAGGCCTGATTATACCACGGCGCATACCTTTGTGTTCAATCCAGACGGGACGCCGAAGTATGAGCGGACAGCACAGGGCTATTCCGACAGCTCCTGCTGGGCAAGAGGACAGGCGTGGGTTATTTACGGCATGGCGCAGTGCTATAATGCGACAGGGGATAAGAGCTTTTTGGAGAGCGCAAAGAAATGCGCAGACGTGTTCTTTGAAAAGACAGAGGATGACTTGATCCCGAAATGGGATATGATATTTACAGGAGATGCAAAAGAGCCGCGCGACACATCGGCAGCCAGCATAACGGCCTGCGGGCTTCTGGATATCTATAAAGCTACAGGCGATACCTTCTACAAAGACGCGGCCTATACGATCTATTCCACGCTATACAATAAATATGCCATGAACTATACCGACGAGGGTATTATCGGTCAGGCTGTCGCAAACATGCCTGCGGGGACATTTGTTAATAGTTCCATTATCTATGGGGAATATTATTTTGCGGAGCTGACCAAAAGGTTTTTTGACCTTGCAGCGGAAAAATAACCGGGAAAAGCATGCCGTCAGCAGCCCATGATGTCTTTTACAATATCTTCCGGCAGTGTAAGATCTGCGCCCGCCATGGTGTCTTCAAGCTGCGCTGTGTTTTTGCAGCCTGCGATTGCCATTGTGGCAAAGTCGGGGTTTGATGTGAGCGTACAAACCGCCGCTGCCGCCAATGAGATGTCCAGTTCTTTGCACAGCTTCAACAGCTTGCGGTATGTGTCTGTGTTTTGTTTGCAGAGGTAACGTGCGCGTGCCTTATCGGACAGCGCCGCCTCACCGCCGGCATGATATTTTGAAAAAAAACCTTTTGCCTGTGACGCGTAAGCGAACACAGGCATTTTGGTTTCTTTATAATAATTGTAGTGAGCCTTATTCATTTCTTCAAGGGTAGGATCGTCAATATAATCAGGCCGTGTTATGGCGGCGGACCATTTGATCTGGCTTGCGCAGAAGCCTTGCTGGCCTGAGCGGTGCGCATAGCTTTGCGCGTCCGCCAATCTTTGCGCACACCAGTTGGAGGCGCCGAATATGCGGATCTTCCCCTTTTTCACCATACGGTTCATGGTATCTATAATGCCAGCCACCGGGACCTTCACATCATCCCGATGCAGCCACATGATATCGATATACTCTGTTTTGAGCATCCGCAGGCTGTCATCAATATCCCGCTCAATTTCCCGCTCGGAAAGCCTGTTTTGAGTCATATTGCCAAGCGGAGGATGGGCGCATTTTGAGGACAGAACAATTTTATCGCGACCGCCCCGATCCGCCAGCCAATTGCCTATCACAATTTCACTGGCGCTTGGCCCGCCGGGGGATTGCATACCGTATATTCTGGCGGTATCTAAGGTATTGCCGCCCAGCTCTGCATACCTGTCCATCATGCCAAAGGCGTCTTTTTGTTCTACGCCCACGCCGAAGCCGTCTGTCCCGAGTACAATGTGAGATATTTGCATACCTGTGGATAGTGACTTGAAAATCATGTCTGTCCGTCCTTCCTAAAGTATTCACCTACAGAGTATAGCACAAACAGACATGGTTTTCCAAGGTTTTTTACAGTTGACCCGTACCTGTAAGAACCTCGCTCTTGTTGCTGATTTTCACTTCAATATGATGCTTTTTTCCATCATCGCAAAGCGCTATGCAATTGCCGGTGATATCAGTATCTGACGAAGTGTAAATTGATTTACCTTTACACATATCTTCGTCGTTTTTGACCGTGATATGATAGTGTGCAGAGCCGAACCTGTACCAAACCTCAAATTCCTTCCAGCTGTTTGGGATGCATGGTTCCACAAACAGCTTATCCGCGCGGCGTTTTAAGCCCAGTATTTCTTCTGTGGCCACTTTATAGAACCAGCCCGACGAGCCTGTGTACCAGCTCCAGCCGCCACGCCCCATATGCTGGGGATTGGCATAAACATCGGCGCATACGACATACGGCTCGGCTTTGTACTGCATGATTTCTATAGGCGTGCGCGCATGGTTGACAGGATTGAGCATATTAAAATATTCCCAGGCCTTATTGCCGTCGCCCAGGCGGGCAAATGCCATGACGATCCATGCGGTCGCGTGCGTGTACTGACCGCCGTTTTCACGCACTCCCGGAACATAGCCCTTAATATAGCCGGGCTGCAGTTCACCGGAATCGAACGGGGGAGTAAGCAGCATAATAAGGCCGTACTCACGCTTTACCAGATAACGCTCCAGTGCTTCCATAGCTGTTTTGGCTTTTGCATTGTCCGCCGCACCCGAAATCACAGACCAGGCCTGTGCAATGGCGTCGATTGAGCATTCACCGTTGTCCACCGATCCCAAAGGCGTGCCGTCGTCAAAATATGCGCGGCGATACCAGTTCCCGCCCCATGCCGAGGCTTCAAGGCTGCCCGCAAGCGCTTTGGCGAAGGCTTGGAGATCTTGGGCAAATTGCTCGTCGCCTTGCTGAGTGCATATGGGAATGAATTGATTGAAAATATCATAAGCAAACCAGCTCAGCCACACGCTTTCGCCCTTGCCCTTGTTGCCCACCGTATTCATGCCGTCGTTCCAGTCTCCGCTTCCCATCAGCAGCAAGCCATGTTCCCCGGTATGCATGCTCTTTCTGACAGCGCGCACACAGTGGTCATAAAGGCTGCCGCTTTCCTGCGAGACCTTGGGCACTTCGTATCTTTCGTCAGTTTCTTCGTCAAGCAGCTCGCTTTCAAGATAAGGTATCTGCTCACTTAAAATAGCACTGTCACCGGTCGCTTCAATGTATGCGCATACCGTATATACAAGCCATAGCAAATCATCGGAGCATTTGCTGCGTATGCCGCGGTCAGCTCCGTCCTGCGAAACCTTTACCTCATGCCACCAGTGCTGCACGTCGCCTTCTTTGAACTGATGCGCCGCATGGAGCAATATTTGTTCTTTCGTCAGCTGCGGCCGCATGTGGAGCAGCGACAAGGAATCCTGCAGCTGGTCACGGAACCCGTATGCGCCGCCGGCCTGATAAAACCCGCTTCTTGCAAACATCCGGCATACCACCGTCTGATAAAGCAGCCACTTGTTTACCATAAAGTTCATGGAAGCGTCGGGGGTTTTTACCTGTATACTCCCTGTGAGCTCGTTCCAGAATGAACGTGTACGATCAAGACTGTACTCTGCTGCTACGGTACCGGTGTATTTTTGGGTCAGCTTTACGATTTCTTCTTTGGAATGGCACTGGCCTAAAACAAATACAACGGTTTTTTCGCTGCCGGGCTCTATGCTGTAAACGGCCTGCATAGCACAGACGCAGTCGAATCCGGCGCCTGTTTTGCCGTCAAGTGAATCGTCATGCAGCGCTATGGGAATGCCGCCTGTTTCAGATACGAATTTTCTTGCGTCCGCCGTTATGCTGCTTTGCGGCTCACTGCACGAAAGAAACGCAGTGTCGGGAAATTCGGCGTTATATGTGTTTTCCATGTAAAGCACATCACCGTCATAGCTGGTTTTAACAAAGCGGTTAAAGTCGGGCGTCGCACCCAATATAGGGCGGCAGACATAAGTTGCCGAAAAGTTCCTGCGCCGGTCAGTGGTGTTCTTTAATTTGATCATAATAATTTTAACCGGCTCATCCGGCGGCACAAAAACGGTCTGGACCGCCTCAATTCCTATGGCGTTATGCCGGTATTCGGTATAGCCCATACTGTGGCGCACTACATAGGTGCCGGATGTCCGCAGGGGTTTTGGCGTTATTGTAAAGATTTCCTTGCTGTCGGTATCCTTCAGATAGCAGGCTTCGCCCACGGTGTCTGAAACAGGGTCATTGCTCCACGGCGTGAGCTTGTTTTCACGGCTGTTGCATTGCCAGCTGTAGCCTCCGCCGGATTCTGTCACAATACATCCGAAGGCCTTGTTTGCCAAAACATTGCACCATGGCAGGGGCGTAGACTGGAAATCCTTTAATACAATGACATAATCGCCGGTAACGGCGTCAAACCCACCGTAGCCATTAAAGAATTCAACCGCGGGAATACTTGGCTCATAAGCGTTATGCTGACTGGCAAGGCGTACCACATTACACGCCGACGCATACCTTGGAACCTCTACGTGTCCTGCCAGGCGGACATCACCCGCCTCTACAACTACCCTGGCGGCCTTAACAAGCAACTCCGCCTCTTCCTTGCACATGGCATAAGTGTTACGTACAAACACACCTCCGTTTTGGTTTTGCATATACCTTGCATAGCTTATCGAAACGCGTTCCTGAACCGCGTCGAAAAGATGCCGGGTGTAGCTTGCTTCCTGATTACACAAAATCACAAGGTCGCAGGCAAGTCCTTTTAGGCTGAAGTATTCGTGGGCTTTAAGCATTCTGTCTACCATAGATATATTATCCGTATTGGCGATCCTGAGCAAAAGTATCGGCAGATCGCCCGATATCCCTTGTGCCCAGAGCGCGCTTTTTGGCAGGCGGTTGCGCGCGTATATATCGGCGTACTTTTCCTTCAGCGGGCTGCTGTACAGGATGTGGGGAAGAAGACCGAGTATTTCTTCTTCTTCACCTTCCTTCAATGCAAAATACTTGTTTTCCAGGCGCATTCTGGTCTGCGCCATTTCAAAGGCGGTATCTGAACCGATGACATTGGAATATTTGCTGCACATGAGTGCCGCTTCGTCACGGTTGTGTGCCATGCCTGTGGTAAAGCTGACGGATACCGTTCCTCCGACAGGTACTTTAACGCGGCATCTGATTGAAAAAACAGGGTCAAGCACCGCTCCGACCGAATTTTCAAGGGGTTGTCCGGGGCGCATAGCAACAGGGTTTGCGGCTGTGTTATTCCTGCCTATGAACCTTGCACGGTCGGTTTCATAGCTTATCGGGCTTGTCAGCTGCCCGTCAACCGATAGGCAGTGGAATGCCCATAGGGTATCGGCGCTATTGTTCCTTGATCTGCGGTTGGCGATCAAAGCGCCATATTTTTCGTCAAACTCGGTGCGCACAAACAGGTTTGAAAAGGCGGGGTGCGCTTCGTCTGAATCATGGTCAGTAAGCACAACTTCGCAGTAGCTTGTTAGTGTGATGTTCTTTTCGTGGCGG